>CAZGBJ010000012.1:0-72350 GCA_964523895.1 uncultured Enterobacteriaceae bacterium
GTCGATGGCAGCAGCACAGAAACCATTAGCGTCACGATTAACGTTGGCGCGGTGAATGATGCACCGAGTGCAATAGATGATGTAATGAATACCTCGGAAAACACACCGGTAACTTTAGATGTTACGACGAATGACACTGATCCTGATACTGGTGATAATTTAACAGTTACTGAAATTAATGGCGGCGTGATAATTCCAGGTGGCGCATCGGTTCCTGTTGCCAACGGCACAGTGAGTTTAGCTGCGGACGGCAAAACAATTACGTTTACCCCGACAGGTGGATATGTTGGTCCGGTTGCTTTTAATTACACTGTGAGTGACGGCACATTAACGGATACAGGAAATGTAACAGGATCAGTTACCGCTGAGGCTACGGTTCCACCTCCACCTGATGATAACGTCAATCCTGAAGAAAGAGAAAGTGCAGATGATGTTAATCTACCTCCTAATTCAGCTACAGGAAATCAAGGTTTTAGTGGAGATAGAGAACTTGATGCAGATGGTGCTGTATTAGATGCTGTTGAACAAGCGACTAATAGACCTGATCCAGTAGGTAGTAGTGATTTTGGTTTAGCTGATGGTATAGGGCTTTGGGATGTAAAAGGTGTTAAGGGGTTTGCTGTTAGTTTTTCATTAACGGAATTAAGTCCTGGAAGTGAAGCTGATTTAAGTTTATTTCCTTTGCGTGTCGGTGCGACAGAAGTTGAAGCTCGTGATCAACTGATTGTTAAATCAATTTTAAGAGAAAGAACTTTATTTCTTGAAGTTGATTACACAATTAATAGTGATCCTAATTTATCTGCGATGAAAATATCCGTTCTACAAGCGAATGGTGACCCATTACCTTCTTGGTTGAGAGTCGATGATAAAGGCGGTTTGGTTAGTGGTGAACCTCCTGTTGGTACAGAAAACATCGGAATAAGAATTGAAGTCACTTTGAGTGATGAAACAGTGATAGTGCGTTATGTTGATGTAAACGTAACAAGTGGTGAAATAGCAGCATTAGAACAAATAGGCGGTGAACTTATCGCTGGAGCGAGTTTATTTAATAATCAGATAGAAAAAGAAGCCGCTAAATTCGAAAATTCGACTGATGATATAATGAAATCATTTATTAATTAGTAATTTAACTATAGAATCAGAAGCGATTTGTTAGGTATCGGGGGGTACTATAACCATTTTTAGTCAAACTGTTTTACAAGGAATGGTTGCAGGATCGCGTATGGAAAAAATAAGGGTTATAAATTGGTGCATAACAATTCATACATAATAATATTAAGCTTATTCTTAAGTGGTTGTTCTTTAATTCCTGTCCCATTCACGAGTGAGGAATTGAAAGAGCAAGCGAGTAAGGATTCTGTTTTAGTTACGCAAAATCAGGAAGCTGTTGAGGGGTCGATTTCCCAGTACGAAGCTATCGCGAGAGCTATTAAATATAATCTTGATTTTAATCTAGAGTACGCTGAAAAAATTCTTTCCGAAACAGAGTTAGATTTGTCTCGTTATGATTTATTGCCACAACTTGTTGCAAGAACAGGTTATGACAGTCGTGATAAATTTAGTGGTTCATCGAGCCAATCATTGCTTACAGGTGCTCAATCATTATCAACCTCAACTTCTTCCAATCGTGACGTTTTTACCAGCGATTTAAAATTAACCTGGAGTGTACTTGATTTTGGTTTGTCTTATATCAGGGCAAATCAAGCAGCAGATAAAGTGCTTATCGCTGAAGAAGAAAAAAGGAAAGTGGTTAATCGCATTGTTCAGGATGTCAGGACAGCATATTGGCGGGCGGTAACTAATGATCGTTTAATTAAAAAAATAGAAGTTTTATTAGTTCGGGTATCCAAGGCTATTGAAGAATCAAAGCAAATTGAAATTAAGAGATTAGATCGTCCTTTAACTGCATTAACCTATCAAAGAGAATTGATTGGTATTAAACGTGAATTAGAAGAATTGCAGCGTGATCTATCTCTTGCCAAGATTCAGCTTGCGGCGTTAATGAATTTGCGTCCTGGAGAAGACTATGAACTTGTTATTCCGGAAAGAACAGGTGTCGTTGATAAGGTCGATATTTCTCCCGATATGATGGAGCAACTTGCACTTGAAAATAGACCTGAAGTCAGAACTATCTCATATGAGGAAAGGATTAATAAGAAAGAAGCAAAAGCTGCCATTTTGCGGCTATTACCTGGGCTAGATATTAATTTTGGTAAGAACTACACCAGTAATTCGTTTGTGTTTAATACTAATTGGTTAAGTTATGGTTCACAAATCAGTTGGAATTTATTGAATATATTTAAATTACCTTCTATAAAAAGAGAATTGAAAGCCAGAGGTAAAGTATTAGAAGCTAGACGTCTGGCTTTGACTATGGCAATTATGACTCAAGTTCATGTCAGTTTGGCACAATATGAGCATTCACAAAGAGAATATAAAACGGCAGCTGATTATTATAAAACGCAGCAAAAAATACTGGATCAATTAATTTCTGGTGTTACAGCAAATACAGTTACAGAACAGTCTTTAATAAGAGAAGAGATGAATATGATGGTGGCAGAAGTTAAATACGACATTGCATTTTCTGATGTTGAGAATGCTTACGCCAGTATTTTTTCTGCACTAGGAATTGATCCTTTTCCTATTGATGTCGATACTGAGAATATATATGCATTAACAAGTTCTATTGAAAAGTATTTTGAGGGACTTTCTTTACAACAACAAATTTTTTCAATGAAAATTGAATAATTAATAGCGAGAGTTGGTCAGATGAAAATAAAAAAAATATCTCCTAGTATAACCATATTCTTTTCATCGTTGTTTTTCATCACGCCGTTTGTTTTTGCAGTTGACGATGATCTTTTTTCCAATGGCATTGTTACTGATAATGTTCGTGGCTTGGTTAAGCCTGTTGAAAAAGCGGTTATTTCCAGTGAGATAGCTGCAAAAATTAATGACATTCCATTTAAGTCTGGCGATCGATTTAAAAAAGGCGATTTGTTAGTTGATTTTAATTGTTCTTTTTATCGTGCTGACCTGGCTTCTGCTGAAGCGGCGTATCAATCGAAGCAAAATGTTTATAAAAATAATAAAGAACTGTTGGCTTTAAATGCAATGAGTGAGATTGATGTTTCTATTTCTGAAGCAGAAATGCAAGTCGCCAGAGCTGATAGAACGATGCGAGCCATCCGTGTAGGTCAATGTAAAATTAAAGCACCTTATAATGGTAGAGTAATTGAAATTGCTGTAAATGAACATGAAACCGTTCCTACAGATAAGGAAATTCTTTCAATACTGAATGATAGTGATTTAGAAATTGAATTAATCGTTCCTTCTAACTGGCTAACATGGATAGCGATGGGTGAAGCATTTACTTTTTTGATTGATGAAACAGGAAAGACACTTAACGCCAAGGTGACTAAAACAGGTGCTGTTGTCGATCCTGTGAGTCAAACCATAAAGTTAACTGGAAAGTTTGAAGAAGAATTAAATGGTGTTTTATCCGGCATGAGTGGCACCGCTCAGTTCAAACAAGAAAATAATTAAAATGTCTGATATTGAACAAGCGACTGAAGCATCAGCGCCAAAGCAAGCGCCAGATATTTCAGCCATTTCTAAATTATTACAACTTGAGTCTATGGCGCGCGCGGCTAGTTCTGCAGAAGCGCTTCAATTTATGATCGTTAATGAAACGAGACGATTAGTGCCTTATAGGCAGGCTTATTTGTTTTTGTCAGCTCACCCGATAAAACGCGACTGTAAATTAGTTGCTGCATCGAGTATTGCTGTCATAGAAAAACATACGCCTTTTTCAGCGTGGTTGGAAAAAATAATAGGAAAAATATTTGAAAGCGAAACTATTGCCACACAAAGATTGATTGATGCTGCCAGTTGCCCGGAAGAATTAAAGGAAGGTTGGAATGAACATTCTTTGCCGTTTGTTCTATGGACACCATTAAAACTACCGGATGGTACGTTTATTGGTGGACTCTGGATGACGAGAGAGTCGCCCTGGCAGGAAAATGAGTTACCCTTATTGAAACGTCTTGGCGAAACTTACGCACATGCTTATGTCGCGGCAACAAGTAGACGAAATTTTTATCGTCGCCCTAAAATAGTTAGCTTGGCCGTTTGGGTCATTATCATTTTTCTGCTAATGGTTTTTATTAAACCGATTAAAATATCTGCATTGGCGCCGGCTGAAATAATAGCTAAAGAGCCAGTGGTTGTTAGTTCACCAATGGATGGTGTTATTTCTGAAATAGAGTTCTCGCCTAATACACATGTTGCTACTGGAGAAACATTATTTGTATTGGAAGATACAAATTTACGCAACGAATATAATGTGACAGAAAAAACCCTGGCTGTTGCTGAAGCTGAATATAGAAAGGCGGCACAAGGTTCATTTAGAGATGCAAAAAGCAAAGCACAGGTTTCCTTACTCAAGGCTCAAACGGAATTACATAGAAGTAAACTTGAGTTTGCTCGCGAGTTGCTTGATAAAATTACTATCAGGGCGGAGAAAACCGGTTTATTAATTTACTCTGACAAATCGGATTGGATTGGAAAACCGGTTCAGGTTGGTGAACGCATAATGGAGATAGCGGATACCAGGAAAATTCAGTTGAAAATTAATTTGTCTATTGATGATGCGATTGTTTTAAAAGAAGGAGCAATAGTTGATGTATTTCTGGATGCCGATCCGTTACATCCTATCGAAGCTATAGTGAGCAGTACCAGTTATATTGCTGAAAAATACAATCAAGATACACTTTCATATCGAGTTTATGCCGAGTTTGATGATATTGAGCAAGCTGATTTAAGAATTGGACTGCAGGGTACAGCAAAAATGTATGGTGAGCGTGTTTCGTTATTTTTCTATTTGTTCAGGCGACCTATTTCTTATGTGCGTCAATTATTCGGTGTATGAGCGAAGAATCACCAGATGATTTCGCGTTACCGGTTTTACGTAATGATCTTCAATTAGTAGAAGGACCTGTTGCACTTGATGGTTCGCCTAGCTGGCTCATTGTCGATCCTCTGAGAAATAAATATTTTTCTATCGGTTGGACTGCCTTTCAATTGTTATCAAGGTGGTCAGTAGGAAAAGCCAGTTTACTAATCGAACGAATAAAAAAAGAGACAACATTAGATATTCCCGACTCTGAAATTCAGAGTCTATTATCCTTTTTATATGCAAACAGTCTGACACTCGATCCCGCAAGTGGTTCGAGCAATGATTATTATGAACAATACCTTGCCAGTAAACCCAATTTTTTGATCTGGCTAGTTCACAATTATTTATTTATCAAGTTACCTTTAGTTAAACCAACTAAATTCCTGAGAAAAACGCTAGTTTATGTTGAACCGTTGTTTTCAAATACAACAGCTAGTTTGATAGGACTAATTGGTTTGGTAGGTCTTTATATTGTTGGAAGACAGTGGGATACATTTACATCAACATTTCTGTATTTCTTTAATTTACAGGGGTTGATTTTTTATTTTATTTCGCTTGTGTTTATTAAAATACTACATGAATTGGCACATGCTTATACGGCGACTCGATATGGTTGCCAGGTTCCGACAATGGGCGTTGCTTTTCTTGTAATGTTCCCGATTCTATATACTGATACGTCAGATACCTGGCGAGTCCAGTCTGCCAAAGAACGAGTGCATGTGGGTGCGGCGGGTATGATTATGGAATTGTACATTGCCTGTATCGCCACATTTTGTTGGGGTTTTCTACCAGAAGGGATACTGAAAAGTGCCGCTTTTATTCTGGCAACGACTAGCTGGATTATGTCATTAGCAATAAACTTAAATTGCTTGATGCGATTTGATGGTTATTACATATTGTCTGATTTACTTGGTATTCAAAACCTGCAAAAACGTGCATTCGAGTTCGGGAAATGGCGATTAACTGAATTATTATTCGGGTTAAAGCTAAGTCCACCTGAAGCATTGCCTGCGTCGATGGTAAAGAAGCTCTATATTTATGCATGGAGTGTTGCGGTATACCGTTTTTTCCTTTTCATCGGTATTGCGGTATTGGTTTACTATATGTTCTTTAAATTATTGGGCATAATTTTATTCCTAATCGAAATTATCTGGTTTATTGTTTTACCCGTATTTAAATTAATACAAGGTTGGTGGGAATTGAGAGACAAAATTATAAGAAAGCGACGTTCCTATATAACAGCAACACTTTTTCTCATATTAATTGTTGCACTTATTTATCCGTGGAATACATCAATAGTTGTCCCCGCTGTTTATGAGAGTCATAAAGAAATAACACTATATAGTCCGGCTCCAGGCTATATTAAAAATAATTTTCTGGAAAAGGGTAAGCGTGTAAAAAAGAATGAAATATTAATGAGTCTGGTTTCTCCAGAACTTGAGTTTGAGATTGAAACTACACTAAAGGAAATTGATATTTTGCGTTATCAAGCAAATAGAATTGCCGCAAGTTCGGAAGAATTATCCAATATTCAGGTAATCATTCAACAGTTACAGGAGAGCCGTTCTAAATTAAATGGCCTTCATGAAAAACAAAGTCAGTTTATTATCCGTGCACCTATTGATGGCGTTATTTATGACATGGAAGAATCTCTGCATAAAGATCGTTGGATAAATCCAAAACTTCCAATTGCTACGATAGTTCAGCCTGAAAACCCGGCGATCGAGGGTGTTGTTTCTGAAGCAAATTTAGCCAGAATTAATACTCACGCTAGCGCAAAGTTTATTCCTGATAACCCTCAGTTGGATTCGATATGGGCTTATGTGCAGGATATTGAATTGGCAAATCTAAAAACTCTGGATGCGCCCGCTTTAGCTTCTACTTATGGTGGAAAAATTCCGGTTCAATTTAATGACGAACAACAATTAGTTCCCGACAAATCAGTCTATCGGGTTCGATTTACTATCAGTCCTGTTGAACACATTAGAGCTGAACAAATTGTACGTGGTGTTGTGCATATACAAGGAGAATCAGAAAGTTTTATTGAAAGAATGTATAAAATAGTGGCCTCTGTTTTGATAAGAGAATCCGGTTTTTAATCGCTTATCTATATCAAGCATTTTGGATAATTTTTAACGTACAATTCCTCTTCTTCTTTATAATGAGACACGGTTCTCACGTGTTAAATCAATAATGTGAATTAGCGCACATCATTTTTTATATTTAATCATATAGTTTAAGTATGTTACTTAACTAGGTGAAATAAATATGAAAATGTATATATTATTTATTCCTGTTCTAATTACACTGCTTTTTTCAACAGCGGCTTGTACTACAACGCCAATCACAAATGATGTGGTTGAATCACCGAAGCTTCATGAAAGACTCTACGTTTATGCAGATGGACGAATGAAATTTAATTCGCGATACGTCAATGATGAAAATGTTGTTATTTATGCTGATGGCAGAGGTGGTGAAAAGGCTGCAATTAAAGTTCGGGTTCCGCTGCATTCAGATTTTTATCGCGATTCAATTCTGGTTGTTCGTGTTGTAAACAACTTTGAAGAATCAGTCGCGCAAAATAAGTCTGAAGAAGTAGATAACGTTAACTGAATATTTACAAGGATGTAATGTCAGGGTTCTTGTTCCAGACGCCAACAGTAGGCGCTTTAGGCGAACCCTAAGTACCTGCGTCCGTGCAGGCAATGCTGCGGGCGCATGGGCAAGGATTGTTCCTGACAATCCTATTGCATTTCCGCCGTCCATGGCGGTTATGCGCAAGAGCAGCGATTTACAAGGATGTAAATCATCCCGTTAATAATCGTTTTTCCGCATTTAAGATTGCGCTTTGCATTCCTTCAATGACTACAGCGTCACCACTATTGAATTGAAATGTCTCATCAAAAGTATTTATTCTATCCCGTTCTCGTCTTACAGCTAATAGTGATGTATTAGTTTGCGCAAGATTAATATTATTTATTGATTTTCCTATTGCATAACTATCAGGTGATAATATTACGGTGTGTAATCGTAATGCATTAAATTCATTCATGCCCAGAGATTCTTCTCCGCGAAAATAACCGCGTAAATTTCGGTATTCATTTTTTCTGGTTTGATCTACAAACGTCATAGACTTATCTGTCGAAATACCTAAATGTTGAAGTACATGAATAGCGATCATCATGCTTGCCTCAAAACTTTCAGGTATGACATTGCTGGCGCCAACATCGTGTAAGATATCCATATGCTGTTCGTCTTTGCTACGAACAATAATTGGAATATCTTTATTGATTAAACGGGTGCTCTGAATAACATGTTTTGCAATATATACATCATCAAAGGTAATGATTAATGCGCTGGCGCGTTCGAGTTCGGCTTTTTGTAATATTTCAGTATGTGTACTATCACCATAGAAAACGCTTTCACCCGCCTCCCATGCTTCCCGAATTAAACTTTGATCCAGATCCAGTGCAACGTAGGGAATTTTCATTTCGCGAAAAATGTTAGCGAGGTTTTGCCCAATACGTCCAAAGCCGCAAATGATGGTATGTTTTGATAGAGTTTCGCAGGCTGTCGCAAGTTCCTTTGGGGGCACATTTAGTCCGCTCGTATATGTACCATGAAATAAGCCTTCAGTTATTCGACTGTTATAACGAATTAGCATTGGTGAGATCAACATGCTCAATAATGTAGCGGCAATGATGGGCTGCGTTTCTTGTAGTGAAAGTAAATTATTGCCAATGGCAAGTATAAGTACAGCGAAGCTAAATTCACCTGCTTGCCCCAGAACCATTCCAGTTCTGAGTGCAGTCGGTGATTCGTAGCCAACGAGGCGAGTTAATATTGCAATTACAGCACCCTTACCAATGATTATCCCAGCAGTTAAAAGTCCAATCCAGAACCATTCTTCTAAAATGACAGAAGTATCCAATTGAGCACCGACACTAATAAAAAATAAACCCATAAATATATCTCTAAAAGGTCTTATGTCAGTTTGAATTTGATATTTATATTCTGTTTCACTCAATATTAGTCCCGCTAGAAAAGCACCCAATGCTAGTGAGAGCCCTAATTGATTTGTTAACCAGGCAGCTGCTAAAGAAACAAATAAAGTTGCGAGAGTAAATATTTCAGCAGATCGAGTTCCTGCGACCAGGTGATAAAAAGGTCTTAATAGCCAACGTCCAGCTTGAAAAACAACAAAAAAAGCGAATAGACCTTTAGACAAAGCAATAAGAATAGGCAGGGTTAATGATTGTCCATCGTCTACGCTTAATATCGGGATAATTACCAGTAATGGGACAACGGCAAGATCTTGAAAAAGTAATATCGAGATAGCGAGTTGACCATGGCGGGCTTGTAGTTCTAATTGTTCAGAGAGTTGTCTGGCAACAATGGCAGTGGAAGAGAGAGCCAAAGCACCGCCAACAACCAATGCACCCTGCCAGGCTATGCCCGTAAACCAGGCAATAACTCCACCTGATAATGTTGAGATTATGACTTGCATACTACCAAGACCAAAAACAGTTTTTTTCATTGAAATTAATCGTGATAATGAAAACTCAAGACCTATCATAAAAAGTAAAAATATCACGCCAATTTCGGCCAAGGTTTTGATTATCTCGCCTTCCGGTAGCCAGCCTAGAGCAAAAGGTCCGACTAAAGTTCCAACGAACAAATAGCCCAGAATCGGCGGTAATTTAATTCGTTTTAAAATCCAGACAACAAGTACTGATAATGCCAGTAGCATCAGTCCATCATTGAGAGCATTGTGTTCCATAAAGAATAAATCGATATTATTTTTGTTAAGTTTAAAGGATGATAGGTACTAAAAGAAGTTAAATAAAATCGGTTAACTTGAGACAAAAATTAGAAACAATTTATACTAAGCATCTGTAAATGAGGAGAATGAAAGACTTATGGCGGCGTGGGAACAAGCTCTGATTGGTGTTGCAATATTTGCGGTTCTATTTTTCTTTTGGCCGGGTGCAAAAAAAGCCATGGAAGAAAGTCGGCAAGCAGAAAATCCGGATTGGAAAGGTGCATTAATTCCGATCGGTCTGGTTATATTATTTGTTATTGCCCTGATTTCATTTTCCAGAAGTTAATTTTTAAAGATACTATAAAATACAGTCGTAGAGGTTTTCAGCTTTAAATTGGTCATTATTAAAATAAAAATGAACGATCTCATCATTTTGTGCATCGAAACTAAAGTATCAAATATTTAATTATTTTTAATGGTTGGTATCAATAAGCTAGCCAATATTTTTAGTTTGACGACATTATTTGCTACGGATAATGATAAACTACATTCGCCAGACGGCGCATATATTGAGGAAGAGAAATGAATCTATTGAAGAAATTAATGTTTATCCTGCTATGCACGGGATTATTGAATAGTAATGCTGTACTAGCAGAGGAAGAAGAACCTGAATTAATAACGGCAGGTGAGCTTCTAGAGAGCTGTGATGAAGGTTACGCACCAGGAGCGCCAAATCAGTTTTGCATGCGTTATGTTTTTGGTTTAGTTCAAACGATTGTGGGTTTGCAACAAGCGGATCAGAGTGCACCTATTTTTTGTATTGACCCACAAGTTGTCCGTCTGGAAGACGTAACGGAAAACGTAATGACCTATATACGCAAGCAATCTTCACGAGCAACTAATGAAGCACAAATGTTAGTGGTTGAAGCACTAAATAAGAACTACCCTTGTGCTAATTCAGGTGGTGAAATCTAGATAATGGCAGTCGCTCAACGTAAGGAAAAATATAATCACGATAAGCTGCAAAAAAGGTTGCGGCGAAATGCAGGTCGTGCGATCGCAGATTTCAATATGATTGAAGCCGGTGATCGCGTTATGGTTTGTTTATCTGGTGGTGCAGATTCTTATACGATGTTAGACATTTTGCAGAATCTTCAGCGTAGCGCCCCGGTTGAATTTGAATTAATCGCTGTCAATCTGGATCAAAAGCAACCCGGCTTTCCCGAACATGTTTTACCGGATTATCTGGATGCACTTGGTATTGAGTATCATGTTCTTGAAGAAGACACTTACAGTGTTGTTAAGCGCGTTATTCCTGAAGATAAAACCTATTGCGGTTTATGTTCCCGATTAAGACGCGGAATTATCTATCGCTTTGCCAAGGAACAGGGCTATACAAAAATAGCTCTGGGTCATCATCGTGATGACATTATTGAGACTTTATTTCTGAATATGTTCTATGGCGGCAAGTTAAAATCGATGCCGGCAAAACTGCTAAGTGATGATGGTGAGAATATTGTCATTCGGCCATTGGCTTATTGTGCAGAGGTAGATATAAAAACGTATGCAGAAGAAAAAGCCTTCCCCATCATTCCTTGCACTTTATGTGGTTCACAAGATAATTTGCAGCGACAGAAAATCAAACAAATGTTAACAGAATGGAATAATAAAAATCCTGGACGGATAGAAAGTATTTTCAGCAGCATACAAAATATTGTGCCGTCACATTTACTGGATACGGATGCATTTGAATTTTCTCATTTTGGAAATTCAGAAATCGAACACTCTCCTGAAAGTGAAAACTGGTTACTCGGCTCACGAGAATTAACTTAATTTGTAATTTATTATTGTTGTATTGTCATGTCTGAACTACCCATTCTCTATCAAATAGTTATCTGGGCCATACCGGTCTTGTTTGCCGTCACCTTACATGAAGTAGGACATGGTTGGGCAGCAAAACAATTAGGTGATACGACAGCTGAAGACATGGGGCGATTAACAGTTAATCCGATAAAGCATATTGATCCGGTAGGTACGATAGCAGTGCCATTTGTTACTTCCTTTTTTGGTGGATTTATTTTTGGTTGGGCTAAACCGGTTCCCGTCAATTGGAACCAACTAAGAAATAAGAAACGTGATATCGCATTAGTTGCTTTAGCGGGACCTTTTGCAAATCTATTGATGATTGTTTTTTGGTTAATTATTGCAAAGTTATTTATTGCTTCGGCCGAGCAGGGCAATTTTTTTGCAAATTTACTAACGTTAATGGCCTGGGCAGGAATAGTGATTAACAGTTTATTGATGATACTGAATCTGTTGCCATTGCCACCGTTGGATGGAAGTCGAGTTGTGTTCTCACTGTTACCAACGCAGCTTGCTTATCGATACGCGAAGATAGAACCTTATGGTTTGATGATCCTTGTTATACTATTAGCCAGTGGTGCCTTATTCAGTATTATTGGTCCGATTATTTCCTGGATCGAAAAATCAATGTATATGTTAATAATTTAATTATGCCTTCAATAATAATAGGACTTGAAAGTTTTAACACCTTTGATTATGCGGTGTTATCGATCAATTTATTATTATTTATCTTTTCAAAACCCTTAATACAGGGATTTAAACGTAACGACTCTAAAGCGGCTGGCTCCAAGCTTTATGCACTTCGTGCCATCAACATCATTTTATTCTCTTTGTATATCGCAGCCTTGTTTATTGAAGGATGGAGCAAGCATATATCTTTAACGGGGCTGACATTTCTATTGGCATTTATCATCAGTCATTTACTGCATATATTTATCATTAAGAAATTTGGTCGTGAAAAAGAAATCGATGGTGTGAACTACCATACTGAAACGTACCAATCTGAAATATTTTCACTATTAGTCACATTATTAGTATTGATTACATCCATCGTTATTGTAATTAATATCTGGGGTATGAACGACTGGCTCAAGGCAACCAGTGTGCTTGGAATATTGGCCATCCTGGTTTTCTCGACGAAAGATGTCTGGATACCGGATAACATTAGTGGACTGATACTGTTATATAACAATGATATTGAACCGGGTGCTGTTGTAAAGGTAAATGAACTGGATTTATTAGCGATAGTTGTGCAAACATCATTAACTCGCACTACCTTTCGCGATCTTAAAACGAGACATAAAATTGTTTTGCCAAATACCGTTATTCGAAATAGTAAGCTTGAGGTTTTGAGCAAAGGACCCGCGAGTGGCTTAATGCAATTTGTTCATTTCAATATTGCCTATGGTATTCCTGCAGCTAAGGTTGAGAATTTACTAACGACAATCTGGGAAATATCCTGTGAAGAATCAAGCGCACTAAATGCCGAACGTGAACCGGAAATTAGTGTAGTTGAGACAGGTGACCATGCCGTGAACTGGCGTCTTGGTTATAAATTAAAAAACCTGTATCAAATGCTGGAAGTCGAGTATTTGGTAAAACGAATTGCCTATGAAGTAGCGGAAGAACAAAAAATAGAATTACAAACACCATTAACACATAATATTATTGATAATAAACTTCCTGCATGAGTTCAATGGAATTAGAAAATAAATTAAAGGCATATTATATGACGGCTATTTTTAGTATTGTCTTTGCTGTCGTCGGATTTAGTTATAACGCATGGCGTCTGGAGCTATCGGAAGATAATAATAATATAAGATCAGCCTCATTTAAGGTGTTAACGGTGCTAGCTGAGCTTGAACAAATAATTTATGCGGCACATTATGATAAGGATGTAAAAGAAGGTAGTCCAAGAAAGGGTTGGGTAAAGGTTGGATTAATTGTCGATCTTAGTAGTTTAATTAGTGACTCATCAGAAGAGCGAGCGCAAAAATTGAAAGCGGTATGGCAAAAAAACTGGGATATTATGATGGATGATATTGATGCAACGACTATTCTGGTTAACGAAATAGATTATATGCGTAGTGAAATAAAATTAACGCTTAAGGAATTAGAATAAAGCTGATAAATTCTTTTGAGATTGCATCTTCAGGTAATCCTAGTCATCTATCATTTCCCTTCTTTATATAAGTGCAGATCCTGCTGCGGATAAGGAATAGAAATACCTTCTTTATCAAATGTTAGTTTTACTGTTTCGGTATAGTCAAACATTACACCCCAATAGTCATCCGCTTTTACCCAGGGACGAACGATAAAGTTGACACTACTATCAGCAAGTTCTGAGACAGCGACAAGTGGGGCTGGATCTTTCAAAATCCGTTCATCTTCTTCCACTAGTTTACTTAGTATATCTTTCGCTTTTTTTATGTCGTCGTCATAACCAATACCGAAAACCATATCAACACGACGCGTGTCTTTAGCAGAGTAGTTAGTAATATTGCCGCCGGTAATATTCGAGTTAGGAATAATAATCGCTTTATTATCACCCGTGCGCATTTGAGTAGAAAATATTTGTATCCCCTCAACTACTCCCGATACGCCACCGGCTTCAATAAAATCCCCTACTTTGAAGGGACGAAAGGCAATAATCATCACACCAGAAGCAAAGTTGGATAATGAGCTTTGTAATGAAAGACCGATAGCTAAACCAGCTGCACCAATAATGGCAATGAATGATGTTGTTTGTATACCTAATTGACCTAACGCCGCAATGATAACAAAGGCGACCAGGGCAATATAAGCAATATTACTTGCGAATGAGGCGAGTAGAGCATCAACTTCTCGTTTTTCCATTATGACAACAATATATTTCTTTAGTCGCTTTGCTATCCAGATTCCACCAAATAGTATGGCTGCAGCAATAGCAATGTTTGTAAGCAACGGTAAAATTGATTCACTCATAATTAATCCTTAACAGTTTAGTTATTCTTATTCGTCTTATTCCACCCTCAAATTCGAAAAAAAGCAAGCCCGACAAGATCAAGGAACAGCTAATAATTATTTTCCAGGTTAGCGGTTCGTTATTAGTCAGGTGCCCGAGTAATAGGGCAAATACAGGTGTTATTAAGGTAATCAACGACGCTTTCATTGCCTCAACGCGTTTCAAGACATAGTAAAATAGAAAGAAGCCTAATACTGAACCAACGATAGCGAGATATAGTATGGATAAACCTGCGCGCATCGGTATCTCTGTAGGAATGTTTTCACCAAAGCCAATCCAGAGAATAAGTATAAAGATTGCCGCTATAATCAATGTTCCTGTCATCGAAGAAAAAGTATCGATATCTGCATTGATTTTTTTGATCAAGACCATGTTCAATGAATAAAACACAACAGACAATAGAACACCAATAATGCCCAAATGGGTATTGGCACCGTATAACAAACCTGACTCCAGCATCGTGTATAAACCGGCGATGCAAAGCCCGATTGCGAATAAACGGAATAAGGTTAAGCCTTTTTCATCAAGTAACTTAATTGCAAATAGCCCTGTCATAATGGGAGTCATGCCAAAAATCACCGAGATCCATCCTGAAGGGATGAATTGTGAAGCCCAATAGACACAAAGCATCGCGAAAGTCATTCCCAGACCACCGGCTAAATACGTTTGAATAGCCTTGGTTTCCAGGGATAGTTTTTTTCCAAGCAGCGCAAACAAACCTAGCGCAAAAATTGCACCAAGAATAAAACGACTGGATATACCGAACACGAAACCAACTGACTCGCTACTCCATTGAATAGCGAGTGGGGTCGTGGACCATATCAGAATGACCGAGATGTATGCTGTTATCAATTGCATGTGTCTACTCCGTTTTTATGCAAAAAAAAAGCCACAGGTTTGTCACCTGTGGCCTTTTATAGAATCTTGTATTATTTATTAATTACAAACTATGACTCTCTCCAGCACACAGACAACAGCAGACCATCTTCAGCACGCAACGTTGCCAAAGTGAAATAAGATGTTTGTGTGATTGAGTTTTCATTGGTGCGCGAGTTTCTGCTCATTTGTTAAAGCTGTCAAGAGAATAAATCGTTTTAGTGAAACTGTAATAGTTTCTGGAGTTTTTCAGCTGTTGTCACAGGTCTGGATTTTATTCCATCAATTTCAATAGAGGCATACGCAAGTTTTGACGGATGCAAATTAATTAGCTTGTACCAGCCAGCATGTCGGTGCGCGATAGTTTTAAATTCGTTCACTAATGGGTTGTTACGGTCTCCATAGATATCGATTGTTAAAGGCGGGTTTAAGGTTTCACGATCAATGAGTAATATGCCGGCTTCCTCCATACGTGCTGTTGCCACTTCAGGTATACATAAATAACGCAAGCCGTGTTTTGTCATTTTTTTGAATTGAGGCTTATTACTATAATAAAACAAAAGATTAGCAAAACGGGTTAATGAAATATTTTCATCTATCTGTCGTGGTGGTGGCACATCATTTTTGGAAAGTAGTCTGCTGTTATAACCACACAATTCATTTCTATAGTTCTGTTGTATGTATTCAGCTGAGTCACAGGCATAGCCCAGGTATTTTTTATCAAAGGTCGCTTTGTAGAGCTGTAACATTGCTCTTGCCATGGCAAGCGTATCGGATAAATACAATGGTTTATTGGTCATTATGTTAGTCAGGTAAGCGCCAGAATCTGTTCGGCAATGTTCATTTATCCACTCAGCCGCTTTAATCGCCATGCTTAAACTTTGTTGACTGCCACAATATTCATAATGCGTTGCCAGAGCTTCAATGACCCAGCCATTTTCTCTGGTCAATATGCGTTTATCTACGTCCGGAATGCCAATCGCTTGACGTTTTAATTTGTTCATTGAAAAGAATATTGCTGGATTTGTCCCGGAAACGGTGTCAGCTTGTCCTGAATAAAAAGCACCGACTTCTGAGGTCATAAAATTTTTGACGTAGGACAGAATAGAATTGGTCACATTTAAGTAACACTCACATCTTAATTGTGCATAGGCTAAAGAGTAGAGTCTAAGATGACCGGCTTGAGCTGCTATTGTTTTGCGGTAATGAGGCACATCCCATTTCCCCTGAGTAGAATATTGATAAACGCCACCCCAGACCGGGTCAACTAATGAAATTGCATTGTCCAATGTTAATCTTGCCATGTTTGCTTCACTTCGTTCATGATCAGCAGCAATAACTAATGAATATTCAACGCTATCGCGATCAATAAATTTAACCGTTGATAATAATCCACCTTGTTCCCAGTCGAAGCTACGCATGTGCATATATCGTAAGCGTCGTCGACAATCGTTACTTAAAACAGGATTAACCTGTTCGATTAATTTTAATTGTCGTTCAATTGTGATGGGTGCTTCATTGCTTGATTTTAATAATGCATGCATAAGAATTCCTCAACTAAGAATAAATGAGTGTTTGAAGTTTGCGGTGATCATGTAACGTAATGGTCCGCCGGACTGAATAGCATCAAAGGGATAACATGTGATTAAGATTAATTTATTTTCTAAATCAACTGGAATGGCATCAACGATTGTTTTATCAATAATCTGTATATTAGTTATTTGATAAGCACTGGTTTTAGACTTTGACTGAAGTTCTAAATGATCTCCTTTTTTAAGATCTTTTATAAAAGAAAAATGAGTATCTCTGTGTCCGGATATAATGATATTGCCTTTTTCCCCAGGATTGGCACTGCCAAAAAGATGTCCCGGACCGAATGCCAGTGAAGAACCACTGGCTCCGGCCAGGACGATGTGGCTAATACCGTAAGTGGGTGCACTAAGACGGGCAATTGGCCAGGTATCTGCCCATGGCCAGGGTTTCACCTCCTTTTTACCATTTAGCGTTTCTGACCATGCCGTCTCCAGGAGGAGTTGTGCGAACACCGCTTTGGCATGAATATAGGAACCTTGTCCTATGAACCATAAGCCACAGAGGGGGAGGACGATTAATAATATTTTTTTAAACGTATAAATCATGACGACGAGTCAGATAAATTAATGACGTAAGTAACATTAGTAATAAGCCAATAATGAAATTCATGCGTGCATTGGTTGCTGTTGCTGGAAATTGTTGACCGAAAACTTTGTTATGCTTCCAACCTTCTGCTAGGTGAGTTGGAATTGTATGTGAATCGAGTTCCTGATCTTTAGGGCGTACAGGTGTGACATCTACAGCAACCAGACTGGTAAATTTACTGACCAGATGATGTTCTAATGCTGTTTCAATAATAGTTTTTTTAATTGATTCAAACTCAGCATCATGTTTTTGTTCCATTAGTGCGGCTATTTTATTTCTTGCCCATAATGTAGAAATACCATTTTGATTTTGTCCGCCACTAAGTTTCAAACTTGAAGACCAATTATTCCTGGCAACTTGTCCGGTAACTTTAACTTCACCGAGAGCCTGATTTGTTTTCGCCGTTATGAGTAATGGTTCGCCTTGATAAAGATCAATAATTTTTTGTGGCCATATCTCCATGTTAGTTTGTGTCCAATCGATACTAATGTCTTTTAGTACAGGGCTTTCTATTTTTTCAAATAACGCGCGCATCCGTGCCTGTACTTCATCAAGTTTGCCAATGTATGTGTGTGTGCCACGTCCGAAATTAGCCGCACGTTGCATAAAATGAGAGTTAGGAGCGGATCCTATGCCTATGGTAAATAAACGACTGCGCCCAAGTTTATTTTGTATGATTTCAAACAAGGCTTGTTCATTACCGATACTGCCGTCTGTTAGAAAGATAACTTGTCGCAGATCATTGTTTTCGTCCTGGTTAGCTAATGCTGTTCGCAAGGCTGTCGCCATTTCAGTTCCACCCCTCGCATTTAATGAGCGAACATAGTTAATAGCTTGTTGTAATGATTCTGGTGTGACCCATTCAGATTGCTTAAATAATTTTGATGTTTGTGAATTGAACTGAATGACATTAAAGCGATCTCCCGGCTTAAGGCGAGTTAGTGCAAGTTCAAGTGCTGTTCTGGCTTGCATGATCGATTGACCTCCCATTGAACCGGATGTATCAATGACATAAACTATTTCTTTGTTAAGCGTTTCATGTTTTTCTGAATTTGGAGGTAGCATCATAATCATAGCGTAGGTGTCGCCATTTTTTTCTTCAGTGAATAATGCCGCCTTAGGTGCAACACTGGAGTGTGGTTTCCAGAACAATTCAAAATCACGATTTGCCAGAGTAGACTCTTGTTTTAGAATTATTTGATATTGATCGGATTGTTTATTGACTTCGATTTCATGATAAGGGCTGTCAATTTTTTCCAATGCCAGACCGGCATCAAGATTGATCTTTATAGTGACTTTATTTTTGCGTTCGCTACCCGGCTGCAAAACAGGTGGTGTAATACGTGCTGCATCGGGAACTTCATCGGTATTCAACCCGCACTTCTTCTCTCTGTTCGTAGCGAGGGTGTCGAGATGCTGATGTAACGGAACGCACGGACTGGAAGATGGTGAAGGCGTAGTCGATGCTACGTCGAACTTTCTGGAAGGAGTACGTTCTGTTACAGCAAGTAAATCGGCATCCGCAGTAGAATCGAGAGGAGAAGTGCGGGTTAAAGCCCAACCGGAACCAGAAAATCCCTCAATAACTTGTTTGCCCGGAATGTAGCGTGAGCCAATAACCATCGGAAAACGTAATGAGAAAATACCATTATCGTAGTTAACAATTTGTTGATATTCAATTTCAACTTTTATTGTTTCATGAGGAGCAATGTTGGCAACCGATGTTGTAAAGATATTTGGTCTTTCCTGTTCTGTAAGAGCAGCTTGTTTTCCCGATTTTTTTGCCTGTTGATAAATTTTCTTTGCAGCTTGTTTTTCTTTTATCTGGCCTTTTATGATCCGATCACCAATTTTCAGACGTAATTGATCAACGGCAGCATTCTCAGGTAGAGGGAAGACATAAATTCCTTCCTGCCAATGGTCTGTCGTATTGCTAAAACTTTGCGTTACACTGACACGATTAATCATGCCCGTGACAATCATAGCAACATCAATGTTTAGTTGTGCCGCCTTGGCGTATTGATTGTCTTGTTTAAAAAGAAGTGTGCCTTGTCCAACTTCTGCAATATCGTTGATTATTTCAGCTTCATTTATGTCGTTCGCAATTTGTTCCCCTGCATTGACAGGGATACTGTTAAGCAAGATAAATAATATAACCGCAATGGTTAAACCTGTGCTTAATCCTATAGAAGCCAGAAATATTCGAGGGCTTGATAGACTATGACTTGATTTCATAATAATTTAAGCTTCGCGATCAAGTGTTAAATTAATCGTTACGCGGCGATCAAATACATAAGCTTCATTGTCGCCTTGTTTTGCCATTGTTTTACGTTCGCCATGGGCATGTGTCTGAAGTCGCTGACTCGAAATTCCGGCATTTATAAATTCGTTTCTAACTTTATCGATACGTTTTTTACTAAGTGCCATGTTGTAAATTTCTGAACCACGAAAATCTGCATGACCTTCAATCTGGATTTGAATTTGTGGATAGGGTTTTATTAATTCAACAAGTTGTTGAATCCTGGGGCGTACATCCTGACGTATCTCTGCATCATTGGTTTTGTAATAAATGACATACGAAATACCCTGACTTAATTTTTCAAGGGATTGAATTTCCTGACTATGAACAACGCGTTGAAATTCGTCTTTAAATGTTTCCCGGACATAGGCTAATTCGTTCTGTTGATAAGCTAACTCGATACTCTTTGCGTTTAATTGTTTTTCAAGTGTTGCAATTGTTTCATCTGTTTTAGTTTCGCGAGTTCCAAACCAGCTTCCACTGGCAGCGCCAATTATTACTCCGGGAGGACCGGCCAATAAACCACCGATAATTGCACCAATACCAAATCCGGCATTTTCCTTTGTGGATGGAATATGATGCATGTCATCGGCATTGGCTATGGATTGAATACCGAGTAAGCTGATAAACAATAATGAGTTAAAAATTTTCATGGTGACGCTCCTGTTTTTAAACTGATCGTAATCGGATTAAACTGGTGACTATTAAAGACCATGGGAATGGCAGGCTTGGGTACCAAATCGGCAAATGCAGTGATGAAATGTGGCAAAAATAGGGCAATGCCTACCTATCACTATAAATTTTCACACAATCCATCTAAAGTAGATAAAGTGCATTTTAGACTTGTCCTAAAACAATAAACTTGCGGAGTAATTAATGTCTAAACAAATTCTTCTGGTGGAAGATGAACCCATACTTTGTGAAAACTATGCAAAAGCAATTCGTGAACAGGGTTATGAGGTTGTTACTTGTGACAATAAACAAGGTGCTTTGGCTATGGTAAATAAACGCTTACCTGAACTCGCTATTCTGGATATAGGTTTGGGAGATGATGTTGAAGCGGGTTTTGATTTATGCCGGGAAATCCGTTCACTTTCCCGCACATTACCGATTATCTTTCTGACAGCACGCGATTCTGATTTCGATACGATTTCGGGTTTACGCTTGGGCGCTGACGATTACCTCAGTAAAGATACCAGCATGCCGCATATTCTTGCTCGTATAGCAGCGCTGTTTCGACGAATACAAGCGTTACAAACTACAACAGAGTCTGAGCTAATCAGGCATGAGCAATTGATGATAGATGCGCAACGTTTTCAGGTTGAATGGAATGGTAATACTGTTGATTTAAGTTTAACCGAATTCTGGATGGTACATTCGTTGGCAAAAAGAGTAGGTCATGTAAAAAACAGGGAACAACTCATGGGAGATTCTAAGATATTTGTTGATGACGGAACGATCACCTCTCATATAAAACGAATACGTAAAAAATTTAAAGAATTGGATGAAACTTTCGATCACATAGAGACTGTATACGGAATAGGCTATAGATGGAAAATTTAAGTTTTATTAATTTGCCACAGAGATCACAGAGAAAAACATTATAATAAATATGTATTATGTAATAAAAAAATCAACATTATTTTTTATTTCTCTGTGTTCTCTTTTTCCTCGGTCGTTGTTCCCGACGCGACTCTACCACCTACGTCCATGTAGGCGTCTGTGGCTTTAATTGATTATTTATGAGTAATGCAAAAATAAAATTTTCCTTGCGCAGTAAGTTAATGCTTCTGTCTATTGCGGTGCTAATCATTCCATATATGGGGTTTGATTATTTGCGTCAAATGGAATCCTACCTGAGGGATGCTCTGCAAGCATCCCTGGTAGATACAGCTTATGCTGTTGCTGGATCGCTAAATGATAAACCCCGTTTATTTAATACAAGCTTTAGTGAAGATAGAAAAGTGTTATATGTGCATCGGTTGAATAATGTCGTCCAGCTTGATGGATATACTGATGATTGGGAATCTTATATTGATTGGTCTGATACGTATCATCCTGATTCATCATCAAATCTTGATAATTTTAAATTAATAATTAGTAAGGATGAACATTACTATTATGTGTTAATACAAGTTACAGATGATGAATTGGTTTATTCTACTCTGGATCAATCAGATAATATCAGTGGCGACCATTTCGTTGTGGTTTATCGTGACAAATATCAGCGATTACAAAAAGATTATTTCGCACTAAGTAGCCCTGGACTAATCCGGCCTTTCCGATTCGAAGAAGGTTTAGATGCCTACGGTGTAGAGACACGGTTAAAAAAGAATTTAACCAATACTTCTGCAGTATGGCAAACAACCGAGATTGGCTATAACCTTGAAATAAAGATTCCGGCATATTTAATTGGAGAACGACTTGGTTTTATTTTTAATGATATAGACCACACAAAAAATAGTTCGATCAGTACTTATGGTAGAACTGTTTACGATGAACCTGGAAGAGTAATAAGTTCATCAAGAAGAATTGAAACAATAATTTATACGCAAGGTCGTAGTGAAGGGCGGCGTATCTGGGTGCTTGATAAAGCTGGGCAAGTGCTTGCAAGTGATGGAAGTCTGAGGCGTGTGTTTCCTGATAATGCCTTTAATATTATATATACCTTGTTGTTACCCCCTGCCCATGATTATTTTAAGGATGATTTGGCTGGTGCATCCCGTTTGCAAGGTGATGAAATAAAAGATGCATTATCCGGTAACACTCAAACACGCTGGCGTTCTTCGCCAGATGGGAAAGCAGTCATTGTTTCTGCAGCAACACCAGTCTGGTTTGATAATAAAGTTATCGGTGCTGTTGTTATTGAAGAGACAACGAATAATATTCAGATCATGCAACGACAGGTATTAGCAGGTTTATTTAATAAAACTCTATTGATATTTTTCGTTATTGTATTTTTACTTTTACTGTTCGCAAGTCGATTATCTTCTCGCCTTATTAAGCTTAATAGGGAAGCAACCGATGCCATAGATGAATATGGAAAAGTAAAAGGCAATATTACGATGACTCATTCCAGTGATGAAATTGGTGAGTTGTCCCGAAGTTTCGGTAGTATGCTGGAAAGATTACAACAATATCATATTTACCTTGAAGGTATGGTTGGTCAATTATCACACGAGCTTCGTACACCAATGGCCATTGTTAAATCGTCATTAGATCGGTTACAGGATGAGCAAGATGAAGAAAGTAGAAAAGAGATATTGCAGGCAGCCGATACGGGCTTACATCGCTTGCAAACATTATTAACACGTTTAAGTGAAGCGGCGCGGATAGAGCAGGCACTGCAGGAAGCTGATAAACAAAAAGAAAATCTAAATGAATTTTTGAAACAATGTCTTGATGGTTACCAATTAGCTTATCCTGATCAAGCATTTAAATTAGCCATCCCTGATACAAATCTGAATATGAATATAAATAGAGATTTGTTCTTTCAAATGCTGGATAAGCTAATTAGTAATGCGGTTGATTTTTCTTATCCTGATAAAGAGATAAAAATTAATTTAGTCAATAAGTCTGATGCAATAACGGTTCAAATTATTAATTTTGGCCCTCGTTTATCAAATAATATGCTTGATGAATTATTTAATTCAATGGTGTCTGTACGTAGTGAGCGAACTGATGCAGGTCCGCATTTGGGATTAGGACTTTTCGTTGCAAAGTTAATTGCTGAATTTCATGGAGGAAAAATTTCAGCAAGCAATTTGAAAGATGAAGAGGGTGTTTGCATCAACATTACATTCTAGTCTTACCATAATTTTATTTTTTCTTCTGTCTTCGCATCAAGTGGTCGAGCGATTAAGCCTGTTTGTGTAAGGGATATTGAATATGATGCATTGTTCAGCATGGGTAAATAAGCGGCACTACCATAATAAGTATCTATCCAGGGCAACCATTTTTTATAATCATTAATTAATTTCCAGTAATCAACTTCATCTTTATCAGTCAGCGCATAGACTGTCCGGCTTTTTTCCCGTTCTTCTTCAATATCGCTATAGCGCCCACTGATTCTTTCCAGACGGTATTGAGCATTTAGCCCCAGAATTTGTGCCCAACCTTGCCACTTAATAATACGGGCATCTATTTGCCATTCATCGCCATTAATTATGTACGTCTCAACCTTATTATCATTCGGATATAAAATATCAGCTTGAAATCGTTGTTCTTCAAGTTGTTTAAACCTCAATTCAGCAATAGCCTGTTCAAAGGTAAGGCGATCATAACTGACTAAATTTATGGCAATGGAGAGAGACAATAGTCCAGCAAGACAGAGAGATAATGCAGACAAGATTTGGATGCTTGCTGTCAGAGATTTTCCGCGTAAAAAGCGTCTGCTAGCTAGTATAAAAAATATCAGGCTTAAAAACAGCAGTATAGCTATGACCGACAGGATCCGGTAATCCAGATTCAAGGCGTTTTCAGGCTTGAATAGTTCGCTTAACATTATTTTAAAAAGGTCTGATCCTTATATTGCAGGGGAAAAATGACGGCTCATTTATCGTCTGTCTGGCTGACAATCCAAGCTTATCATGTAATACTCAACCATAGCTGAAATCCTGAAAAATTCAGTCTAAAATATAACGGAATATTAGTTTGGATAGACCAAATACCTAAATAATCATAAAAATAGACAATGTCAGAAACGAACGAACAGCTCCGAAAGCGGATTGAAGAGCTAATACCTATCAATGAATTATCTCCAAACCTCCAGAATAAATTGCTGGAACGTGCGAAAATATTAGACGTTAAAAAATCGAGATCTCTTTTTAAGCAGGGCGATAAGGATGATTATTCATATTATCTGCTTAATGGGGAAGTTGAGTTACATCAAAACAAACAACTCAATAGTGTTATTGCTGCTGACAGTGACCGCGCTATATATGCGCTTGCACAATTACAACCACGGCAATTTTCTGTAAAAGCCAAAACAGATATTAAAATCTTGCTTATTGAGCGAAACCAGCTTGACCAACTTATGTTGCTTGCGCAAGAAAGTACACTAAATCCAGCTACGAATTCTGGTGGAACCATAATCGAAGTCGACGAAGTTGATGGTGTTGATGATGATACTGATTGGATGACGACCATGCTGCAATCGGAATTATTTTCTCGTATTCCAACAGCTAATATTCATCAGTTATTTGCCTTGCTTGAGGAAATTGAATTTAAAGCAGGTGATGTTGTTATTAAACAAGGTGACCCGGGCGAACATTATTACATTGTCTCTAGCGGTCGCTGTGCTGTATCCCGTAAACCATCACCACAAAGTAAAGACGTTAAACTAGCCGAACTTAAAGTAGGAGACAGTTTTGGCGAAGAGGCTTTGATTTCTGAATCAACACGTAATGCCACGGTTACAATGGTCACTGATGGTGTCTTGATGCAATTGGCTAAAGATACGTTTGTTGAATTGGTGAAAAACCCAACTTTACAGTCATTAAAATTTGATGAAGCTGAAGCATTGGTTAATGAAGGTAGTGCAAAGTGGTTAGATGTTCGATTTCCAAATGAACATCAGGAATCATCAATCGAAGGTAGTATTAATTACCCGCTAAATTCATTGCGATTGCAAATCGATAAGTTTGATAGTTCACTAATATATATTCTTTATTGTGATACTGGCGGTCGTAGTTCAACAGGTACATTTCTATTAGCAGAGCGAGGCTTCGATGTAACGTACCTTGACGGTGGCTTAGTCAACAATCCGGAAGCAGTAGGTGTGCAAACAGTTGTTCCTGAGACCCCAGAGCCGGCAAAACAACCAAAGAAAGTTGAAGCCGAACATGTTGAAGCCCGTGTTGAAAAATTGAATGCTGAACTTGAAACAACACAAATCAGGATGGATAAGGCAAAAGAAGAAACTGTTGATGCAGATGCTAAAAAACAAAAAGAAGCTGAAGAAAATAAAAAGAAATTAGCAGAAGCAAAGAAAAAATTAGAAGCACAGAAAAAGGTAGCTGAAGCAGAGGCAAAAAAGAAAGCAAAGCAGGAAGAAGATAGACTGAAAAAATTGCAAGCAGACTCTGATAAGCAAATGCAGGAAGAAAAGAAGAAGCTTGAAGAGATCTATAATCAAAATGCTAAGGATATGGAAAAGTTGCAGAAGGCGAAGGAGGCGGCTGAAGAAAATATACGTAAGGAACGTGAAGCATTAGAAAAACAAGCAGAAGAAGCGAAAAAACAAATAGAAGAAGCAAAACGTCTTAAGCAGGAAGCTGACGAGGCGGCTAAAAAACAACTTGAAGCAGTTGAAGCATCGAAGAAGAAACTTGAAGAAGACGCGGAAAATAAACGTTTGCAAGAAGAAGAACGTGAACATCAATTGCAGGTTGAAGCCAAAGCCAAAATTGACGAAGAACGCAAAATAATGGCCGAGCAATATGAACGTAATTCTAAAGAACTTGAAGAATTAAAACGTCTAAAAGAAGAGGCAGAAGCAGCCAAATTAGAAGCTAAGCAAGAAGCCCAAAAAATGATAGACGAATATAAACAGTCGCACGATAAGACACATGCGGAAGAAGAAGCGAAATTAAAGGCTGAGCGTCTAAAACTGGAAGAAGAAGCAAAAGGCATTCAAGAGGCAATGAAGCAAATTCAGATAGCCAAGTTGGAAGCTGAGAAGATTAAGGAAGAAGCATTAAATCAAGCAAAAGTATTGAAAGAGAAGCAAATGGAATCGACCAATACTAAGGAACAGCGTGCAAAACTTGAAACAGAAATTAAAGTTGTTGAAGAAAAGGTCGTTGAAGCTGAACGTGATATAGAAGATGCAGTACACAGAGAAAAATTAACTGAATCAGCCCAGCAAGTTAATGAATCTGATCTGAATAAGAAGAAAAAACAAGAAGAGGCATTCCGTGCCCAGATAGAAGGAGATTTAGAAGAATTTGAAGATGCGCAACAAGAAGAGGCAGCTTCTATTACTCAAGTTCAGATGCAGACGGATATGATGAAACGTATTAAACAAAAAGCGGCTGAAGCAAAAATGAATGCGGCATCCGCAGATAAAAATTTACTAAATGACATATCAAAACAACTTGGCAGTGACTGATTCAGTATTGCCTTGTTTTACCTTTTAGTCTTTAAAAATATTTTTTCATATTAATAATCAGTAAGGAGTATTAAAAATGAGTGATCGTATCGTGATGCGTGTTGGCGAAGCTTTGGTTGCCGGTGGCCCCCCTGGAACAGCTGCAGAACCAGAAATTGTGATTGGTGAACTTGATGGGCCAGTAGGAAATGCTTTTGCCACATTGATTGGTGATCAGGTTAAAGGACATTCACGGGTATTGGCTATCATGAATACGGATATCATGGTTAGGCCTGCAACATTAATGGTAAGTAAAGTTACGGTAAATAAAGAGCGATATACCAATATTCTTATGGGAACAGTTCAAGGCGCAACAGCAAATGGTGTGCTTGATGCAGTTCGAAATGGTGATATTCCGAAAGAGAAAGCAAATGAACTGGGTATTATTGTTTCAGTTTGGTTAAATCCACTTGTCGCTAAAGCTGATGATTTGGATCATAAAATATTATTTGATATCCATCGTAAGGCAACTGCCATGGCGATTCATAAAGCTATGAATAATGAACCGGATATAGACTGGTTGTTGGAAAATCAGGAAGATATCATTCACAAATATTATCAAATGGGACTGGATGGCAAAATTTGAAAATAGCTCTGCTCAGGTTATGACAATTGTAAATTATTTGAAATCAGGTTTTTTTATTAGCCTGTTAATATTCTCATCGATTGTTACAGCAGATGAAAATGAGATTTACCCACTTGTAAATAGTAATACAGTTTTATCTCCTGAGTATTTATCCTCGACATATCACCGCGTTGATTCGGTAGATATTAATAATGATTTTTATCGTTTCGTTGTTGAATCAGATATTGGGCATTATGAAATTCATTCACTCGCTTTATTAAAAAAGCGAGTGAATGAAATTAAAACAATCTCACGTGCTATTAATACATATGAACAGCAGGATGATGAATTTTCAGGTGAGTTGCGTAGTCAACTTAAAGTTACTGGCAACTCTGCAGTGGATATGCTTACTTCACCATTTAGCACGGCATCGAGTTTAGCAGATCAATTAGCCGGTAATTTCAATGCGACACTCGCTGGTGAAGATCCCTATATCGATCAGTCAAGCAGACGGCACTCTTATGAGCCGAAAGATCAAACAACGGCAACACATAAACGCAATATTGCATTTCAATTGGGGCTGGATCTGTATACCAGCAATATGAAAGTTCAGTCATTTCTTAATACAGTCGCAAATGCCCGATCTTCAGGCCGGATATCAGCCGGCATTGGTTTAAGTAATGATATTACTAATAGAGCAAATGTTGATGAAATAGATTTTAAAATAAAATATTTAATGAAAAATAGAACACTTGCCGAATTAAATAATCATAATGGTGATTGGCTTTCCGGAATCGGTATAAGTGCAACACTAATTAATAAGTTCATTGAACATCCGATATTATCACCAACAAATAAAACAGTTATTGCGGCATATTTGTCAAAGCTTGAAAATGTATCAAGATTGGACAGTTTCATAGAGCTGGTGTTAAGTGCTAATGATGAAGTGAAGGCATCAATATTCGAGCGATTAAGTAAGATACTATGGCGTTATCATAATAAAATAGAAAATTTTACTGCTTTTTATAATTATAAAGGCCAGGCAGCTGTTATTACTGATTCACGCAGGATCGTATTTTTTGATTATTCAGATTTACTCATTTGGTCAGAAATTAAAAAAAATCAATATGAGGAATCTGCAAAACATGCAAAAAAATCGGGTTACAAAGGTTGGGAAGTAGTTAGCTTTGGTAAAATCTCTTCATTAGCCAGTCAAAAGATGAACGAATTGGCATTCAATCAACAAATAAATTCTCTGAGTAATTTTTAAAACTGGAAGGTGGGTTTATCTTAAATCCTGTATTTGTTTTTTTAATTTGTCATGTCTATTGTTTTGAAGGTTTAAAAGTAAAGTTCTTATATTTTTAATGTGCTTCATGTAGATCGTAAGTAATCCGATCTCAATGGGTGTTTTTGCATTACCAATTGCACGAATTCTTTCTTCGTAATAATTTAAATCATTAAGCAATATCTCTTCGTTATCATCGAGCATTTTTTCATAATGAAAAATTTCCCAAAGTAACGCTTTTTCTTTTTTATCTATTGCTAGTAATTCACCTGTAGACACAAAGTTTCTCCTAAATAGTATTAGCTTAGGTAGCGCAAGCACTGTGCCAATGAAGTATGAACTTATAAAATAGCTATTAAATCAAATAGATAGATGTTATTTGTCGGCTATCTTAATAAAGATTTTATGTCTATATTTAATGTTTTCGTCGTTTAAAAACGACGAATATTATTAATGTGCAGGTTATCTTTATTCATAATTTTTAAATATAAAAATAAATAGAATAAAAGCGCTTAATCTTGTGAGCATGTTCACAGATTATGCGTTCAAAGCTGTAAACAGATAGATAAATAGCCTACATATAAGGTTGAAAATAAAACGGTAATACATGGAATACACAGGCATTTATGGCGACACAATCCGATATTGAATTAATTAAAGTTTTAAAATCACTTGTTCCGATAAGTAACTTATCGAAAGATTCTATTGCCTTAATCGCTGCCAATTCAAATGTGCAAGCGTTTGCCAAAGATTACATTGTGTTTAATGAAGGTGATAATGATGAATATGCCTATTATTTACTGGATGGTGAGTTAGAACTTATATCAACAAATAGTACAAACTTTCATATTGTTTCTGCAACAGACGATGCGCGCTATCCATTAGCACAATTTCAGCCACGACAATACACGGCAAAAGCAGTAACAGATTCTCTGTTATTAATTCTTAATAGAACTTTTCTCGATTCATTGTTAGTCGGAAATAAAAACGATACCCCATCTATGAATAATGGTGTTGAAGTAAATGATATTGATAATGGAGATACTGATGACTGGATGAGTCGAATCTTACAGTCTCCGCTTTACATTAATATTTCAGTTGAAAATATTCAGAAGATATTTTCAAAAATTGAATCACTTGATGTAAAGAAAGGTGATGTCATTATTAACCAGGGTGATAATGGTGATTACTATTATATTATTCAAGTTGGTCGTTGCCGCATCAGCAGAAAACCAACACCATCATCACAAGATATTAATCTTGCCGAATTAAGAGAAGGTGATGCATTTGGTGAAGAATCTATTATTGCAAATTTAAAACGAAATGCTTCTGTTACTATGACAACAGATGGTCGTTTAATGCGACTAAATAAAAACGATTTCAAAGAATTAATTCTTAACCCGATATTGCAGGAAATTGATTTTGAATCAGCGCAGGATACAGTAAACAAAGGTGCTGTTTGGCTGGATGTTCGTTATCCAGATGAATATCAGGATTACGCCATAGAAGGTAGTTTGAACATTCCATTAAATGTACTTCGTCTTCAGATAGACAAGCTGGATAATTCAACACAGTACATTACCTGTTGTGATTCGACATCACGAAGCTCTATTGCGGCCTATGTTCTAGCGCAACATGGTTATGATGTACTTCATTTAAACAAAGGATTAAAAGACCTTCTGCGAGATGAAGATATAGAACAAATTGAAATGAACACACAATTTGAAAAAGCGGACTCTGCAAACGTAGTACCTTTTAAAAACAATCAGGTTTCAAAAAATGATGAACATGTTTTGCACAGTACATTTCATGATGAGATAAAAAGTTTACGTGAAGAATTTGAGGTTATTCGCAAACAATTTCAGGAAATAGAACACGTGAAAGACATTGCTTCAAATCTGGAGAAATCGGTTATTTCTACTACAGAAAAGAAGTTAAAGGTACAAAGGGAACGGATTAATTTACAGACACAGAGCGCGAATAAATTAATTCAGCAAGCGCAAAAAATGCAAACAGAATTAAAAGATGAGAAACGTTTAATAAATGAAAAAGTAGATAGGCATCGTCAGGAGCAAGAAAAAACAATGACACATATGCAGGATAATATTAATAAGCGTTTGTTAGAAGAAGAAAAGAAGATGCAAGCATTCTACACATGGAAAGATAGTGAGATTGAAAAAATAAAGGAACTAAAAAAATCTGCTGAAAAAGAATATCTTGCCAGAAAAATAGAGAATGAATTAAATAAAAATACTTATGAAGTATCAAATCAGAATGCATCATCTGGTTTCGTAGTACAGAACACGGAAGAAATGAATAGCGATCTGAAAGAATGGTTGGGTGTACAGGTGAAAAATGAATCATCACCGATTAATCAAGAAGTTCAGAATGAAAAACGGAAATTAATAGAACAAGTAAATGCTCGCTCGGAAGAATCAAAACAACGAGAAAAAGTTCATGATCAAACTCTTTCATCCGAAATAGATAACTTATTGAAAGGAGTCGAGAATTAATTAGAGGCTTTTAAGCTTTGGGCGTCACCATAATTCCCATACAGGAGTGAGTCCTTGCGGTATTTCTTTTAGCCTTCCTAGTTGTGCCCATGGCGTTTGTGCATTGTGAAAATCAGAGCCTAACGATGCTGCTATATTATAACGTTTGGCATAGTTTGTTGCTGTTACAATCTCGTTCTGATTATTATTACCCGTAACCACTTCAATCGCTTTACCTCCGATTTCCTTAAATTCTGAAATCAGTTTTCGTAATTTTGTTGCAGTCATTTTGTATCGTAATGGATGTGCTATTACAGCAACCCCACCAGCAATGCTTATGTTATTAATCGTTTCATCAAGACTTGGCCACACAGCAGAGACATAACCAGGTTTGTTTCTAACAAGAAAACGTTTAAAGACTTCTTCGTGACTTTTTGCATGACCATGATTAACCAAAAATTGGGCAAAGTGTTGTCGTGTTACTGTGCCGTTTCCTGCAATTTTCTTGGTGTTTTCATAGGCATTATCAATACCCACTTTTTTTAATTTTTCGCCAATCTTAATAGCACGTTGTTCTCGAAGTTGTTTAAGACGAATTGTGGCATCAATCATTGTTTTATTATCTGCTTTTATGTTAAGTCCGATAACATGAATCGTTTTATTGTCCCATAGTGTTGACAGCTCTATGCCATTAATTAAAGAAATGTTATGTTGAATAGCTGCAATATGTGCATCACCGAGACCGGAAACAGTATCGTGGTCAGTCAAGGCCAGTGTTTCTACGCCATTTTGTGCTGCTTTCTTAACAAGCTCAGCAGGCGTTAATTCACCATCTGATGCATTTGAATGCGCGTGTAAGTCGATAGTTGATTGATAAGGCATAACTAATCACGAAAGTTGATGTACTGTAAAGGCATATCAAATTTAGCCTCTTTTAATTCAGCTATTGTCTGTTGTAAATCATCTCGTTTTTTTCCGGTAATCCTTACCTGTTCTCCCTGAACCGCAGCTTTCGTTTTTAGTTTGCTGGTTTTTATCATTTTTACAATTTTTCTTGCCAGTTCTTTATCAACACCTTTTTTAATACTGATAATTTGCCGTGCTTCATTATTGTTCTCAAGGATGTCACCATATTCCAGACAGCGAATATCAATACTACGTTTTGTAATTTTTGTTTCAAGAATATCCTGAATTTGTTTCACCTGAAACTCAGAAGAAGAAATGATAGTCAGACTGTTATCCACTAGTTCTATTTTTGAATCAGTTCCCTTAAAATCAAAACGATTATTGATTTCCCGGTTCGCTTGGTCAATTGCGTTAGTCAACTCATGTTGATCGATTTCAGAAACAACATCAAATGAAGGCATGACTTTCTCCTGGCAATATATTAATGATTATTATCTTCTATGATTATACCATCAGGATGATCAAGCTGTATTGATTGTAGTCGGTGTCCAATTAAATAAGCTGAGCCACTATAGCGGTTATGTCCATCCAGACTGAATTCAAAATGATAATATCGATGAAATGCGAAACTTCCTGAAAAACTACGCCCCGGTTTTAATGATACCAAGGCAACAGTTTCATCCAGAAATTGATAATTAATATCCTGGCAATATCGACGTGCTCGTGACACAGCTGTTTCACGTGCACGTAAAGCATCTTGCCAAAACCAGATAGCAAGCGCCAATAATAATAGAAAAACAATCTCGCCCATTAGTTGGATAAGTAAGTTTTAAAGTAATCATTATAGCGTTCCTCAAAACCTTTTCCGGATTTAGAAAGGGTATAGATAGCAATACCTAATTCATTTGCCAGTGTGTGTGTTTTATCCGTTCCCAAAACCATGAAAGCCGTTGCCAGGGCATCGGCATGCATAGCTGATTTATCCAGTACAGTGACTGAAGCAAGATTATGATTAATGGGTTTTCCCGTAGCCGGATCGATTGTATGAGAATAACGAATACCCTTTTTCTCAAAATAATTTCGATAATCACCGGACGTAGCCATGGCAATATTATTCAGACTAACAATACGCTGAACCGAGCGTTCGAGCGACTTTGCCTGTTCAATTCCAATCTGCCAAGCTTCTCGATTAGCATTAATTCCTTTACCTATGAGTTCGCCGCCAATTTCTACCAGATAGTTTTGGAAACCCTGTCCATCGAGATAATTTGCGACTTTATCGACAGCAAAACCTTTGGCTATTCCTGATAGGTCGATATAACTATCGGGATCAGACTTTGAGATTTGATTTAATGGTTTATTAAAAAGAATCTTTTCATAACCACTATGTTGCTTTGTTGATTCTATAAGCTGGTCAGCAGGAATTTCTCGTGTAAAAGGATCCGGGCCAAACCCCCAAAGATTAACCAAAGGTCCGACCGTAATATCGAATGCACCTTTTGTCACGAAACTGACATTATTTGCATGTTCAATAACGAAATACAGATCTTTAGATAGATTTTGCCAGTCGCTAATTTTTGACTGGTTTAAAAGTGACAACTCTGAATCAGATAGATAGGTCGACATCGATTGATTAATGTCAGCAAGAATTTGTTCAATATTGGCATGTATTGTTTCTTTTTCGAGAGTAATGTTTTGCGAGATAAGTTTGATGGAATAGGTCGTGCCCATAGTGAGACCGGTGATAGTAACTAATTTATCCGGTGCGCGTTGGCAGGCACTAATAATGCATATAAAGATAAGAATCGATAATAGAGTACGCATTAACAAGTGTGACTTATGTGAAACAGTTCTTTTTATTTGAGTAATGATGTTGAAAAAATATCCTATACCGGAAAATAGTGGCATATACATATAGTAACAAGAATAAGGTGTTAACGCTTTCAACTGTAATTGTTGTTGCCTATCTCGCTTCAAATTCTGATCTACTGAAACAATTGTCAATTCCCCATGTGACAGGGAATTTAAAGTCTTAACTTGAACGTCAGATAGATTTATCGCGCGAGGGGAGCAGTGAATGACACCAATATGGCGTCGGTGGAGAACGGGATATGCCGGATTTTATAAGTAAATTATTGATATTCAAACGTCAGGAATTATGGGTATAGACGTGATTAATGGGAAATTTCAAGCCAAAATGGCCAACTAAATGTTACACTAGCTTATCCAGTATGAATCATAGTAAGTTCATAAAGTAAGCGTTGAAAAAAACTGCTATGCTGACGGGTATTTATTATAACGATAAGTTTCAATAGTTAAGAGCATGAAGAGAAGGTATTTATTAAAAACTCTGGGTCTGGGCTGTGTCGGATTGGGTGTTGCCCCGGAAATATTGGCGAAGACTCTCCCCGGGTATTTTGCCGGTGTAAGTACATCCCCGGATGATGAACTCAAAGACTACCTGCATAAAATACAGAACTTTAATCTTCCACACAGCTCTGACGTTCAGATAGACAGTAGCCTCTATGAGACATTCGTGTCGACAGTTATGCGACTGAGACGTCTTCAGAAACTGGTTGGTCACGGCAATTTTAATATATTGAATTTCCCTGATGGACTAGCACTAGCCCGTAATTATTCTAAAGTTGGCAAATTTACCAAATCAGAACTCGGTTTTCTGGAGACAATTTTCTATGAAGATGGGCAACGATACGGCTTTTTAGGGCAAAAACCGCTAAAAGAAATTACCGATCAGGTAAAAAAGAAAGATGTTATTAAAATTCCCTATAGCGGGAATTTTCTATATAAGGATCGTTCAGTTGAAATATTTGAAGAGATAAAAAAGGAACTGGGAGATCAAGTTGTCCTGACCTCTGGTATCCGTGGCGTGATGAAACAGTTCTTGTTGTTTTTAAATAAAGTGCATAGCAGTGAAGGTAATCTATCTCTTGCTTCCCGATCACTGGCACCTCCCGGATATTCCTTTCACGGTAATGGTGATTTTGATGTAGGACAAGCAGGCTATGGTAAATTAAATTTTACCGGACGTTTCACGGAAACAGAGGTATATAAAAGACTTTCTGAACTGGGCTATCTACAATTGCGCTATCCACAGGATAACCAGTTAGGCGTACGTTACGAACCCTGGCACATCAAGATTAATGTGGATGTCTGATTGGCTTGGGGTATAAAACGTAGTACTCCACTAATGATTCAAGTGCTCTGACCCCTTGATACCTTGCTTGATACCTTCCCGTTTATTGAAACATAATGTTTTTCTAACCCGGCGTCGGGTTAAGATTCTTGTTAGAAGGTATTTTCATTATTAATTTAAAACTGAATTAAGTTTGTTTCTATTTTTCTTTGCTTCTTGAGGGCTAGCAGAATATATAACAAGAAAAGTACCTCTAGAAGATACTGAAAAATCATGTGGAATATTTTCTGACTCTAACCATAATGCCACATTATTAATATCTTCCTGATTAGTTAGCATCTCTGCTACTCCGCGATAAAAAGTATTTACTTGGTTTTCAAATTTAGAATAATTTTCACCTTCCCACATTAATGTGTCCATGCAAATTAGGTTCTGATCATTAATATGGAATTCAGTATTATTTTCTTTTAGTTGGTAAATATATGCTTTTTCGTGAGTTTCATCTCCCAAATTTCTACAAGTAGTACTTGTTTGAGTACACCCGACAATTACTTGAAGGAATGTAAGGGTCAGCAATATTCGTAATAACATCATTCAATGCCTTCTAACAGTTTATTTTACGGCCATGGCCATGTTATTTTTATGCCCACTTTGGCTGGTTAGCGGGAGCTAAATCAGATAATACGAATCTTTTGCTTTGGAATCGACATCAGACCATTATATTACTCTAATGCGACTGCCTAACGCCATAGAGTTTAGAGTATAGTCCATCTTGTGAGAGTAGTTCTCCATGGGTCCCTTGTTCGCCGATGGTGCCTGCTTCGAACACATAAACATGATTAGCCTGTTTAATGGCGCTTAGCCTATGTGCAACTATGATGGTTGTTTTGTCTTTTAGGAAATCGGCAAGCGCAGTGTGTAGATGATATTCCGTTTCTGCATCTAATGCCGATGTTGCTTCGTCAAGAATGACAACGTTGGGTTCGCTTAATACCATACGTGCAATTGCCAATCGTTGGCGTTGTCCGCCAGATAATCTTATTCCTTGTCTGCCAACAATCGTATCTAGTTTATTCGGTAATTGTTCTACGGTTTCCTCTAATTGTGCAATCTCAAGCGCATGCCATAAATCTTTATCTTCGAGTTCGCGACCCAGTGTTAAATTAATTCTGACACTATCGTTAAACAGTGCCGGGTTTTGTAAAACGGTAGCAACATGTTCACGTACTACATCGAGTCCGATTTGTGTGACCGGCACGCCATCGTAAAATATATTGCCGCTCTTGGCGGGATATAAGCCAATTAACACTTGAACCAGAGTAGATTTGCCACCACCACTTGCTCCAACGAGCGCTACTTTTTCTCCGGGATCAATTTTAAGGTTAATGCCGTTTAATACATCGTCGCTATCATCACCATGGCCATAGGCAAAATGAAGATCAGAAATGGTAATGCCGACGGTATTTTTATTTTCAAATGGATTAGCAATATGTGGATAGTCTGGTTCCAGTTGCAGTTTTAATAATTCATTAATACGTCCGAGTGCGGCCTTGGCATTATAAAAAGCATATTGAATATTTAATATTTCCTGTACCGGTGCCATCATGAACCAGAGGTAACCAAAAACGGCAAACATCTGACCAATGCTCAAGCCGGAATAGATAACCATAATCATGGCAACAGCGCGGAAAATATCAAAACCAAACAGAAATATGACAAAACTCAAGCGACCTGCTGTATCGCTTTTCCATGCGAAAGCAATACCATGATTTTTTACTTCTCTGGCTTGTTCAATGATGCGTTGAAGATAATGCTTTTCTCTATTACTGGCGCGGATCTGATGAATGGAGTCGAGTGTTTCAACAAGAGATTGTTGAAATAGAGCAAAAGCCGAGTTTTCGTTTTTCTTCAGTTCTTTAACACGTTTGCCCAATATTGTAGTGAAATAAATTACGATGGGGTTGGCAAACAGAATTAACAATGCAATCTGCCAATGCATAATAAGTAAGATAATAGCAACACCGATGATCGTCAGGACAGCGATTAATAATTTACTGACTGTACTACCGACAAATTCATCAACAGTAGCAAGATCAGTGACGAAATAAGATGCTACCGTCCCACTTCCCAATATTTCGTATTCAGACATTGATACACTGCTTAATCGCAATAGCAGTGTACGACGAATAAGAAAAATCACATCTTTAGCAATAATAGTGAATTGTCTTGTTTGAAACACATTCAGAACCAATGCAGAAAGACGCAAAAACAAAGTAATAACAAGAATAGCTAAAATATAGAGTACCGGGCCGTGCCATGACGATGGTGTAATACTGTTTATGGAGTTAACAACAATATCCGGTTTGTTTAACAGTACTTCATCAACTAATAGCGGCAACAACAAGGGCACAGGTACACTTGCCAATGTAGCAATAACGGCAATGATATTGGCCAATATCAATTGATGTTTATGTTGCCTGGCAATATTAAGAATATATTGCCAGTTATATTCTTCTACTTTTTCATTGCTGCTAACTTTCTCAGTCGCTGCTTGTTCTGTATTTATTATTGCGGACATATTTAATATATTAAAGGGTATCTATGGTCTTTGCCAAACGAGTGGCGGCTCTTCCATCAACGATGCTTGTTCTCGTAAACTAAGTATGTGTTCTTCCCAATAATTTTGCGTATTAAAAAAGGGGAATGCAATCGGGAAAGCCGGATCTTGCCAACGTTGTGCCAACCATGCTGCATAGTGAATCAGTCGTAAGGTTCTGAGTGCTTCAATCAAATGTAACTCACGCGCAGTAAAGTCGCGAAACTCAGTATAGCCTTCCATAAAATCATTCAGTCTTGCGGTCATGTACTGTCGGTCACCCGATAAGAACATCCAGATATCTTGTACTGCAGGACCAGTTCGTGAATCATCAAAATCGACGATATAGAATTTATCATCACGAGTTAATATATTACCTTGATGACAATCGCCATGTAATCTTAAACTTTTATAACTGCCAGCTTGTTCGAAGCAGGCTTTAATTCTGCTAATCAGATCATCGGTTAATGTTGAGTAAGCAATTTCCAAATCCTTGGGGATGAAATTATTTTCTGTAATATATTTTATTGGTTTTATAACAAAATCCTCGATACTGATATCGGGTCTTTCTACAAACAATTTTGTTTCACCGATATTATGTAGTTGCGCCAGTATTCGACCGAGCTGCAACAAGTGATCGGGATTATCCAATTCAGGCGCATAGCCACCAAAACGCGGATAAAGTGAAAAACGATAGCCTTCAAAATTGAATATGGTTTCGTTATTTATAGCTAAAGGGGCGACGACTGGTAAATCAGCATTAGCTAATTCCAATGTGAACTGATGTTCCTCTCTGATCATTTCGTCCGTCCAGCGAGCCGGTCGGTAGAATTTGGCTATAATAGGCTGTTCATCTTCAATTCCTACTTGATAAACTCTGTTTTCATAGCTATTAAGCGCAAGAATTCGCTTATCAGAGATATAATCCAATGACTCAATCGCATTAATGATTGTATTCGGTATAAGCTGGCTATAATTATAGATACTGTTATCTTCTGGCATGATGTGAGTTTATACCCATGGTAATAGTAAAACTACTATACAAAACAGAGTGATACAGGCTAATCTTTACCAGATGATGGACGGTATAAAGGAATAATGACTGTATGAGTTCTCAGTTATCTTCATTAACGAACGATGCCAATGCGGGTGATATTGATGCCCAGCTGCAACTCGCTGATCTATATGAACATGGTTTTGGTGTTCCGTTAGATCAGGGACAGGCTGCGTATTGGTATCGAAAAGCAGCGGAACAAGATTCAGGTAAGGCGCAGTCGCTTCTTGGTCAAATGTATATGCGTGGCATAGGTGTGCCCGAAGATCATAAACAAGCGGCGCAATGGCTAAAAAAATCAGCACAAAAAGGTGATGCAACTGCGCAGGTTAATCTGGCCTGGTGTTACCAACATGGTCTTGGTGTAGAAAAGAACTATGAACAGGCATTTGATTGGTATCTTAAATCAGCTGAGCTTGGTCATGCTGGCGCGCGTTACAATTTAGCTTATATGTATTCTAAAGGTATTGGTACATCAGGAAATGTTGTTGAAGCTTTAAGGTGGTATCTACTGGCTGCTGAACAGGGACATATGAAAGCGCAACTTAATGTTGGTTTAATGCTTGCTCAAGGTCAGGGTACGGAAGTAAATGAAAAAGAGGCCGCCCATTGGTATCAGGAAGCAGCTAATCAGGGTTATGCCAAGGCACAATACAATCTTGCATTATTGTACGGAGGTGGTGTTGGTGTTTCACAGGATGATGAAGAAGCCTTTAAATGGCATCAACTTGCAGCAAAACAAGGTTATGCACGCGCCCAGTTTAATATGGGGCTATTTTATATAAATGGTTTAGGCGTTCCCCAAGATTACGCTGCGGCTGAAAAATGTTTTATAGCAGCTGCAAAACAATCTTACGCCAAAGCGAATTATCAACTTGGAAAACTTCACGCCTTTGGATTAGGGCTGCCTATTAATGAGATAGAAGCAGTTAAATGGTATCGCAAGGCAGCAGAAGCAGGCTATAACAAAGCACAGTATCGTTTGGGACATCTTTATGTTTCCGGGCATGGCGTGGAAAAAGATGAAGCCATCGCCAGCTCATGGTTTGAAAAGGCGGCCAGACAGGGTTATCAAAAATCACAACATATGCTTGGCGTGCGTTATGTAAAAGGTTTAGGTGTTAAAAGAGACTTTATCCGAGCTTACGCATGGCTACTCTTGGCGAATGATTCAGGTAATAAACATGTAAGCGAAGCATTAACTCGAGTGCGTGGTAAATTATCTGAAGGACAAGTATCAGAAGCAGAAGTGCTTACCAGTGAATATAGCCAAGCTTATGAAAGAAGGATTAGTCAGCTTACGACGTAAGATTTTAGAGTTTACTAACAGGCACAAAATCACTCATAGTACTGGCCGGGAAGTATTTTGACTCCAAACCGTCGCTTTATTTTTCGATCATTTCTCTCCTTATGTCGTGATACATTGATACTAAAACAAAATTTATACTTAATAAATATAATAATATCAATAAGTTATATTCCATTTTAATAATCGCACTAGAATAATACATTGACTTATGTACCATATGTGGTACATTTAATCATGAAAAGGATAACTTTTGTTTTTTATGAAACACGGAATGGCAAACTACCTGTAAGAGACTGGTTGCTAAAGCTTAGTAAGGATGATCGTAAACGAGTTGGAGTTGATTTAGCAACGGTAGAGTATGGCTGGCCTGTAGGGATGCCGATTTGTAAATCACTGGGTTCAGGTTTATGGGAAGTGAGAACAAACATCTCTGATAAAAGAATTTCACGGGTTTTATTTTGTATTCATGACGATTCATTATGGGCATTACATGGGTTCGTTAAGAAAACGCAAAAAACACCAAAGTCTGATATAGAACTAGCGATCAAAAGAATGAAGGAAATTATAAAATGAGTAAAAAAACAAAGAAGCCATATACGCTTAGTAACTTTCTTGAAGAACAAGGTATTTCTGAAGAAGTAAATACCATTGCGATTAAACGTGTTATTGCCTGGCAAGTTGAAGAGGCTATGAAGGCAGAACATATTACAAAAAAAGCGATGGCTGAAAAAATGCACACTAGTAGAAGCCAGCTCGACCGATTACTTGATCCCAATTATACGTCAATCACACTTGATGTATTGGCTAAAGCAGCAAAAGCAGTCGGACGCGAATTGAAGCTTGAGCTTGCTTAGAATCATTAAAATAATTCAAAAGACTTCCCGGCGAAACAAAGGTTCTCATACCAAAAATATTTCACCAATATCAGAAGCTTAAATTTTTAGAATACAGGTGAGTTAATCTGTAATTTATCCAGTTCTAATGGTTTATCCAGTTTTTTCAGTATTTCTTCCTGTTGATGAAGACGCAATATATCGTAATAGCGTCTAATTCTTTTGACAAACTCAACTGGCTCATACCCTCTGGCATAACCGTGTTTGGTTTTTTCATACCATTTACTTTTGCTGAGTTTGGGCAAATGTTTTTCAACATCAATCCAGAGATTGGGATCATCACCCTGCGATTCGGTTATTATTCGAGCATCTTCCAGATGACCTAGACCGACATTGTATGCGGCTAACGTCATCCATGAACGATCAGGCTCAAAAATGCTCTCTGGTAAAGATTTTTTTAATATATTCAGGTATTTTGCGCCGCCGATAATACTTTGTTCAGCATCAAGACGATCTTTAACACCGACGCGTTTGGCCGTATCCTGAGTCAACATCATTAAACCTCTAACGCCGGTGTGCGAACGCGCCTCTGCATTCCAATGTGATTCCTGATAACTGATAGCCGCAAGCAAACGCTCATCGAATTCATGGTTTATGGCTGCATTTTTAAAGTAAGCGTTATAGTTTGGCAACTCGTTTTCTATTCGTTTTAAATAATAAAGAATGTCGACATAATCAAAAACATTGAGATGATGAAAATAGTTGCTATGTCTTTTTTCAAGTTGACCGCTTTGTTTATATGAATTAATAAAATTATCCGCTGAAATAGAAATGGATTTATCATCGTTGTTATTATAGGTAAGCCAGTGCGATGAATACTTTTTTGGCAAGGTAAAAGCAATTTTAATTTCAGGGTACAGATACCGATAGTAAGTATAGATATCGGCATTAATGATACTGAGTTTGAAATTATTCAGGTTTACTTGTTTCAGTACTTGACGGGTATTGCCATCAGGTAACTCAAGCCAAAATAGTGAGGGATAATCAACTTTAAGCTTAGATAATACCAATGCGGGTTTACTACCTTTTGCGACAATAACCGTACTTGGCGTGATTTCTTTGATTGATTTTGGCAATTTGTCGCTACGATGACCAATCACAACCCATTCATCTTCGTTATAGGCCGTACCATTCAGAATTTTATTGTCAGAGTAAGGCGGTGAATTACCAGCAATGCCTATATGAATTTTGCCTTGTTTTAACAGCGCGGCAACCTCACTGATGGTATTAGCCCTGATGATTTCGAGTTTTGCACCGATTGATGATGCATAAGCAGATATGATTTCGTAATCATAACCGCGAATTAGCGATTCATCGGGGAAATAAAGTGGTGGCGCCGCTATTAGAGCCACACGTAAACTTCCTCGAGACTGAATTCGCTCAAGCTGTGATAAGCCATCCGAGCAACCACTTAAGCCAGTTATAAGATAAAGGAGCAGAAGCTGGCACAATGTGTGCGTCAATTTATTGCCTATATGCTTCCCTGTATAATAGTTTGAGTATGTAGTCATGTTCACATTTTAAAGCAGTCTGGTATATGATTGGCAAAAGAATTTAAATAATACTAAAAAAATATTACACACGTGTTTCGTTCAATACAGATAATTTCAATTTTATTTTTAGTCAGTGGGCTCAATAATAGTTCTGCGGAGACCTTGCCCATAGAAAGTTATGATGAAATTGCCGTAAATACGTTTTGGAACGAGCTATATTCTCATGGCGGTTGGTCGTTATATTGCGGATATCGTTTTGATCCTGCCGCTAAATTAACAGAGGGACGTTTGTTCGTTATAGAACAAATCTACCCGGTAAGCTGGATGTTGAAACATATGAGTTGTGATAGTCGCCGCCAATGTCGACTTGATAAAAAATCACGATTTACCCGCATGGAAGCCGATATGCATAATCTGTATCCCGCCTGGCAAGAAGCCGATGTTGCACGACAAAATACGGTGTTTGGAATGATAAAAGGGGAAAGTTGGCGCTATGAAAAGTGCGATTTTGAACGTCATCTTGGAATAACCGAGCCCAGGCCAATAGCACGGGGTAATATTGCACGTTCGATTTTTTACATGCATACCGAATATGGTGTTCCTATAAACAGGAAAATGTTGAGTGAACTTAAACGCTGGAATCGACAAGACCCGCCAAGTAAGCAGGAAATTTTACGTAATAATATTATTGAGGAATTACAGGGAAATCGAAATCAATATATTGATAACCCGACGATGGCGGAGCAGTTGTCAAGCAAGTGGTTGGCTGAAGAATAATTTACTTAGTAGCTAGAACTAAAGAAAAGTACGCCTCTTCATCTTCGTAGTGGTCAGTAATTGAAAAGTTTGCTGTTGTTAACATTTCTTCAATGCCTGTATAAGTATATTTCTGACTAACCTCTGTCAGTATGTTATCACCTTGTTCAAAGCGTATGGATTCATCAAGCTCATTGAGCTGCACTTCTTGATCAGTATTTGAAATTAGTCGCATTTCAATTCGTTCTTTATCTGTGTCGAATATGGCGGAGTGAGTAAATTTATCAATGTTAAAATTTGCATTTAACTCTCTATTTAACACATGTAGTACATTCAGGTTGAATTCAGCAGTGATTCCCTGAGCATCGTTATAAGCAGCATGTAAAACGTCACTTTCTTTTACGCGGTCTACGCCGACCAAAAAGTGATCACCTTCACGCATTACTTTATAGAGTTCTTCAATAAAGGCTAAAGCTTCATGTGGTTCAAAATTTCCAATGGTACTGCCGAGAAATACATACAAGTGTGAACCATTAGCGATGGGTAAATTTCCCAGACCAGCATGATAATCCCCAAGTAGTGGTTTTAAATTGAGCCATTGATATTCTTGAGAAAGTTTTTGAGCCGATTCGATCAAGACTTCTTCGCATACATCGAATGGTGCGTAGGTACAGTTATGCGAGATATATTGGCAAGCATCGAATAAACGGCGTGTTTTTATTGAATAGCCACTGCCTAGTTCCAGAATTTGTTCGGGCCTGGTTTTATTAATGATATCGACGGCATATTTGGATAATAGTGTATTTTCAGTACGGGTTGGATAATACTCCGGGGTAGAACAAATTTGTTCAAAGAGTTCAGAGCCACGCTCATCATAAAAATATTTTGGTGGTAGACTTCGAGGAAGATTCAGCAAGCTTTCGCGCACATCATCAATTATATCTGGAACCAGTCGCGTGGGTATGACGGGGATACAGCGCGCTTCTTCCACTTCAGCGTATTTAGTCGATATTTGCATAAGACTCCCTGCCTGTAACGAGGAAAATTATTACTCTAACTAGAGCTACAAGGCTAACATTGTCAGTTTATAATGCCAATCTGACTTGTTAATGAATTATAGGTTCACATTAAATATATCTTAAAAGGGCAGTGCTAAATATAAATGGATAGCAGTCTCAGTAAATTGATAAGCGATGGTAGTACGGTTATCACGCCGACTCAGCGATTAAGTCGTCATCTCCGTTACCAATTTGCGACAGATCAAATAAAACAGGGTAATCAAGCCTGGCAGACGCCAGATTGCTTGCCGTGGACTGCATGGTGTAAACGGTGTTTTGAATCTCTCTCATTCCGTACTGAAGATAACAGGCTGTTGTTAAATAATCTTCAACAACAATGGTTGTGGCAGGAAATAATTAGTCATTCAAAATATAAAAATCAGTTATTACAAATGTCTGCAACAGCAAAACAGGCAGCGCAGGCTTATCAGTTAGCTAAGGAGTGGGCTGTTCCAATTTTCCCGAAAGAGGTCTACCTGCCAGAGGATGCATTTGCTTTTAAAAGTTGGGCTGATTCATACGAGCAACAAAAGCAAGAAAATCATTGGTTGGACGATGCAAGTTTGCCTGATTACATCGTGTCCCACATTGATAAACTCAAACCATCGTTAAATAAAATTATTTTCTATGATTTTGATCAACTTACTACACAACAACTTAAACTTAAACAAGCCTTGATTGATACTGGTGTTCAAGTTGAAGAACTCAATGTAGAAGATCGAAATCAATCAGTCAGTGTTAGTGAACAGGCAGATAAACAGTCTGAAATATTCTCAGCAGCATGTTGGGCAAAACAACATCTTGAAAAAAATACTAATGCGACTATTGGTATTGTTACTGCAAACCTAAGCGCAATACGCGATGAAGTGGAATATGGTTTTGCTTCAGTGTTAACGCCACAAAAATGGCTTGAACCGAGCGAATCAATTCAAAAGCCTTATTCAATATCATTAGGCAAGCCTTTATCAACTTACCCCTTAACTCATACGGCAATTAATTTACTTTCATTAGGTAAGCGTAAGGTTTCAATAAATACATTAAGTTCCTTATTGCATTCTCCGTTTATAACTGGTGCAACAGAAGAGGCGGCGGCGCGTGCAAAATTTGATGCAGCACTTAGACGCATAGGCGAACAGCAACTTGGTTTTAAAACGCTATATTGGATTGCAGATGTTCGATGTAAAGAATATGAGCAATGCGAGGAATTTATTCAGTTAGTGAAAACGTTTGAAATTTCATTTTTAAGTCATGCGAAGAAACAAAGTTTACGACTATGGGCAATCACTTTTTCAGAATGGTTGTCTGGATTTGGTTGGCCGGGCGAACGAAATTTAAATAGTAATGAACATCAGATTTTAACTGCATGGCAGTCTGCTTTAACTCAACTGGGTAGTCTGGATGGATTAAGCAAGCCAGTAAGTTTTAATACGGCTTTGTTTCAGCTAAATAGATTGCTGACAGACACTCATTTTCAACCGGAAACATCTGAAACACCGATACAAATACTGGGTATGACTGGTATAGCGGGGATGCAGTTTGATTTTCTCTGGGTTATGGGTATGCAAGATGATTGTTGGCCAGCATTAATGCCAGCGAATGCTTTTATCCCGATTGCCTGTCAACGTGAATTTAATATTCCAACGGCCAATGCTGATACTCAGCTGGGATTGGCAAAACATATTACTGAAAAATTATTAGTATCGGCAAAGGAAGTTGTATTTAGTTACGCCAATCAGGAAGGTGAACGACTTTGTCGACCTAGTCCGTTGATTAAGATTGCTGATGTTCGAGCTAATGAAAATAAAGAATATGATGATTATAAGAATATAATTCTCGCATCATCCAAAATAGAAACGTTTGTTGATATTAATGCACCGGAAATTCCCGTTGGTGAAACTGCGAATGGCGGTAGTTCATTATTTAAAGACCAATCAAGCTGTCCTTTTAAAGCCTTTGCGCGGCATCGTCTTCATGCTGAATCATTACAAGAAACAGATATAGGTTTAAGCGCTGCTGAACGAGGTAACTTAGTGCATCGTGCCTTGCAATATCTGTGGCAACGGTTAAAGAATTTAGAGAATCTGAAATATAAAACAGAGTTAGAATTGGAAAAATTAATTCACTCTGTCGTTCTTGAGGCGATTAAGCTACAGGTTTCCCAACAACCGGAAACGTTTACTGATCGTTTTACTGAATTGGAACAACAACGTCTTGAACAATTATTAAAACAATGGTTATTAATAGAACATGATCGTAGTGATTTTCAAGTTATCTCAACTGAAGAATGGAAAACGATTATTTTTGAAGATATCGAATTACATTTACGTGTTGATCGTGTCGATGAATTAGCTGATGGTCGTTGTGTCATTCTTGATTATAAAACAGGTATGGTTACAAAAAATGACTGGGAATCAGAAAATCCTGATGATCCACAACTTCCTTTATATGCTGTCACTAACGGGCAGCAAGTTGCAGCAATTGCCTTTGCAAGTTTAAAGCCCGGCAAACTAGGTTTTGTTGGTCAAGCTGATGCTGATGATATCTTACCGAGAGTGAAGCAAGATACAGATGTGTTATGGCAAGAAAAACTGGATAACTGGGAACAGATATTAATTCAGCTTGCGAATGATTTTCGCAAAGGAAAAGCCACAGTTGAACCCACTGTTACTGCATGTCGTTATTGTGATTTACATGCCTTATGTCGAATTCATGAACGTGTAGAGGATACCTCTGAAAATGCCTATTTTTAGCGATAGCTGCGTCAGCTCCGTGCTCGAAGACCCAAAGCAGCTACGCTGGGGCCAGCTTTCCTCATGTATTCACTTATACACTGCGGTTCTCCGCGCGGTGCTTTCTTGCTCTCACAAAAAATATTCAATTTTCAAAGGCATCATCGAAAATCTGAACGAAGAGGGACTTGTTGATGTCTAGTTCTATCGTTGATATTGAAGCAAGAACTAAAGCACTTGCCCCGGATCAATCATTTATTATTCAGGCGCCTGCTGGCTCGGGTAAAACCGGCTTGTTAATCCAGCGTTATTTAAAATTATTATCTTTAGTTGATGCACCGGAAGAAATTATAGCGATTACCTTTACGCGTAAGGCTGCTGCCGAGATGCAAAGTCGAATTCTGGATGCCTTAAATATGGCAACGGTTCTTTCTTCAGCTGAAATAGAATCTGACCACGATAAAACCACCTTCGAGTTAGCAAGCGCAGTATTAAAACGTGATCAGGAAAAGGGATGGCAGATATTAGAAAATCCAGGGCGATTACGTTTACAGACTATTGATTCACTCTGTGCTTCCTTAACAAAACAAATGCCAATGTTGGCCAAGCTAGGAACGCAACCAGAAACACTGGAAGACGCGGAACCATTGTATCAATTAGCGGCGATTAATACGCTGGCCGAACTTGAAAGTGGTGAAGGTTGGTCCGATGTGATTGCGAATCTTGTTTTTCATCTAGACAATGATTTGCCGCGCATTAAAAATTTGATTGTTGATATGTTAAGAAAACGCGATCAATGGCTAGCTTATGTTGTTCAGGAGCATGATCGTGATGATATGGAACAAGCTCTGACAAGATTGATTGAAGATCAGTTAAAGATTGTAAAAAAGATATTTCCAGATGAGTTTGAACATGAATTAGTTGAATTAATACAGTTTGCTGCAAGGCATCTGAATGAGACTGATTCTGATAATCCAATATCAATTTGTTTGTCACTATCATCAATTCCGGATAGTAAAGCGAGTTCATTAAATGACTGGCGTGGCATTAGTGAATTATTATTAACAAAGACAGGAACATGGCGAAAACAGTTTACTGTTAAGACGGGCTTCCCTCCAGCAAGTGGCAATAAACTTGAAGCGGATGAACGAACCAGTAAGAAAAAACAGATACAGGCATTATTAACTGAATTGCAAAAAGTTGATGGTCTGCAACATGCTTTAGCAGCAATTAGTAAATTACCTCCTGCAAAATATACCGATGCAGAATGGTTGATTGTGAATGCTCTTTGCGAATTATTGAAAATAGCGGCTATCCAATTACGATTGATTTTTGCTGAGCGAAATCAAATGGATTTTATTGGTATCGCAGCTTCAGCAGTGGAAGCATTGGGAACGGATGATACGCCAACAGAGTTGGCATTAAATATGGACTATCATATCAAACATCTTCTGGTTGATGAGTATCAGGATATTTCTGTTAATCAATACCGTTTATTACAGCGTTTAACGCGTGAATGGTCATTGGATGATGGACGTAGTCTGTTTTTGGTAGGTGATCCTATGCAATCAATTTACCGTTTCCGCGAAGCAGAAGTGGGATTGTTTATAAAAACGTTCCACGATAAATCATTAGGTAATATCCCGCTTGAAGCATTGCGTCTTAGTGTTAATTTTAGATCACAACAAAATCTGGTCGAATGGGTTAATGATAGTTTTAAAACAATCTTCCCGGAACAGGATGATGTAATTACCAGTGCTGTTTCCTATAGTGAAGCGGTAGCGTTTGATAAAACGGCATCGAGTAATAATGTAAAAATATATCCACAGTATAATCGAGCTCATATAAAAGAATCACAAACTATCGTCGATATAGTTAAGGAAATAAAACAGGAAAGCCCGGAAGAGAGTATTGCTATATTAGTTCGTAGTCGTTCTCATTTGGCTGATATTGTTCCTGCCTTAAGAAAAGCAGAAATAGGATATAAAGCGATCGATATTGAAGGTCTGGGATCACAAGCACCGATTCAGGATTTGCTTGCTTTAACTCGCGCTTTTCTATATCCAGCTGATCGTGTCGCCTGGTTAGCTTGTTTGCGGGCGCCCTGGTGCGGTTTAAGTCTCGAATCTTTATATTTACTGTGCCATAAAAATAAAGACAAAACAGTGTGGGAATGTATTTGTAATGATGACCTGATTAAAGATTTGCAAGTAGATGAACTCACGCGATTGAATAATTTTAAAGAGAAGTATAAAAAATGCTTTTTACAGACTCAACGTTTATCAATACGAGATGCAATTGAATCATTCTGGCTACAGTTAGGTGGGCCAGCAACATTATCGAGTAAAATGGATCTTGAAAACTGTTCGACTTATTTTTCCTTGCTTGAAAATCTGGATCAAGGCGGCACGATAGAAGATTTAAAAGAATTACTTGATGACGTCAGGCAGTTATATGCTACACCTGATTTAAATGCAGACAATCAGTTACAGGTGATGACGATACATAAGGCCAAGGGTCTGGAATTTGATCATGTCATTCTGCCAGGTTTAGGACGTTCACCGCGTTCCAATAAAGGGGATTTATTAGTTTGGCTATTGCGACAACGAGAGAACCAGCATGAAGATCTTGTTTTGGCTCCTATACGTGAAACAGGCGACTACCAAGCGCCGATTTATGATTATATAAATAATACGGATAAGACTAAACAACGTTATGAAGATGCACGACTACTTTATGTTGCGACGACACGCACCAGGAAAACATTGCATTTACTTGGTCATGCCAGTGTTAAAGAGAAGAAAGATGAAATAACGTGTGATGCACAAAGTCGTTCCCTACTTGGGCATTTATGGCCGGTGGTTAACACTGTTTACAAACAATTTCTGCCTACAAGTATAGAGCAGAGTGAGGAAAACCCTTATGTTGTTGTTAATCAGGAAACGAAACGTTTGAAGAAAGATTGGAAAATGCCAGATGTGCCAACAGGAATCAAATGGCAACAAGCAACAAAAGATCAGTCTGAAGAAGAACCAGTATTGATTGAATTTGAATGGGCAGGGGAAACAACCAAGCATATTGGTTCAGTTGTACATAATGCAATTCAATGCATCGGAGAAGAAGGAATAGATAAGTGGACGAGCGATTATATTAATGCCGAACAGCAAAGTTTTGATACAGCGTTGAAACAACTCGGTGTTCCCGAAACTGAAAGACCAGACGCAGTAAAACGAATTGTTCATGCCTTAATAAATATGATTAGTGACGAGCGTGGACAGTGGATATTTTCAAAAGAGCATAAAAAACAACAAAATGAATACTCAATTAGTGGCATGGTTGAGAATAAATTAATTAACGCAATTCTGGACAGAACTTTTATTGATGAAGAAGGTGTGCGTTGGATAATTGATTACAAAACCAGCCGACATGAAGGATCGAATCTTGATACATTTCTAAATCATGAACAGGAACGTTATCAGGAGCAACTTGAAAAATATGGAAAACTAATGAAGCAACTCGGCGAAGAGAATATAAAGCTGGCTTTGTATTTTCCACTATTACAAGGTTGGCGAGAGTGGAGTGCCCAATGAGATGTATATATAGCGGTAGTGGTATAAGAAATTGTGTGTATTAGCTTAGGGGGAGTCATGTATCAAGATGTTCTAAAATTTTGGTTTGAAGAAATTGACGAATCAAAATGGTGGATTGAAGATAAAGATTTTGACCGGTTCGTTTATGAAAGATTTTCTGAAGTGCACAATATGGCTGGCAGGTGCGAGTTGTTTGAATGGAGAACAAGTCCTGAGGGCAGGTTAGCTGAGATAATAGTGTTAGATCAATTTTCTAGAAACATGTTTCGAAATTCGTCATTGGCATTTTCCAATGATGCTCTGGCTTTAGCGTTGTCTCAAGAAGCAATTTCTGTAGGAGCGGATAACTTGCTAGACATGAAGAGAAGAAGCGTGCTTTATCTTCCTTTTATGCACAGCGAGTCAAGAAAAATTCATGATGTCGCTTTGGAGCTGTATAAAGTTACTGGTATTAAATCGAGTATCGACTTTGAAATTAGGCATAAAAAAATTATCGACAGATTTGGCCGCTATCCTCACAGAAATAATGTTTTAGGTCGAGAGTCTACCGAGGAAGAAGTAGCATTTTTGAAACAAGCTGGGTCAGGGTTTTGACCATGTCGATCAAGAATACATACAATTAGGCGCACCAACTTTTCCGGTATTAATTTGATAGATAGTGATTTGCGCGTTAAACGCAGAAAAGGAGGTTCAATATGAAATGCATCTCATATAAAAAAGGGTATAAGTACCAACTGGTTAAGGAGTACTCTGTAGCTATTCCTATTAAACCTGATGAAAATATTATTTCTGACTACATTGATTTGAGTAGTGATGGAAATTTAATCATAAAAAAAGGTTATGCCTGGGATGGACCTTCAGGACCTACAAGAGATACGTTGAATTTTATGCGAGGTTCTTTGGTTCATGATGCCCTTTATCAATTAATGCGAGCGGAGAAGCTAGATAAAGATCAATATAGAGAGCCTGTTGATAGATTACTTCAAACAATGTGTAAGCAAGATGGAATGAACTCTTTTCGGGCGTGGATAGTTTATCAAGGTGTTCATCTTGGCGGTAAACCATCAGCTGATCCAGCAAATAAAAAATCAGTTGTTCGTGCGCCAAAGCACTGTCAATAGCCTATTTCTATTAAAATCTATCGATGAAAAATACTAAAAAAGCAAAAGAAGCAAGAAGGTTATTATTGTCGGAATATCAGGCAATTCTAAGTACACATTCTGTTGATGTTGATGGCTATCCGTTTGGTTCAGTTGTCCCATATTGTTTAAATAAGAATGGTCAACCGATTATTCTAATTAGTAATATTGCACAACATACTAAAAATATTTTATCAGATCCAAAAGTATCATTAATTGCTACTGAAAGCGGTGTGGATGATTTGCAGGCTGTAGGTCGAATTACTTATATTGGAAATGCAGAAAAACTGGATGATGACGATATTGAGAGTATGGAGAGATATTATAGTTACTTTCCGCAATCTCGTGATTACCATAAAACACATGATTTTGATTTTTATCTAATTCATCCAGTGCGGGTTCGATACATTGGTGGTTTTGGTCAAATTTATTGGCTAGAGAAAGATAATTTTTTATTAGATAACCCTTTCAGTTTCGAAGAAGAAAAAAGTATGATCGATCATATGAATGCAGATCATCTTGAAGCGATTAAACACTATTGTGATTCATTCGAAATTCAATATTCATCTGATGATGTACCCGTTATGGTTGGTATTGATAGCGAAGGTTTTAATTTGCGACTTGGCGCACGAATTTATCGCGTTAATTTTAATGTCTCCGTGACGACAACAGTAGAAGTTCGTCAGACCCTGGTTGAGATGGCGAAAAACTAATTATGAACAAGACGCTCGTTATTCTAATCCTTGCTGTTATTGTCCTGAGCTGGAATTTCGTTTTTACCTCAACTAAAAAAATAGAACTGACAGACCAGGCAAGAGTACTTCAAGCTTTATCACAATCGATGCAGCATAAGCTCGCCGTAATAAAATACTGGAAAGAGAAAAAGAGTTTACCGGATGCTGAAACATGGCTTAGAGAAGGGAAAAAGATAGAAGTTGATATTAGTAAGTCATTAGTAAAAAGTATTGAAGTCGGAGTAGATGTACCAGGTGCAGTTACAATTTATTTCGAAAATAAAGAGACTATCAATCTTAAAAAAGATATTGATGGCACAAAAGTAGTATTAATACCAGAAGCTAAAGGTGAAAAATTGGTTTGGACTTGTAATGGTACGATAGATAAAGAATATTTACCGGCTAAATGCCAGTAAGAATGTCTAAACGTCTGAACTACATTTTTTCAAATCATACTCTGCATTGACTAACTTTCTGAATATGCGAAGCACTAATATTATGTTTATGATCATTAGACTCTAAAAACTTTGCTTCCAGTACATAAGCCAGAGATTCCAGTTCATTTTTACATTTAACGTTATCATCCATTCCTGTCTGATACTGTAAATAATGAACCAATTCATGTAACAAAATTCCTTTTCCTTCATCGGTGTCAAGGTCAATTGAATCCAGTAGATAAACAGACCCTTCATTAAAATTATACAAGCCGAATATTTTTAAAGTATCAGGATTAACCGCTGCAGGTAACTCTCCACCAAAAGCGACGGTTGCAATTTCTGTGGCAGACACTTTTTTAATATCGGGTATATTCTTAATATCGTATTCGAATGATGAATGACTGTTTATCCAGCCTAATAATCCTGCGGCAAGTTCTCCGTCTGTGTTGAATGAATCCAGATCGAGATCAAAGCCTTCTTCAACTTGTGTGTTATCAACATCACTTGATATGTGAAACCCATGATCATGGTCATCGTCAGACTTTGCCAAGGCGGTTTGTGTCATCAACATGCCGGCAGTGAGTGCCATAACCGAAACCACATTCGCACGGCGATGGTTTTTGACACGTTTAATACCTTCAAGAAAGTCTGAGCGGCGGTCTTCTTTTAACTGATAACCCTGATTGTTTGCAAACTCGGATATCTGTTGAAAGGCAGAGGGATTTTTCAGCGCTAAACCATTTTCATAAACAAGCGTATGTTGTCCATTGATAATACAAGGGTGAACCATCGCTTGTTTTTTCTTCAAGCTCATTGACCGCATGAGCCTCTCAACCAGATTCCCTGGTTGTTTCCGCTCATCGATCTTTTGCAGACCATTCAAAATGCTTACCACATCAGACATAAGATCATTGATTCCAGTAGTTGTTATTGATTAAAAAATACAAGGTGTGTTGTTCAATCAAATCTTGTCGTTACTGATTTCATTTGCTGATGCAATGTTCGCATCCGACACATCCCCGCTCGCAATCATACCTGTGACAGTATCATTTACAGCAACACCATAGGCATTACCCAGGCTAGAGTAGTCTTCTTCCGCCATAACTGCGGTATATCCAATTGCATAAGATGCTTTCAGTAAACCCATGCCATCTTTACTACCATCGCCCATCATTAATTGCATGGAAGAGTTATCCTTGTCTCCAAGTAACTGGTCATAAGGACCCCATAACTTGGGTGAAGAGAAGGCGCCGCCGCCAACAAGAACATCTAATACAACTGTGCCATCTTCTGCGTGATAACCCAGCGCACCAAAACCATCACCTTCGTAGTAACTAAAGGTTTCACCATTAGAAAATGTATTTTCATACTTGTTAATAAAACCGCCAACATAACCCGATGGCATTTTTATGCCTCTAGTACTAACGCGTTTAAGTTCTCCTTGTGCTTTAGTCTGTGCAGCTACTGCAAGGATTGATTGTGTTTCACCATAAGGGTTCGTTATAAAACGTTTACCATCTTCCTGTGAGTAGGCACGGTCATTACTGTCATAGGTCCCTGTCACTTCAACATCAGCCATGACACTGATACCTGAAGCTGGGCCACTAATATCTGCGGCAGCTGCAGCACCTGACATAAATATGCCGCTGGCTAAAAAGAGCATAGGTAATGACTTAGCTAGTCTTCTTTCGAAATTAGCTGGTTTGCTATCTTTTGTGCGTTGGTCTTCCTTAATAGCGAAAGCATTATTTTCCGCATAAATTTTAAGCTGTTCATAAGCTGAAGGATTCTTTTCTCTAAGACCATGCTCATGAACCAGGACACGATGATTATTAATGATACAAGGATGAACCTTAGCGGCTGATTTCAGGTCGCGTTTTATCCTGTTTTTAAGAAAAGTTTCTGAAACTCTTTCAATCCAGTTATTAGGTTCATCACTATCTACAAATGTATTTACTGCTGCATTGCTATTCATTTTGGCTATCTCCAATAATTTTAAACTAATAAATTTTTTTCCTGTTATGCAGATTCAGCATGTGGCTTTCTCGAATCTACCCATTGCACTACAAAATCTTCAAAATCTTTTTTAAACTTATCCGTTAGCTTAAGTCTCTTCACTCGCGAATCATTCGCATCATGTATGCGCGAAACTATTTTCATTTCTTCAAGCAACTCCAGATTACGGAGTGACTTATTACGTGGTTCTCCCACGTTTAAATAAATTTCTTTTACCGATGGCATATGCTCACGCAAATTACTAATACCGATAAAGAAAACAGTGTCGAACATTGTTCCAAGCATTTTGCTTCTGCTTAATGTCATTGACTCAATCGAATACCGCTCAATTAAATCAACGAACCTATCCCTGACTCTTAACAAATTCTCTAATTCGCCTTCGCGATAATTTAATTCCATAATTGTTTTATCTTGGCCTCAAGTTTAGTAACTCATTTTCAACACGCAATGTGATAAGGGTTCACTTTTGAACCTAGTATCAAATAAAGGCGTGAAACTATTACCCTTGTTCGATTTAACAACACAAAAAACTTATTGCTTCACTAATTTTGCATAGCAATTCGGATATATATTCCTGATAAATACAGCAAAACAGCTGAACTGTTCCGAAATCGCCCTTGTTATTCAGTTATCGGCAATATTGTTTAATTACTTTAGGATTCAATGACATAGTGTATGGGGAATAGAGAGGGTGTAATTAGTTGAATTAGTTGATGTTTTAGAAAATAGCGAAATATTGGTTCGTATTTGAACCTTTTTAGTGGGATGGGTTGATTTTGGAATAGGGATAAGACCAGAGTCCTTTAAATAATCTACTTCGTTTAAATTCTAAATTAGATTTAAAGATATCTCGAAAATGTGTTCCTGACATCGCCTAAAGCGCCTATTTTTGGTTTCTACCGCCTACATTCCTGTAGGCGGTCTCTCCCGACCATCCATTCTACGTTTGAATTCTTAGTTAGCGTATAGATCCTCGAAAACGTGTTCCCGACGTTTTCTACCGCATACATTCATGTATGCGACTCGCAGAACGGGTGTTCTCATCTGCACCACCTCCACACAAAAAAACCACCGCAAGGGTGGTTTTTTAATTTGGTGGAGGCGGCGAGAATCGAACTCGCGTCCGCAAATCCTCTGCCATTGGATCTACATGCTTAGCCGACTCTTTAAATTTAGCTGAGTGCTACCCGAACGGCAGGGAAAACAAACAGCGATTCCGATTAAAGTTTAACGAATCAACCTCGGACGAGTTTCATCGCGGTCTTGTGAGAGTCGACGCCTGACACTACCGTGCACAAGCACATCAGTAGGCAGACGGCACTATGACAGGTTATTAAGCTGCTAGTGCGTAGTTGTCTTCGTTGGCAACTAAAAAGTTTGCAGAAGTGTTTACGAGGTATTCTGCACCTCGGCATGCCCCTCAGGTTTCATATCCACGTCGAAGCCAGTACGCCCCCAATGTGTTTCCCGAAGAATCAATTGGAATTATAGACTATTAGTTCTTACACAACATTAAATATGTGGAGTAATCACTTATCTGTGTTGTACGACAGGTGGTTTGAATGAAAGTTTGCAGGAATTTTATTGAATGGAATATGCGTAAAAAACTAGAGGATAGTTGTAATTTTTTAATGTCTTAATAGCTGTGCTTTTTGTTTTTGCCAATCTCGATCTTTTTCTGTCGCACGTTTGTCATGTGCTTTTTTACCACGTGCGATGCCGAGTTCCAGTTTGATCTTGCCATTTTTCCAGTACAGCGCTGTGGGAACTAGTGTAAAACCTTTGCGTTCAACTGCGCCAATCAATCTGTTTAACTCGTTGCGGTGTAATAACAATTTTCTGGTGCGTTGAGGTTCAGTTTTGACATGTGTAGAAGCAGTAATTAAAGGGGTGATTAGTGCACCAAATAAGAAAGCTTCATTATCCTTCAATAGAATATAGCTCTCGACGATCTGGACTTTTCCTGCGCGCAAACTTTTGACCTCCCAGCCCAGCAAGGAGATACCGGCTTCGAATCGTTCATCGATAAAATAATCGTGACTGGCTTTCTTGTTCAGGGCAATTGTTTTGCCGCCGCCAGATTTTTTGTTTTTACTCATTCTTGTCCACTAATGCTTATCAGATAGTTAATCCGACAGATTATAGCAGACTGTATAGTATGTTATGTATAGCTTGAATGGTGTTTATTTGTGTAGGTTAAAGTGGATATTTTTAAGTTCGGATTTAGGCTTGCTGCTCCATTTCTTGTTGGCTATCGACGAAGTTGATGAAATTTTTACAGAAGATATTTTTGTCAGGATTGATGCCAAGTACACCACAGTAATTCAATAGAATTTGTGACAAGACAGTGACCATTTTGAGAGTTTTTTCATAGTCGAGGATAAAGCTGACTTGATAGCGTTCAATTATTTGATTTAGTTTTTGTTCTGCAAGATCATTGTCGCCACAAGCCGCAGATTCAAGAATCTCATTCGTAAGCGAAGATAATTGTCCCAGATAGTCCTTAGCTTCCGTTGGCCGTTCTTTTATTATCTTTGGTTTGGCTTGTATACCAAGAATAATATTTTTAGGTAATTTTAATTCTATAGCAATGAATTGACCAATATCGGTAAAGTTGATTCCGAGTGTTTCTACGCAGGCAGCATCTTCATCAATTTCATTTTCAATCCTCAGGTTTGAAATTTCTGTATACTCATCAGGCAAGAAATAAAGCGTGATCTGTTTTCCCAAATTATGGAACATACTGGCAAGAAACGCTTCTTCGGAATTTATCGACTTTATTTCTTCTACCAGTTTTTTAGCGAAGAAAGCACTCAGGAATGATTGGCAAGCATAGCTTTTTAAGGTCTCGGCCATAGATCCTTTGTTCAATTTCTCAAACACCATAATACTGAGTGATAAAGATTGTATTTGATCCAGACCGAGAATAACCACGGCTCGTGATATGGTATTAATCTCTCCGCCAAATTGATTATAGCTGCTGGAATTGACGATACTGAGAATTTTGCTTGTTAAAGATTGGTCTCGCAAAATAATATCAGTTAATTTTTGAGCTCCTCCATTTTCATTTGAGACTTGCATGATTTGTGAAATATTATTTCCCATTGCCGGGAATTGTTTACTTTTGTCAAAGTGCTGTTTTAATGTCAATAAGGTTATCTGGCCTTTAGCTAGCCGTTGTTCAAGCTGGGTTTCTATGGATGCCTGATCAACACGTATTGTGCTTTCAGTTATTTGATTTTTACCTTGACTGGATAACATGATGAACTTATAGAATTATTTTTTAATTTGTTGTATTGCCAGTGAAGCTTGATTGCGTAGCGTTTTAAAAAAACCGAGACCTTCCATAGAAATTTGTGTTCCTGAATCATCGTTATCGGCGTATATCAAACCAAGACATCGCTTGTTTACAATCAATGGGTAAAGAACAACCGTTTTTGGCATCGTTAGTTCTCTTATCCATGATGGAATTTTATCTTTATACTCATCCGAGTTAACGTCCAGTACGATGTATTCTTTGCCGGTTTTGATTGTTGAAACAAAGACATCATTCGAGTTATCTATTTTGTAGCGAAACTTAGGTATGATTTCATCAATCCCTTTTCCTAAACCGAAGCGTGCTAACACTTGCTTGTTTTTGGCATTATGCATTGCAAACAGAACCCGGTTGAAACCCATGCCTCGATAAATTGTTTCCAGAACCATGGTCAGTATGTCATTAAGATCTATGTCACCTAGAAGTGAATTTGTTATTTCAGCAATGCCGTTGACCAATATATCGTGTTGATCTTGTTGTTGTGTTTTCGGCTCAGCTTTGGTGGTAGTAATTGAAATACCATCTTCAACAGGCGCATTATTATTAGCTTCTGTTATTGATTGTTCCTCTTCTTTATTTCCTTCGATATTTTTACGAAGGTTTTTAAATACAGTGACCTTGCTGGTATCGATATTCAATATTCGTGTGAATTCTTCGGCTTCCTTGATTGAAGACTCGAGAAGCTCTGAAATGCTATCTTTGCTCATACCGAGTGAATCTTTATATCGTACAGCTAATTCTTCATAGGCCTGTTCTGTATTCTCTGAATCACTGCTTATGGCGCAGAGTTCATTAGAGAAACAGGCAAGTTGTCTTAATGAGTCATCTGAAGTTTTTGCGACGGGGACAACACCTTCAGGTAATTTCCTCATTCCATCGCCAATAATATCGGGTAACTTCCATTCTTTTGCGATACCGCGCCCCAATTCTTCGTAACTTACGCCAAGTACCGATCGCATTGCCTGGTCTTCATCGACGCCTTTGTTGGTAACCAGTGTCTTCATGGCTTCAAATTCTTCCGGGAAGTAATAAATCGACAATAACTTGCCGAGTAGATGAAACATGGAAGTGACAAATGCCGATTCAACATCCTCCTCACTGATATTCTTCATTTGTTTGGCTTTTTCGCGAGCAATAATGCCACTCATCAATGCAGTGTATGCGGCGTTCTTCAGCTCATTCGCTTGCTCATTGTTTTGCAGATGTTCAAACAAGATGATACTTAATACGGCGGCACGTACCTGTTCAAAGCCGAGGATGACAACGGCTCTGGAGACAGTTGTAATTTCCCCGCCGAACTGCCCATAAAAACAGGAATTCACCAAGCGTACAACTTTTGTAGTTAAGGCAAAGTCCTTTAGGATGACATTCGAAAGCTCAGTTGCAGAGTTAACATTCGAAGTAGAAGACTTTTGGTTTATTTCAGCAATATGACTTGAAACAGCAGGAAAATCCCGTTTGCGTTTCATACGACGTAAAAGAAAATCAACGGTACTGGATACATTACCTTCAGATGTTTCTTTTTTATCTTCATCATCAATTTTGAGGTATTTTTTTAATGCTGTTTGCATTTCTGTTGCATTGGAATATCGTTTAGCAGGATCTTTTTCCAATGCTTTCATGACAATTGCATCAAGGTCTTTATCTATTTCCGGGTTGCGTTTTGAGGGTGGCGCGACTGTTTCATTCGTTATCTTATACATGATAGCCATTGAGTTATTAGCCGCATAGACTTGATGTCCCGTAAGCATTTCATAAAGAATTAAACCGCTGGCAAAAATATCAACCGATGGACTTAATTCACTGTTGTTTAGTTGTTCTGGGGCAAGATAATTGACTGTTCCTGTTACTTCAGCGCTAGCTGCTACTGTCCCGGCCATTACAGAAATACCAAAATCCATGATGCGAATGTTGCCTTCTTTATCAATCAACAGGTTTGATGGATTCAAATCACGGTGGATAATCTTATTACTATGTGCATAGCCGATACCATCCAACACATGGTTTATAATTTTAATGGCATCATATTGTTTTAATTTTCCATCACGCTTTAAGCATTGTTTTAGTTGTTCACCTTCATAGTATTGATAAACAAGAAAAGGATGATCGTTGTGATAACCGATCTCGTACAAAGGAATAATATGTGAATGATTTAACTGGCTAACGTGTTTCGCTTCCTGATTCAATTGTTCAGCGTCCTGGCTGTGCTTATCAATTGTTTTTATGGCGACTTTGCGTCCGAGTTGGGTATCTTCTGCGAGGTAGACGATACCCTGCGCTCCCTTTCCCAATATATCAATGGGCTCAAACCGCCCTATCTGTTTTGGTAGGGAGGAATTTGCTATTTTTTTATTTGCTACAGCACCCATGTTTTATTCTCAAATAACGCTTAAATAGTTAGCGGCAGTGTTGTCGGAATCTTGAGACAATTTGAAAAATACGGGTATCACGGGTATATACCCGTGATACTTGAAAATACGTGTTCAGAGTATGTGTGTTTTCTTTCAAGGCAAGGCGCGACGATGCGCATGGTCGCTCCCTGCAAAGAGGAGCACCAACAGTAGGCGCTTTAGGCGACGCCGCCTAGAAAACGACGTGTGATGTGCATGGAAGCACAAATGCAGCGAATGCATGGATGCGTAAGAGCGGCCTATGAATATGCCTTTTCAGGTATCACGGGTATTAGCTTGTAGGAAGTGCTAAATTCGCGGAAAATAACTAAAAAAACGATATTAATATGTCTATAAAACGTTCCTCCATTCACGGTCAGTGGTCTTCTCGCTGGGCCTTCATTCTCGCTGCGACAGGCTCAGCTGTTGGTCTTGGCAATATTTGGCGATTCCCCTATTTAACCGGTGAAAATGGTGGTGGTGCATTCGTCCTGGTTTATCTGGCATGTGTCGCTGTTGTGGGAATACCCATATTGATGGCTGAGATTCTATTAGGTCGTCGTGGACGACAAAGTCCGATTAATACAATGAGCACTCTGGCAGAAGAAGAAGGTTTGAGTCGACATTGGCAACTGCTTGGCTGGATGGGAGTGATAGCGGGTTTTATCATTCTGTCTTATTACAGTGTTATTGCAGGATGGACTCTAGCCTACATATTCAGAACGGGTTCGGGTCTTTTTGTCGATGCAGATGCCTCATTAACGAAACAGATATTTACCGAATTTATTTCTGATCCTGAAAAATTATTGGCATGGCATACAAGCTTTATATTAATAACCGTCATTGTTGTTTCGCGTGGTGTAAAGAATGGTCTTGAACAGGCAGTTAAATTTTTAATGCCAGCGTTGTTTATCTTGCTTTTAATCATGGTTGGTTATGCTATGAGTACCGAGAAATTTGTTGAAGGTATCAGCTATTTATTCGTACCTGACTTTGATCGTTTAGCAGATAAGAATTTTTTCTCAGATATCTTCTTGCCTGCTTTGGGACAGGCATTTTTTAGTTTGAGTATTGGTATGGGTGCTATCATGATCTACGGTTCCTACTTATCGCAAAAATCATCGATAACGTTTAATTGTTTTACCATTGCTATTGCAGATACCTCTGTTGCACTTCTGGCCGGCATTGCAATTTTTCCTATCGTGTTTACTTATGGTCTCGAACCGGCAGGTGGTCCGGGATTAATATTTATTTCCTTGCCAATTGCTTTTGGACAAATGCCTTTTGGTACTTTTTTTGGAACCCTGTTTTTTATATTATTATTATTCGCAGCCTGGACTTCTGCTATTTCCTTGCTTGAACCTGCCGTGACCTGGTTAGTTGAAAATAAAAATATGACTCGTTTAAAAGCCACAGTATTGTCGGGTATTATTGCCTGGGGACTTGGTTTAGTGACGGTATTGTCTTTTAATATTTGGGCATTTTCTTTCCCCTTTGCTGGCTCGATCAAAGAGAACGGGATGTTTGATATATTTGATATTTTGACATCAAATATTATGTTGCCGTTAGGTGGTTTACTAGTCGCTATCTTTGTGGCCTGGAAGATGTCCAGAACATCAACAGTCGAAGAGCTAGGGCTAGGTGACAGTACTGCATATAGAGCATGGCATTTTGCTGTTCGTTATATTGCACCTTTTGGAGTGATTATTATATTTCTAAATGCGATAGGTTTTTTCAAACTGCTGAGCCTGAGTAATTAAATCTATTTAATAATGACGAAAATAAGTAAGCAAGCTAATGTTGCATACAGTGCCAGGCAAATGTATGCACTAGTTAACGATATTAAATCTTATCCTGAATTTCTTCCATGGTGTACTGAAGCAAATATGCTGGAAGAAAAAAGTAATTCTTTAATCGCATCTGTATCAATTTCATTAGGTAAGATTAAACAAAGTTTTACCACTGAGAATACAATGGAAGCTGATACTTCAATTAGTATGAAACTTGTGAAAGGCCCATTTAAAGAACTAAATGGTCATTGGCAATTTTATGATGATGCTAATGGTGGGTGTTCCGTATCATTAGATATGCAGTTTGAATTTAAAAATAAAATTATGAAACATACACTAGGCACAGCTTTTAAAAAAATTACGGCTTCTTTAGTTGATGCCTTTGTCGAAAGAGCACGGGTTGTTTATGGCACAGAATGAGACAATTACTATTGAACTCATTTATATAAAACCAGGAAATCAAAGTAGCCTAAGTCTTGATTTAGTTAAAGGAAGTAATATAAATCAGGCAATTCACTTGTCTGGTTTATTGGAACGTTTTCCCGAGATTGATCTGGCAGTAAATAAAGTTGGTATATTCAGTAAAATACAGAAACTCGATACTGTTTTGCATTCAGGTGATCGAATAGAAATTTATCGTCCATTACAAGCTGATCCGAAAGAAGCCAGACGTCAGCGAGCAAAAAAGAAGTAAGATATATTATTCGCCAGGAGTTACCTTGTCCCACAAGCGACCAAAGAAACCTTTTTCTTCTTTTGTTGATTCCGGCACAATTATCGCCTCATCTTCAGTCACTATTTCATTTTCTTTTCTGGGAACATTAGAAGTTTCTATATCACCGGAAACATGGGTCAATTTTTCATCTTCGAAATGAAGCGTGATATGACGCTGTTCTCTTACACCCCCACCTTCCTGAAAGCTGAATATATATTCCCAACGCTCATTATGAAAAGGGTCTATTATGACAGGCGTACCCATTATGAATTTCACTTGATTCATATCCATGCCGGGTTTTAGTTTATTGATCATGTCTTGCTCGATGACATTACCTTGTTGGATATCTATTTTATAGAGTAAAGGTAGATTGTAGCCGCCATCAAAGCTACGACTACACGCAGCAAGGATAATCAGGGAAAGACAGAATAGGACTATATTTTTCATGTTGATGAATTGATATTTTGAAAACAATTAATGTTCAGATTTAATGGGGAGGATAACTCTTGCAGTAGAATTCCTCAACGACATTTATTCTCATTTAACGTATACTTTTTTAATTCTATTGTTGCCGTATTAAATAAAACTTTTCTTGCAAGGGGGATTAGTTGGAAGCACGAGACTTAAAAAAAGCCGGCCTTAAGGCAACGCTACCCAGAATCCGAATTCTGCAGATTTTGGAAGACTCTGATGAGCGCCATATGAGTGCTGAGGATGTTTATAAAACATTATTAAGCCATGGCGAAGAAGTAGGTCTGGCCACAGTTTATCGTGTATTGACACAATTTGAAGCAGCAGGATTAGTTATGCGACATAACTTCGATTCTGGACATTCTGTGTTCGAATTAGATCTTGGTGTTCATCATGATCATATGATTTGTCTGCAAACAGGAAAGGTGATTGAATTTCAAAATGAAGAGATCGAAAAATTACAAAAAGCAATTGCGGAAGAACAGGGTTATGAACTCATGGAACATAAACTTGTGTTATACGTAAAACCTAAGGAGTGAAGCGTGGCGGTCATTCAAGCATTTGCGCTGCGTTTGCCCGGCTTTCATTGGTAACTTCCATACCCGCTAATAATCGAGCAACTTCATCAATCCGTTCTTGTTGATCAAGGTGCATTACCTGAGTGAATGTTTCGTCCGCTTTCGTGTTTTTTATAACACGACAATGATGGTGTCCACATGATGCGACCTGGGCGAGGTGAGTGACACAAAATATCTGCCGGTGTTCTGCAAGGCCGTGTAATAATTTCCCCACTATTTCTGCAATACTACCGCTGATTCCGGCATCAACTTCATCAAATATCATTGTTGCTGCACCTTTATCTTTTGATCCGATAATTTGTATTGCCAAACTAAGTCGGGATAGTTCTCCACCTGAAGCAACTTTGGTAATGGGTCTTAAAGGCTGACCTGGATTGGTTGATACCATAAATGCAACTTTATCCATGCCCAATTGATGTGGTGTTTCATCTTCGATATGTTCTAACGCTATATTGAATTTTCCACCCATACCAAGTTCATGCATTTTTTTTGTTACAGAGATTGAAAATTTTTCTGCAGCGTCATTTCGTTTTTTTGTGAGTTGTCTGGCAAGTTTAAAATATTGTTTTGTCAGTTCAGCTTTTTGTTGTTGCAAAAGTTCGTGTTGCTCCTGACCTCCTTCTAGTTGATTTAACTGCATTGTTAATAAATTTAAATGTTCTGGTAATGCTTCAGGTTTCACTTTATGTTTTCGAGACAAGTCATGAAGTTTATCCAGACGACTTTCTATTATTCCTGTTTGATCTGTATCTATTTCAAAACGCTCCACATAACTTTTTAATTCATGGCTGGCTTCTTCAATTTGTATAGTTGCACTATCGAGTAAGTTACTAATGTTTTCTAATGAATGATCAAAAGTACAAAGATCATTTATTTCTTTTTGATGTTGTGACAATTTGTCATTAATTGAAGACTCTGATTCTGATAAATCAGAAAGTATTGTTTTGCATGAATCCAGTAAGCGTTGCGAATGTGATTGACGTTTAAGCTCTTCTGATAATTCAATATATTCTGATTCGCCAATAGCAAGTTGATCAAGTTCTTCTATTTGATATTTCAGCAGGGTCAATCTCGCTTCAAAATCTTTCCCGTCAGTTTTGTAATTCTGCAATTGTTCATTTACCTGTTTCCATTCCTGATAAACAGTAGAGACATTCTTTAGTAAAGAATCATATTGACCAAATTGATCTAACAACTCTCTTTGTGTTTTTTGTCTAGATAAAGATTGATGTGCATGTTGCCCATGAATATCAATCAGGTATTCGCCAATCTCTCGAAGAGTCTGGACAGGAACGGGTGTGTTATTTAAAAAAGCGCGGGAACGCCCATCTTTATTTATGGTTCGTCTAATAAACAATTCATCGTCAGACTCAATTTCCATTTCATCAAGCCGATCATTGATATTTGAATTATTGCTTATAGAAAAGATAGCGGTGATATCCGTTTTGTTAGTGCCGCCGCGAATAATATTCATATCGGCGCGATCACCTAGTATCAGACCCAGCGCGTCGAGCAGGATTGATTTACCCGCACCCGTCTCACCAGTCAACACAGTCATACCTGATTTGAAATCAAGGTTTAAACTATCAATAATTGCCAGATTGTTGATGGCGAGATGTCTTAGCAAGTTTACTTACTCCAGTGTAACTTCTCGCGCAATATATGAAATTGATCGTGTTCTGGAGGGTGGATCAATCTTATCTTTTTGTTTTTCTTTTTAACTTGAACACGATCGTTTGGCGCTAATTCAAGTTTGATTTCACCATCAAAAGTAAGCCGAGCTTGATCAATTTCTCTGGTGCTAACGACGATTTCAATATGACTATTGCCATCAACGACAATCGGTCGATTGGTCAGTGAATAAGGGCATATAGGCACTAATAATAGAGCATCTAGCGAAGGATGAACGACTGGACCGCCACCTGCCAGTGCATAGGCAGTTGAGCCCGTTGGCGAAGAAACAATCATGCCATCAGAACGGTGAGTATGGACAAAAGCACCGTCGATGTATGTCTTAAGTTCGACCAGCCGAGCAATATTCCATTTCTGGATGACGATGTCATTTAATGCATAGCCTTCATATATACACTCGTCACCACGAAATACCTGACCACTTAATAAAAAACGAGCATCTTCAACATAGTGTCCATTTAGAATTTCATCCATGCTGTTTGCAATATCATCTGCTGGAATATCGGACAAAAAACCGACATGACCTAAATTGATACCAAGCAATGGTACATTGAAGTCACAGAGGATATGAGACGCCATCAACATGGTACCGTCACCACCGATGGCAATAACCAAATCACAATGCTTGCCTAGTTCATTGGCATCATAAACATCGAAATTGTGTTCACTGAGCAAATCGGCACAACACTTATCCAGGATTATTTTCTGTTCGCGAGAACCTAGATACTCAACTACTTCAGTTAAGGTTGTTTGAATGGCTTTGACGCCAGAATTAGTAATAAGTCCGATTCGGTTAAACATGATTATTAAGGGCTATCCCATTGATTTTTAGTTAAACATAGCATGCTCAGCTATTGTGACCAATATTCTGATATTTCCAGAGTTTTGCACTCTATAGAGGACAGTGCTAAATTTCCATTTAATATCCCTGTTTTTCTTTAATGAGTATGGTTTCAACAGCAGAATCTTCGCAATTATCAGAACGCAGCCTGCATCTATTTAAGGCGTTGGTAGAACACTTTATTGATGATGGCACGCCGGTTGGCTCGCGCACGCTTTCCAAGGATTCCAGTCTGGGTCTGAGTCCCGCCACAATACGTAATGTTATGGCTGATCTTGAGGATGTGGGATTGTTACATTCGCCGCATACCTCTGCCGGTCGAATCCCCACTGCCAAGGGCTATCGTTTATTTGTTGATAGTCTGCTTAGAGTCAATGATCTTAATTCGTCTCAGGTTGAAAAAATGGCGATGGAACTCGATTCCGAAAGTGATTTTCCTTCATTAATGCAGCGCACCTCATCGATGTTATCGGATGTGACGCAATTGGCTGGTGTGGTAATGTTGCCACGAACCGAGCAATCTATTTTGCAGCATATTGAATTTGTCGCCCTGTCATCTAATCGAGTTCTGGTTATTCTGGTGGTAAATGATCGAGAAGTACAAAACAGGATTATCAATACGGACAAGACTTATTCAGCTTCGGAATTGCAACAAGTGTCTAATTATCTTAATGAGATTTTTGTAGGCAAGGATCTTAACCATGTGCGTGCCTCAATTCTCGAAGAACTGGAAAAAATGAAAGAACAGGTCAGTCGGTCAATGCAATCTGCAATTGAAATGGCACAGATGGCATTCAATTCCGATACGGCTAAAAGTGATAGTGATGATTTACTGTTTTCCGGGCAGACTAACCTTATGGACGTTGCCGAGCTTGGTGAGACGGATCAATTAAAAAAATTATTCGAATCATTTAATCAGAAGCGAGATATCCTGCATTTACTTGAGCAGGCGATCAATGCGGATGGTATGCAGATCTTCATTGGTGAGGAATCGGGTTATGACGTACTCGACAATTGTAGTGTTGTGACATCACCGTATGAAGCTGATGGCCAAATACTGGGAGTTTTAGGCGTAATAGGACCGACACGTATGCACTATGATCGTGTTATCCCTATTGTTGATATTACCGCTAAAATGCTCGGCGCCGCCTTGAACTCAAAAAATTAATCCCCACATACAAGCTTACACGTCCAATATGGATGTGGGGATTCTATTGTCTAAATAAAAGAGGTAAAAAATGTCAGGTGAAGAAAACGATATTGTTCAGGAAGATGAAAATAACGAAGTAACTGAACAAGAGGCAGATGCAGTAGAAAGTATCAATGACGACGTGGTTCCTGCAGAAGGGGTTGAAGAACAGGAAATAGATAGTGAAACATTACAGGTTTTGCTGGAAAAGGAAAAAGAACGATCTCAGGAAAGTCGTGATGCAGCTCTCAGAGCACAAGCAGAAATGGACAACCTTCGAAAACGCACCACGCGTGATGTTGAAAATGCGCATAAATATGCCTTGGAAAAATTTGTGCAAGAACTCTTGCCAGTATTGGATAGTTTGGCTCTTGGTATGGAGGCTGCTGAAAATGCAGAGAATACTGATGAATTACGTCAGGGCATGGGTTTAACCCTGAAAATGTTTAACAGCGCGATGGAAAAATTTGGTGTGAAAACAATAGAACCACAGGGTGAAAAATTTAATCCAGAACAACATGAAGCCGTTTCTATGCAGGAAGTAGAAGGTTCTGAATCAGGTACAGTCGTAACAGTAATGCAAAAGGGCTATGAGTTGAATGGACGGCTGGTTAGACCGGCTATGGTCTTGGTCGCCAAGTAATTTAAGCTAAGCACTTGAAAAATAAGGAACCAGCCCTTATCTAATTAAACAACATCTTTTTAATAAAATTTAAATATAAATCAGTAAGTTAAGTATTTTGGAGAAAGCGAATGGCAAAGATAATTGGAATTGATCTCGGTACTACCAACTCATGTGTGGCAGTTCTTGAGGGTGGTGAGGCGAAGGTCATAGAAAATAGTGAAGGTGCTCGAACGACACCATCGATTGTTGCCTACGCGGATGATGAAGAAATTCTCGTTGGTCAGTCGGCCAAACGTCAGTCGGTTACTAATCCGGATAACACACTTTATGCCGTCAAACGATTGATTGGACGTCGTTTTGATGAAGATACCGTTCAGAAAGATATCAAACTTGTACCTTATAAGATTGTAAAAGCGGATAACGGTGATGCCTGGGTCGAAGTCAATGGTAAGAAGATGGCTTCACCGGAAGTCTCAGCACGCGTGTTGATGAAGATGAAGAAAACCGCAGAAGACTATCTGGGTGAAGAAGTTAAGGAAGCGGTCATCACAGTACCTGCATACTTTAATGATTCACAGCGACAAGCGACGAAAGATGCGGGCCGTATTGCAGGCCTTGAAGTCAAACGTATTATTAATGAGCCAACAGCAGCAGCATTGGCTTATGGAATGGACAAGAAACGAGGTGACGCCAAAATTGCAGTTTATGATTTGGGTGGTGGTACGTTTGATGTCTCCATTATCGAAATTGCTGAAATAGATGGTGAACACCAGTTTGAAGTACTTTCAACTAATGGTGATACTTTTCTAGGTGGTGAAGATTTTGATTTCCGCATTATTGATTTTCTTTGTGATGAATTTAAGAAAGAGCAAGGCGTTGATTTGCACAACGATCCATTAGCATTGCAACGTCTTAAAGAAGCGGCAGAAAAAGCGAAAATCGAATTATCGTCAAGCCAACAGACAGACATTAATCTGCCTTATATCACTGCTGATTCAAGCGGACCTAAGCATCTCAACTTGAAGATGACACGTGCAAAGCTGGAAGCATTGGTCGAAGATTTAGTCGATAGAACCATATCTCCATGTCAGGTGGCATTGGATGATGCTGGACTATCAACATCAGATATTACCGATGTGATTTTGGTCGGTGGGCAAACACGTATGCCTAAAGTACAAGAGAAGGTGCAAGCGTTCTTTGGTAAAGAGCCTCGCAAAGACGTGAATCCTGATGAAGCAGTTGCTGTTGGTGCAGCGATTCAGGCGGGTGTATTAGGTGGTGATGTTAAAGATGTTCTTTTGTTAGACGTTACACCGCTGTCTTTAGGTATTGAGACGATGGGTAGTGTCATGACTAAATTGATTGATAAGAATACGACGATTCCAACCAAAGCGAGTCAGACTTTCTCAACCGCTGAAGATAATCAAACAGCAGTAACGGTACATGTTTTACAAGGTGAACGTGAGATGGCGGCGGGTAATAAATCATTGGGACGTTTTGACTTAAGTGATATTCCACCCGCACCACGTGGCGTACCACAGATTGAAGTCAGCTTTGATATCGATGCAAATGGTATTTTGAACGTATCAGCGAAAGACAAGGCAACCAATAAAGAACAATCGATAGTCATTAAGGCTTCAAGCGGTCTTTCCGATGAAGAAATTGAAAACATGGTGAAAGATGCCGAAGCTCATGCTGAAGAAGATCGTATTGCCAAGGAATTAGTTGAAGCCAAGAATATGGCGGAAAACATGATTCATGCGACTAAGAAGTCGATGGATGATTTGGGTGACAAGGTTGAAGATCAGGAAAAAACAGATATTGAAGCTGCGATTACTGATTTGGAAGAAGCACTTAAGGGTGATGACAAAGATTCAATTTCTGAAAAGACAAGCAAGTTGACGGAAGTTGCCGGCAAGCTGGCTGAAAAAGCTTATGCTCAGGAACAAGCTTCAGCTGAAGCAGCAGGCGAGGCACCTGAAGCTGGTGCTAGTGAAGAAGCAACAGCAGATGATATTGTTGATGCTGAGTTTGAAGAAGTAGAAGACGATAAAAAATAATCGTTTTTTTTATTAGCTAGCATAAAGCTTATATAGCGAGCCTGGAGACGTTAATTCTTCTCCGGGCTTGTTGTGTTTTAGTGTTTACATAAATATAAAAAAATTAAAGAGTAGAGTATGGCAGATCAACGAGATTACTATGAGGTGTTAGGCGTTTCAAAAAACGCAGATGAAGCGGAATTAAAAAAAGCTTATCGTCGTTTAGCAATGAAATATCATCCTGATCGTAATGAAGGTGATGAAGCCGCCGAAGTTAAATTCAAAGAAGCAAAAGAAGCACATGATGTTTTGTCTGATGGACAGAAACGCGCGGCCTATGATCAATTTGGTCATGCTGGCGTAAGTAACAGTGCCGGTGCTGGAGGTGCAGGTGCAGCAGGTGCCGGTTTTGGAGACATATTCGATAGTGTCTTTGGTGACATTTTTGGTGGTGGTGGTGGAAGTCGTGGCGGTAGTCGCGTTCATCGAGGCGCAGATCTTCGTTATAACCTTGAATTGTCTCTTGAAGATGCAGTAGCTGGAACAAGCGTAAAAATCCGTGTTCCGAAAATGGTTGAATGTAAAACGTGTAGTGGTTCAGGTGCCAAGAAAGGAAGTACACCGGTAAGTTGTCCTACTTGTGCCGGCCATGGACAAGTTAGAATGCAACAAGGTTTTTTCTCCGTTCAACAAACCTGTCCTCAATGTCGGGGCCAGGGAAAAATAATTAGCGATCCATGCGGACCTTGTGGTGGTCAAGGTCGAGTTCGTGATAGTAAAACTATTTCAGTTAAAGTTCCTGAAGGTGTTGATAACGGTGATCGCATACGATTATCCGGTGAAGGTGAAGCCGGAGAGAATAATGGACCAGCAGGTGATTTATATGTTCATATTAGTGTAAAGGAACATCCCATTTTTGTTCGTGATGGAACGGACCTTTATTGCGATGTACCCATTAGTTTTGCCTCAGTCGCATTAGGCGGCGAACTTGAAGTGCCTACGCTTGATGGGAAAGTTAAGTTAAAAATTCCTGCCGAAACACAAAGCGGGAAATTATTTCGTCTTCGATCCAAAGGAGTACGTTCTGTAAGAAACTCTTCCAAAGGTGATTTGCTATGTCGTGTTATTGTAGAAACACCGGTGAAATTAAGTAGTAAACAAAAAGATTTATTGAAAGAATTTGAAGAATCAATGCAAAGTGGCGGAAACAAGCATAGCCCGCAAGCGAGTTCGTGGGTTAGTGGAGTTAAGAAGTTCTTCGACTCAATGACGAGTTAGTTTCCCGTCTCGGTTGCTCTACTGACCATATCGTACTTGGGTAAAATCTCTAAGGCTAATTTTTGAGATACCTATAAATTCAAGATTCAAGACCTCGTATCTTATCAATGTCGTTGAGATATCATGAT
>CAZGBJ010000013.1:0-63555 GCA_964523895.1 uncultured Enterobacteriaceae bacterium
ATGGGGTACCGTTTGATGAGAAATTCGCTTGATCTTTAAGACGGTATCTGACCCCGATGACATGAACAAATTCAAGATTCAAGATCTGACCCAAAAAATGTTCAGGTGTTTAAACAGATGTAACAATGAAAAGTGTTACAAATCATATTTCAAGTGTTCTGACCCCTTGATTCTCTCCTTGATTCTCTTGATTGCTTTACTGCGTTATAAAGATGAGAGCGTCAGAGAACGATGATAATTAAAAACATAAGGAAGAAATGGTATGAATAAATTCAAGATTCAAGATCTGACCCAGAGAGGAGAATAAAATGGCTTTATTAATATTGCTTGCACCATACATTCTAATTCTTTCGATAATTATTGTTTTAATTTTAATTTTTGTAAAAAGAAGTTTATATAAATTATTGTTATCTATAGCCGCATGTACAGGAATGTGGTTGTTTTTGTTTGTCGACACGATCCCGGCAAGAATAAAATTTAATGAACTTTGTGAAAAGTATGCTGGCATTCATGTTTTTGAAACGGTAGAGATTGGCGGCGAATATTTTAATAAAGGCAAGTTAAACATTAAAAAATTAGAGATTGATTCTACGTTTACAGTAGAGCATAAGAGTAAAAACAGTATCTCTGAAAAATATAATATTGGGATCACTAATTTCATTTATAAGGTCAACGATATAAAAGTTGCAGAATATATAAATTATAATTATAGACCAGGAAAAACCTTTGGAAAGGGCTCTGGAGGAGGAAAGTCTTGTCTTAATAATATATTTAATGAAGAGTTATTAGTGTTAGTTTTTAAGGAGAAAGTTAAATGATAGGTTCTATTGAAGAATATTCAGTACATGCAGCTTTTGCGCAAGCCGCTTATGCTGATTTTGAAGGTGTTACGTCTGAGGCTGAATTTATTGCTGCATTAGAAGCTAATCCAGCTTTTACTCCTGCTCAAGCTTCAGACTTTGTATCTCGTTATGAAATAGTAGTGCATCAACCTAATACTGAAATTGAATTCGGTTCTGAAGGAGGGTTTTCTGCTACTGTCTTTAAAGACAAACAGACTGATAAGTTAATCTTTGCAGTTAGAGGAACTGAATTTCCAAGTGGACTTAATTCAAGTATTCTGAATTTTGGTATAGATTTAATTAGTGATGTTTTCGATATTGGCTTTGATGGTCTATCAGTTAATCAAATTACTGACCTTTATAATTTCTACTTACGCGCATCAGCAAAAGCTGGAGAGCCAATTTACCAGTATGATTATGATGAAATAGATATTCCTATCATTAATCCTTTAGTTATTGGACCTTTGGACTTTGATTCTTGGGAAGTTACAACAATTGCTCCATTAACAGAAGATGGACCACTCGCAGACAAAACATTTACTGTAGCTGGACACTCTTTGGGTGGTCACATTGCTTCTGCATTTAGTAGATTAGTGCCTGATGCTGTTGATGCTGTTTATACATACAACGCGCCTGGTTTTGATACAGCTATTGTCCAGGGTGACGATCAAACAGAATCGTTTTTCCAAACTTTACATGATATTGAATTGCAAGCTTCTGGAAATTCTGATATTGAAACTTCTGGATTTATTCATCAAAACTTATTTAATATTGTTGTCGAGGCTGATTTAGTCTCTGATATAGGGACTATTGTAGGAGAACGAATCGTAAGCTTTAGCGATCCAGAAGGTGTGATCGATACTTTATTAGAGAAGTTTACTATTGGTGGCGTTACTCATTCGATGGCTCCATTAACTAATGCATTAAATGTTTTAAATTTGCTTTATCAAATCCAACCTTCTTTTACAGTTGCGGAAGGTAATTCAATATTGCAGTCACAATCAAATATTAAGTCAGACAACCAAATTTTAGATTCATTGTTACTAGATTTTATTGATTTATTATCAGTTAATAAAAACTCTATTGATACTGAAGATATTTATACTAGTATCAATGCGATAAAAGATAAGCTTTTTGTAGATCCTAATGCATTAGTATTAGTTCCTAATCCTAACTTTCAAAACTTAACAATTACATCCCTAACAACCACGAGCGATGATGAAACCATTAGTATCCCTGCAGCAACATTAAAGCAAGAAGCCGAAAATTCCATCGCTTATCGCTATGCTTTACAAGAATTAAACACGTTTGTTATTACAGGGAATGATTCTATCTATGATATCCATAACCAACCGAATAAAAATGGAGTTGGTCCACTGGATTTATATGATCCGAATACCAATACAGGTACGTTAACAGAACTCTATTTAACCGACCGTGCTAAATTTTTGGAACTCAAAATCCAACTAGGATTATCTGATAAAGAAGGTACAGAAACAGGGTTTGACTATTATGAAGATAAAGCCACTGGTTTAATTATTAAAAATAAAGATGCCACAGATAGTGGAATACAAAATAATCCTAATTTTATTTTTGGATCAGATGAGGTAGATGATATAGAGGGAGGCAACAATGCTGATCATCTTTTTGGCGGCGCAGATAGCGACGTTATAAATGGCGGTGCAGGCAATGACATAATCGAAGGTAATGCCGGCGATGACGAGATTGTTGGAGGGAAAGGTCAAGACATTCTTTTTGGTGGTGAAGGGTTTGATCGTTATTTTGTGGCTAATGGTGATGTTATTTCCGATGATAATGAGGGTGAAGGGTTAATACAATTTCGTCGACAGCTTCAAAATGGTGGATTTACTGATTCGACTGTTAAAGCAGGTGTACGTAAATCAACAGATCCGGCCAGCACCTATAAAAGTATCGATGAAAAATTTACCTATGTTCTAGGTGGTACTACGTTAAATATTACTATCGACTATGATGATATTCCCGATGAAACTATTACAGTATTAAATTTCGCCAATGGTAATCTTGGAATTAATTTAATTGAAGCAGACGACGGACAACTCATTGGTACTGAATTTGAAGATAACTATGAACTTGAATTAAGAGGCGAACCCGAGGGAGTTTTTCTTGATTCTGATTTAGAAGTCGATGACTGGATTGATACCGCCGATGCCATACAAATGCAGCTCGACGACATAATCCAACAGATTGCCGATGCCGAATCTAGTGGAGAGGATACCACGGCACTCGAAGCTCAACGTGTTGTAGTAGAAGAAACCTTGTTCAACACCAAAGGACGCTTACTCGATCAAACAGGCGCAGGGCTTCCTACACTGATTCAGACCTTTGGTGGAAATGATAATGTTACTTTGTATGATGCAGCAGGCTTTACCAATGTCATCGTCGAAGCAGGCAACGGTAATGACTTTATTTCCTCCGGTGATATCGGACGTCTTGAACGTATCGACATCGTTATAGAGGATGAGCCAATATATGTGCTCCCTGAAACTAACACTGGCAAGGGGAACACCCTATCAGGTGGCGAAGGTTTTGACATACTTCTTGGCGGCACGCGTGATGACAATATCGATGGCGGTGATGATGACGATGTTATTCAGGGACGCGGTGGCAACGACATTATCACCGGTGGCAAGGGCAATGATTTTATATCAGGCTCAGTTGGTAACGACATCATACTTGGTGGTGATAATACCGATATTATCAGTGGTGGTGATGGTGCAGACTTGATTGATGGCGGCGATGGTGATGATGATATCTATGGTGATGCCGAATTTGCTGCCCTTTCTCATAATTGGGAACGGCAAGTCCTCAATGGGGCTGGCGGTCGTTTTTATACACTGGATGAAGACTTTTCTCAGGTTGATAAAACCAAGGGCGGTGATGATCGTTTGTTTGGCGGCGACGGTAATGATCTCCTTGATGGCGGGATCGGCGACGACACACTATACGGTGGTAATGATAACGACATTTTGTTTGGTGACAGAAACTTTGATCTTGCTCAACTTAACTCTGGTTTTATTATTGGTGGCAATGATCGCCTGTTTGGTGAAGGTGGAAGTGATCTCCTCGTTGGTGATGCCGGAGATGACTTACTCGATGGGGGTCAAGACGGTGTCTTTGACATATTAAAAGGCGGAGACGATAACGACACCTATCAATTTGGATTTGGCTATGGTGTCGATCGTGTTGAAGATTCAAGTGGTGATGCAGACAAAGTAAAACTTCTTGGAGTTCAACCCGAAAATGTATTGTTGGCAGAGCAGGGTGGTAATTTAGTCATTATTCTGTTGCAAAATGGAGTTGCTACTAATGACAGGTTAGTTCTTGATCAATGGTATCGCGGTGATGCGATAGTCGAAACAATTGAGTTCGCAAACGGAGAAGTTTGGGATCAAACCATTATTGAAGAAAAGACAGGTGTTACTCGGGAACCATCTGAACCACTTATTAATACCAATGCATCCTTTATAGGTGACCCTAATGCAAGCATTGCTTTATTAACAGAAGGCAATGATTTTTTTCTTGATTTAGGCGGGAATGATCGTATTGCTGGTGGTGGTGGGGATGACCGAATCTTTACTGGCATCGGTAACGATGAACTACAAGGTAATGGCGGAAATGATGAACTTTACGGTGAAGAGGGCAACGATCTTCTATATGGTCAACTCGGTAATGATTATCTGGAAGGCGGTAAAGGGAACGATGTTCTAGTCGGCGGCCAGGGTAACGATACTTATCATTTTAATCGTGGTGATGGCGTTGACATCATACAAGACGAAGCGGGTAACGACAGGGTTACATTCGCTTCGGGTATAACCGCAAATGACATTAGTGTTCAAAGAAACGGCAATGATTTAATACTGCAGCTTACTGAAAATGGTAACAAGACTGACGACGTTATCACCATTAACAACTGGTTTCTAACTGACAATAAAATTGAAAATATTCAATTCAAAGATGGCACTAACTGGGATGCGGCTTTCATTCAGTCCTTGCTGCCTGAAGATCAGGTTTTAATTAATAACCAAACAACGTCTGGCAATGCTCTTGATTCAATCTATCGCTTTCAACCGAGCGCGGATATCACTGATGGTTTTAATATCACGATTGATGATGCCGGTGGCATTGACACCCTGTTATTTGAACAAACGGATGTACTCGGGTTCCCCGCAACACCGTCATTGAACAATTATAGTCGAGAAGGTAACGATCTTGTGTTGAACGTGAGAATCAACACGATACCTGATGCAACAGGCGAAGTCCGTATTAGTAATTACTATACGAAACTTGGTTTTATTGAAACGATTGAGTTTCCTTCAGGCATTTTAAATAACCCGAATTTTTCACCTGTCTTAAATGACACCGCACAAGATCAGGTTATTCTTTCCGATATGCCATTTAGCTATCAACTTGATGCAAATAGTTTTACAGATGAAGCGTTAGACTTTCTGGATATTCAGGCAACCTTGTCTGATGGAAGTATGTTGCCATCCTGGCTAACGTTTGACGTAGAGACGTTAACGTTCAGTGGAATACCAACTACTAGTGATAGAGACATTATTGATGTGATTGTCACAGCAACGGATAGTGCTAATCAATCTGTCTCTTTAGATTTCAATCTTAATGTCGGTAACGTTAATATTGCGCCCGAAGTTGCTAATGAAATTGATGACCAAGTATCGCGTTCGCAGCGTGCATTTAATTTTCAAGTGCCAGTCGATACGTTTAGCGATGTTAATCTGAATGAAACGATAACATTAAGTGCAACATTATCTGACGGTAGTGATTTGCCCTCGTGGTTAACGTTTGATGATGTAACGGGGTCGTTTAGTGGTACGCCTACCGATTTAGATATTGGTTCGCTTGAAATTCGCGTCAGAGCAACTGACAGCGGCGGTTTTTCAAGCAGTGATGTTTTTACATTAACGACGAATGAATTTAATTCTGTTCCGGTTGCGAATGCTGATGATGTCTCATTGAGTTTAACAACGAGTAGTCCCTCAAATGAATTTCTGGTTAATACCAATACCATTGGAATACAGGAAAGACCCCAAGTCGTTACGTTAGCGGATGATAGTTGGGTGGCATTATGGCTGAATGTTTCATCCCTAACAGGTCAACGTTTTTCAAGTGACGGCACTAAGTTGGGTAGTGAGTTTAATATTAATGCTAGTTCGTTAGTGAGTGATTTTGATTATAACGCGACTGCTTTAACGGGTAGTGGATTTGTTGTTAGTTGGCAAATAGCGGGCGATATTGTTGCGCAACACTTTGATATGAATGGAATAAAAGTCGGTGCTGAATTTTCAATTAATACAAATACAGTTAATGCTCAAGAAAGGATGGATATTGCCGGAACTCCTGACGGTGGTTTTATTACTGTTTGGTTGACCGAACATGAAAGCGGCACACCTAATGTTGAAAGTGAAATAGCTGGTCAACGTTTTGATGCTAACGGCAATAAAGTTGGTAGTGAGTTTGAAGTCAATACTTTTTCTTTCGATAACCAGGAAATGCCTAAATTTGCCGTTCAGGCCGACGGCAGTTTTATGGTGGCGTGGGAATCTAATGATTTTAATCGTCCTATCCCACCGGAACTACAAGATGAAACACCGTTAAGTGCACGTTTCTATGATAATCAGGGTAATGCGTTAACAGGGGAGATTGTTTTATCAGGTGCGATTGAACCTGCACAAATGCTATCGCCTGACGTAGTCGCCTTATCCGGTGGCGATTATATGGTGACCTGGCTTTATTCCAATTCGACTGAAAAACTCTATGGGCAACGGTTTAATAGTTCAGGTGTATCTCAGGAACAGGCGATATTACTTAACCCTGACTTTGATTTATTTGGCAGTGACTACAGTGTGGTTGCTGATAACAATAACGGTTTTATTGTCAGTTGGAATAGCTTTGCTACACAGGGAAATGATCAGGACGGTCTCGCTGTTATCGCTGCACGTTTCGATGATCAAGGACAAGTCACTACCTTCCTCGTTAATGAATTGGTCGACGACAATCAACAACGCCCCGCCATTGATTTACTGAGCGATGGTGGCTTGGTTGCTGTGTGGCAAACGGATGCCAGTGCCAGTGGTGATGCAGATGGTGGTATTGCGGCACGTTTGTTTCCTGCTTCAAATAATAATGCCTTCTTGATTGATGTTCTCGCCAACGATACCGATGCTGATCCGGATGACGATGCCTCTAATTTCTCATTAGATACGGTTAATTTACAAGGAAGCAAAGGTAGCGTTTCGATAGAGAATAATCAGGTCAAGTTTGATCCGGGTAATGATTTTAATGACTTGAATGCGGGTGATGTTGAGATAGTTACTATAGATTATACGATGAGTGATGATAGTGGTGAAACATCGACATCGACTTTGTCTCTTACGATACGTGGTTCTGAAGTTGCTGGAGCGATTTCATTAAATCAAGTAGTGGTATTAGAAAATGGAGGCAAAGCAGTTGCTGATGCTGGCGATGTAAATGGTGATGGCTTTGATGATTTCTTAGTGAAAGGAGCAGCAACGCAAGGGAGTTACTTAGTGTTTGGTAAGGAAGAACTGTTACCGGCAACATTCGAACCCGCTACGTTAGATGGCAATAATGGCGTGCGTCTTTCTTCTGATTTGGAAGTCCGCTCCATAGCTGGTGCGGGTGATGTAAATGGTGATGGTTTTGATGATGTGATCGTTGGAATGCCCTTTGAACTCGCGCCTGGACTTGGAGGTATTGTAAACGGACAAAGTGCATTGTTATTCGGTCGTGCTGATGGTTTCGTAAGTGATATTAATTTAAGTAGTTTGACTTCAGAGCAAGGCATTATGATCTCAGGTAGTAGTATCAGTGCTAATGGGAGAATTGATGTTAACGCTGCAGGTGATATTAATGGTGATGGGGTTGATGACATAATTATAGGTATACCCAGTTTTAATGGTGGAGTAGGAGAAGTTTCTGTTGTTTATGGTCAATCAAATTTAAATAGTATCGATCTTGATGTCTTAGATGGCAGTAATGGTTTTAAGATATCTGGCGTGATGGTAAATAGTCAGACAGGATTCACTGTTACTGATGTTGGTGATATGAATAATGACGGGTTTGATGATCTATTTATATTTGCACAAGCAGGCATTGACGGTGGTCGTGGTGGTAATTTGCCGGCAGGCTATGTGGTTTATGGTCAAGGCAATTTTTCTAATTCTTTTGATCTAAACACATTAGATGGCAGCAATGGTTTTCGATTAACAAATCTATTTGACTTTAATGCTCTATCTAATCGTGCTGATGGTGTCGGTGATATTAACGGTGATGGTATTGATGATCTTCTTTTTGCTCGTCAGAGTAACACCGCAAATATTCTGTATGGTAAAGAAGAAAACTTTACAGCAGATGTTAATGTTAACAGTTTAATTGGTGGCTCTCTGACATTAACAACACTTACAGGAGGAACAATTTCTTCTGTTAGTGCAGCTGGCGATGTCAATGGTGATGGTCTAGATGACTTCCTGATTGGAATAGCTGATAAGTCTGTCGAAGGTCAAAGTAATATCGGTGCATCTTATCTTATATTTGGTGATGAAAATATTTTTCAACCTACTGTGATATTGGAAAACCTGGATGGGCAAAATGGATTTCAAATAACGGGTAACAATGCGGGCGATCATAGTGGCGCTTCTGTCAGTGCAGCAGGTGATGTTAATGGTGATGGTTTTGATGATTTATTAATCGCAGCACCGAGGGCTGACAGTCTTAACGGAGAAAGTTATCTTATTTATGGAAAAGATTTCCGTAATGAGATTGACGTATTAGGTAGTAATGACAGTGATATTGTTAATGTTGTCGAGAGTGATCAGAAATTGTTTACACTGGGTGGCGATGACATTATTAATGTCGGTGCAGTTGAGAATGTTGATATTAATGTTGGTAGTGGTAATAACGAGATTAATTTTAGTTCCGAGGGGAATACAACAAGAACAGCGACGATACGTTCTTCATCTGGTGCTTTCAATACTATAAGTATTGGTTCTCGTTCTGCTCCTGTAACTACAGGTAGCGGTAGATATGTACTGCTTCTACCAGGTTTCAATGGTGGCGGCGCGAATAATGTATTTGATGTTTATACCGGCATGCCTGTTAGTGCTAGTAGTGTTAGAAACAGAAGAGGTTCCTTGATTATTGATATTGATGATGGCTTTATCGAGCTTCACTTCACGGATGTTAATACCAATAATTTATCAAGCGTTGAGGGATTATTTGAACGTATAACGTTTAACGACGCTTTTACATTAACGTTTCAAGATATTCTTGATTTAGGTTTTGATTTTGATGGTACCTCTGATGAAGATATTATATTTGGAACAGAAATCACTGATCGTATTAATGGTTTTGCTGATGAAGATGTACTGAATGGTGGCAAAGGTGATGATGAATTAAACGGAGGTGATGGTGGAGATACCTTATTAGGAGAAGAGGGTAACGACATTCTTAATGGTGAAACCGGGAATGATATTTTAAATGGCGGTTTAGGAAATGATGATTACATCATTAATGCCGGTGATGGCGACGACACTATTATAGAAGAGGGTGGTTTTGACAGGGTTATTTTTGGTGAAGGACTATCGGTTACAGATCTAAGTGTTAGTCAATTAGCTGATGATTTAATCCTTTCATTTGGCGTAGATCAAACTGTAACGATTAGAGACTGGTTTGATGAATCAAGTGCTGTTATAGAACAATTTATTTTTACTGGTGACAATTTGTATACGCTAAGTAGCGATGAAATTGAAGGTTTGATTAGTGGCAATACAATCAATCTAGCTCCAGGTGTTAATACGGGTTTAGCAGATCAAGTAACAGATGAAAATGCACCGTTTAGTTATGTCGTTGCAGATGATGCGTTTATTGATCCGGATTCAATTGATTCACTCACTTACAGTGCAGCATTATCCAATGGCGATGCACTACCTACATGGTTAATTTTTGATGCAGCAACGCAAACTTTCAGTGGCACTCCGGATAATGCTGATATTGGGAATATAAATGTCACGGTAACAGCAACGGATGAGGGTGGTTTAACTACCAGTGATGCTTTTGCTATTACTATTAATGAAAATACTAATGTCAACAATGTGCCAATAGTCGATGCAGGTATTGGGGATCAAAGCACAGATGAAGATAATGTCTTTAGTTTCATCATCCCAGCGGATGCATTCAGTGATCCAGATGTTGGTGATATCTTAAACTACTCAGCTAGTTTGACTGATGATTCTACCTTACCTGATTGGTTAAGCTTTGATGCCGTAACACAAACATTTAGTGGCATACCGGAAAATAATGACGTCGGAATTCTTGATTTAAAAGTTACGGCAACGGATACGGGCGGTTTAAGTGTTAGTGATGAATTTAGTGTTGTTATTAATAATGTGAATGATGCCCCTGTTCTGAATACAGAAATCAGTGATCAGAGTACAGGCGAAGATCAACCGTTCAGTTTTACAGTACCAGTAAATACCTTTGCCGATGATGACAATATCCACGGTGATACAATTAGTTACAGTATAGCTTCAACGTTACCTTCATGGTTAAGTTTTGAGGTTGATACGCAAACTTTTTCAGGAACACCGCTAAATGAAGATGTAGGTAATGTAGATATAAAGGTAGTTGCCACGGATACAGATGGATTGAGTGTCAGTGATACATTTAGCTTGACGATCAATAACGTCAACGATGCCCCAGAGATCAATAATCTAATAAACGATCAAGCAATTGATGAAGATGCATCATTTAGCTTCACGATTCCTGCAAATACATTCAGTGATGATGATACGATTCACGGTGATACATTAACGTATAGTGCAACATTAGCTGATGATTCAGTGTTGCCTAATTGGTTAGACTTTGATACGACAACGCAAATTTTTAGTGGCACACCAGACAATAATGATGTTGGTACTATTGATGTCAAAGTTACAGTCACTGATAACGATGGTCTGAATATTAGTGATGAGTTTAGTATTACTATAAATAATGTGAATGACGCACCAATATTGGTACAGCCGATTAATAATCAGGCGACCAACGAAGGTGAGTTCTTTAGTTATCAACTTCCGGCAGACACTTTCGATGATGACGATCTCATCCACGGTGATGCTATACAATTGACGGCTACTTTAGCTGATGGCAGCGCTTTACCTGGCTGGTTAAATTTCGATGCTTCAACACAAATTTTTAGCGGACAAACCCCGTTCGATGCATCTGGTCTTCTCGATATTCAGGTAACAGCTACTGATACCGATGGCTTAAGCGTTAATGGTGCTTTCACACTTGATATTACCAATGTGATTAATGGCAACAATCGACCTAATTATCTAGTTGGCACTAACGAAAAAGATATCATTAATGGTTATGGTCGTTCCGATTGGTTGTTTGGCCGAGGTGGTAATGATGTGCTCAATGGACAAGGAGGTAATGATGATCTATACGGCGGCGAAGGCAACGATACTTTAAATGGTGGTCACGGTAATGATTGGTTATTTGGTAATTGGGGCGATGATGTTCTTAATGGTGGCAGTGGTAATGACCATTTACGAGAATGGTATGGCAATAATATATTGAATGGGGAAGCAGGTAATGATTTCCTGGATGGAGGACAGGGTGATGATCAATTGTTTGGTGGAGCTGGCAATGACAAATTAGAAGACTGGTTTGGAAACAACCTGTTAGATGGTGGCAACGGTAAAGATAAACTCACTGGCGGATATGGTGATGATCAATTGTTTGGTGGAGCTGGCAATGACAAACTTAAAGATTGGCATGGCAATAATATTCTTGATGGTGGTGATGGTAATGATAAATTAGAAAGTGGTCACGGTAATGACCAACTCTTTGGTGGTTCGGGTAATGATAAATTAAAGTCCGGCGATGGCAATGATGTATTAGCCGGTGGTAGTGGCAATGACAAACTTGAAGGTGGTCGAGGAGACGATACCTATTTATCTAATCGTGGTGACGAACATGATGAGATCAAGGAAAAGAGCGGTGATGATCTGTTACGGTTTGGAGTGGATATCGATGCAGACGATCTTTGGTTCTGGCGAGATCATAAAGATCTGAATATCGGCATTATTGATACCGATGATAAAGTTACGGTAGAAGATTGGTATCAACATAGTCATCATCATGGTTGGGGTTGGCACGGCAATAACGATAATCGTGTCGAACGTTTTGAGTTATCTAATGGATCGATATTATTAGAAAGTCAGGTTCAGCAATTAGTCGATGCTATGGCAACGTTTGCAGTTCCAAATAGCGGCAGTCTCGATGTGCCACAACATGTTCAGGATGATGTGCAGTCTGTTATTACAACTGCCTGGCAGGCAGCTTAGTATATAAGATAGTTATCTTTAAATTAATTTCTTTGACTATTTTACTTAATATCGTTAAATAGTCTTGACTAAATTACGATATTAAGTAAAATAGTCAGAATGAAAAGAGGTTATGAAACACTTATTAATGATCATTTTGTCCAGCACGATCAAATGGTATTCATCATGGGACCACGGCAAGTAGGAAAGACAACATTGGCGATGGCGATAGAAAATAAAAAAAACATTTTCTACCTGAATTGGGATGATTTAGAAGATAGGGATTTGTTGTTAGCAGGTACGCAATCTCTGGGTACACATCTTTCGTTGGATAAGGCGCGTGAGACACTCCCCGTTATCATCTTTGATGAAATCCACAAATATTCTAAATGGAAACAGACTATAAAAGGTTTCTATGATCGTTATAAAACACAATGCAGGATTATTGTTACGGGAAGTGCACGTCTGAATGTTTTCAAGAAGGGCGGCGATAGCCTTATGGGGAGGTATTTTTATTATCGATTACATCCATTATCTGTTGCGGAATTACTCAAACAAACATCGATTGAGACTACTATAAATCCTCCACTTAAAATAAGTGACAATGCTTATCAAGCATTATTAAAGTGGGGCGGTTTCCCAGAACCATTTTTGAAAAAAAATCAACGTTTTTTTACGCGTTGGAATCGCTTGCGGGAACAACAATTATTGCAAGAAGATATTCGTGAATTGACGCGAATACAGGAATTAGGTCAAATGGAAATGCTGGCTTTTATGATCAAATCTCAGGTAGGTCAACTCACAAGTTATTCCAGTTTTTCTAAAAAAATACGTGTGTCAGTTGATACTATTCGTCGTTGGATTCCAGTATTGGAGTCACTATATTACTGTTTTTCAATTCGCCCTTGGACAAAAAATGTAACGCGTTCCTTGTTGAAAGAACCGAAATATTATTTATGGGATTGGTCGCAATGTCAGAGTGAAGGTGCGCGTAATGAAAATTTTATTGCATCACATTTATTAAAGGCGGTGCATTTCTGGAATGATAGCGGCACAGGGAATTATGCTTTATATTTTGTGCGCGATAAGGAAAAACGTGAAGTTGATTTCCTTGTCACAAAAGAAAATAAACCATGGGTACTGGTTGAAGTCAAGACATCAGATGAGACACAAATTTCTAAGAGCCTGAGCTATTTTAAAAAACAATTGAATGTGCCGCATGCATTTCAAGTAGTAATAAACGCAGATTATGTAAACAAGGATGTATTTGAATATAAAGAAACAGTTATTGTCCCTGCCCGTACTTTATTGTCGCAACTGGTTTAAAGATAATTTAGTGTAGTGGTTCTGCCTAAATCTTATTAGAAAGTTTTAAAGCAAAGTCTGAATTACATAAGATTAAGTATCAAACGCAAATAAAAAAGTTAATGATTGATTGGGTAAATAATCAGAAATGAATTAATTGAAATAGAAAAATACTAGGTTCGATTCTATTAATGATTATGTTAAATTAATAATCGTCATACTGGCGCATGCCAGTATCCCGTCAAATAATAAAACAGCTATGGAAAAGCATCCCTGCGTCTATATTCTTACTAACCAACGTAATGGCACTCTATATGTTGGCGTAACCTCTAACTTACCCAAACGTATTTGGGAACATAAAAACAAAGTAGTAAAAGGATTTACGCAAAAATACAATGTAGACAAACTAGTCTGGTATGAATTACATGAAACCATGGAGTCTGCGATTCAACGGGAAAAAGCTATAAAATATTGGAAAAGGCATTGGAAATTAAACACCATAGAAACAATGAACCCGGATTGGCATGACTTGTATGAAGAGTTAAATTGACTGGATACTGGCATACGCCAGTATGACGGTACCGTGTGGGGCTATTCAGTAACTTGTATTATGAAGAGCCACCCTACTAAAGGTAGAAAATTTCATTTTTTATCCGTACTCAGGTGGCTCATTTTTTGTAATCGATACCAGGTTATTAGTGCAAAAATAGGTGCGCCAACGGATGCGCCAATAAGAAAGGGTAAGTGCCAGTTAAGCCAGACAACTGGAGCGAATAAATAAAGCACATCATCAAAGTCAAAGCCGGCAAACCCGGCATAAGCTTTTTCACCCGTGTCTTTTTGAGCTTGATCGATAATTTCAGCAAGAATTTCTGCGGCAACAACACCCGCGGCAGCACTGATCCCCATAATAATAGTCCAGAAACCCAATGAAGTTTCTCGTAAGCCGATACCAATGTCTACAAAGAAGAGGGTAGTCACCGTAACATCACAAAAATAATCAAATTTATGTCCCCATTCACTGGTTTTACCTGAAACTCTGGCAAGTTCACCGTCTGCACGATCGAGGAAGCAAGAGATTATCCATAATATACCTCCCCACAGGTTCCAATCTTGTGTGCCTATAGCAAAAGCACTACATGCCGCAATACCACTAATTAAGCGAAGTATGGTGAGGTGGTTAGGTGTAACAGGTGTATTAACAAGTGGAAGTATGCAAATACGCGCAATTTTATGTGTCCATGAATCACCGACCATGAGAATAAGTTAGTCGTTAAAACCAGAGAGTGTAATATCAAATTTTTCGATAGTGCGTTTCGTACGAGCATGAATTAATGCTTTGTACTCTGCTTCAAATTCATAGTCTTTAGCGGCATGTTCGATATCTTCCCATTGTTCAGTTGCCGGGTGGCAATAAATTTCAGTTATGCCATCGGAAATATGTGGAATGATGCGTACCAATTTATCGATATTCATATGACCACTGTCATGCAAACCATAAATTATGTCATTAAATTTTATGTTGTTTGTCTGGCATTGTTTTTTCATGCGTGTGACAAAAGGTTTGAAAAAGATCCAACGAAAATATCGCATTAATTTTTCTTTTCTATTCTCAATAATTGATTTAAGTGGTGGTTCATTTGGTAGTCGGATAGCCGTCAAACCATAATCTTTTCCAATTTTAATAATTAAATCAAAAACAGTCGGGTGCAGATGCATGTGCTTGTGCGCATTGACATGATCTAATATTAAGCCCGTTGCTTTAAACGCTTCAAATTGAGCCCGTATTTCCTTTTCCAGTTGTGCTTTTGTTTTTGGACAGAAAAACATTTTTATACCACTACTAACCTGGCAGGTGGAAAATTCACCGTCGTTATTTACCAATGCAGGAATGTCTGATGCCGGTAACGTTGCTCTACCATTACTGAGTACTAAATGTAATCCTACATTTAAATCAGGAAGGTTTTTCGCGAGAGCAATGGCTTCTGCAGCAGTGGGCGCTGACATCATTAAGCTTGTAGTCGTCAGGATACCTTTTTCGTGAGCCTTTGCTATTGCTTCATTTACCGGAGAGGAAAGACCAAAATCATCTGCAGTAACAATCAGTTTTTTCAGGCCGTGCTCTCCCTGCCAAACAGGAATTTAAAGAACTCGACACCTTCTCGCAATCGACGTTTCATGATCTCCCAATCACGACACATTTCATAAAACAAAGCAGCCATTTTCCAGGGGCGGAAATAAAAACGCTTATAAAAATTATCAACTGCTTCAAAAATTTCTTCGCTAGGTAAATGAGGATAATTTAAGACGGAATGTTGAACACCGTCATCGCCAACTAAATCTTCATCGACTATCAACCAGCCATTTTCAGTTGCTTGTTTATACAATAATGTCCCCGGGTAGGCTGCTGGCAATGACACTTGAATCGTTTGTGGATTCAGTTCCTTGGCATAATTGATCGATTCTTCAATGGTTTCCTGGGTTTCACCTGGCAAACCGACAATGAATGTGCCGTGAATAAGTATGCCCAATTTGTGACAATCTTTTGTAAATTGACGAGCGATATCAGTACGGATGCCTTTCTTGATGTTTATCAGTATTTGTTGATTACCTGATTCATAACCTACTAATAATAAACGTAGACCATTATCTTTCATGATTTTTAATGTTTCATAAGGAACATTGGCTTTGGCATTGCACGACCAGGTTATTCCTAATTTGCCGATTTCTTTTGCTAATGCTTCAACATAAGGAATGTTATCGGTCAAGGTATCGTCATCAAAAAAGAATTCTTTAATTTCAGGGAAGTTATCACGAGCGTAAGTTAATTCTTCAATAACATTTTCAACTGATTTATGGCGATAGTTATGTCCTGATATCGTTTGTGGCCATAAACAAAATGAACAATGCGATTTACAACCACGACCGGTATAAAATGACATATACGGATGCAGCATGTAACCGTTGTAATAATCTGTTGTAACCAGGTTTTCTTTATAAATCGGGGTTACCGGAGGCAGGCTGTCCATATCCTCTATTAAAGCACGATCTTTGTTATGAATTGGTTGACCTTCTTTTTTATAAACAATACCGTCTACATCTTCTAAAGCCTTGCCTTCCGCTATTTCTTTAATGGTAAAATCAAATTCGTTACCGGTAACAAAGTCAATGGCATCGGAAGCTGTGACTGTTTGATCCGGGTTAACCGCAACATGTGCGCCACAGAACCCTATAATTAAACTTGGGTTCTCTTTCTTATATGCTTCAGCAATCTTTACATCATTGGGAAATGATGGGGTGCTGGTATACATAACAAGAAACTCATAATCTTTTGCCAAAGGTAGAATTTCTTCTAGCGATGTACCGCGAGCAGGCGCATCGATCAAACGACTACCTTCTACTAACGCAGCGAGTTGCGCTAACCAGGTTGGATACCAGAAAGACTTTACTTCACGGGTACATTGATAACGTGAACCTGCTGCACCATCAAAACCATTAAATGAAGGCGGGTTAAGGAATAATGTTTTTAACATTGCTTGCGAATACTCCGGATTAATAATCTTGATTTGTTGCCAGATCAGGAATGTCTTCTTCTTGTTCCTGATCCAGGCTGTATTGTTCTGTATGAATCAAACCTGCTTGATCGACATTGAATGAATTATTACGCCATTGAATTGAGTTGCCAGTAAAGCTGACCACTCTAATACAAAAAGAAAGGATATCTCGTAACGGGATTAACCAGATTGAGCCTGCACTTTTAGAGTCGGTAATTTTCTTTGTGCGAAGATGTAAAACTACGCGTGCCACTGACACAAAAAGAATTGGAGATAAAGCCCATAGTAAATTGCTAGTGGATAAATAAATTGCCAAAGCAGTGATGCAGCTGATAACTAAAGTATCTGTCAGAAAAGTAAATGCGTAACCTAAAGGTTCTACTCGTCTCAGTGTTCTTGCCCAACGTAATTCATGTGTTATTAAATCTTTTATTGATGCTTCTTCAATAATATTTTCAACAATAAAATCCGAGAGATGAATTTTATAACCAAGTTCAGTGATTAACTTTCCAAGCATGTAATCATCAGCGAGGTAGTTTGATAAGGCTTTAAAACCGCCAGCTTCCTCCAGAAGATTCCGTCGAACTATCATCGTTGCACCAAGACAGTATTTAATCGGTTGCAAGATTCTTGAAATTAAAACGGAAGGTAAAAACCATTCATTAATAAACATTGCATTTAAGGACGATGCAATCTTTCCTCTAGCTGAGCCGGAATAAAGACAAGTAACAGCTCCGATTGTTTCATCAGCAAAGGGAGACATCACATTTGAAAGATAATTATTTGGTACACGCATATCACTATCAGCAATGAGTAAATAATCATACTTTGCGGTTGGAGTCATATTAATCAGATTTGAAACCTTATGATTAGCACCATGAAGTTGTGAATTAACAATAAAACTGACATCAATATCTTTAAATTCTTTTATTATTTTTTCGATAATAGGAATAGCGGGATCATTACTATTATGTAGTCCAAAAATAATTTGATAGTTAGGGTAATCTTGCTGACAAAAGCTACGAAGATTTTCTGCCATTTCAGGATCAAGACCATAAACAGGTTTCAAGATCGTGACGGCAGGATGAAATTCAGTTGAAGTAGTTTTTTTGCGTTTCAGATTGAAAAGTTCGAGTGCAAATAGGGCAAAGACAAGATAGCCCGCCGAGCATAGACATATCAAAATGATAGAAATATTAAAAATGTTGAGGAACTCAATTTGCATGGATTAACCGTAGTATTCTCAAAATTTCAAACGCTCTACAGAGCATTCAATAAATTCATTATTTAACAATAACTTGGAAGTAGAAATTATAATTCTTTTAAGGGTGATAAAACAAGAAAAATTAAAATCTATTCTCTGCCAGTTTCACCGCGCAGCATATTGATTTTGGTGCCTTAAAGCAAATTTTTGATACAACCGTTATGAGGCATCTTTCGAGGGTGTTTTTCCGGGTTTATTGAGCAGATATTTGGCTTCAATATGATGCCAGTACAATAGACCCGGAAGATCGACTATCAGCTCTCGAACCCGGGTGGCTAATGATATTGCCAGTGATAATTCAGGACTTAGCCCAATAAAAGCGCCGAGCATCAAATAACCGCCTTCCTGTATACCGTAGCCATTGGGAATAATGAAGGCAATATCGGTCATAATTGAGGTCAGGCTTTTTAGCATCAAAGCTTCAATTAAGCCGATAGGATGCCCCAATAGGTAGCAGGCAAGCCAAACTTCAGAGGTTTGCCAAATAAGACCAATGGTTCGCCACAAAATAGAGGCCAGAAATCGCTTTTTATTGCTATAAATTTCTTTTACCAGTAAATCTACCTCATCGGCATTATTAGTGACTTTCCCCCAACCGTCTGAGGTATGGAATTTGCCGATAAAACGGGTGATAAAGCCAAATAACCCCGCCCGCTGGATAATGACAAAACCGCCTATGCCGAGTCCGAGTAGAAAGGTTCCCAGCATAATTAGTTTGGCTAATTCGTTATCTACCGCAAGATAGACCAGTAAAGCCGTACCAATTATCGCCCATGGAACCAGAGCGAGAGCTTGTACGGTTTTATCGACCAGAACAGAAGCACTGGCATCGACGCCACCTCTGCCCCAAAGCATCAATAATCGGGCTTTGGCTATTTCTCCGCCTATAGATGCAACTGGCAGTAAGGTATTAATCGCTCTCCCCATCCACAAAGCCAATGATAATTCCTTGAAAGGAGGAATACGTTTAATAGGGAAGAGATAATGCCAGGAGATGACGGCTGCAAACAGACTGGGTAACCAGACTATCGGTAATAGTAGTAATGAAAAACCGGACTCGAGTAATAGTTTGAGTATTTCGTCTATTCCTTGCCAGACAATGAGCAAGGCTAATATTAAAAGCCCGGCTAGCAAGCCAATGTAAGAAACGATTCGAATCATGTTGTTTAAACTTATTTAAAGAAAGGCGTGTTAATAATGGGTTTTAATTTTTCGGGTGCTCATTAGAATAGCAAGCGAATTTAGATCATACTAGGCAAATAACAAACTCAACATTATTTATATGACCTCTGAACAAAGTACAGCGCCGACACAAATATTTCCTTTAGTGCGCCATTTATCTTATCGATTAACCCCTGTGTTATTGAAAACATCAATTACGCCAAATCAAATAACAGCTGTATCACTTTTGTTTGGTTTACTGTGTGCTGTTTGTTTTGTTACGGGAAATTATATTGCAGGTATTATCGGAGGTTTATTACTGACGGCAAGTTACACTTTTGATAATTGCGATGGTGAAGTTGCGCGCACTAAAAATCTGTCATCTGAATTTGGAGCAAAATTTGATGACATGGCTGACTGGATGGTCGATGCCAGTTTCTTTGCTGCGTTAGGTTATGGAACAAGTCAGGTTATGAACCAACCGTTCTGGTTCTGGTTAGGTTGTGCCGCAGCAGCAGGCGCGTTTATCGATTACGTTGTTGATTTATTTTATCACGCTAGAAATGAACAAAAAGAAGATTCAAAATCAAGAGAAGAAGTTGCAACCGAGCCGAAGCGACCAGAGGAATTGCTGGATTGGATAATTTATATTTTTCATAAATTAAGCCGTGCTGACTTTTGTATTATTGTTTTAATACTCGCATTGTTTAATGTGACATGGGTATTATTGCCGTTTGCCGCTATCGGTGCACAAGTCTATTGGATTACGGATCTATTTGAACGAGCTAGAGGCTATCATACTTAAGCTATTGGTCGGGGTGAGAGGATTCGAACCTCCGGCTTCCACGTCCCGAACGTGGCACTCTACCAGGCTGAGCTACACCCCGCGCCGTGATTTATTAGTAATTTCTTTCTACTGAAAATCTTGCTAACGCATAGAGTGCGTCCAGATATTCGGATGTTGGTAATCCATTTAAAGCATCTATCGCTAGCTTGGCTTCTTCTTCGGCAATCTTTGCTGTATAGGCAATACCGCCGGTTGAGCTTATTGCACTTTTGATTTGTGCTATATGCTCAAGACCGCCGTGCTCAATTGCATCACGAATAATTTTTGCTTCTTCTTCATTTCCGTTCCACATGGCATAGAGTAAGGGTAGTGTCGGTTTACCTTCAGCCAGATCATCTCCAATATTTTTCCCGAGTTCGTCTGCTGATGAACTGTAATCAAGCACATCATCAATTAATTGGAACGCTGTGCCCAGATGTCGCCCATAAGTCGCCATAGCTCTTACTTCTTCTTCTGAGCGATCTGAAATAACAGCGCCCAGTTGTGCCGCAGCTTCAAACAGTTTTGCTGTTTTATGACGAATCACTTTCAGGTAATTTTCCTGACTGGTATCGGGATCCTGACGGTTGATTAATTGTTGCACTTCACCTTCAGCAATAGTGTTGGTTGCTTCGGAAAGAATATGCATGACGCGCATAGAATCAGCATTCACCATCATCTGGAAGGCACGGGAATAGACAAAATCACCTACCAAAACACTGGCTTCATTTCCCCAGCGTTGATTCGCTGTTTCGTGACCACGTCTTAATAATGAAGCATCAACAACGTCATCATGTAAGAGGGTTGCAGTATGGATAAATTCGATAATGGCGGCTAAATTGATATTTTGATCACCCTCGTAGGAGAAAACTCGAGAGCTTAATAATAGAACGACAGGTCGAAGACGTTTGCCGCCACTATTTATAATATAATGTCCAAGTTGGTCGATTAGCCCCACTTCTGAATACAGACTTTTTTCAATTAGGCTGTTTACGTCAGCCATATCTGCTGCAATTAGCTGGCGAATACGGTCAATATCCATAATCTCTGTTTTTTTCGCTATTGCGTCAGTTTGGTTCACGTCATTTTTAGTGTATAAGTTACTGATCGGGAGCAAAATACTGTCCGAACAGGGTTAATTCAAGCTTATTTTCCAAATATATCATTCTTACCTTGTCACCACCTGCCGAATTTCTTAGAATCGCCCCCTTTGTTGAAAGTGCACAATCGTGCAGGCTATGGAGAATCAAGATGTACGCGGTAATTAAGTCCGGTGGCAAGCAGTATAAGGTAGAAAAGGGCGATAAGCTCAAAGTAGAGAAGCTCGATACAGAAGCGGGTAAGAAAGTGAAGATTTCTGACGTATTGATGCTAGTTGATGGTGATAATGTCACGGTTGGTACGCCTCTTGTTAAAGGTGCAAAAGTAACTGCTACAGTCGAAAGTCATGGTCGCGGTCCAAAGGTGAAAATTATTAAATTTCGCCGTCGTAAGCACCATCGTAAGCAGATGGGGCATCGTCAGGCCTATACCGAACTCTCTATAACTGATATCTCAGCAGCAAAATAAGAATTGGAGTAAAGCAATGGCTCATAAGAAAGCAGGTGGTAGTACTAGAAATGGACGCGATTCACAATCGAAGCGTCTTGGTGTAAAAAAATTCGGTGGAGAGCAGGTTCTAGCCGGTAATATTATCCTCCGTCAGCGCGGCACTAAATACCATGCAGGACTGAATGTTGGATTGGGACATGATCACACGATTTTTGCTACGTCAGAAGGGAAAGTTGAATTTAACCAACGAGGCCCGAAAAACAGAACATTTGTAGACGTAGTAGCGGGATAAGCTGAATTCAGATTTATCATAAAAACCCCGCCACTGGCGGGGTTTTGTCGTTTTAAGCCACAGAGGACACAGAGATCACAGAGTTAAAAGCCTGAATCTACTAATTGTGTTTTCATAAATTTTGAGTGTTATGTGTTTTTTTGTCGCGAAACTAAACAAGTCCTATAAACTCTGCTTTTGATTAATTATGTTAACTCTCTGTGTACTCAGTGACCTCTGTGGCAAAAAAATATGAAGTTTGTTGATGAAGCGACGATCCGTGTTGAGGCCGGTAAAGGCGGTGATGGCTGCCTTAGTTTCCGTCGGGAAAAAAATCTGCCAAAAGGTGGACCTGATGGTGGCGATGGTGGTGATGGCGGTAGTGTCTTTTTAGAAGTTAATGAAGGCTTAAATACGCTAGTCGATTTTCGTCATGCGCGTTTGTATCGTGCTAAAAACGGCACGCCGGGTATGGGCAGTGACCGTATTGGTAAAAAATCAGATGATTTAATTATTAAAGTACCCTTAGGCACGCTGGTTTATGATGATGACACCGATGAATTGATTGGTGATTTGGTCAATGACGGTGAACAGTTACTGGTTGCTCAAGGTGGATTTCATGGATTAGGTAATGCGAGGTTTAAAAGCAGTGTTAATCGTTCGCCACGAAAAACAACGAAGGGAACACCGGGAGAAGATCGAAACCTGAGATTAGAACTTCAAGTCCTGGCAGACGTCGGTTTACTAGGCATACCGAGTGCCGGTAAATCGAGTTTTATCCGGGCAGTTTCAGCAGCAACACCAAAGGTGGCTGATTATCCTTTTACGACGCTCTATCCGAATCTGGGCGTAGTAAGAATAGATACGGAAAAAAGTTTTGTTATTGCGGACATACCGGGTCTGATTGAAGGCGCTGCTGATGGTGCGGGTTTGGGTATCGAGTTTCTGAAACACCTAAGCCGTACGAATTTATTATTGCATATTGTCGATGCGGGCCAGGATGCGGAAGATGTTATAAAAGATATCAGAACCATTGAAGCAGAGTTGATAAAATATGATAAAAAGTTGTCCGAAAAAGAGCGTTGGTTGGTTTTAAATAAATCGGATGTATTGCTGCCTGAGTTAATGGATGAATTAAAGCTTGAGCTAGAAAAAATGCTGGATAATGATATTAAAATATTTGTCATATCTGCCGTAACCAGAGCAGGTTGTCAGGAGTTGAGTTATGCAATGTATGATTGGATAAACTCAGAAACCTAAATTAAACCAGGAAAAAGTAAGCCAGGAAATACAGTGACGGAAGAACGAAAAAAAATAAAAGCATCGCGCCGTTGGGTTATCAAATTAGGTAGTGCCTTGCTCACAGATAATGGCTGTGGCCTTAAGCACGACTTGCTTGATAACTGGGTTAGTCAGATAGCCGAGCTTGATAAACGCGGCGTTGAGATTGTTATTGTGTCATCAGGCGCGGTTGCCGAAGGTGTTAGTCGACTTGGTTGGAAATCCAGACCTAATGTTGTTCATGAATTACAAGCGGCAGCGGCAGTAGGGCAGATGGGATTAATACAGGCATATGAAGTATGTTTTCAAAAATATGATAAACGTACGGCACAAGTTTTATTAACACATGATGATATTTCGAACCGTGCTCGTTATCTTAATGCGCGTACTAGTTTGAATACCTTGCTTAAGCTGAGTGTTATTCCTATTGTTAATGAAAACGATACCGTTGCCACGGATGAAATTCGTTTTGGTGATAATGATACTCTGGCAGGTTTAGTTGCTAATCTTATTGATGCTGAATTACTGGTTTTATTAACCGACCAAAAGGGACTTTATACTGCTGATCCTCGTGTAGATGATTCTGCTAAATTGGTTAAACAATCTGAGGCTTGTGATAAATCATTAGAGAGTTATGCAGGTGAGGGTGGCAGTCTTGGTCGTGGAGGAATGCGAACCAAATTAAAAGCCGCTGTGATCGCAGTGAAATCAGGCACGCAAACAGTGATCGCTTCAGGCAATGATAAATCAGTACTGTTAAAAATTGCTGATGGTGAGTCAGTGGGTACTTTATTAACGACGACAGAAGAGACGGTACAAGCTCGAAAACAGTGGTTAGCAAATCAGGCTTATCTTCAAGGAACGGTGACACTTGATGAAGGCGCAGTAACTGCATTAAAGAAAAATGGAAAGAGTTTACTACCTGTTGGAATTAAATCGGTTAGCGGAGAGTTTAAACGGGGCGAAATTATTTCATGTGTTGATCAATCGGGTAATGAAGTTGCTCGTGGTTTAACAAATTATGATTCAGTGCAGAGTAAATTAATTATTGGTAAATCCAGTAAGGAAATACAGTCGTTATTGGAATTTGTTGAAGATGAGGAATTGATACATCGGGATAATCTAATCTTAATTTAATAGCCTTCTAAAAACACAAAAACCGACGCTAGGTCGGTTTTTATACTTTCTAAGTAGAGCTTTTATTACATTGCTCTTACGTGACTATTTAATCGTGATTTATGTCTAGCAGCTTTATTTTTGTGAATAATGCCTTTTGAGACCATTGCATCAATAATAGGAGCAGCTGCTTTGTAAGCACTTTGGGCAGTTTCTTTATCGTTTGCTTCGATGGCGTTGGTTACTTTCTTTATTTGGGTACGAAGCATAGAACGTTGACTCGCATTATGTAGTCGTAGTTTTTCTGACTGACGCGCACGTTTTTTCGCTGATGCAATATTTGCCACTCTTAACTCCTGAATTGGTTCTCTAAAAGCGCGGTATCATGCGGATATTGGGGCAATTTGTCAATCCTTAGACTGGTCAGTATGTGTTGATATGATATGCTACTCAGAATTAGAATAATTTGAAGTAAAAACAAATAGATAGATGATACATTTAACCATTAATATCGAATATGGAATAGGACGATGAGTCGTAAGCTACTTAAGTCGACCTTTGCCGTAGGTGGCATGACCACTATCTCGCGTATATTTGGCTTGATACGCGATATTGTGATCGCACGCCTGTTTGGTGCTGGAGCTGAGGTGGATGCATTTATTGTGGCATTTCGTATCCCTAATTTTTTGCGTCGTTTATTTGCAGAAGGTGGTTTTTCACAAGCGTTCGTCCCAGTTTTGGCTGAGTATAAAGAACAGCGTGATGGTGCAGCGGTGAAGGCATTAGTGGATCAAACTTCGGCGACACTGGGACTGGTCTTGTTTTTGGTGACATTGGCCGGCGTTCTCGCCGCACCATTATTGATTATGGTTTTTGCTTCCGGATTTAATGATGCTAAACATGTCATGGCAAGTGATATGTTAAGAATCACATTTCCCTATATTTTATTTATTTCCTTAACTGCTTTTGCCGGTAGTATTCTTAATACCTATAAGCAATTTGCCGTGCCGGCATTTACCCCGGTATTGTTAAACCTCTCCTTAATTGCTTGTGCAATCTGGTTGGCTCCGATGATGGATATTCCAATTACAGCATTGGCCTGGGGTGTGTTGATTGCGGGAATTGCACAGTTATTTTTTCAATTTCCTTTTTTGTTTCGTCTAAAGCTGTTTCCGAAACCCGCTTTTAATAAAGACAAGCAGGGTGTTAATCGTATTTTGAAATTGATGTTGCCTACTTTATTTGCCGTTTCGATCGTTCAAATTAATTTACTGGTAGACACAATTTTTGCTTCCTTTCTTGTCGATGGCAGTATTTCCTGGTTGTATTATTCTGATCGCATGGTTGAATTCCCATTGGGAGTTTTTGGTATTGCTTTAGCCACAGTTTTGTTACCCAATTTATCCAGTGAGCATGCAAAAAATGCATCAGAAAAGTTTTCCAGTATGCTGGATTGGGCACTTCGTTGGGTCTTTCTAATCGCGATACCGGCGGCAGTTGGATTAGCAGTGCTTGCTGTGCCAGTGTTGGCGACTTTATTTCAATATGATGAATTCACTACCTATGCAACGATAATGTCTGGAAAAAGTTTATTAGCTTATTCACTTGGTTTACCAGCCTTCGTTTTGATTAAGATTTTTGCTGCCGGTTTTTTTTCCAGACAAGATACAAAAACACCAGTGAAGGTGGGGGCGATTGCCATGCTTACGAATATTGGATTAAATTTCTTATTAGTTGGTCCGTTAGCGCATAGTGGTCTGGCGCTGGCTACATCTTTGTCAGCTTGTTTACAGGCGTTATTATTATTTTACTTATTAAAAAAAGAGGCGGTTTATGTTCCCGCATCGGGTTGGTTTAAGTTTGTGCTGCAAATTTTTATCGCGGTCGCTACTATGGCATTTTTGATCTTTTATTATTCTGCGGCACATGAGCAGTGGTTTGCCTGGGATATGTTACAGCGAGTATGGGCTTTGAGTTTATGGATAGCTGCTGGCCTGGTTTGTTATTTTGCAGTGCTTTGGCTGACAGGTCTACGTTGGCAAAACATGACAGCACAGCATTGATCGGTATAATCCACGGACTCTAAATAAGTGTCCTGAATTATAGACTGCATTCACATGAATAGAACGCAGACACGCTGTAAATACATCCGTGTAGGCTCGGATGCGGCTTCCTTGCCGCATACGGTCTGCTCATATATTCATGTGAATGGAGTCAATATTGATGTTGTTCATATATTTGGAACAGTTTTAGGATAACAGATGGAATTTATTCGCGGGCGGGTTAATCTACAACGACAACGAAAAAGTTGTGTTGCGACGATAGGAAACTTTGATGGTGTTCATTTAGGACATCAGGCTGTGTTAGAACAATTAAAGAAAAGTGCAAAAAAGTCGGGCTTATTGTCAACGGTCGTTATTTTTGAACCACAGCCTATTGAATATTTTTCTCCTGACAAAGCGCCTTCACGATTAACGCGTTTACGTGAAAAACTACAGCTGTTTAGTCAATATGATATTGACCGGGCTGTTTGTCTTCGCTTTGATGAAAAAATGGCAAATTTATCAGCCAGTGATTTTGTTAGTGAAATTCTGCTTGATGCGCTGGCAGTGAAGCAATTAATTATTGGTGATGATTTCCGTTTTGCGAAAAACAGAGAAGGGGACTATCAATATTTGCTCGGTGCGGCTGAGAAAAATGGTTTTGAAGTGAATATGACGAATTCATTTACTTCTAATTCCGAGCGTGTCAGTAGTACTTTGATACGACAGGCACTTGCCAGTGGTGATATGGATAAGGCAACGCGGTTGCTAGGACGTCCTTATCGAATAAGCGGTCGAGTTGTTCATGGCGATAAACGCGGACATAAACTAGGCTTTGCCACTGCGAATATAGAGTTACACCGGTATTTATCTCCGGTAGTGGGAATATTTTCCGGTCGCGTTTATGGTATAGAAGATATTCCACTTGATGCCGTGATCTATGTTGGCTCAAGACCGGTATATAAAGGTGAGCACGACATTTTGGAAATTCACATTCTGGATTTTGATGATGATTTGTATGGTCGTCATCTTCAGGTTGAACTATTGGAAAAATTACGTGGAGATGAACATTTTAACTCTGAGCAAGAGTTGGTGGCACAAATTAAAATAGATATTGGTAATGCCAAAAACAGCTTAAAGCTAAATATAAAGTAGAGAGCTTTGCACGAAACAAACCTCGTCATCCCGGTATGCTTTTGAGCCGGGATCCAGTGACTTCAAATGCTGAAAAATTACTGGATTCCCGCTAGAAGCATGCGGGAATGACGAAGTCTTTGTTATTATAGTTAGGAACTTATGTAGACATGATTGTGGCTGATCAGATTTTATATTTTTAATTATTTGAAGCTTTAAATACCAGGTTATAAATAACAACAAATTAAACTAATGACGAATTATAAAGACACACTTAACTTGCCTAAGACAGGTTTTCCAATGAAGGGAAACCTTGCTCAGCGTGAACCGGAAATATTAAAACATTGGCAAGAGAATGATCTCTATGGACAGATACGGCAAAAACGAGAAGGGGCCAAAAAATTTATTTTGCATGATGGTCCTCCTTATGCAAACGGTGACATTCATATTGGTCATGCGGTTAATAAAATTCTTAAGGACATTATTGTTAAGTCACAAAGTTTAAATGGTTTTGATGCACCTTATGTTCCGGGTTGGGATTGTCATGGCTTGCCGATTGAATTACAGGTAGAAAAGAAAATTGGTAAAGCCGGAGTAAAGGTTGAAGCGGATAAATTTCGACATGCTTGTCGTGAATATGCTTTAAAACAAGTGGATAAACAGCGTACAGACTTCAAACGTTTGGGTGTGTTAGGTGATTGGGAAAAACCTTATCTAACAATGAATTTTAAAACTGAGGCAAATATTGTTCGAGCCTTGGGCAAGATTATTTCTGCAGGGCATTTACATAAAGGTGTTAAACCAGTGCATTGGTGTACTGATTGTGGTTCAGCATTAGCTGAAGCTGAAGTCGAACACGAAGATAAACAATCTCCTGCAATTGATGTCCGATTCCGTTCAACGGATCAAGCTGAGCTATTAAAATGTTTTGATGCGGATGCGGATGTTAAATCTGTTTCTATCGTTATCTGGACAACAACTCCCTGGACCTTGCCTGCTAATCAGGCGGTCGCTGTTAATTCAGAATATGATTATGTATTAGTGCAAGTGGATGATGAGGCGCTGATATTGGCTGAGGGCTTATATAAGGACGTACTCTCTCGTTGTGAGATTGAAAATTTCAAACTTATAGGGTCTTGCAAGGGTTCTAAACTTGAAGGCTTGAAGTTTCAGCATCCATTTTACGACAGAGTTGTTCCGATTATCTTGGGTGATCATGTTACCTTGGAAGCAGGTACCGGTGCGGTACATACAGCGCCAGGTCATGGTCAAGATGACTATGTTGTTGGTCAACGTTACGGTTTGGAAATCGATAATCCTGTTGCAGATAATGGTTGCTTCTTACCGAATACAGAATTATTTGCTGGAGAACATGTGTTTAAAGCCAATGCCTCAGTATTAAATGTATTGGAAGAAAGAGGGGCGTTATTACACCATGAGGATTTATTGCATAGCTATCCACATTGTTGGCGACATAAAACACCCATTATATTTCGCGCGACACCGCAATGGTTTATTAGTATGGACGGAAATGAATTACGACAACAGGCAATAACTGCAATCAAGGATGTTAAATGGCAACCATCATGGGGTGAAGAACGTATTCATGGCATGATTGAAAATCGTCCGGATTGGTGTATCTCGCGTCAGCGTACATGGGGTGTGCCTATTGCTGTATTTATTAATAGAGAAACACAGGAACCACATCCAAATACGGCAGAGTTAATTGAAAAGGTTGCCGAGTTGATTGAAGAAAAGGGTATTGATGCCTGGTTTGATTTAGATGCAGCAACTCTTCTTGGTGAAGAGTCAGAACAATATAGCAAGATAATAGACACATTGGATGTCTGGTTTGATTCAGGCGTCACACATGACACCGTGTTAAATACCGATGAACGTTTAAGTTCTCCAGCTGATCTTTATCTTGAAGGTTCAGATCAACATCGTGGCTGGTTTCAATCTTCACTTCTTACCTCCATTGCAATGAATAATGGAGAGAAGCCATATAAAACAGTTTTGACTCATGGTTTTGTTGTTGATGCCAAAGGCATGAAAATGTCAAAGTCGAAAGGCAATGTTGTTGCACCACAGAAAGTAATGAATGTATTAGGTGCGGATGTGCTTCGTTTATGGGTGGCTGCAACGGATTATAGTACCGAGATGAGTGTTTCGGATGAGATTCTTAAACGAACCTCCGATGCGTATCGACGTTTTCGAAATACTGCACGCTATTTGCTTTCTAATCTTGATGGCTTTAATCCCGAGAAAAATATTGTTGCTTATGAAGATATGCTGGATCTGGATAAGTGGGCTATTGAACATGCTGTACGATTACAGAAAGAAATTATTATTGCTTATGATAATTATGAATTTCATTTGATCTATCAACTACTACATCAATTTTGCGTGGTAGAAATGGGTGGTTTTTATCTTGATATTGTTAAAGATAGACAATACACAACACCTGAAGATAGTTTAGCAAGGCGTTCGGGACAAACAGCAATGTATCATCTTGTAGAAATGATGGTTCGCTGGTTGGCACCAATCTTGAGTTTTACTGCTGCTGAAATATGGAAACATATTCCTGAAAACAGAAATGAGTCAGTCTTTTTTGAAACGTGGTATGAATTGGAAATAAATGAATCCAAATCTAAAGAAAGACAATCTCGTTGGAATGCCATTATCTCGATTCGTGACGAAGTAAATAAACAGCTTGAAAAGTTGCGAGTAGATAAAGTAATAGGTGGCTCTCTGGATGCAGAAGTTGAACTTTATTGTAATGATGATGTTAAAAAACAACTTGAAGCGTTAAGTGATGAATGTCGTTTTGTTTTAATTACGTCCTATGCGCGATTACACGCTATTGATGAAAAACCATCAGAAGCAATTGAGTCAGAAATTCCGGGTTTATATATTCAGGTCACCGCATCAAAACATAATAAATGTGTTCGGTGTTGGCATCACCGTGAAGATGTAGGTAGCCATGAGAAACATCCAGAGTTATGTGAACGCTGTATCAATAACGTTGATGGTGAAGGAGAAAGCAGACGATATGCCTGATATAAAGGAAGGGATGTTTAAAGGTTTGGCATTATCCTTTGTTATTGTCGTTCTTGATCAATTAACAAAATCCTATGCTGCTCAGGAATTGATGCTTTATCAGTCACATCCTGTTTTTCCCGGCGTCAATTTTACTCTAATGCATAATACCGGCGCCGCATTCAGCTTTTTAAGTGACGCAGGCGGTTGGCAGCGAGTGTTTTTTATCACATTAGCTTCTGCTGTCAGTTTGTTTATCCTAATTTGGATGTACGGTCTTTCTGAAAAAAAGAAATGGTTGTTTTTTGCATTAGCTTTTGTACTTGGCGGTGCGATAGGGAATTTATGGGATAGAATTACTTTAGGCTATGTTATTGACTTTATTGATGTTTCTCTAAGTTTTCTGCCATGGCGACTTTTTAATCCGTGGCCAGCCTTTAATATTGCCGATTCAGCCATATTTATTGGAGCAATAATGTTGATTATTGATGCTATCTGGCTTGATGATAGTGAGAATGAAAGTTAAGTAGTGGTATCATTCACTTAATTATTAGTTACTATTAAAAAGTATATAAAATTAGAATTCGATTACAGGATAACAAGATGCAAATATTACTCGCTAATCCACGTGGTTTTTGTGCCGGTGTAGACCGTGCTATAGAAATTGTTGAAAGAGCCTTGGAATTATTTGGTGCGCCAGTCTATGTTCGTCACGAAGTTGTGCATAATAAATATGTGGTGCATTCATTAAGAGAAAAAGGCGCGGTATTTGTCGAAGAACTGGATGAAGTTCCTGATGATTCAACGGTTATTTTTAGTGCGCATGGCGTATCAAAAGCAGTGCGAGAAGAAGCCGCTCGCCGATCTCTCAGGGTATTTGATGCGATTTGTCCATTGGTAACTAAAGTACATATGGAAGTAGGGAAATATCAGGATGAAGAAAGAGAATGCATTTTAATTGGGCACGAAGGTCATCCCGAAGTAGAAGGGACTATAGGGCAGTATAAATTACCAAAGAATGGTAATGGCGGAATGTATTTAGTTGAGTCAGTTGAAAACGTACTGAAACTAAAAGTAAAAAATCCAGACACGCTAGCCTTTGTTACTCAAACAACCTTATCGATGGATGATACCGCTGAAGTTATTGATGCATTAAGAAAACGGTTTCCAAAAATTGATGGACCTAAGAAAGAAGATATTTGCTATGCCACTCAAAACAGACAGGATGCCGTTAAAAATCTGGTGTCAAAATGTGATTTAATTTTAGTTGTTGGTTCACCCAATAGTTCTAATTCAACTCGATTAATGGAGTTATCTCAAAAAGTTGGTGTTCCAGCCTACTTAATTGATGATGCTTCAGAAATTGAAAGAAAGTGGTTAGACGGTATAGAAAATATTGGTTTAACTGCAGGTGCGTCAGCGCCAGAAATACTGGTAGAAGAAGTTATACGCCAATTAAAAGAGTGGGGAGCCGATATGGTAGAAGAAAATCCCGGGATCACCGAGCGCGTTGTGTTCTCTTTGCCGAAAGAGCTTCTTCAAGAAAGAGATATTGCTTAAAAACCGACATTATACCGGTAGCACTATTCACCAGTTATATGTGTGGCTATTTTTTTTCCAGCCGTAGTGCTTCTTCTTTTATCACGCTTTCAAGTTTTGAACGATTGTAGCCTTTAAGCATATTATCGCCGATTACAACGAATGGAACTCGAAGTTCGCCTGCCAGTTCTTTTAATTTATTCTGTTGTTCCAGATTATTTTCAAGATTAATAACGTTAAGCTTGATTCCTAAGGAACTTAGATACTCTTTGGCATCATCACAAGCCGCGCAACCTTCAGATATTAAATAAATAGTTGCGGAGACATTTTCGAGATTAACTTCTCCTTCAGTTTCTTCTCCCGTAGAGCCTTTTCCTGTAGAGAGGCTTTTTTCTCCAATAACTGAATATCCAGCAGGACAGGTTTTGGCAAAGGTTTTATTACCTTGTTCATCTTCACATTCAACAATTTTAACTGCAGCCATAATTCCTGAACTAAAGCAGAAAACAAGAGTCATCATTATTATACTTACAACTGTTCTTTTCATGAGATTCTCCTAAGTTAAATTAGTTGAGGAAAAACATTTCGATTTTCAAATAAATTTTGGTTTAAATCAATCAATTAGGTACTATAATCTAATTCACATTCTAGTATTATACACGTTAATGTAACTATGGATTAAATAAAAATGTGTGATTCAAACATAAAAATAAATATTGCTTTAATAATGCTTTTTTTTAGTTCGGTTACTGCTGCCGAGATGTATAAATGGGTTGATGAGAATGGGGATACACATTATTCACAGGCTCCGCCAGTTTCGGACGTAAAAGTAGAGACTATAGAGCCGCCACGTTCTGTCGATACAGAGAGTGCGCAGAAAGAGTTACAAAGAAAGCTGGAAAAAATAAATGCAATAACAGATAAAAGATTGCTTGCCAAAGAAGAAATGGAAAAAGAGGAAGCAGAAGCAGAAAAAACAAAAGAAAAATGTGAACAATTAAACAAACGATTAACCTCTTTGCTAGTGAGACCCAGAGCAAACAAGACTGATGAAGAAGGTAACTTAGTCAGAATGGGAGAAGAAGAAAGACAAAAAGACATAAAAGACACAACTCAACAAATCAAGGAGAAATGTAGTTAATTAATAGCAGATTAGTTAACACTGTCCTGAACTTGTACGTTATTAGTTTCTACTTCTGCTTTTGCAACAGGAACCACATCATAAGCTCTGGATAAGACTCCTAATATCAGTTCCCCTCGTGGGGTATCGTAATGTTTTTTAGCAAGAGAAATTAAAGATTCTTTTGCTGCTGAATTCCCCATAAACGCCAGTGATGAAACACCAATCTGGGTTAGATAGCGATTATTGCTGTCTGCCATCTCTTCTAAATATGGAACATCAATAGGGTCGCCATTTAAGCCCAACGCAACTAGCACTTGTCCACGATTAAGCTCGAGATCATCGTACTTAAATGATCGGATGTAATCTCTGAGAGGTTTACTTTTAAGAATATCAATTCGGTTAATTGTGCTTGCTAATGCAATACGAACAGGTGCTTGCTTAATTAGTTCCCAATTAATGCCTGGAGTTTCATCAACTTCAAGATGCCACATTTTATATAATAAATTATAAACACCGGTATGCCACTTCATTGCATAAAGCGCATGTATAGCATTTACTAATTGAGTTGTATCATTTGTGGAAAGTGCTTGTGTAACTTGTTTTAGAGTTGCCTTGCCAGAATAAATTTTGTCATAAAGCTGTCTAAAAGAAGGAGGCTTCTTTTGAGAATTATTTGATGATTCTTTATTAACAACCTCTGCATTCTGTGTAGGTTCAGCACTAACATAACTTACATTAAGGCAACTTGTTGTTAAAAATAAAAAAGCTACGGCGTAATTAATATTTCTAGACATAAGCTGCTTAAAAATAGTACGACTTTATTATCTACTCCAGCAATCATTTACATTTCCACCTGCACCTCGTGCCCCCGTTGAAGCGAGTGTTAAGTTACCACAGGTTGCATCAGCCCACCCTGTAGGAGTCGCTGTGAGGGTATATGATTGAAAAGTACCTGCCACATCAGTAGTAATTGTATATATACCTGTTTCAGATGTAGTAGAAACACCGGCGGGAAGTGTCGCATTTGCAGTTGCGTAGGCATTGTTATCAGAATAAAAACGCTCTAGCCGAGCTCTTGTCTCTTCAAGCGTTGCTCTTCCTTCAGAACGTTTTCCTGATTCAACATAAGCTCTATATGATGGCAGTGCAATTGCGCCGAGGACGCCAATAATAGCGACGACAATCATGAGTTCAATTAATGTGAATCCAGACTGCCTGGTCTTTTTTGTCGATTGTGTTGAATAATTCATTTATTTCACCTGCTAGCGTAATTTTCGATTATCAGAAGTATATTCTATTGTGACAATGGTATAGACAAAATGTAAAGAGGTCAGTTAATTTAACTGACCTCTTAATCATTGTCAGGATTATTCTTCCGACCAATAGGTCAGGACACCTGAGTTCTCACCTAATTTTAGTCCGCCATCAGTACAGGTTTCTCCATACTCACAGGCTTCATTAGGATCTGCTGGTTGCCAAACACCACCTTCGACACCAATCAAGCCGTATATGCCATCCGGGGCATAAAATGGTATTACTGCTGAGGCAATTCCTCGTAAGTCGTCACTAATGGTTCGGTCTACGGTATCGGTTGTGAATCCTCTACCTGAAAGAACATCGAAACCGAGCAGACGTCCACCACCCAGATTAGCAGCACAGGCATCAAGGTTATTACCCGCGTCCGGTTCGTAAGTCGTAATAAAGACATTACCTCCAATAATAATCGGACTTGCTAGAACTTTTTCACCAGTGTGTCCTGTTGTAAGCCAATCGATATACCAGCCGAATGATGCATCCACCGTTGTGTCGTTTTCATCGAGTACGGTCAGGCTGATGTCAATTAACTGAGATTCATTTAACGCAGCACCACCTGTTTGAGGGTAGTCTTGTGCAATATGCGACGCTGCACCGGAACCACCCGTCATATCTCCAATGGTAAAATCTCTGAATCCATACATACGATCACTGACCGTTTCATCCAGAGGATGAGCTCTATTGCCTGAGCCGATCGTTACCAGATAGTATTTCGAATTACTAGCGGTGAACTCTGTATCAATAACAGCGGCAATTTCCGGTGTTTCAAAGAAACGGCGTTCATCAGCAGCCGTTCCTTCTGTGGAAATATCAGCTAATAGACCGACAACCGAACTACCGGCTGAGCCAGTCATAACAATATCGTTTGCCAAATCTACTCGCCAAACTTGTCCCGCTGTATCAGCGATATAGATACGGTTGGCATTACCATCACCGGTTGTATCGATAACCGACGGTTTAGCAGCAATGGAGTACAGCATCTCTGTCATAGTGAGCGTGGCGCCAGTATTTGGACCACCAATTGAAAAGACTAAAGAACCATCCGAGGGATCGACAACAAAGATCATGTTGCCTTCATTCTCATTAGGTGACGTTCCCGCAGTACCAAAGGTCGTATCCAGAACTGTGTCATAACCACCACCAAATATCAGCACATCTTCCTGACCTGTTGAGGTTAGAATTGTGGAAAGCTGAGGTTGTGACCAGGTATCGGCAAGATGTTCGAAGTCTGAGCCAGTAACACCACCTTCAATTCTCCAGAGAAAATCCGGAACCACAGGCGAAGCTGAACTGGTAACCGTGGCAGTTAAATCCAGAGCATAGATGAATTTACCACCGCGACGCATACCAGTATAAGCATGTACTGTATCTCCATCTGAAGGTTCAATAGTGCCATCACCATTTACATCGTTGATAGCAACAACAGGCGTTAAGTCAATGGCATAAGTATGGTCGCCTTCAGGATTGACATACAAAGATTGCTGTAAATCAACAGTCGCTTGAGGCAGAAATACCCAGTCTTCTTTACCGGTATCAGCATTAACCATCCTTAAGCCGCCGTCATTTGTACCAAAAATAATTTTGTCAAAGAAGGTATCAACAATACCATCACTGTCAGTATCTGAACCGCCATAGGTAATGGTGACAGGGCTACTATGCAATACATCACCTACCGTCCAGCGAGTATCTGCATCGACATCAGTGTCTTCTATGGTAATAACCTTGCCGAGCATCCATAACATACGATCTTCGCAATCACTGCCTGCTGTAGTAGAAGGCACAGGACAAACAGCGGCACGTACTGTTGCCAGATCAGTAGACGACCAGTTTGATGAAGTAATCATATAACCACTATCAGTTAAGGTTGTCCCCGTTACTGGTTGTGTACCTGAAACAGTTGTCTCAGTGTAGATGACACGGTCAGTGTAGTCGGTTAATTCTCCGCCGACGCCGCCTTGTACAGTCTCAATACCATCGACGAGATCAGACCAGACACTGGTTGATGTTGTTAAAAATCGATCATTAGCGTCAACAGCCTGCTCATCATTGGCATCAAGTACGCGCGTAACAAAATCACAGTTCGGTAATATACCTACTTCAGTACAGACAGTGTATTTTTTAACATTACCATCCCATGCCGAATTTAACTCGGGAGTAAATAGACCAAAGTAAACATCATCTCGACTAAACAAGCGGTTGAACGCATTGGTTGCCAGTGAAGGCGAAACAATGGACGTGGGATCACTTTTAACATCGGTTAAAATTGAATCAAAAACAGTGGCCAGATCCGCAGCATTTTGCGCTTCAAAGAATTCACCACCTCCTTCGGTAGCGATGTCTTTTAGATACTGGTTACTAATGTTAAAACCAACGGTGTAGGTTGTAACCGTTTGTTCATTAGCAAGCGTCGTTGATTGATCTTCTTCAAAAAGAAATTTAGCCAGGTCGATAGAACATTTTTCACTGGTACTAATAGAACCGCCAGTGGAAGTTTGGTTGACACATTGACCAATAGCAGAAAATTCACCTTCAACAGTTGATTCCAAATTAGCAGAATTAGCTTGACCATCAGTTAGCAATATCTGGTAATTTGAAGCGCAACTCAGTTCTGAGCTAAACGGTGTCAGATAATCTGGTGAACCCTGAATGGAACGGCTTGAACAATTTGAATGGTCCAGATTGTCAACCGAACAGCTGCCTGTCTCAAAGACACCATAAGGAGGGTAGGTTGCTGTATTTGCGCCACCACAATCATTATCGCCTACACAATAGCTTCCTGGGTGGCTAAGACGCGTCTTGCTTAAGCCATCACGACTCTTGCCATAGACAACACTATCACCACGCCAGTAATGGGCTGCTTCATAAAGCACTTCTGTAATTGGCGTCCAGTCAGAAGTTGGCAATTCACCCACCAGTTCAATCAGTTTTTCGCGTACTGTTTTTACCGGACTAAAACCGCCTGTAGCCTGGTATGTAATGGACAATCTAGGTGCTTGCGTTGGACTGGAATTATAGGTTTCAGCAGCTCTTTTTGAACCAGTCGTCTCCATGATAAATGCCATACTATTACCATCATTCCAACCTGCTCGGTCTACAATTTCTTGAACGATTGTAGATAAATCTGGTGTTGTATAGACAGTACCAGTAACCCAGGTTGGCGGTTCATAAAGAACGGATGCGGTTGTTTTGGTTCGAGTGCTAACATTACCAAAGGTATTGGCATTATCATCATCTTCACCATAAATGGTAATATCTGTATCCGAACCAGCGCGATTTTCATCTGAAGTCATGGATATGCTTGCAGATAATATCGTCGCTCCCTGTGGGACATCCATACTTTGGAATCGGACACCCACATTAACACCGGATTGAAAGTCCAGGTCACCACTACCCGTACTTGTGTTTTCTGCATCGTCAGTGCTGGTTGCTACTTGGGCTGTATCCGTATCAACAACACAACCCAAAGTGCCTGTTGTATCGTAAGTGACTTCAAGTTGAGGAGCGAGACCGGAATTGCCATCATAACTGTAGAAATCTTTGCCGTCGGTATTGTCTTGAATAATTAGAGTTAGGTCATTACCACCACACCAACCAGCACGGTCAGTGACATCCTGTATGACCTTAGCCAAAGTGTTACTCGTACAAGTGCCATCTACGCAACTAGTGATAACTTGATCCGCTGTTGTAGCTGGTAAGGTCCAATCGGTAAATTTTGTCACGGTTGCACGACCACTTATATCATTTGCCGTAGTTGTAAAAGTTGCCGCGTCATCAGCAGCTTCTGCTCTTATCTTTATAATATCAGTGGTTGTTGTATCAGTACTGGTTGGCGTTAATATTAATTTCGCATCGCTTATACTTGCCCCTTGAGGGATAACCACATTTTGAAAGCGTAAGCCTGTAGTTTGTGTGACAGCCGCACTACCGCCACCACTAGTATATGTCACACTTAATGCCGGAGCGTTAGCTGCACTAGTATCAAAACTGTGAAAAGTACCCGCTCCCGCACTATCGGAAAACAAGCATAAGGGATTACCAGCGGTTCCTGCACCAACCCCCACAAGTTCAGCGATTAAGGCAGTTACTGTGATTACATTTGGATTGGTTCCAGTTGCCGTATGAGTAACATGATTGGCGGCATTACTGGTATTTGCAGCCAGTCTGTTTGATAATTCGTTGGTACCAGAGCTGGAATAGTCCAGGCAGTTTGATAATAATTCTCCCTTAATAGTGGTATTGCCCGATGGGGTACCATTAGGGACAAGTGAAAGCGTGGCATTGGTGATAGTTGCCGCCGCCGGAATGTTTAACCCAGTGAATCGTGCAGCTTCCAATGCGCCGTCATTAAAGAAAAAAGTGGTTGTACTAACCGTAGTACCAAATTGATCGGCGTCATTATCGCTGGTATTTACCTGAGCAGTTGCTATTCCACCGGCACCACCTACTAGGGTGTTAATATTTAAAATGGCATCATTGATATTGACATCACCAACGGCTATCCCTAAACCAGCGTCTGCTGTTCTTGCTTCTTCAGCATCATCGCTGGAAGTTCCTACCGTATAAGTCAATGTGCGCTGGCTATCGTCAGGTTCTGATACGATATTTCCGGCTGGATCATCGATAGGTGAGATTGGCAGGACAATAGCGCCACCATTTTTATAGGTAAATCGCATTAGGCCCATATTAACGTCTTCAACGCCATTGATAATATCAACCATGGCTTCTTTCATTACTTCCATACGTGATTGACTGGGATTGGTACCTGCAACAGTCGCAGTCATACTGCCTGAAGTATCCAGAATGAGTAACACATTAGGTAAAATTGCATTACTGGTATTTCCTGACGCGCTACCAGAACTAAAGTAAATTTCGGTGTCCTCAGCCTGGCTGACACCCGAGCCGAAAGTCAGTAAAAAGGTAAGGAGTATAGTATAGTGTCTTTGATAGAAGAGTCGTAACATGGTGTTATCCTCTTGAATATAAATTCAAATTAGTTAAAGATTAAATAAGTTAAGTTTTGAGCAATTATGATTTACTTGCAGCTCGCCTTAGCCGCTGCTTGTACGTCCCATGAAGCACTGCATTTTTCATTATCAGAACCGGGTTCAGCACAAATATTAGTGATTTTAGCTTTAGCTGGTTTAGCATTGCCTGTTCTGGTTTTAAGTACTTCTTCTGATACTTCTTTGCGTTTAGTTTCCTTAAAATGAACAACGACGCTTTTGGTACTGCCATCGGCACAAGCAACAGAATAATATCGTTCGTTTCCATCTTGACCTCGGTCAATAACTTGTAAGGAATTGGCAGCCATGATTTGAAAAGACAGTGCTGTTAAGGCAATGAAAAAAGTTATTTTAGTTAAATGAAGCATGTTGTATCTCCAGAAAGTCATATTTTGTAATCGCATAATGTTCATATTGTGTGTGTCGTAAAATGATATTTAGTTATAAATGCCAGGCTCCGGCATTGATTGTTGATTTTGCTCCTGATGGAGTTTCAGCAGTGATGGACAGATTGAAATAGCTGTATTTCTGGCCGCTACTTGAACCCGTAATAGCACCACCGGTTTGAAATACTGCGGCGGCATCTTTTTCTTCAAGAAATTCTGAGGCGTATGTTGCATCAGCGTTATAGGTGCCAATATCATCAACAGTAGAGTTATACCCGGATGTGTTGAAAGCCAGATTATTATTAAGTGCAACAGCGAGGGCTGTCTCGGCAGCTTGAAAAGCACGATTTTTTTCCTGTGTATTGCCCGCCATTTTTTCGCCTAGAATGTTTGTGTTCATAGACGATAATGCCAACATGGTTAAGATGACTAGAAAAACTAGAGACGTTATTAATGCCGCTCCTTTTTGATTATCACTAGTTCGGTTTAACGTTTTTTTATTCATCACTATTCACCAATATTTAAGTTCGTTTATTTCTGATTTCAACCGTCGCAGAAAAGGTGCGTCGACGACGTTTATCATTTATGGGACCAACATTGGTTCCTAATAAGCTATATGTTGTTCCATCATCATCGTTTGTATTATTTTCGTCTACAGTGCGCATAAGCACAGCAATCTTGACACTGACAACATTAGACCAGTCAGCAACTGTGCCGGCATCAATAAATGAATTTGCAAGACCATCTGCTGAAGTATCTTCGCCATAAAGGATTTGCAAGCTTTCAACGCCTTCAATGAGTTCTTCATCGCCAGCGGGAGTCGTGCGCCAGAGTGCAGGGCCAGTTCCGTTTGTACTATTGCCGATGCCGTAGCGGTAAGTGCCTAATATGTACATCCGTGCATTGTCGTCATAGGTTCTGGAAAGTCCCCCATGAGTTATTGTTGCGGCAGTATTGTCGCCAACGATAGTAGTTATTTGAAATATATCTGTGCCACCACAATCGCCAATAGCGACATATGAACCGTCTGCGAGAGTACCAATTCCATCAGTTATGATGTCATCACCATTACCAGCCATTGTGCCTGTTACTAATATACCGGTGGACTTTAGATACCTGACAGTAATTGCATCAGAGGGTGTTCCGTCAGTGGCGGTAATCATGCTAGCTATGGACTCGGTACTGTTTGATGGCTGCCAATTAGCACCATTTTCTGAGCCTTCAATAAGGTTACTCGTTGCCGATACACTAAAGTTTTTTATATCTGTAACCTGAATATCTGCTGCTGGCAGGTTATTAGTGACATTTGTAATTTCGTCTACACAACCGACAAATGCTGCTCTACGAATGTCTCTAACAAGCAGGTGCATGAGAAATCGTGCATTTTCTTGCAGTAATCCCATTTCATTTTGTTCGCGATAAACACGTTGATTCGACATAAACATAGTCATTGCACCACTGAGTAAAAGCAGACCGATAACCATAGCGATCATGACTTCAATGAGAGACATACCTTTTTGGCGTTTGTTTAATATATTCATATTTGTCAATATCATGGTTGAAATGTGTAACTAATAGTTCTTTCTTGACTTTCTCTATCTGTCCAAATGAGATCCACTGTGTACTGGGTGCCATCTGCTGTTACTGCACTGGTAATGTTTGCTTCGCTGCCGGCGGGAAGAACCTGAATTAATTGTTGACGCCAACAAGCGAGGTCATTAGCGGCATTTGTAGCAATTGTCAGATCACATGCGCCAGTAGCATTGGGTAATGTGTAATTGCCAACATAGGCATTAGCATTGGCATCATTAAGCCGGATTTGATCAATAATATCCGAAGCATTAATACTAATTTGTGTTCTTAGATAAGCATCATGATTGAACCTTAATGCCTGAAATTGAAGGGCTGCGACACCTAATACGCCAATTGCCAGAATTAACAATGACACTAGCACTTCAAGTAGTGTAAAGCCGTTGCATTTTTTACTGTTATTAATATGTTTCATTACGAATGAGCTCTGTAATTAATTAAGTACAACCCAGATCAGAAATACCGGGTCTGCCTGTTGCGGATATGCTAATTTGTCTGCCTGTTTCCCCGGCCCTATCATCACAGATTGAAAGAGTGCCGGTAGTGTTGATAAATCCGTCTGAGTCGTAGATAAATTGTGTGATGCCACCTGCTTCCGTCATAGTTACAGCAGAGCATGTTGTCTCAATTACTTGAATTAAAGTACCAGTATCATTATCAGAAATTGACCAACCTGCACCCCAACCCGCAGCATCAGCATTAACTCGCACAGATCCATTAATTTTCGTTGCTTCACTTCTGGCGTATTGCATAGTACTAACGAAACTATTCGCTGTCGTGACAAAACAATTATCGGCTGTAATGCCGTTGTAGCTGGGAATTGCTATACCTAAACCAATCCCTATAATCGCAATCACAATCATTAATTCTATTAGGCTAAAGCCTTTTTGGATTTTTTTTATTTTCATTAACAAGCTCGGGCAAATATTAATATGTACGTATTTATAGCAGATTTTATTGCTTATATCGGGACATACCGATGAATGGTTTAATTTGCTTGATAGACGGTAGAACTGAACAAAAAAACGTGAACTGGTTAACATTATAATAATGAGCGCAACAGACTATATTATTGTCGGTGGCGGCATTATTGGCATGATGACGGCTCGTGAACTTGCCATTCAGGGAGCAAAAGTTGCCTTGTTTGACCGCGCTGAGCTAGGGAAAGAGGCTTCCTGGGCTGCGGGTGGTATTTTATCGCCGATGCGTCCCTGGGCTGAACATCCGGATTCTGCAGAGCTGTCTGAACGGGGAAAGCAACTTTATCCTGAGTATATTGAGTCACTAAAGCAGGAAACAGGTATTGATTCAGAATATATCCGTTCGGGTTTAATCATCATAGATGCAGAACATGCTGCAAAAACTAAAAAGTGGGTTTCTAATAATAAGGTTAAATTAGAAGAGGTCACACAAAATCAGTTTTCTAATATTAATATTCCTGAGCATGCCATTTTACTTCCCGAGATCACTCAGCTTAATCCTTCCTGTTTATTAAAGGCATTGCATGAAAGTCTAAAACAACTGAACGTTTCAATTTATGAACATACGGAAATCACCAACATCATTGCAAAGAACAATCAATTTGATTACATCGAGTTTAATAATAGAAAGGAGCACGCAGAGGCAGTTATTATTACTGCCGGTGCATGGAGCCAATTAGTACTGGGTGACATTAGTGAGGCAGTGAATATCAAGCCAATTCGTGGTCAGATAATTTACGTTAAACCGGAAAAACAAATAACGGATAAAATAATTCTAGATGCGGGGCATTATTTTATGTCACGCCAAAATGGTCATGTGCTAATAGGAAGCACTATGGAAGATGTGGGTTTTGTTAATGAGACGACAAAGATTGCCAGGCAAGAATTGCTGGCATGGGCTTGTTCTATTTCTTCTGAATTTAGTCGGGCTCAATTTGTCAGACATTGGTCGGGATTAAGACCATTGTCTGATGTTGGTAAGCCGTTTATTGGTCCTTTTTCTAAAGTTAAAAATTTATATTTGAATACCGGACATTTTAGAAAAGGAATATTGCAAGCACCGGCTTCAGCAAAATTATTGGCTGATTATTTGTCTGGTAAATCTATGTTTATGGATATTGAGAAATTAAGTATTTAAAATCAGTGAAAATACTTAATGGCCTATTATTTTTCTCCACTTGATTAAAAATACGGTACAATCGGGATTAGGCTTAGATGTAATTGTACGAGTAAAAAACGATATAAACTTTTCCTCAAATTAAAATATTTCAATAAATGCCGGAATAGCTCAGTTGGTAGAGCAATGCATTCGTAACGCATAGGTCGGAGGTTCGATCCCTCTTTCCGGCACCACTTGTAAATCAAAGACTTACCTTCCTTTTTTCCTTGTTTTTTCAGACTAAAAAAAAGCCTCGGGGACACTCTAGGGACACTTTTTTCAGTTAAGTTTTAAAATCCTTTTTAAATCAAGCATTTAAGAGGATATTTTTTGCAATTTTTTGTCGGTTTTTTTGTGTTTTAAAAAAGGTGTTGTTTTGATAGAAACAGTCAATTTTCTCGTAAAACTATCTGTTGTTATGGTATCAACACTTTAGCTTTCTTTTACTTGGAACTACATACAGGTATGCTTATACATAAGAGGCTTAGTAAAAAAAGAAGACAAAAAAGTATTGTTATTCTAAATTTCAGCGTAGTAATTTAATTGAATTTATTCTTATTAATTAAATTACTATTTCGCAAATTCTAAACTAATGGATTAAATTTTTATGGATAATTTTAGTACATTGGTTGATACGTTGATTAAGGATGAAGTAAAAGGAATTACACATCACGAATTAGTTGTCGAACTTGGAGATACTCCGGAACTGTTACAAAAGTATGCTGGGTTTGATCCATTAAGATTAGTTATTAAAGCTAAAGCTATTAGTAAAATACATTTTGATCATGGAATTGTTGTTTCACAGATAAAAAGAATACCTTCCTTAATAGTTAATCCTAAAGCTTTATATAAATCAGCTAATCGTGCTGATAGTGCTGTAGTCTTAACTTTTGAGCTTAAACAAAATGTACCAATAATTATTGCAATACATAAAAACAAAAGAATAGGACGTCTCGATGTCGTGAATGAGTGCGTTAGTATGTACGCAAAAGAAGGCCCAGATCCAGAATCTAAATGGGAGGGTAGTGGATTGCTTTTATGGAAAAGTTCTAGCTAAAACGAAGAAGCCTTCAGTGACACGACATTTCCGCTCTAATTGCGTGGTGTGGGACGTCACCAAAGGCTTAATATAATCTTGGCTAAGATATCGACAAATGTCAAGAAAACCTTAGTATTTCTATACAAGTAGATTAAATAAAAATCTCATTAAAAACAATAACATATGTTAAATATACTTCGTGGGTAAAAATATTATGAGGTTTTGTCATATTACATTTACAATAAAACTAACAACAATCTAATTGTTGAGGTAATTTGTGAAAATTCAAGCCTTTCTATGGACACTTCAGGGACACTCTAGGGACGGTCTTAAAGTGGCTCGGTGCGCTGAGAATGACGCAATGGACAGTTTTTCAAACGATGCGCCGTAAGTCGTTGTTTTCAAAGCACCAAAAAATGGTTTTAACTATTTCGTAACGCATAGGTCGGAGGTTCGATCCCTCTTTCCGGCACCATTTAACTGCAGTGATATCAAGCGTAAGATGTTTTTTTTAATTTGAAAGTGCTGCTCGATGTATACGGTAGGTGCCGTTTGCAGGCAGTGGTTTATCATATGAAGTGACGCTTCCGTCTGACCACTGTATTTCAAGTTCGTCAATAAGATTGTATTGATCCAATCCAAAATGAATGACCGGATTATCAAATGATAAAAAACCACTACTTAGTTTATTTTCTTTTCGTTGTTGTAATTGCTTTTGCCCGCCGTAGCGAACTGTGAGTTTGGCTCCGATACCGAATGAGTTGCCTTGTTCATCCATCAACGTGAATGAGATAGAATTATTTTTATTGTGCTGATTAATGAAGACTCGTGGTGGTGCTAATACTCCTGTAGCAATGATATCTGTGTCACCATCCAAATCCAGATCCAGATAAGTGTAGCTGGGTGTATTGACTGCATCATTCAGTCCCCACTCTGTTTGAACCTGCTCAAAGTGTTCCCCATTGATATTGTGAAATAAAATATTTTCCTGTATTTCATAAAAGCTATCACCAAAATGAAATCCATTGCCAACATAAATTTCCTGCCAGCCGTCATTATCAAGGTCAGCGGCTTTTGCATTCCAGCTCCAGTAGCTCGAAGCGACACCAAATTTCTCAGCGCTTTCTATGAACCGACCTTCACCATTTATAAGCAGTGTATTTCGTTGTACCTGAGGTATTGATGTTTGTTGATCTATTGTTTCCTCAGGCGGGACAGGTGAAGCCAGATATTGGCACAAAGAAAATATTGCTGCATTTTTGTCAGGTAGACTCGAGCAGAATTGAGGGCTTTTCAGGTCTTTAGCTGCTTTAACGGAAAATGCGATGTAGCACTCTTGCCGCTCAAGAGCATCATTTAAGCGCTCACAACTTACTGCACTACCTTCCTGAAAGTTTCGATAAGCAACGAGCATCTCTTTACAATGATTGCGAGCGTCTATTTCTTGAATAGGCGCACAATAGTTTTCTTGGCTACTACGAGCAAAGGTCATATCTGTGCTAAACAGATCCGCTTTTAGATCATTATTATAATCAGCTGTATCAATACTCATGGTAAACATAGAAATAAGCGGGACCAGTTTGCTGGCGGCTGATACAGATTCTAATATTCCCTGTCCCTGATTGAGGTAATACATATCTGGAATAAGTCGATCATTGCCAATTAATATATCAGTCAGGTTATCCCCATTAATATCAGCAACCAATAGGGAGTTGCTTTCACCTTTTGCACCATCAATTTTTTCTTGCCGGTATGAATCACCTTCACGAAACAGGATTATATTTTCGGAAGCCTCGGGAGAAAAAAGCTTCTCAACACCACTACTCCAATTTCCAAGAACTATATCTAATTCACCATCCTGATTGAGATCGCCAAATCCGGCAGACATGGTTAAACGATGTTCTCCGGTAAGTGTTATCAATTCTGTTTTTTGAAAATCGCCATCCACATTTTTAAGTAGATAATTTTTTCCACTATAAGATGTTGCGAATAAATCTTGCAAACCATCATTATCTACATCAACAAATGCAACTAAAAATAGATTGGCGGATTGCATTTCACCCTGGTCAACTGTAACAAGTTCAAAACGTCCACCGCTATTTTGATAAATTAAAACACCACGTTCAGTTGCTAATGCGATGTCTGGCCACAAATCATTATTAAAATCTCCTGATGCGATACCTTTACCGACAATAAAGGGTTCAAAGAAATCAGTCATGCGAAATTCCCAGTTTTGCGTGATACCGAATTCATCTGCAGAATATTTGCTAAAAGGCTTTGAACCATTAGTGACCGACTTGTTATATGGTGTGAACGTTATTTTTAATTGATCATTAGAAAAAACATTCTTCCATTGAAGTTGAGGTGCTTTTGTTAACGAAGCTTGTATTTTTTTAAATTGTTTATTAATAGCAGGTCTTTTTTCATACATATTCCCGGATGAGGCGAGAGTATGATCGACCAGGATAGCTTGTATTTGCTTGTCGGCAACGCGAAGAAGACAAAGGTCTCTTAAATCGTCAGCTTTTAACTCCAAACAAAGTTCAGGAGAATTATTTTTTTTCGCTTTCCATGCCGTTGTTAGACTTCGACATCGTTTTGCCAATGCGGGAGATTTTAATTCAGAACAGCCGCTAGGGTTATTACTTCTACCTATCATGACGGATGCAACGGTATAGCGACAATGTTCACGAGCGCCTTCAATATCAAACTTAGCACATTGATCTATATCCATCATTTCAGCCAACCAATAAATTTCTGCATTGATACGGCAATAATTTAATTCTGTTTCTCCCAGGTTTTTGCAAGCCGATCCATCAGGATTGAAAAGTAAACTGGTATTAAGAAATTTATCTCGGCAGGCTTCTATGGTTTTTGGATGAGATAGCTCGTTGCACAATCCAATGTCGTGTTCCTTAAGTGCTGTTTTATAAGTGACGTAGTAGATACATTGAGCACGAAAAGTCGTGTTTTTTATGTTCATGCAAAGTTTGGGGTTTTTGTCTGATAATGCTTGCTGTCTTGTAGTAAACGCATTTATTTTTGTTTTGCAATCGGCAAGTTCAAGACCGCTCGGTCTTATCTGACACATCTTTTCATAGGAAACAGCATCATTAAATTGTTCAATGTGTTGTTCGAAGCAAATTGCTTGAAGTGGAACAGGTAAAGTTTCACAGATGTTGATAGCTTCCTTGTAAATACTCTCCATGGATTGAGCAAGTCCTTTTGCTATTTCAATTTGTTCGTTGCGGGATTTAGAATCGAAATAGCTTTGTGAGGCAAGCCCAAGTCCGCAGGAAATAATGATAACCATAACTGCAATAGCTAAACTTAATCGAACGGAAATGTATCGTGCAATTAAGAAGGCGGGATAAATACTATAAATTCCCAAGCCAAATAACAGTACCGTAGCGAGTCCCTTATCAACACCATTAGCAAGTAAAGCCATAACGATAATAACGTCGAAGGCAATTGGCACAGGTAATATTGTTGCTACCAGTGCACATGCTATGAATGTTAGAAGTCCCGTATTTGTATTTGAAAAAAAATCGAATGGTACAATTTCAAGCACAAACGCGCCGAGAAAACCGGCAAGTAACATTAGTGGTAATGCAAATTTAACAATGTAAAAAAGATGTTTTATAAAACTGTATGCAGTTGCAAAGAGGGCATCGAAATAACTTTCATCAACATTGACAGGTGTTTGTATTGAGCAACTGGCTAATTCTGAAGCAAAATGACTTGTCGGTATGCTAGTTGCCATTTTTGGATCAGTAATATTTGCAAATCGTCTTACTAGAAAAGGAATAGTCGTTAAAAGTAAGATCACTCCAAAAAGTTTGATCAATGCCATTTCCCATGGTAAAAGCGTGAAAGCCATTGTCAGCACTATCACGTTTAGTGTTGGAGAAGAAAACAGACTCGCCAAAGCAGTTTCGAGACGTGCGCCCGCAGAATAAATTCCAAAGGCAATAGGTGTCGCACAGTTAACACATACACCCAAAGGTGCACCAAGAAAAATACCAGAGAGTGTATTAAGCCAGGGTTGTTTGAATGATCTGGTTTTAATCGTGCTAAGCACGGTTAAAATTGCGGCAGCAAATAACAAACCGAAGAACATACCTATTAAGTTAGTGTATGCCCAGTTGATGCTTGATCTAACAACGCGTTCCAGTAGCGCTTGATCCTGAGTGACTGGTAAGACTATTTCAAATGCAAGTTCGCCAAAATTAGTACGAAGTCCCATCTGTGCTTTTTCGTTAAGCGCTGGAATTCGGGATTGGCTCCAGAATACAATTGCTATTATGATGGTAAACATCAGCGCAGCAAAGGTTCGTTTATTTTGAGCTAATAGAGACATTTTTAAGCTAGTAGCAATAATTTAAGTTAAACTTTAGTTATTATATACATTACCTGTAATAGTTTTTGTGTTGTAGCAGTTATCTTTATAATACCAATTTATTTAGTTTAAATTTAAATATTATGTCATCGAATAAAAAAACAAAGAAAAAACCGACCTCTAAAAAGAAGAACACAAAAAAAAGTGTGTCCAAAAAGAAAATAGTTAAGAAGACAACTACTAAAAAGAAAACTTCGAAAAAGAGTGCAGGCAAAAAGAAAGTAGCCAAGAAGACAGCTAATAAGAAGAAAGTTTCGAGAAAGGGTGCAAGTAAAAAGAAAGTAGCGAAGAAGACAGCTACTAAAAAGAAAACTTCAAAAAAGAGTGCAGGTAAAAAGAAAGTCAGGAAAAAAACAGCTAAAAAAAAGAAAATAAGTAAGAAGAATACGGCTAAAAAGAAATTAATAAAAAAATCAGAACCTGAAAAGAAAACTGCAAGAAAAGGGCGATCGCTGATAATAGGTGGAGCAATCAGGATAAAGCTTCGTCAGAACCCATAGTAAAAAAGGCGAACCCAATAATGAGTTCGCCTTTTGTTAAGTATGATTTTGCATAATGGTTAAAATGTAGCGGTTATACCAACAAATCCATTTATAGGTGCACCAGCACCCAGAAATGTTGCATTAGAAAATGCTTGAGTTGCACCTGATCCATCAAAAACTTCATCTGCTTCACCTAATAAACCAAATGTTTCATAATCTGTATCAAACAAATTGTTAACACGCGCAAACGCAGTAAAAGTTTTATTGATTTTATAAGTACCATTTAAGTTAACAACAGCATAACCATCAACAGGGCCTAGCTCGTTACTTTCGTCACCACGTAGGACTTGAGTTGAGTTATAAATCATATTGGCACCAACAGAAAATTTTGGAGTAAATGAATATAAACCACCGAGTTTGAATGAATGTTCTGGAATACCTGGAATTCTATCACCTGAATTAACCTGAATTTCATCAGCATCACCATCACCATTTAAATCCGCAGCATTTGGGTGGTTTGCACTTATGCCAAAAAAAGCATCCTGAAAGGTAGCGTCTACAAAGCTGTAATTTGCATACCAGTTTAACTTTTTCTTAAAAATACCGGATAAACCAACTTCTGTACCTACACGTCTGGTATCGCCAACATTTCTGAAAAAACCTGTGCTGGAAGTCGTGCCGCCAGTCGAACCAAAAATGATGTCATTTTTATTTGTACTATGAAAAGCAGCAATATTGTAATCAATGCCATTTTTGAAGGTTCCTCTGAAGCCACCTTCAAAACTTTCTGTCACCACTTGCTCTAATGGTGGATCAGCTAAGAAAGCGTTTGGTAAGTTACAAGGTGCATTTTCATCGGCACAGAGTAATTCAATTGGAGTTGGCGCACGTGATGATTCACTATAGCTACCATATACACCGTTTAAATTATTAAAGTTGTATGTGATACCGAAAGCAGGATTGATTCGGTCAAAATCGTGTTCACCGTTTAGTTCTCCCGGGTTATTTGTAGCTAGAATAGAATTATCACGTTCTCCAAGGACAATATGTGAGTTGTTGTAACGTACAGATGCGGTTAATGCCAGTTTATCCGTAATAGAAAGAGTGTCAGTAGCATATAATGACCAAACTCTATGGTGAGCTTTTATTTCGGTACCTTCTTCAGGAACAAAAAGCCCTGTTCCGGAAGTGCCTCTGTCTGAACCTGCTAAAGTACAGTCGACACCATTAACAGTACAGTTTAAAGATGCAACTTCAACTGTTGAGAAGAAATCAACTAGGCCTTGTTGATAACCCGCACCAAAGATGAATTGATTTTGCTTACCAAACAAATCTCCTAGGAAAGTAGATTGTACCGTTGAACCAAAACCTTCTTGTTCGCGATTACTAATATTATTAATCGCATTCAGGTTACTATCTCCATCACCATTTGTATCGCCAACAATTGTGGCGCCAGCTTGATTTGTGATCGGTGTCGTTGTGTCATCTTCTTCACATAAAAGTGTTGTCGTGCCTGCTGCAGTACAGAGTACAAATTCTGAACCGTCACCATTAAAACTATCTGTTTCATTTTTCCTATAAAATGCGTTGCCGCTTAATTGTATTGTATCACTAGCCCAATGCGTACCTGACAGGTTAATCATATGAAGTCTATTTTCAGTTTGATCCGGCGAAGTAAAAACAGCTGCACGGTCAAGTTCAAGTAATTCTGCCGGAGATGAACCATTACCTATTAGATCAGTATTAGCATGATTGTATGTTAAGTCTAGAGTTGTGTCGGTTGAGCGATAACTGACTGCCCCAAATAGATTGAGTGCATCAGAAGGGGAGGCATCACGCCAGCCTTCTTCATCAAAAAATTCACCTGTAACAAAGTATCCCCATGTTCCATTATTGCCACCCGATTCAACTGTTGCCACTACGCGGTCGAATGAACCGCCATGAGTTTCAATTTGATGACCGGAATGAGTAAATCCATTTTTTGTTGTTATTGAGAGTGAACCACCTAAAGTGTTTAGACCAAATATGGGGTTTGCACCACCAATCAAATTAATGCTACCTATTGAAGACTCAGGCAATATATCCCAGTTCATAGAATCACCGAAAGGTTCATTTATGCGCACACCATTTTGATAAACAGCCAGACCTTGCGGTAATCCAAGTAGCGGAGAAAGTGTGTATCCACGATATTGCACGTCAGCTTGTAGCGGATTGTTTTGAGCGTCGTTAATCGTCACGCTGCCAAGATTACGATTCATAAAATCGGTCAAATCAAGTGTTTGACTTTGTTCCAAATCCTTGCTGGTCGCAGATTGAACGTTAAACGGAATAAGTTCTTCAGGTAATCCGATACCGTGCGTTGGCGTGATTCCGATGACTTCAATAGCTTCTTTTTGCTGAACATTTTCTTCAGCAAAAATGATTTGTGACACGATTAATGTGCTCAACGATACTGCGTAGGCTGCGATACGATTTGCAGTCATGTTCTTTCCCCCGGACCCAAATATTATTGGTTGTTTTTAAGGTGGGGAAGATTAACTACATATCTATATGAATAAAAGAGAGTTTTTGTTAAAAAACAGAGGAAAAATTCCTGAATTTCTTTTTCTAAATCATTCTATATATGTTCTTCAAGGATCTCCCGTTCTTCTTCACTGATATTTACATTTTGCAGGCGGTTTTTAATCATGTCTTTATTGATATGTCCCGCCTCAATCAAATCACTTTTTTCTTCTGCAGAAAGCGTCTCCATGAAAAATAAATTGCTGGGCGGATGGTAGCCTGCCTCAATAATGACATTTGCCTCATTTGCCATTAGCCGGTATTCGCCAATGTTTTTGTTAAGCCGATCATCGGCAAATTCCTTGTCAGCAATACCGGAAGTGTATATTGAATGGATTTCCATTTTGTAACTCATGATGTGCATTGGGTCATCCGTTTTTGCAATATCCGCTTCAATATGTTCAAGTCGAGGCCGTAATAATTCTCGTAGGGTATCGAGCACTTCCTGATCTTCAAGCCGCTCTGAATAAATATCGAGAATATTATCAATAGGCAATTGGGTATAAGTATCCGTCGTAAACAACTCATGCATACGATATGTCAGTAGTTTGAACGAACGAAATCCAAGTTGTTGCTGAATATCAGTTAGATCACGAATATGCTTATTAAAGCCCAGCGCACAAACCAACTGAGAGTGATTGAGTTCGAGTTGTGCCGCAACCATATTTATACGTTTGATGAAATCAGTTTCTTCGCCTGTATTGGTTTTGTAGAAAATACGGACTAGATCTTCATCTGCGGCAGTTAATATTTCAGTAAAACTTGGCATAATCGTTTAATTAATTTTCACGGTGTAGTTTTAAGTGATCATATAGGATTTTCTTTTCAACATCTGAAATGTTTGGATCGATAATACGGGTTTCAATCAAATCTCTGGGGATTAACCCTTTATTAAGTAATTTTCTTTTCTCCTGCGGTAATATGGTGTCACGAAAAAAAATATCTCCGGCCGGGATAAGCTTATTTTCAACAATCAGTGTCACTTCATTTATCAGGGCGCGAAAGCCACTATCGGATTGATCCAGGCGCGTCTCTACAAAATCGATACTAATAACTTCATCAGAATATATCGCGCGCATTTCCTCTTTGTATTTATCGATAATAAGGGAGTTTACAGTTTCGTCTATCCTCTTTTCTATAGTCTTAAGTCGATTCAATAACAGATATTCCATTATTTGTTTATTTTCAATGTCGTTTTTAACAACAGAATAAATCGATAATATATTATCTAAGGTTAATAATTTATAAATGTCTATGGTAAAAAAATCATTACGGGAATTTACCAGGCCATCCAGGTTTTTAAATCCAAGAATAGCGGGTATCTCAGGTAATTTTTTTACAGCTTTATTGAAGCCTATAGCACATATTAGTTGTGCTTCGCGTAGTTTTAACTGAGTAGCAATAGCTTCGGCTTTGTCTTTATCAGCTTCTTCAGAAACGTTAAATTTATAAAGAAGCTGAAGAAGTTCTTCTTCGCTTGAATTTAGTATTTCCTTAAACGAAGCCATTTATTATTTATCCCCGTTTTAATCGCAAGATGTCGATTATAACTTAATCAGAGATTTCTTAAGGCAATAATCCCTGAAGTATGCCTGTATTTCGTACCCATGGTTTGGTTGATTGTTGTATTGCCAAAGGTAATTCACTAACGGCAAGTTCTGCATCTTGATATGTCGTGTAGAGACCATATACAGCAGTATAGCGGGTAATGTCATTAACAATAACTTCTATATAACCTGCATTGGAATCAAATTTAGAGGATTTTATATAGTTAATAATATCTTTTTTACTAATGACACTTGCCAATTGTAATGTGTAGTTATCAGGTGCTTGTTGTCGAAGCCAATCACTTAAGTCCAATTCATTAGCAGATGTGTTTGGCGGGCTTATTTTTGTCGATGCGAATTCTGTTGTATCAGTTGTTGTGTTTTCTATCATTGAAACAGAAGGCTCAGTTTTTGTTGCGGCAGCTGTTTTATGTGCGGGCAGCGCTCGTAATTTTTCTACGGCTTCCTGTAAACCTTGATCCGCAGCAATTTGGTACCATTCTCTTGCTTTATCTATGTCTTTAGAAACGCCATAACCATTCTCATGGAAAACGCCTAGATTAAATTGAGCCTGAGCAACATTTTGTTCAGCCGCTTTGTTGAACCATTTTAATGCGGTAGCATAATTTTTTTCTTTACTTTGGCCGAAAGCATACATGACAGCCAGACTATATTGAGCATTACCGTGTCCTTGTAGTGATGCTGCATCAAACAATTCTGCCGCTTTTACATAATCTTTAGGAATACCTATGCCACGATAATACATTAAACCAAGGTTAAATTGAGAGTCAGCAATTCCAGCATTGGCTGACATTTCCCACCATTTAGCCGCTTCGGCATAATTTTGTTCTACGCCCTGACCCTGAAAATACTTCACGCCAATATCATGCTGTACCAAAGGCACTCCTTGTTCCGCTGCCATTCGATACCATTTAATAGATTCAGATGAATTTTTTTCTACACCATGGCCGTAGTCATACATTAAACCCAGAGTAATTTGTGCTTGAGAATTACCTTCTTCAGCTAATGGTTTAAGAATTTCTAGTGCGCGTTCGTAATCTTGACTAAGGTAAGCCTGTTTTCCTTCTTCATAACTTGTCGCGTAAATTGAAGATGAAAACAGGAGTAGCAAACAAAAAAACAGTTTGGACAAACGTATCACGAGTATATGTTCCAGTTCATTTTGCAATATTTTTTATGCCATTGACTTCGCCATCGCGAAGACTTCTTCTGCATCGAATAATTGATCTTTTGCCTCAAACAATTTTTCAATACATGCACGGTGTACCGCAAGTTTCAAAGTGCCAAAACCAATCGCTCCCCAGACGTATTTGCCATTACGATTTTCGCCGCGATCCATCATGTCGGTACCACCAATACCAATTGGAGGTGTTGCGTTGGCATCCGCCATTAATTCGATATTACTGTTATTTTCCCAGTGTTCAGGTGTGATTAATTCAATTCCCGCAGCACCAGTTGCAAACACAACCTGCGCATCTTCAATGACTTTACCTCTGGCGTCATTGTCATTGGCTTCAACACCCTCAATATCCACATCAAAACTGCTTTTCATATCCTCACAAGCTTGTTTTGCACGAGCTTCCTGACGTGAAGTAATGGTGACCTGGGCGCCTTCTTTTGCCAACATGATTGCGGCACGTTGACCAACTGGACCAGTACCTGCAAGAACTACGGCTTTTTTCCCGGCAACGTCACCACTGGTTAACAATTTTGCCACGCCAGCAGCAGCGGTGGTATTACTACCATTACTGTCGAGCATGACGGAAACACGAAAGTCATAGAAAAAATTATTTTGCACTGCTTTAAATAGTTTTTCACCGGCAACCATATCACTGCCACCAACAAATATGGCAGTAAATTTCTTTTCTTTCGGGGCACGGGTAAAAATGGTGCCTTCAACCAAAGGGGTGACGTTATCTGGATTAACATTGCCGTGACCAATGACATGGTCTGCGCCACCATCATAGGCAACAACTGTATCAAAAACAGAAGGGTGTTCATCGGTATCAAGTTGAAACAAAAGCTTTTTCATGGTTCTTCCTTTGTAGAATTATGGTTGTGATATAGAAGGAATATGGCGTTATCCAGCCTAATTTGCCAATCTTCTTCCTCCCCAGAGTCTTTTATGGAGCGTAAGGTAACCCATGCAAGGTTGCCCGACAACATATCGAGCTAAATTTCTGATTAGCAGAGCAATCTGCCCGGATTAGAGCTTATTTTCGTTAATAATTAACGATTAGGTAAAATCTGTCATATAATCGCGGCCTTTATTTTTGGAAAAACATGAATTCGAGGAAATTGTGATGATTAAAGATATGCCGATACAAGAATTTCTGGATGGACTGGCCAGTAAGTCATCGACACCCGGTGGTGGAGGTGCGGCCGCTGTATCTGGTGCCATGGGCGCTGCTCTTATTAGTATGGTAGCAAACTTCACTATAGGCAAAAAAGGCTGTGAGGATGTTGAAGATCAGGCGAAAGAAATTCTCGTTAAATCTGAAGATTTAAGAGCCAAATTAACAGATGCTATTAGAGACGATGTCGATGTCTTCAATCGCGTGATGGCTTCATACGGAATGCCAAAAGATTCCGATGAGGAAAAAGCAGTGCGTTCAGCTGAAATTCAGGCAGCATTGAAAGCGGCTACGGATGTTCCACTAGAGTGTGCTCGACTCTGTCGTGAAGTAGTCAATCTTAGTCAACCGATTGCAGATATAGGCAATAATAACGTCATCAGTGATGCCGGTGTTGCGGTATTGGGTGGCTATGCCGGTCTTAGAAGTGCGGCATTAAATGTATACATTAATATTGGTGGCATAAAAGACGAAGAGTTTGTTAGTAGTCGTCGCAAACAACTGGAAGAATCGTTGGATGGCATGGATACATTAAAAGAAGAAATCTACGAACTGGTTAAAAGCAAACTTTAAAATATATTTTTAGATACACATTAAATAAAAATCCCCGCAGCAAGCAGACGGGGTATTAACGGCGTCATATTACGTCCTGTAATCGTACCACCTACATCCATGTAGGCGTTCGCAGGAATGACAACAACGCAGCAAGCTGCGGGGAATTAAACCCAAAGAGATTAATTTCCATGCGCGTTAATCTTATAGATTAATGCGCATGGAAAAATCGATGGCCTGAATATTTTTTGTTAATGCTCCTATAGAAATATAATCTACACCAGTTTCAGCGATAGCTCGTATGCTTTGTTTATCAACATTGCCAGAGGCTTCTAGTTTGGCGCGACCTTTTGTTATCGATACCGCTTTGACCAATTCTGCAATATTAAAATTATCCAGTAAAATTTTATCGGGCTTGGCTTCGAGCGCTTCTTCCAGTTCTTGTATGGATTCAACCTCGACTTCAACAGGCACATCTTTCTGTTTTGCTTTGGCAATAGCTTGAGTAAGTCCTCCCGCTGCGATGATATGGTTTTCCTTGATCAGGATAGCGTCAAAAAGTCCGACACGATGATTGATTCCGCCACCACAAGTCACTGCATATTTTTGCGCAAGACGTAAACCCGGAATTGTTTTTCGTGTGTCGAGTATTTCACAATCAGTATCTTTTATTAATCCAACAAAACTGGCAACGGTAGTTGCTGTCGCTGAAAGTGTTTGTAAAAAATTTATCGCTGTTCTTTCACCTGTGAGTATTGAACGAGCAGAGCCTTTAAGCAGGCAAAGACGTTGATTAGGTGTAATGGCATCGCCATCCTTCATATGCCACTCAACTTTTATATTGGGATTTAATTGATTAAATACTTCAGAAAACCATTGGCAACCAGCCAAAGTCGCATGTTCTCGCGTTATCAGCGTTGCTGATGCTATTGCATTGGGTGGAACCAGGTCCGCCGTAATGTCACCAGAGCCAACATCTTCGGTCAATGCCGATTTTACATTAGCAATAATTTCACTTTTATCGGCTACCATTTCGAATTTTTATTATTAAAATATTGTCGAGTCTTACTAAAAACCACAGGGCTTAGTAACAGCAGCGCCACTAAGTTTGGAAGTGCCATGAGTCCATTTAGAATATCAGCAAATGTCCATACCAGTTCCAGCTTCACAATTGCGCCGATGAAAATAGCAACAATCCAGAGGAGTCGATAAGGCTTAATAATTTTAGTACCGAATAAATATTCAGCACTACGTTCGCCGTAATAACTCCAGCCAAGTATGGTGGTGAAGGCAAATAATACCAGTCCAATACTGACGACATAACCGCCATAGCCGTATAGCCCGATTGAAAAAGCCTGTGAAGACATGCTTACGCCTTTTAAGCCACTATCCCATGTGCCTGTCAGTATGATGACAAATGCAGTGAGGCTGCATATTATTATTGTATCGATAAATGTTCCTAGCATGGCAATCATGCCTTGTTTTACCGGATTATTCGTTTGAGCTGCAGCATGCGCGATAGGTGCGCTACCCAATCCCGCTTCATTTGAAAAAATACCTCGGGCAAAGCCCCAGCGTATAGCCATCCAGATTGAAGCGCCAAGAAAACCACCGCTTGCAGCAGAACCTGAGAATGCACTTTTAATGATCAGTGAAATGGCATCAGGCATATATTCAATATTTAAAATAACAATGGCTAATGCAGCAAGAATGTAAGCCAATGCCATAAAAGGGACGAGTTTTGCGGCAACCTGTGCAATACGTTTAACGCCGCCAATAATAACTAACGAAGCCAGCATTGCCATGACTACACCGGTAAGCCATGTCGGAACGTTAAAGCTTGAATAGATTTCATCTGCGACTGAATTGGATTGCACCATATTGCCTATGCCAAATGCGGCAAACATGGCAAAAAAAGCAAATAAAGTTGCCATCCAATGCCAGTTATCACCCAGACCATTGCGTATGTAATACATGGGGCCACCAACATAATGTCCCAACTCATCCGTTTCCCGATAACTGACAGCGAGTACTGCTTCGGCATATTTTGTCGCCATACCAAATAAAGCAATAACCCACATCCAGAATATGGCACCTGGCCCACCAAAATAGATAGCCGTCGCAACGCCGGCAATATTACCGGTGCCAACCGTGGCTGACAGTGCCGTCATTAAGGCTTGAAAGGGTGTAATCTCACCATCTATATGTGGTGTTTCTTTACGGCCTTGCCATAAGGTTTGAAATGCAAGAGGAATCTTTCGCCACGGCATGGCGTAAAGCCCAATAGTGAGATAAATACCCACGATGGCTAATAAGGGGATAAGTAAATATTCTCCCCAAATAATACTACTAAGTGTGTTTAGCTTGTCCTGTAGCCACTGCATATTATTATTCTCGTTTGTTTTGTTATAAGTTATTGAAAAGAGACAGTTTAATCGTTATTAGAGACTATTGCACGACCGTTCTTTTTCCTGTGGCGCCTTATCTGGAGCATTTTCAGTTTTTATCTTCGCGCTAATTTCTAAAGATTTTCTTCATCCATACTTTAGAATTTGTCATCAATGCCGCTAATAATATTAATTAGAAACAGTTTTTTAAAATTATGCGTCATATTACACATCGATTAATTAATGTATTGCTTGTTGTTTTATTGAGTTCTTTGGTGACATTGTCATTTGCTGAAGAAGAGAAGGTTGATGAGAAAACAAGTGAACTGAAATTCTATACGGCAGCGAAAGAGGGACGCTTAATCCAGCTAAAGGCAATGTTATCTGCCGGGATGAATGCGAATTCTAAAAATACAACAGGACGTACAGCATTAATGGGTGCGGCTTACTATGGAAATAGAAACATTGTTCAGGCACTGGTTGTTGAGGGTGTCGATGTTAATCTGGCAGATGAACAGGGAAAGACGGCATTGATGCTAGCGGTGGCAAATAAACGACTCGAGGTTGTTGAAGTCTTATTAAATGCCGGGGCAGACGTTACGCTTGCAGATAAAAAAGAAAAAACAGCGCTGACGATGGCGGAAAAGACAAAGAATAAAGAACTCATTAAATTACTAGAATCCGCTTCAGAATAAAATGTACAGGGATGTACTGTCATGATTGGTGTTCCTGACAAATCATAAGTGCCTGCATCCATGCAGGCAATGCCGGTTTCGTCTATAGTGCCTACTGATGGTGCAGGAGCAAAAACCGGCAAAAATAATCACTATTTTTACATCTTTAATCGTAGACCAATCGAATTCCTGCAAAAATATGTCGTTTATCTGCAGTGTAATAATTACGAAAACTGGAACGTTTTATAACTTTTTTTGTGCAATGACTCCCACCTCGTAATACATAATGTTTGTTATCAAAGTAAGGTACTGAATAACCTTCGTAAGGATAGGCTGAGAAATTTTTGTAGGGATAAAATGTATTATTGCACCATTCCCATACCAGTGAATTTTGTTGCAAGACATCTTTAATAGAAGCGACTTCCCATTCATGTTCATGTGGTAAACGTGCGCCGCTCCATTTTGCATAGGCTTCGGCTTCATAATAACTCAGGCCGTGAACAGGATAATTTTCTTCAAGTGTATAAGGGCCTTTATGATTAACACCATAATAGACAGAATTATTTTTAAGTCGCCAATGATGCGGATACTTATATTGAAGCGTCTTAATCCATTTCCATCCTTCGCTAGACCAGTATTGTTTTTTTGAATAAGCGTCTTCGACGATAAATTGTAAATATTCACTGTTGCTGACGGGATGTGTTGAAATTTTAAAACCATTCAGCTCTATAGAGTGCACTGGTTGTTCGTTATCATAAGTGACTTTATTTTCATCCGCACCGATATGGTAAATATTTGCTTCAATTGTTTTAGTTTTTGGTATTAATTTGACAGGGTTTAATTTTTTGCTGGCAGTAAATTCAGTATTTAACTGTTGAAGCTGACTTTCTGTAAGACCCATATGCATCGTTTCAATATGTTGCGAATAGTGTTGAATTAGAAAATGAAGCAAATAATTATTTTCTAATAATTTATGTGAGACCTTGTTGAGGATGGCTGTTTCCAGTAATGCGCGATTTTCTGATTGAATAACATTAGCCCAATCAAGTAATTTGTATTTGTCTGGTAAAGCTGTACCGCGTGATTGTTTACTACTTAACTCCGGTACATAAAGCGACTTTAGTGAATCATCTATAGTTTGCTTGCCAAGTAATTTTTCTCTAAGCCAATAGGACTCGGTATAAACGCAATGCCCCAGATGCCAGCCAATCGGGCTTAAGTCAGGATGATATTGTTGCTGATAATCTTTTTCAGCAACGGAACTGACAATATCGATAGTTTCTTTTTGTAATGATTGTAATTCCCCAAGCAGATTTTTCATAGGCTGTATGTATTGGTAACACTTGCGTTGTTAAAGCAAATAAGACTGTTCTCCGGAAAGGTTATCCATTCATCATTAGTGGTTAATGGTTCTGATACAATCTGCACATTGTCTTTGCCGAGTGAATAATAAAGGCTGGGACATGAACCATTTAATGCGTGACGACAGGCATAGATAATATCGCCATCACTTATTACGAAATTTAATAATGCAGTCACTTTGTCAGTACAAACTGTTTGCAGATCGTTCATCATATTGATGATGGCATCGGCTAAAGTCTGTTTAGTTAGTAAATGTTGTTGTAATAAAGCAAATAAATAGAGTGAATCACTATCGCCATTAATTTCTGCACGGATCTCGTTAGATAAAGTATCTAGTAAGCTGGTTTTGGTGTTTTTATCAAAAGGTTTAAGGCAACCGTTATGAGTGAAAATTAAACACTCTTTTATAAAAGGTTGCGTATTCGCTTCACTAATCCCTTGCCCAGGTGTTGCGCCACGAACGTTTGCCAGCCAGAGCCGACTGCTGAGCGAACGTCCAAGACCATCAAGATTTGTATCTGACCAGACAGGCAATACATTTTTATACACACAAGGAATATTGGTATCAGATAACCACGCGACACCATAACCATCCGCGTTAACAGTACCATCCTGCATTTCTTTGGGCGCCCAGGATTGCTTGATGAGACTGTGCTCAGGTTCCTGTAAGAATTGGGATAAGCTGATTTCTGTCCCAAGGTAAGCGGCTAATCGACACATTTAAGATTCTCTCTTCAGATTCGATGCTGTTATAGTTAGATGATTTTAACAGGCAACTAAAAGCATTGAAATTGAAGAAAGCGAATTATCAAATTGACGAACGAGGCGAGTGGCTTACTGGTGCACGATCTGTAGTCTCGCCAAATTGTGATGACCGGCCAGAAGATATCGATATTGATTTGCTAGTGATACATGGCATCAGTTTGCCACCGAAGGAGTATGGTGGTGGTTTTATTGATCAGTTATTCACCAATACACTGGATATTAAAGCACATCCTTATTTTGCAGAGATACATGAATTACGCGTGTCATCGCATTTGCTTATCGACCGAAATGGCAATGTGACCCAATATGTTCCCTTAATTAAACGTGCCTGGCATGCGGGCGAATCAGTTTTCGATGGCTGCAGTCAATGTAATGATTTTGCCATTGGTATTGAGTTGGAAGGTTGTGATGAAGAAGTATATTGTGATGTTCAGTATGAAACTTTGGCACTAATCACAGATTTGATATGCCAACGCTGGCAGAAAATAACAAAAGATCGTATTGTCGGTCACAGTGATATTGCGCCTGGCAGAAAGACTGATCCGGGACCGGCGTTTGATAAAAAACATTATTTTTCTTTACTTAATCTATGACGCTAATTTTTATTCTTATTGCACTAGGGCTGGATTTTTTTCTTGCTAACCTTGAACGCTATCGAAATTATTCATGGTTTACTGCTTTATTTTATTTTTTGGAAAAGCGTCTGGCGCATTATAAATATTGGGACGGTTCACTCGGTTTGTTGGGTCTATTGACGATACCGGTTCTGGCGTTGTTCTTGATTATTTCCGCATTAAATTATTGGTCATCAATAGCAGAGGGTGTTTTTACTCTTCTCGTATTAATTTATTGCCTTGCTCCCGAAGCGCTAGATGATCGACTTGTTCAATACATAACGGCAGTTGAGGATGACGATGCAGATAATATATCTTCCTTAACGGATGAATTAATAGATGCAACAGTGATCAGTGATGAAGATGATAATGAAACAGCGATCATAAAATCTGTTTTTATCGAGGCACATAAACGAAGTTTTGCCGTTATCTTCTGGTTTTTAATTCTTGGTGTGGTCGGCGCTTTATTATATCGGCTGGTTAATGAATTAAATGATGAAATGCATGAACTTCGTGGTGGTTTTGCAGATAGTACGCATGTTCTTTTAAATATTCTTGAATGGCCATCATCAAGAGTGATGGTTATTGCTCTTGCATTGGGTGGTAGTTTGTCCCACGCTTTTTCGGCATGGAATCAGTCTGAGCAGCTTTCATTAGACGTTAATAATCAGGTGTTGAGCGATGCCGGGATAGGCGCACTACAATATTTACCCGAAATGGATGTTCCTGAAAGAGAAAAATCTTATTGGATCGACGAACTCAAATCATTAATCAATAGAACATTAATAATTTGTCTTGCAGTACTAGGGATTATGACCCTGTCAGGCAAACTAGGATAAGAGAATACTTATTAACTTATTTATTGTTATTAATATAATCCTCAACACGTTCAAATCGAAATCCTTTTTC
>CAZGBJ010000013.1:63655-66669 GCA_964523895.1 uncultured Enterobacteriaceae bacterium
CTTATTTATTGTTATTAATATAATCCTCAACACGTTCAAATCGAAATCCTTTTTCATCGTGTATTAAGACGCAGTCTTTTTCATACCAGTCGCCTAGAACAATGCGTTGTGCTGGTGTTCCATCTAATTCCAGATCGTGAATGGCTTGTCGATGCGTATGCCCATGAATCAATGTTTTGACATTATAATCATTCATTGTTTTCAACACTGTTTCCTGTGATGCATCAATTATTTCCGGCGATTTTTTTTGTACAGCATCTGCGGCGTAACTTCGTACATCACGCGCAATTCGTTTTCGTAAAGCAAAAGGCATATTGAAGTAAATCCATTTAACCAATGGATGAGTAATAAATTTTCGCCACTTTTGATACTTCACATCATCAGTACATAGTGTATCGCCGTGCATCAATAATATTTTTTTGTCATCCAGAATTATTTCAGTCGGATCATCAATTAATGTACAGCCTGTCGAGTTTTCGAATTCATCATTTAGATGAAAATCACGATTGCCTCGCATAATGAATAATTGTGTATGTTCAATGTTTGAATAATCACGTAAGGCAGAAATTATTTCCGGGTTGGGAGGAAGTTGATCATCACAACCAATCCAGAAATTTTCGTACAAATCGCCAAGAATATAAAATGCTTTTACCCTTCTGGCAGACCCGGCTAATAGTTTTTTAAACAGAACCAGTTTATCTGGTCGCTGATGACTAAGGTGAAGATCAGAAACGAAAAGTGTGGTCATTATTAATAATGAAGCGTTAAAAAAGCGAATATCTGTGTTGGCTCGGGATGTTATTCTTCATCTTCTTCAAGTAACTCGGCTTTTTCGATTTCTATGATTTCTTCGGGTACATCTTGATGACCGTTTTGAGTTGATGTCGGTTTTTCTTCAATGTTATTGACGACTTCAATGCCATCAATGACTTTACCAAAAACACAGTAACCCCAGCCATCCTGAGTTTCGGCCTGGAAATCGAGAAAGCCATTGTCACTGGTATTGATAAAAAACTGTGCTGAGGCTGAATGAGGATCGCCGGTTCTGGCCATAGCAATCGTGCCATATTCATTTCTCAACCCGTTATTTGCTTCATTCTGGATAGGGTCATTAGTGGATTTAGAATTCATTTCCTTATCCATGCCGCCACCCTGTACCATAAAATCTTCGATAACCCGGTGAAAAATAGTACCGTCGTAATGACCGCTTTCAACATAAGCAATGAAATTTGCGACTGTTTTTGGTGCTTTTTCCGCATTTAACTCAATAATGATAGAACCAAGTGTTGTTGTGAGCTGCACCTTCATAATTATTCTCCGGGATGTTAATTTTGTTTAAGTATAGAATTTTTGGCGTGATTATGCCCGTGACAGGGAAGACCGACAAATTCCTTTTGTCGCATAAGCACCTTTCATATAAGATTCGCGTCCAATTATGTACAAGATGTACTGTAAGCTGCGGCTGCATGGACGCAAAAGAGCGGCTTTTCGAAAAAATTTAATATAAAAAATACTAATGTGTTAAAAATTTATAACAGTTTAAGTAGACAGAAAGAGACTTTCGAACCTATCGAACCGGGAAAAGTTCGTATGTATGTTTGTGGCATGACTGTTTACGATTTATGCCATGTTGGCCATGCACGCGTCATGGTGATATTCGACATGATTGCACGATATTTACGACATAGTGGTTTTGATGTGCTTTATGTCAGAAACATTACTGACATTGACGACAAGATAATCAATCGTGCCAATGAAAATAATGAAACCATAACCGAGTTGACTGAGCGTTTCATTGACGCAATGAATAATGATTCAGAGTCACTAGGCGTAATACCACCTGATATTGAACCAAAAGCAACGCTACATATGGATCAAATTATCGAAATGATTTCGACATTGATTGAAAATAAACACGCTTATGTCGGTAATAACAATGATGTTTACTTTGATATAAGTTCATTCGATCAATATGGAAAATTATCAGGAAAAAATACGGATGAATTACGTGCCGGCGAACGTGTCGACGTAGAAGAAGAAAAAGATGATCCGTTGGATTTCGTATTATGGAAAGCAGCTAAAGCCGATGAACCCAGTTGGCCCTCACCCTGGGGAGAGGGGCGACCCGGATGGCATATTGAATGTTCAGCTATGTCGACGCATTGTCTTGGTAATCATTTTGATATTCATGGCGGCGGCCAGGATTTACAATTCCCGCATCACGAAAATGAGATTGCCCAATCGGTTTGTTCAACCGGCGAAGCCTTTGCCAATGTCTGGATACATAATGGCTTTGTCCGAGTGGATGAAGAGAAGATGTCAAAGTCACTGGGTAATTTCTTTACTGTTCGAGAAGTATTAAAAGAATACCAGGCAGAAGTGATTCGTTTTTTTATTCTTTCCAGTCATTATCGTAGCCCACTAAATTACTCAATTGATAATCTTGAAGAAGCCAAATCTGCCTTGAGTCGCTTGTATACCGCATTAAGAGATTCAAAGGATTCTAACGATGCAGAGCCGTTGAAAAAGACTGTTGATGAATTTGATCTGGCTATGGATGATGATTTTAATTCGCCAAAGGCGATTTCATTATTGCATGAGTTAGCGAGAGAGTTAAATCGCAGTACGGATAAATCGTCAAAACAAGCAACGGAGCTTGCAGCAACATTGAAGTATCTTGCCGGCGTGCTTGGTCTTTTGCAGGACGAACCACAAGCCTTTCTTCAGGCAAAAACAAATGCCAATGATGATGAACTGGGTGAAGATGCTATTCAAAAACTTATAGATGAAAGGAATGAAGCAAAAACGGAAAAAAATTACGCAAAAGCGGATGAAATTCGTGATCAGCTTGTGACGCTAGGAATCAGCCTCGAAGACACGCCCCAAGGTACAATTTGGCGGCGTAACTAGTTGATTTTATTTAACTAATTAATTCCTGATTGGGAATTGACGGGATAGGGTCGACTGCGTATCATCCCACGTCCTGTTAGAGGCTAGAAAATCAAAAATCGGGG
>CAZGBJ010000014.1:0-62232 GCA_964523895.1 uncultured Enterobacteriaceae bacterium
CGTTAGGCTGCAAAATATAACACTCTTATGAAAACAACGTTAATCGTTTTATCCCTGTTAATTATCACTATTATTATTGCTTTTTTTATCCTTGGTGTGCTTTCCCGATCTGGAGATGTTCCGGGTCTGGTGGAAGGAAGTTTATTGAAATGCCCTAACAGGCCTAATTGCGTTTGTAGTGAGCAGAAAGATGATGCTAAACATTATATTAATCCCATTACTCTCTATGAAAACGATACCGTCGATAATTTATCTGTTCTTAAAAATGCAGTTCAGGAGATGGGGGGAAGTATTCAACTGGAAAACGATAATTATTTTGCTTCTTCTTTTTCGTCAGACATTTTTGGCTTTGTGGATGATCTGGAAGTCAGGATTGATACATCACAAAAAGTAATCCATATTCGTTCGGCATCCAGAGTCGGCTACAGTGACAGGGGCGTTAATAAAAATCGTGTAGAACTACTCAAACAAATCTATGGAAAGAAATTATTAGAAGTTAAGTAGTCACTTTACATTGTATTCCACGATCTGTTGTTCTATTTACTAAACATACCCATATAAACAAAGCACGCGGCTTTGGTTCAGGCTTTAATTACAAACAGGACATTGAGGATCTTTTTTCAGGGTGGCTTGATTCCAGTCCATATGAAGTGCATCTAATAACAATAGTTTTCCTTGCAAGGTCTCGCCGATGTTCATTAAAATTTTGAGTGTTTCATTTGCCTGAATACTACCAATGATGCCAAGCAAAGGTGCAATGACGCCATTGGCTGTACATGTTTCTTCAGTGGCAACATCTTCATTATATAAACAACGATAACAAGGCGAATTTTCATCTTTAGGATTAAATACGGTAACCTGTCCTTCAAAGCGAATGGCGGCACCGGACACCAAGGGTGTTTTTGTTTTTACGGAAGCCTGATTGAGTGTAAATCGAGTTTGAAAATTATCACTCGCATCAACAATAACATCAGCCATTTTTGCTTCGCTTAATAGTTCATCTTCTTCAAGCGCATGATCGATACATTCAATATTAATTTCTGGATTAATTGCTTGCAGGTGTTCTTTTGCAGATTCAATTTTTGGCCGATCAATATCCTGCGTTGTATGGATAATTTGTCGTTGTAAATTACTAATGTCGACTTTATCAAAATCAACCAGTACTAATTTGCCGACACCAGCACTTGCAAGATAAATTGATACAGGCGAACCAAGACCACCCAGGCCAATGATTAAAACGCGGGATTTCTCAAGACGTTCCTGACCAGCGGCATCGATTTCCGGCAACATAATTTGACGGCTATATCTTAAAAGTTGATCATCATCCATTATATTATTTGCCCAATACTGACTCTATCATTACCACTGTAGTCTTTAATTGTAGATGTTGATGTAAAATTATTTTCAATAAATAATTGTTTAACCTGTTGTCCTTGATTATAACCGTGCTCGACTAACAGCCAACCCTGTTTATTCAAGTTGTTCCTTGATTGATGAATTATTATACGCAAATCATCTAGTCCATCTTTTCCGGAGGCTAATGCAGACAGGGGTTCAAATCGAACATCACCTTGTTTTAAATGCGGATCGTCATTACTGATATAAGGTGGATTACTGACAATTAAATCATAAGGTTCAGAATTTTCTAGATTAAACCAATTTGCTTTCTTAAAACTAATATTCTTAATGGCATGTAAGTCCGCATTGAGTTTCGCTATTTTCAATGCCTTATCGCTTGTATCTGTTGCGGTTATATTTAGCAAAGGTCGTTCAGAAGCGATAGCAATAGCTATCGCACCTGATCCAGTGCCTAAATCGAGAATATTTTTTTCAGAATCTGTAGGTACAAGTTTAAGTGCTGCTTCAACTAATAATTCAGTCTCTGGCCTTGGTATAAGGGTATCTCGGCTGACATGTAATGAAAGAGACCAAAATTCTTTTTGATTAGTCAAGTGTGCAACAGGTTGCCCTTCAGATCGCAAGCTCACCAGTGTGTTTAAAGAGTCAATTTCTTTATTGGATAACGCTTGTTCGGGGTAGGTGTATAGGTGAGTACGCTCACATTTTAATACCGAACAAAGTAATACTTCTACATCAAGCCGGGTACTGTCGGACATATTGAGTTGCTGTCGAGCATGTTTAAGTGCATCAACAATCTGCATTTTTTAATAGACTCTTTGTTAACCGCTTATCGAGGCAAGAAGATCTGCCTGATACTCACTAATCAATGGATCAATAACCATATCAACATTGCCTTGCAGAAATTCATCAAGTCGATAAAGCGTTACATTGATTCTATGATCAGTAACACGGCCTTGTGGAAAGTTATAAGTGCGAATACGCTCGGAACGATCGCCGCTGCCGACCAGGTTTCTCCGGTTCTCGTCTTGTTCGTTTTGTTGTTTATCACGTTCACCGCTTAATAATTTTGCTTGTAGCACAGACATAGCGCGTGCTTTATTTTTATGTTGTGAACGTTCATCCTGACATTCAACTACGGTGTTCGTGGGTAAATGAGTAATACGAATGGCTGAGTCTGTTTTGTTAACATGTTGTCCCCCTGCCCCGGACGCGCGAAAGGTATCTATACGTAAATCGGCGGGGTTAATGGTGATCTCATCTATTTCATCTGCTTCGGGTAACACAGCGATTGTACAAGCTGAAGTATGTATGCGACCTTGAGATTCAGTTTCCGGGACACGTTGAACACGGTGCGCGCCCGACTCAAATTTTAATCTTGAATATGCACCTTCACCAATAACGCGCATGATGACTTCTCTATAACCTTCCAGATCACTTTCTGTCACACTGAGTGTTTCAATTTTCCAGCCTCTACTTTCAGCATAACGTGAATACATTCGCATTAAATCACCGGCAAAAAGTGCCGCTTCTTCGCCTCCAGTACCAGCACGAATTTCCAAGAAGATATTGTTGTTATCAGCAGGGTCTGTTGGAAGTAGTAGTACTTGTAATTCGCTATCAAGACGTGCGTAATCTTCTTCTGCTTGCTTTAGTTCTTCTAAGGCAAGTTCCTGCATTTCCTTATCACTGTCTTTTAACATTTCTTTTGCGTTATCGATATCATCACTGGTTTGACGATATTCGTTAAAGCAAGTGATGATGGGACGTACTTCAGCGTACTCTTTTGACAATTCACGAAATTTATTCTGGTTATTGATAATTTCTGGATCAGAGAGTAAGCCATCTAACTCTTCCTGACGGTCTAATAATTTTTCCAGTTTTAAATGTAAGGATTCTTTCATGGCTATTAATATTAAAAATAAGAGATCATACCTGAAACAGGCAACTAACACTCAGCAGCTATTGCAGCTACTGCTTTTTATCGGGGTTATCGTTGAGACTGTACAATTCTTCAGCAGCTTGTAATAGGTCTTCTCTGTTTTCTGCACTGGCACTTCTTAATTGAGAGCTGGGTGAATGGATCAGTTTGTTGGTCAGGTTTCTCGCTGTTTCTTGAAGGATAGTTTCTGGATCAGCACCATTGCGGAGTTTACTTAAGCCATTGCGTATGGCTTCTTCCTGTATCTGCTCTGCTTGTCCTCGTAAAGCGCGTATTGTTGAAACAGCATCAAGTGAATTTAGCCAGCCCATAAACTCTTGTGCTTGTGTATCGATTATTTTTTCTGCCTGCTTTGCTGCATTTTTGCGGCTTTGTATGTTTTCTTGAACAATATCTTTTAAATCATCAACACTATATAGATAGACATCATCCATCTCACCGACTTCCACTTCAATATCACGAGGTACAGCAACATCAACCATAAACATCGGTTTATGTTTTCTGGCTTTAATTGCGCTTTCTACGGCACCTTTCCCTAAAATAGGTAGTTGGCTGGCAGTGGAAGAAATAACAATATCCGCTTCCGCCAGGTGTTTGGGGATATCACCATTTTGTATAGCAAAGACAGAATATTCATTAGCTAATCGTTGTGAACGTTCTAATGTTCTATTGGCGATAATCATTCGGCTTAAGCCGTTTTCATGAAGGTGTCTTGCCGCAAGTTCTATAGTTTTTCCTGCACCAATAAGTAAAGCAGTCTGATTACTTAGATCACCAAAAATTTGCTGAGCCAGGCGGACAGCGGCATAGGCAACAGAGACAGGATGATTTCCAATCGCTGTATTACTACGAATTTCTTTAGCAACATGAAATGAGTGTTGAAATAGACGATTTAATTGATGACCAATACTGCCAGCATTAATTGCTTTTTGATAAGCATTTTTAAGTTGCCCCAGTACTTGAGGTTCACCCAGAACCATGGAATCCAGTCCACTTGCCACGCGTAATACATGTCGTACAGCATTCTCATTAGGGTGATTGTATAAAAAGGGTGTTAGCTGACCCTGTCTTATACCGTGGAAATCGTGTAGCCAATCTATTGGATGGGACTTATTTTCCTGCTCAACACTGCAATAAATCTCAGTGCGATTGCAGGTAGAAAGTATGGCCGCTTCGTGGATGCCATTTTGATGTTTTAGCTCATGTAGGGCATCAGATACGACATCATTGCCAAAGCTAACCTTCTCTCGAAGGTCGATTGGCGCTGTTGCGTGATTGATGCCGTAAGCTACTAGAGTCATGATATTGCTACTTAAATATAAACTTATGAAAATTCTGTGCCAACAGTTAGTGAAACACAAGGAAAATAGACTATTTATTGATCCAGATTAAACGACAATAGACATAATTTATCTATTGTCAGGAACAAATTACTTCATAAAACATCAATTATGTATCGTTTTCGTCCTTGAACCATAGATGAGCACTATACATAGTGTTATTTTCAACGCCAATCTGACAAAATGATTAATTAAGCAGTAATAAGGAATAAAGAGTGTCTTCATTCGCCATAGTCAAAAGTTTGCGTTATTTAGCCGTGTTGCTACTGGTACTTTTTATCGGTGCTTGCGCGAGCGTTCCTACAGATACGGCAACTGTCTCAGATACTGCGACAGATTCGCAAACTGTGACGCAAGAAGTTGTTCCCGAACCCGAACGAATTTTACCTAAACGACCTAAAATTGAGCTCACGGAAGATATTCTGTTCAAGGTTTTACTTGCAGAGATAGCTGGTCAGCGTGGAAAAATTGATATTGCGGTTGAAAATTATCTCGATTTAGCCAGAACAACGCGTGATCCGGTGGTAGTAGAACGTGCTACACGAATAGCGATTTATGCACGTAATGATGCTGCTGCTCATGAAGCGGCATTGCTTTGGCTCGAATTAGATCCAGAAAGTCCGGATGCGCATCAGGTACTGACGGTAATGACTGTACGACAAGGTGATATTGATCAAGCTTTACATCACCTTGAAATTATTTTGCAAGGCTCGAATGGAAAATTTGATCAGAAATTATGGATGATTGCGAATTTTCTTGGCCGCGAAGAGGACCAGGTTGCAGTAATGCAGTTAATGGAACGTTTGATGGCAAGTCATTTGGGTGAGGCGGATGCCATGTTTGCTTTTGCTAATGTTGTTGCACGCATGGGCAACATAGAACGTGCACAGGACTTACTGGAACAAGTACTCAAAATAGAGCCTGAAAATAATTCAGCAGCACTAACTTATATTGCTTTATTACAGAAAAGTGGAAATACAAAGAAAGCGTTGGAATGGATTGAAACTGTAATAAACGATTGGGACGATGATTTTAATTTGCGCATCATCTATGCACGTCTACTGACGGAGGAGAAACGTTTTGACGATGCGCGTCAGCAGTTTGAAATTCTAGATCTTAAAGCGCCAGATAATGTCGATGTGCTCTATGCTCTGGGTTTACTTTATCTTCAAGTTAATAAACTTGATGAAGCGGAACAGTATTTTAGTCAATTATCCAGCTTGAAGAAGCGCGTATTTGATTCCAATTATTATTTAGGACGTATCTCTGAAGAAAGAAATGAGCTAGATAAAGCCAGTGATTTATACCAAGGGGTTCATGGCGGCGAAAATTACTTTGATGCGCGTATACGTTTGAGCCTGATTTTGGCCAAGCAAGGTGAAATAGAAAAAGCCTTAGGTAATATTCGCGCTATACAAAAAGCGAAAGGAACAAATCGTCTTATTCTGATACAGGCAGAAGGAGAGATACTGACTGAAGAAAAACGTTATCAGGAAGCAATGGATGTTTTTAATAAAGCAATAAAAGAAGAAACGCATCCTGATTTGCTGTATTCACGCGCCATGTTAGCTGAAAAGATGGGACGTATGGATGTTTTGGAGGCGGATTTAAAAGCCATTCTTGATGAAGATGCGGAAAATGCGACAGCATTAAATGCGCTGGGTTATACGCTGGCTGATCGCACCGAGCGTTTTGATGAAGCTTATGATTACATAAAGCGCGCTTATGAAATAAGCCCGAGTGATTTTTACATATTAGATAGTATGGGTTGGATCTTATATCGTTTGGGGCGGTTAGATGAAGCGGTTGATTTTCTGCAAAAAGCACTTGAGATGAGAAACGATCCTGAAATTGCTGCCCATCTTGGTGAAGTATTATGGGTGATGGGCAATAAGCAAGCGGCAAAGGAAATATGGGAAACTGCACTCAAAGGTACACCCACGGATGATAGATTACTGGAAGTCATCAAACGCTTTAAACCGTGAGACGGTTATTTTTATTATTACTGATAGTTTCTCTGATCAGCGCATGTACTCAATTACCTAAAATTGATGCGGGTTTAAAATCTCAATTATGGATTGAACACCAACTTGATGTGGCTGAAATCCAATCCTGGAATATCAAAGGCCGTGTCGCCGTTAAGAATGATAAGGAAAGTGGAACAGTTACTTTGCTATGGGATCAGTTTATTTCAAATTATGAACTACGCTTTATCGCCCCCTTGGGACAAGGAACATACATTTTAACCGGTTCGCCTGGCAAAGTAGTAATGAAAGGCCCCAAAAACAAAACCATGACGGCTGAGACAGCCGAACAACTATTGCGTGAAGGACTTGGTTGGGATGTCCATCTCGATGGTCTCAAATATTGGGTAAGGGGATTGCCTGAACCAGGAATAAAACATAGTGAACTCTTGCTTGATGATAAGGGACGACTATCGAACATGCAGCAATCCGGTTTTAATGTCAGTGTCTCGAGATATACTGAGCAAGAAGGTATTTCGTTACCAGAAAAATTAACTATTAAGAGTGATAGTCTTAAATTGAAAGTAGTCATTCAGAACTGGGAAATTTAAGGGAAATAGATGTTAAGTTCCGCATGGCCGGCCCCGGCTAAATTAAATTTATTCTTACATATTACTGGTCGACGGTCGGATGGTTATCATCTATTGCAAACAGTATTTCAGTTTATTCAATTGCAAGATGATATAGATTTTACAATTCTGGAGTCAGGCATCATTCAGCGTAGTTCAGCAATGCCGGGAGTCGATGCTGAAGATGATTTGGTTGTTCAAGCAGCACGTCTATTGAAAGAAAAAACGGGTTGTCAGCTTGGCGTCGATATTAATGTAAAAAAACAAATACCCGAAGGTGGCGGTTTAGGTGGTGGGAGTTCAGATGCAGCAACAACACTTGTTGCGCTAAATGAATTATGGAAAACAGCACTCTCTATTGATGAGCTTGCCAGTGTGGGCTTAACACTTGGTGCGGATGTGCCAATCTTTATTCATGCGCATGCGGCCTGGGCTGAAGGTGTTGGTGAAGATATCACATCTATTGAACCTGATGAGCCCTGGTATTTAGTTATTCATCCCGGTTGTAGTGTGTCGACAGAGGCAGTATTTAACGCGCATGATTTGACACGGAATACATCGACAATCACAATACGCGACTTCCTTGAGATGGGGGGGGTAAACGACTGCGAATCTGTCGTGCGCAAACAGTACAGTGAGGTCGCAAAAGCACTGGATTGGCTAGCAGAATTTGCACCTACAAAGCTTACAGGCACTGGTGCTTGTTTATTTGCACCATTTACAAATGAGCAGCAAGCAATAGCAGTTAAAGAAAAATTGCCAGATAACTGGCAAGGCTATGTTGTAAAGGGAATCAATAGATCTCCTTTATTAGAACGATTGGCGGCTGAACAATCCTGATTTTGAACAAGTTCATCCGTGTAGATATTTATTGGGGTATGGCCAAGTTGGTTAAGGCACATGGTTTTGATCCATGCATTCCGAGGTTCGAGTCCTCGTACCCCAGCCATATTTTGCATATTTAGAAGTACCCTATTTAAATAGTCTAGAGAAAAAGGCGGCACTATGACCATTTCCAATATGATGATATTCAGTGGTAATGCGAATCCGAAGTTGGCACTTCAGGCAGCAGAACATTTGAAGGTGCCTCTAGGTAAGATCACGGTAGGTAAGTTCAGCGATGGTGAGGTTATGGTTGAGGTTATCGATAATGTACGTGGTCGTGATGTTTATGTTATGCAGCCAGTATGTGCGCCGACAAATGACAATCTCATGGAATTGCTGGTGATGGTCGATGCACTTCGCCGAGCTTCAGCGACTCGTATTACCGCGGTTATCCCTTATTTGGGTTATGCCAGACAAGACAGACGCTCACGTACAACGCGTGTCCCAATCACAGCAAAGGTTGTGGCCAATATGATTGCTACATCAGGTGTGGATAGAGTTCTCACAGTTGACTTGCATGCTGAGCAGATTCAGGGCTTTTTTGATATTCCTGTAGATAATGTCTATGGCTCACCGGTATTACTGGGCGATTTGTGGAAGCATGAATATCCGGATTTGATGGTGGTTTCACCTGATGTTGGTGGTGTGGTGCGTGCTCGGGCATTGGCAAAACGCCTGGATGATACGGATTTAGCCATTATCGATAAACGTCGCCCAAATCCGAACGAATCTGAAATAATGAACATTATTGGCGATGTAGATGGCCGAACCTGCGTCATCATTGACGATTTGGTCGATACAGCCGGTACATTATGTAATGCAGCAGGGGCTTTGAAGGATTATGGGGCTAAAAAAGTGGTCGCTTATTGCACCCATGCGGTACTTTCTGGCAATGCGGTGAAGAATATAGAGAATTCAAGACTTGATGAATTGGTAGTAACAGATACAATCCCGCTTCGCTCAGAGGCTGCAACCTGTGATCGAATTCGGCAACTCAGCGTAGCAGCAATGCTGGCTGAGAGTATGCGCCGTATTGCAGAAGGCGAATCCTTAAGCTCAATGTTTCTGGATTAGTACTTTCTGGCACTAAATTCCTTCGGCTGGTCGCGGTCGGGGGGTAAACGAAAACCTAAAATGTAGGGAGTAGTACTAAAATGAATCAATTCGAACTCGTTGCCGAAAAGCGCGAAGACGTAGGGAAGGGTGCGAGCCGCCGCCTACGCAACGCTGGCAAATTACCTGGTATCGTTTACGGTACCGACAAAGACGCTGTCATGATCACGCTTGCTCATAATGAAGTAATGCATCAACTGGAAAATGAAGCGTTCTATTCAAAAATTCTGACACTTAAAGTAGGAAAAGATAGCGAAAAGGTCGTGTTGAAAGACCTGCAACGTCATCCCTATAAAATTCAGTTAATGCATATTGATTTATTACGCATTAAAGAGAATGAAGCATTAACTATGCGTGTCCCACTTCACTTTATTAATGAAGATATAGCCATAGGTGTTAAAGAAGGCGGTGGTGTTGTTAGTCATCTTCTAACAGAATTAGATATCGTTTGTTTACCAAAAGATCTTCCTGAATATATCGAAGTAGATATGGCGGAAGTTGCTCTTGATGAAACAATACATCTTAGTCATCTGGTATTACCTGAAGGTGTACAGCTTCATAGCCTGTTACATGGTGGCGATGACTCTCTCTCTGTTGCCTCTATTCACATCGCTAAGGGTATTGTTGAAGAAGAAGAGACTTCAGAAGAAATTGCAGAAGGTGAAGAAGGCGCTGCTGTTGAAGGCGAAGAAGAAAAAGACGACGAAAGCTAGTTGCTTTTGTTCGTTGCTTTTCTGGCATCATGCGATGTCTTTAAGTAATGTCTCTTCCAGTTAAACTAATCGTGGGCCTGGGTAATCCAGGCCCCGAATATTTAATGACTCGGCATAACGCCGGTTTTTGGTTTGTCGATGCGTTGGCAAACAAACTCTCTTTACGTTTTTCTCAAGATAAAAAATCTCAATCTGAACTTTGTCGTTATCAAAGTGGTTCGGTGGATTGCTGGATCTGTAAACCACAAACTTTTATGAATGACAGTGGGATTGCTGTGCAAGCATTAAGCAGTTATTACAAGATTCCAATGGATCAAATTATGGTTGTTCATGACGAAATTGATTTATCACCCGGTACAACACGTTTAAAAGAAGGCGGTGGTCATGGAGGTCATAATGGTTTACGCGATATTATTCAGCGTACCGGCGACAAAGATTTCATGCGTTTAAGGATTGGCGTTGGGCATCCCGGCAGTAAAGACCAGGTTGTTCCTTATGTTCTGGGGCGCGCTAGTGCTGACGAAGAAGATAAAATATTAGAATCTTTTTCTTTGGCGCTTGAAAAAAGCGATCAATTTTTTGGCGACAAGCTTAATAAATTGATGACGGAACTGAATAATAAAAACAATTCATAAGAGTTATAACACGGTAATTATTATATGGGCTTTAAATGTGGCATTGTTGGTTTACCGAATGTAGGTAAATCAACGCTTTTTAATGCACTAACAAATTCAGAGATAGATGCAGAGAATTATCCTTTTTGTACCATCGATCCTCATGTTGGCGTTGTCGCCATGCCTGATCCTCGTTTACAACAACTGGCTGATATAGCGAATCCACAGAAAGTGGTTCCAACTACTATGGAGTTTGTTGATATTGCCGGTCTGGTTGAAGGCGCATCAAAAGGCGAAGGACTGGGGAATAAGTTTCTTGCCAACATTCGTGAAACACATGCGATTGCTCAGGTCGTGCGTTGTTTTGATGATGATAATGTGGTGCATGTCGCTGGCAAGGTCGATCCTCTTTCAGATATTGACGTGATTAATACAGAGCTTTGCCTTGCCGATCAGGAATCAGTGGCTAAGGCTTTACAGAAAGCAGTTAAGTTAGGTCGTAGTGGTGATAAGGTCGCGAAACAAGAACAGGAACAACTTGAAGCAATAATGGCACATCTTGATCAAGGATTACCCGTACGTGCAATGGAATTGTCAGAAGACGATTTGGAAGTCATTAAACACTTACAATTACTCACGCTAAAACCGACTCTATACATTGCTAATGTTGAAGAAGATGGTTTACATTCGAATCTCTGGATAGAAAAATTACAGGCACTTGCTGATAAGGAAGGTGCGCAGCTAATTGCGGTATGTGCTGCTATTGAATCAGAAGTATCTCAATTGGAAGAGGACGAAAAACAGGAATTCCTGGAAGCATTAGATATGGAAGAACCGGGGCTTAATCGTATCATTCGTGCCGGTTATAAATTGCTTCGTTTACAAACATATTTTACCGCTGGGCCGAAAGAAGTGCGTGCCTGGACTATGCCAATAGGCGCAACCGCACCAAAAGCAGCCGCCGTTATTCATACTGATTTTGAACGTGGGTTTATTCGCGCAGAAGTTACCGGATTTAAAGACTATATTGAATGCAATGGAGAACAAGGCGCAAAGGAAGCAGGAAAATGGCGTTCAGAAGGAAAGGAATATATCGTTAATGATGGGGATGTTATTCTCTTTAGATTTAACGTTTAGGATATTTTAAAGCTGATAAACAGGTTGTTGTTATGGATTCACCTTTCCATCTTGCATTTCCAGTTAAGGACATAGAATCAACACGTGCGTTTTATATTGAAATTATAGGTTGCTCAGTTGGTCGTGAATCCAGGCGTTGGATAGATTTTAATTTCTTTGGCCATCAAATTTCTGCACATGTAAAACCAGAAGCGCTAGAGAATACTTCAACAAATCCTGTTGATGGTGACTCTGTTCCAGTACGGCATTTTGGTTTAGTGCTAGAATGGGATGCATGGCATCAATTGGTTGAACGGTTAAATAAAAAAGAAATTAAATATTTAATTAAACCAACGACAAGATTTGAAGGAGAAGTTGGTGAACAAGCAACACTTTTTATTATTGATCCGAGCGGCAATGCACTTGAATTTAAATCATTCAAGGATCGTGAACAATTGTTTGCCACGAGTTAAGAGATAGTGAATAAGAAAAGCGAAATAAATTTGCCACCGAAACCTGTCGAGCCGGACATGTCCGAATGTTGCCAACGAAACTGTGAAAATTGTGTCTTTGTTTATTACGAAAGGGCGCTTGAACGTTGGCAGGAAAAGATTGATAGGATTAAAAAGAAAACCGTCTAGTTTTAATTGTTTTTATTCCAAATTAAAGACAAAATGCAGGTGTGGTCAAATAACAAAACAATTGTTTAGTTATGAATTTTATAAGCAAACAACTTATTGTCTTTCATCATAGGAATTAATATCAGGTCTTTTTTTATAACTAATTCGTGATCGGCACTACCTTGGCTGAGTTCTAGCAACTTTGTCATTTCACCATTACTCTTTATATGAAAGAGTCCGCCGTTTAACCAATCAGTAACATAAAAACCGAGTTCATCACTGCCCTCAACTCCATCCAGATTTCCAACAGGTGAACCATCACCAATAGAAGAAATATTTTTCGTGGTGATTGAGATACGTTTTAAATGTCCTGCGACTTCTGTAGCAAAGCCGTCGGTCATTTTTCCCCAGCAGCCAACGATTATGTCGTCTTCAGTAAAGTGCAGGCCATTTGGGTTATCCAGCTCTTCTGATTCTATCCAGATCTGAAAATCATCACCGCTTAACTTATGAATACGGTTTAATACCATATCAGAAACATAGATATCTCCATTATCTGCATTGTCTACATCATTTAAAAATTTTGCATCATCGACTTTAAATCGATTAATAATACGGCCATGATCAATATCAATAGCGACAAGTTCATCAATGTCGGCGACATAAAGAGTACGATCATAGACAGCGAGTCCTTTAGGCGCATTCAATCCGGCAACCCATTTCTCATTTAGCATATTGCCGTTGACTGAAACAATGGAAATAAAACCGTTGCTATCTTTATCATTCGGTCCGCCATTAACGTTGGAAACGTAAAGAAGGTTAAGTCGTTTGTCATATACGACCGATTCCGGATTTTTAAAACCATCCAGTTCCCATGAGTGTTCCAGTTTGTGAGAATCAGCGGCGGCTAAATGAACGAATAAAAATGAGAGTAACGTGATTAAGAAAATATTTATGTTATGAGTAAACATAGATGTAACTCCCGTGTAGGTAAATGTTATTTTAAATTAATCTGAAAAGAATAAATCTTTCAATTCTGCTCCTGGATCTTCTGCTTTCATAAAAGCTTCGCCGACAAGGAAGGCATTCACATTGTTCTTGCGCATTAATTTAATATCATTTTGTGTATGTATTCCGCTTTCGGTGACGACGGTACGGTCATGAAAAACATCGGTTAACAAATCCAGTGTTGTATTCAGATCGGTTTCAAAGGTATGTAGATCGCGATTATTGATGCCTATTAATGGTGTGCGTAACATCATGCCACGCTCTAGTTCTTCACGATCATGCACTTCAACTAATACATCCAATCCGATCTCAGTCGATACACCAACCAGATCCTGCATTTGCATGTCGGACAAGGCCGAGACAATAATCAAGATGGCATCGGCACCGATCACTTTGGCTTCGTACACCTGATAAGGATCGATCATGAAATCTTTACGTATGATCGGTAATTCACAAGCAGCGTGAGCCTGTTTTAGATAGTCATCCGAACCCTGAAAAAATTGAATATCGGTTAAAACAGATAAACAACAGGCACCACCGTCAGCATAACTTTTGGCAATGTCGGTGGGATTAAAATTTTCACGGATAATACCTTTACTCGGTGAAGCTTTTTTTATTTCAGCAATAATACCCGGTCTTCCTGCCTCAATGGTTTTTAATAAACTGGAGGTGAAGCCGCGTCTTGCCTCGCTATCATCAGCACGATGTTTTAATTCGTCTAGTGATGCTTTATTTTTAACGTGGTCTACATACTCGGTTTTATAGGCGAGTATGTTTTTTAATATGTCAGGCGTATTATCTTGCATAAGACTAGGTTTAAAATGATTGGCTGTGTTGAATAAATTGTTCCAACTTTTCTTTTGCAGCACCAGACTCAATATTTGACATCGCTTTAGACACGCCATCTTTTATTGAATCAGCAAGTCCTGCGGCATAAATTGCAGCGCCAGCATTAAGACAAACGATATCTCTAGCCGCTCCTTCCTTATTATCCAATACCGAATGCATCACGTTTAAACTATCATCAACACCTTTAACGGCTAATGCTGAAATATCCTGTTGTTCCATATCAAAGTCATTTGGACTGATTTCGAAATGTTTAATTTGTCCGTCTTTTAATTCTGCAATATATGTTTTTGCAGAAATACTAATTTCATCGAGGCCGTCGTCTGCGTGAACCACTAATACATGTTCGCTACCCAGTTGTTTCAATGTTTCAGAAAGAGGCGCAAGCCAATCTTGACTGAACACGCCAATTACTTGATTCGGCGCAGCAGCGGGATTAGTCAAAGGGCCTAGTACATTAAATAAAGTACGAATACCTAACTCACGACGTGGGCCAATTGCATGCTTCATTGCACTATGATGCATAGGCGCGAACATAAAACCAATACCAACATTTTCTATACAACTTACAACTTGCTCGGCATTTAATTCCAGATTAACACCGGCAGCTTCCAATACATCGGCGCTACCGGATTTACTCGAGACAGAACGATTGCCATGTTTAGCTACTTTAGCGCCGCTGGCGGCAACAACAAAAGCAGATGTCGTGGAGATGTTAAACGTATTAGCACCATCACCACCGGTACCACAGGTGTCTACTAAATGTGTTTTATCAACGTTTACTTTTTCCGCAAGTTCACGCATGACTTCAGCAGCAGCTGTTATCTCATCAACACTTTCGCCCTTTAAACGTAGCGCAACCAATAAGCCGCCAATTTGTGCTGGCGTTGCTTCACCTTGCATAATAGTTTTCATCACCACATGCATATCAGCACGATTTAAATCGTTGCCGTTGATAACTTCATTAATTGCTGATTGTATATCCATTGTTGATTCTTAATTTTGGTTTAGAAAGTTTGACAATAACTCATGGCCATAAGATGTCAAAATTGATTCGGGATGAAACTGTACACCCGATATTGCTAATTCTTTATGCTTAACACCCATGATTTCATCTATCTCTCCGTCTTGATTCTGTGTCCAAGCGGTGATTTCAAAACAATCAGGCAAAGATTCTTTTTCAATGACGAGAGAATGATAACGTGTTGCAGTGTACGGGTTCTCAAAGCCTTTAAAGACATCCGTATTGTTATGGTAAATATCGGATGTTTTACCGTGCATAATATTATGTGCATGAACTATCTTGCCACCAAACGCCTGGCCGATACTTTGATGACCAAGGCAAACGCCTAATATTGGAATTTGTCCTTTGAATTTATTAATGACATCAATAGATATTCCCGCTTCATTCGGTGTACAAGGACCGGGTGATATAACAATGTGTTCAGGTGATAATCTTTCTATCTCGGCAACAGAAATTTTATCATTACGATGCACGTGTACGTCTTGCCCGAGTTCACCAAAATACTGAACCAGGTTATAGGTAAACGAATCGTAATTGTCGATCATTAATAACATAGTGTTACCTTAATTAGACCCTGAAATTATACTAGGCCTTTTTCAGCCAAACTAACTGCTCTGAAAATAGCACGGCCTTTGTTCATCGTCTCGTCCCATTCATTTCTGGGAACTGAATCGGCGACAATGCCTGCACCAGCCTGTATATGCAAGGTCTTATCCTTTATAACTGCAGTGCGTATGGCAATCGCGGTATCCATATTCCCATTCCATGATAAATATCCGACAGCCCCTGAATAAACGCCACGTTTTACCGGTTCTAATTCATCGATAATTTCCATGGCACGAATCTTTGGTGCGCCTGAAACAGTACCCGCTGGAAAAGTGGCACGTAAAACATCAATCGCACTCATGCCGTCTTTTAATTTCCCTGTGACATTTGAAACGATATGCATGACGTGAGAATAACGTTCAATAATCATTTTATCGGTCAAGCTTACGCTACCCATTTCTGCCACGCGACCGGCATCGTTACGACCTAGATCAATCAACATTAAGTGCTCGGCTAGTTCTTTTGGATCTTGTAACAGATCTTTTTCCAGTGCTATATCTTCTTCTTCTGTCTTACCACGCGGACGCGTACCGGCGATAGGTCTTACGGTAACAATATCATCTTCAAGTCGAACCAGAATTTCTGGCGATGAGCCTACTATTTGGAAATCATCCAAATCAAGAAAATACATATAAGGCGAAGGATTGAGACAACGTAAAGCACGGTACAAATCAATTGGTGCTGATTCAAAAGGAATGGAAAGACGTTGTGACAATACAACTTGCATGGCATCACCATCAACAATATATTGTTTTATCTTATCAACGCCAGCTTCATAATTTGCCTTAGTAAATCCTGAAACAAAATCATTTTCATCAACATTACGTGAGCCATTTGATTTTGATTTACTAATTTGTTTGTTAGCAAGTGTCTCAACTATTTCATCAAGACGTTGCTGTGCATTTGAAAATGCATCCGCATTATTCGGATCAGCATGCACAATGATATTCAATTTGCCAGCGAGATTATCAAATACGACAACTTCATCAGACACCATTAATAATATATCAGGCGAAGCAATGGGATCGTCTTTATCATTTTTATTTAAACGAGGTTCGATATAGCGAATGGTTTCATAGCCGAAGTAGCCGACTAGGCCACCATTAAAACGTGGCATGCCATCTATCTCTGCGACCATATAGGTTTTTTGGATACGTTCGATTTCAGCCAATGCATCTTCAACACTATATTCCTCAACAACCTTTCCATTTTCTTTTATTGTTATTTGGCTGCCATTCGTAGTAATAATTTTTTTTGCGGGTAAACCTATAATTGAATAACGGCCCCATTTTTCGCCGCCTTGTACAGATTCAAATAAATACGAATAGGGAGCAGAGCACAGTTTCATATAAGTGCTAAGTGGTGTATCGAGATCAGCTAATACTTCACGCATCAAAGGGATACGGTTATATCCTTGACTTGCGAGTTGCTTAAATTCAGTTTCGTTTATCATGATGCTCAATGAAACAATTCTGGCAAGTCTGCAAGGGAATCAACAACCGCATCCGGGTTTGTATCGTGGATATCATTACCGTGGTTATAACCATAGCTGACACAAACAATTTGAAAGCCTGCCGCGCGTGCAGCTTTAACATCACTTTCGGAATCACCAATCATTAGTGATTGAGCAGGATCCATTGAAAAAGTTGATGCAGCATGTAATAGAGGCAGAGGATGTGGTTTCTTTTTGGGCAGTGTGTCGCCGCCAATGATAATACTCATCTCATTCATAAGACCCAGTTTTTCCAATATTGGCCCAACGAATTGTTCGTTTTTATTTGTAACACAACCAAGCGTCATATTTTTTTCCTTTAGAAAGTCGATACCTTCGCGAACACCGGGGTAGCAGGTACTGGTAGCACACATGTTCTCATTATAAATAGTCATAAACTTCTCAAAAGCGTCATCAAAAAGTGTTGCTTCTGCTTCACCGTTTATATCGTTTGTTAATGCACGATGTAATAACTTATCAACACCATTGCCAACCCAGTTACGGATACTATCCAATTCTCTTTCATCGATTGATAATTCAAGCAGTGTTTTATTAACGGCATTTGCGAGATCAGGTATTGAGTCGACTAAAGTGCCATCAAGATCCAGTAATACCAGTTCGGGTGTTTTAATAGGCATAAGAAAAAATGAATAAATCAGGAACTAACTGTTGGCTAGTTTTAATTGTTCTCGCATTGATGTGATCGTTGCTTTGTAATCATCGCCGGCAAAAATAGCGGAACCAGCGACAAAGGTGTCTGCCCCTGCCTCGGCAATTTGACGAATATTATCTACTTTGACGCCACCATCAATTTCAAGTCGTATTTCCCGACCGGAATCGTTAATCAATTGTCGTGCGGCTTTGAGTTTATTCAAAGCTGAATCAATAAAGGATTGACCGCCGAAACCCGGGTTAACCGACATCAGCAATATCATGTCCACTTTATCCATGACATATTCAAGTGCATCAAGTGGTGTTGCCGGATTAAATACTAATCCAGATTTGCAGCCATTATCGCGGATTAATTGCAGAGTACGATCAAGATGCTCAGAGGCTTCCGGGTGAAAGGTAATATAGCTTGCGCCTGCTTCAGCAAAATCTGGAATAATGCGATCGACAGGCTTGATCATTAAATGCACATCTAAAGGTGCGGTGATACCAAAATCACGTAAAGCTTTGACCACTATCGGACCGAAGGTCAGGTTGGGCACATAGTGATTGTCCATGACATCGACATGGATAAAATCGGCGCCTGCCGCTAAAACCGCCTCGGTTTCTTCTCCGAGCCGAGCCATGTCAGCTGATAAAATAGAAGGTGCAATTACTGGCTCAAACATCTTAATAATCCGTTTGTTTTCAGTTATATCCGATAAAGAGCGCAACTTTACCTGATCGGCACTACCATAGCCACTATCTGGCTCACTTGTTGCTAAATATATACTGAGGTTAAATTAGGAATATTATGAGAAATATGTATCAAATAAGCATTGTTTTTTTCTTGTTGCTGAACAACGTATTATTGGCCAATGCTGATACGTTGGATCGTGAACGTGAGAGGCAAGTCACCGAAAAATTGGCTAAAGAAGTAAAAGCCAGCGAGGTTCTATGGCTGGAAGCCAATGGAGAAAAATTTCTGGCATTGCTAAATAGTCAGACTAATGAAAAAGCACATGGTGCAGTCATTATTTTACATGGTATGGGTGGCCATGCGGATTGGCCACAAACAATATCTCCCCTACGAACAGCATTACCGGAACATGGCTGGACAACTTTATCAATTCAGCTTCCAGTTATAGCGCCAGAAAACCAAATTGAAGATTACGGGAAAACGTTAGAACAGGCGGCAGAACGGATCAAGGCTGCTGTAGATTTATTTCGTGAACGCAAATTTCTGAATATCGTTGCTGTAGGTCATAGTTTTGGTGCTGCCAGTATGTTGGCTTATCTTGAGAAAGATGACGAGCAGAAAATTATTGCGCTAGCTGCAGTAGGACTTCACGATTATGCTTTTGCAAAACCATCGATTGATTTGTTGAGTTTAATTGAAAAAAGCAAAATTCCGGTACTGGATATTTATGGTAGTCGTGATTTTAAGAAGGTGATTGATCAGGCCGCTGATAGAAGACTTGCGGCAAAAAAAGGCAATAATCGACAATATACTCAAATGGAGATAGAGGGTGCAGATCACTATTTTAATAAGCTGGAGGGTGTTCTGGTAAAGCGTATCCGAGGCTGGCTTGATAAAGCGGCGCCAGGTGTGACTATTATGGTCAATAAAAATTTAAATACTAACCAGATAGAAACAAAATAAAAATCTGTTGAATCGGCTGTAAATACTTTCTAATTGTCTGAGACAAACTCTATTCAGAGTGATAATGTTTAGTAAGCTTGAAATTTATCCTAATCATACCAATATTAATTACTAGCTTAGGAGACAGATATGACTGAGGAAATGGAAGCAACTGAAACGTTAAGTAAAGATGAACGCATGTGGGGTATGTTATGCCACCTTACTGCTTTTTCCGGTTATTTGATTCCTTTTGGTAGTGTACTTGGTCCGTTAATCGTGTGGATGATTAAAAAGGATGAAATGTCTTTTGTTGATGATCAGGGAAAAGAATCGCTGAACTTTCAGTTAACTATGCTTATTGCCATCATCGTTTCTATTGTTTTGATGTTTGTTTTTATTGGTTTTTTGTTGCTTGGTGTTCTTATCATTTTCCAGATTATTGTGATCATTATGGCAGCGATAAAGGCAAATGATGGTGTTAAATATCGTTATCCATATACGATACGTTTTATTAAATAATTTTAGAGTTCATTTAAGGAGAAAATCATGGCTGAGTTTATTCTGGTTGTCGCAATTTTTTCAATTGTGTTACTGATGAAGGCAGTAACTATTGTTACTCAGGGCAATGAATTTACGGTGGAACGCTTTGGTGAATATACGAGAACATTAGCACCTGGTTTACATATCATTATTCCTTTTTTCGACAGGATCGGTGCCAAGATGAATATGATGGAAACCGTTGTTGATGTGCCATCACAAGAAGTGATTACTAAGGATAATGCCATGGTTCGAGTTGATGGTGTTGTATTTTTTCAAGTATTGAATGCAGCACAAGCAGCATATGAAGTGAATAATCTGACTCGCGCTATCTTAAATTTGACCATGACGAATATTCGTACAGTAATGGGATCGATGGATCTGGATCAGTTGTTATCACAGCGCGATACTATCAATGCACAGTTATTACAAGTAGTTGATGAAGCAACTAGTCCGTGGGGGATCAAAGTGACACGTATCGAAATTAAGGATATCTCTCCACCTAAAGATCTGGTTGATTCGATGGCAAGGCAGATGAAAGCTGAGCGTGAAAAGCGAGCTAACATTCTTGAAGCTGAAGGTTTTAAACAAGCTGAAATTCTGAAAGCAGATGGCGAAAAGAAAGCAGCTATCCTCGAGGCAGAAGGACGTAAGGAGTCAGCTTTTCGTGATGCGGAAGCAAGAGAACGTTTGGCCGAGGCTGAAGCGAAAGCGACTACTGATGTTTCTAATGCCATTGCAACAGGGGATATTCAGGCCGTTAATTATTTTGTTGCGACTAAATATGTTGATGCTTTAAAAAATATAGCTTCGGCACCGAACCAAAAAGTTATTCTGATGCCACTGGAAGCGAGCAGCGTTATAGGTGCAATATCGGGCATCACTGAAATTGCTAAAGAGACTTTTGGTAAAGACAGCAAGACTAGCGGACAAGTATAAGGAGTTAATTTATGGAATGGTTAAACCAGATTGAATTTTGGTATTGGCTGATTGCTGCGGTCGCTATGATTGTCATAGAGATGCTTTTGCCTTTAGCGTATTTCTTATGGATGGGCATTTCAGCTTTTATCGTCGGCTTATTACTTTTTGCAATCCCAACTATACCTTTGCTGATTCAAGTTATAATTTTTGGTGTGTTATCAGTAGTCACTCTAGTTCTTTATAAACGACATCAGAAATCAAACCCTACTGTCAATGACGAACCTAATTTAAATCGACGCGGCGAACAATATGTGGGGCGAACCTTTACGCTTGAAGAGCCTATTGTGAACGGCGTCGGTAAGGTCAAGGTTGATGATTCAATATGGAAAGTAAAGGGGTCAGATATGCCAGCGGGCATGAAGGTACGTGTTATGAGTGTTGATGGGACGATCTTTAATGTTGAGACAGAAACACTTTATGCTGAGTAATCTTTAGCTCTTTTCCTGCATGTTGTGTTGGGCAAGGGCCCAGGCAACATGCTCCCTGACTAAATTGGAAGGATCATTTTGACGTTTTTTTAATGCGTTAATCACGCTATTCGTGCTTGGTGCGTTGCCTAAACCGATAGCAATATTTCTTGACCAACATTCATAACCAATTCTTCTAATAGCTGAACCTTCGGTATTTTTTAAAAATATTGTTTCAGTCCATGCAAATAGTTCGACCAGTGTTGATGAATCAAGACCATGCCGTACGCGGAAATCATCTTCTTCAGAATTTTTAGAAAATTTATTCCATGGACAAATTAATTGGCAATCATCACAACCATAAACGCGGTTGCCTATCATTTTTCGAAACTCTTCAGGAATAGAATCACGTAGTTCAATCGTTAAATAAGATATGCAACGGCGAGCATCAACTTGCATTGGAGCAACAATAGCTTTGCTTGGGCAAATATCAATACAGGCATTACAACTGCCACAATGATTCTTGTTAAAAGGCTTATCGATTTTTAGTGGCAGATCAGTATAAATTTCACCAAGAAAAAACCAGGAGCCAGCTTTAGGGTTGATAAGATTACTATGTTTGCCTATCCAGCCCAGCCCGGCATTTCGCGCCAAAGCCTTTTCTAAAACTGGTGCACTGTCAACAAAACAACGATAACCAAAATTGCCATATTGCTTTTCAATTTTGCTGGCAAGTTTTTGTAATCGTTGGCGCATTAATTTGTGATAGTCGCGACCCATTGCGTAGCGTGATATATAAGCGAGTTTACTGTTGTTCAACACCTGCATGGGATGTTTACTTGAAGGTGGTATGTAGTCCATTCTTGCTGAGATAACACTAATCGTACCAGGCACAAGATCCTCCGGGCGACTACGTTTGGTACCGTGAGATTCCATATAAGACATGGCACCGTGTCTTCCCAGTTTAAGCCAGTCCAGAAGATAGGTTTCATCTTCTGCCAATGCTGTTGTGGTAATTCCAAGCTGTTGAAAACCTAACTCACTTCCCCAATTTTTTATATTTTCAGATAACTGAGTTTTGTCCATTTAAAAAGCCTAAATTTTGATGTTTAATGTCGCCGAGTAAGTAAGATATGGTTATTATGAGGACAGTGCAATTATTATAAGAATAGAAAGAAATGTTTGAATTTATTAGTCGCTGGTATAGACGTTATTTTACTGATCCGCAGGCATCATTATTAGTTGTCTTGTTGGTTGTCAGCGTCGTGATTCTGGTCACTATGGGCAAAATGCTTGCGCCTCTGTTAGCGGCATTAGTCATTGCTTATTTGCTTGAGGGTGCAGTCTATAAGTTACAAAAGAAGAAAATGCCTCGTTTTTGGGCAGTAAATCTGGTTTATCTCATATTTGTGGCATTTATGGTGTTTATTCTGTTTGTCTTGTTGCCCATACTTTCCAGACAAGTCAGTCAATTTTTTCGAGAAGTGCCGGACATGATAAGCAATGGCCAGGCATTACTGTTGCGCTTGCCTGAGCAATATCCGGAACTAATTTCAGTAGAATATATCGGGGAATTGATTTCAACGATTCAAGGTGGTTTTAGTGATCTTGGTCAAAATGTTTTATCGGTTTCCGTTGCTTCTATACCAGCCATTATTACTATCCTTGTATATCTGGTGCTTGTGCCTTTGATGATCTTTTTCTTTCTTAAAGATAAGGCGATGATTATCGATTGGATGGGGCGATTTTTGCCAAAAGAAAGACAATTAGTTAATGAGATCTGGACTGAAATGGATGGGCAGATCGGTAATTATGTGCGCGGTAAATCTAACGAGATACTTATTGTTGGTAGTGTTTCCTATATTGCTTTTGTCATTCTTGGTTTAAATTATGCGTCATTACTTGCGATGATTGTTGGTCTGTCAGTTTTAATTCCCTATATCGGCGCAGCAGTGGTTACTCTACCGATTGCATTTGTTGCTTATTTCCAATGGGGGTTGAGTTCTGATTTTGTCTGGTTAATGGTCTGTTATGGCATTATTCAGTTTCTCGATGGCAATATATTGGTGCCCATTCTTTTTTCTGAAGCGGTTAATCTGCATCCGGTTGCCATAATTGTTGCGATATTAGTCTTCGGTGGTCTTTGGGGGTTCTGGGGTGTGTTCTTTGCGATACCGTTAGCTACGTTAGTTAAAGCTCTAATTAATGTATGGCCGATTCATGAAGCCGAAGATGATGTGACTTTGAGAGGAAGAGTCTAATCTGCCTACGTTTTATACTTAATTCATAGGGTCTGCATATGAATAATGCAGACCCTACTTGTAAGATTATTCTATATTTGCACCGACAACAGCAGCCATTTGCATCATGTCGATTGTTTCACCTTCTTTCATCTGCGTAAGGTCGGTGAGTTTGCCTGATTTACTCGTGGAATTTGTATTTTTGAAGACAGACAGTAACTTGGCGTCGGCAACAATAAATCTGCCAGCATTCTCGGGCTTGCCATTTTCAGTTTTTGTTTGAAGTTTATTCGCTTTAATATAGTCCCATAATTTTTTGGTGATATCTGTTCGGGGAAGTTCTGATGCCCCCAAAAAATCTGCCAGTTCACTCTTCAGCTTTACCGGTTTACTCAAGCCTTTTGCTTCTGCCATTTTTAACTCCTTCGTATTTAGATTTAAATGAAATTATCTCAAGGGCCAAATCTACGATCCCTTTGTCTCCTAAAAGTTTATTACAAAGGAACGTCCCAAGTAGGGTTGCTTAGACAGTACATGTTATTGAAGCCCATTGCCAGCAGGAACAGCTGGATATGCGTCGCAAAGCACTATTGGCAACTGCAGATTGTAGCATTGCTTTTTCGTGCCAGAGTGTATTTCCCTTTTTAGGCGTATTTCACCCGGTTGAGTCTTTGGTGTTCCAACAGTATACGTAGCTGCACCGTTTGCTTACGGCGGGGCTATATAATTATGGTGTTGTTAATCTTCCCAGGTATTAATGCAATAATCTTTACCGTTATAAGGAAGAACCCACATTTGATACATGCAGGTAAACCACATGAAAGTCGATGCCATTGAATAGCCGATACCGCCTATCATCGTGAACCAGGCAAATCCCGGATACCATTTGGTTAGCCACCAGGACACAATATCCAGAATCAGAAAGATAAACGGCATCATGATAGTAACTTCTTTTAACCATTTTGGGATGCCAACTGAGAAACTAAAAATATATCCCATTATGAAAAATATAAAAGCAATACCGAACAAGTGGATATGTGAGACGCGCGTTAATGAATTAATAGATACACCATGATCGGTTTCAGCGAGTTTCTGCATGACATCATACTTACTGATATCAGGCAGGCCCGGAATATTGCCATGACAGCCGCTACAGTATGTTTCTACCTCTTGTTTAATTTCTGATTGCCACAATTCTTCATTAGCCCCATCTCTAGCCCAATGGATCAGTTTTGTTCGAATCTCATCGGGTGCATTGAGCTTCATTGAGCCATTTAGCTTTGCTTCCAGTTTACTGTTACCCCGATTACCGTAATAGCTGTAGACAATGTCATCCATGGACAGACCCATTTTGCCATCGGCCATGCCATGCGTGAGTAGAATTTGTGCGCCGGCCATGAGTAAGCCAAAACCAATGGTGAGTAAAAAACCGGTAAATAGAATACGAATCGACAGACCCAGACTGGGTAAATTAAGCCAGGTAGTTTTATTAGGTTGCTTCATTTTTTTTCTCGTTTCTCGTTATTGTTTTGGGCTGTTAGTGATGTAAAACATTAATTTGGGTTAAGAGTCTAGTTTTTATCAGAACGTTAATCTAGAGTAATTTTAACCTAAAGTGCTTCACTGGCGAAATCGGCTAGTCGCGAGCGTTCTCCGCGCATTAATGTAATGTGACCACTGTGGTCCCAATTTTTGAATCGATCCACAACATAGGTAAGGCCCGAAGTTGTCTCTGTTAAATAGGGAGTGTCAATTTGTGAGACATTACCGAGGATGATCATTTTACTTCCAGGCCCAGCACGTGTGATCAGTGTTTTCATCTGCTTGGCGGTTAAATTTTGTGCTTCGTCGACAATAATGTAGCGATTAAGAAAGGTGCGGCCACGCATAAAATTTAGCGAACGAATCTTGATTCTTTTACTTAATAAATCGGAAGTAGCAGCACGTTCCCATTCACCGCTTTCTTCCGAATTTGTTAACACTTCGAGGTTGTCCATCAAAGCACCCATCCATGGCGCCATTTTTTCTTCCTCAGTGCCCGGTAGAAAACCAATATCCTCTCCGACCGGAATAGTGACGCGCGTGATAATAATTTCCCGGTAAAGTTTTGTGTCCATTACCTGTGCCAGACCTGCTGCAAGAGAAAGTAAGGTCTTGCCCGTTCCGGCAACACCAAGAATTGTTACCAGATCAACATCAGGATCCATTAATAAATTAAAAGCAAAATTTTGTTCTCGATTTCGAGCATTAACACCCCAAACAGCATGCTTGTCTTTTCTATAATCAACAGCGTGAACTAGCGTTGTTTTTTCTTTACCCATGTCTTTTATTAGTGCTTCAAAGCCTGCCTCTTCTTCAGTGTATAAACTTTGGTATGGGTAGCAATCATCAAGCGGTTGGCCTTTAATTTCATACAAAGTACGCATATCTTCTTGCCATGAAGTGAGTGCTTCAGATTTAGCATCCCAAAAATTATTCGGTAATTTATTAATGCCGGTATAAAGTAAGTCAACATCATCAAGCACTTTGTCACTGGTATAATCTTCAGTATGAATACCAATAACATGTGCTTTTATACGCAGGTTGATGTCTTTTGATACAAGCGTGATGACTTTCTTTGGATATTTCTTTTGTAAGGATAGTGTTGTGCCGAGAATAGAATTATCTGTGTTCTTACCTGGCAGACTTTCAGGCAAACTGTCAGGTAAAATTTGTGTTTGTAAAAATAATCGGCCACAAGCTTCGCTATGCCCGTTCAATTGTAATGCTGAAGAAAGTTGCAGGCCATTACTGATATCCTCGGTTCCTGCTGTATTGATTATTTCATCAATGAAGCGACTAACCTGACGTACGTTTCGAGCAACCTCAGAAACACCTTTTTTAGCGGCATCCAGTTCTTCCAGTACAACCATAGGAATAAAAAGATCATGTTCCTGAAAACGGAACAGAGAGGCGGGGTCGTGCATTAAAACATTCGTGTCTAACACGAAAAATCGAGAGGGATTTTTATCTGACATTGTTTTTTAATGTTTACTTAAAGATTTTTAACTGCCTCAAGAACTTGTTCAACATGCCCCTTTACTTTTACCTTGCGCCATTCATTACGCAAGATGCCTTTTTCATCAATCAAGAAGGTGGACCTTTCTATGCCCATATGTTTTTTCCCATACATATTTTTTTCTTTAATCACATCAAATAGTGAACAAAGTTTTTCATCTTCATCCGAGAGTAAATCAAAAGAAAATTTTTGTTTTTCTTTAAATTTTTCGTGTGATGATAACTTGTCCCTGGATACGCCCAGTATACGAGTATTACGAGAACTAAATTTGCGAATATTGTCTCTGAAATCCTGACCTTCTAATGTACAACCTGGCGTACTGTCTTTTGGGTAAAAATATAGAACAATATTTTTTCCTTTAAGTTCTGATAATTTGATGGTTTGTTCGCCAGTAGCAGGCAAACTAAATTGAGGTACTTTTTTTCCGACACTAACTTTACTCATATTTAAATAATAGCCTGTTTATTAATTTTTATTTTAGAAAATATTTATTTTTAGAGTGCTTCTAAACACGTGATTTTTTTGTAAGTGCGAGGACCTCGGTACCCCCTTGAGGGGTGAGCGGCGCACGCACGACTGCATGGATGCAGGAGGTAGGGCGACGCAGGAAGCCAAAGCCGAGAACCGAAGTGTATATCTAATACATGAGGAGATCCTGCTCTGTGAGCATTCAAGTACGGCGCTGACGAAGCTACCATGAATATTTTTAATGAACGGCATATTAAATCGCAAAAAAAGCGCATTTTTAGGCGTGCTCTTATTTTATTGGCTCCATTATGGCATCCAGATTGAGGCGATCACAAAAATCAATAAAATCTCCGCGAATTGCTGCAATAGAAGAATCCAGAGGGATGTTCACCATCATATGCAAAGAAAACATTTTGGCGGCAGTTTGTGATGCTTCGTAGGTATTTGAAGACAGTTCCTGAATACGTAATTGGTTGCTAGACATAAAGTTGGCGATTTCAAATATGATACCACTTTGATCAATTCCGACGACATCAACCGCATAGGGCATTGAATCACCCTGTAAACTGTCAACTTCAGTTCGTTCTGTGAGAATCTTGATTTGGTGCTCTTGTTCAAGCTTGGCTAACATAGCTTCGATCTTGGCAATTGCATCCCAGCTTCCAGACAGAAAAAGCATTAAGGAAAGTTTATGTCCGAGTACCTTAAATTGGCTATCGACTATATTACAGCCGCTGGATTCAGGTAATTTGGAGAATGTGCGAACAATTTCGCTGGAATTTTCAATCAAGGTACTGACAACAAGATGTTTCTGCATACTTTGTGTGCTTATATCGGGTAATTATTGTAAAAACAGTCAGATTTTAGTGCTATTTACACAAACCAATCCTATATCGAATTATAAAAGCTCATTGCCCTTGTCATAGGGAGGCTTCATTAAGTACCATACACGTTTTTCTCAATTACTCATAATTACTATTCATATGTTTAGCGGAAGTATGGTTGCTGTTGTTACCCCAATGCAGGCAGGGGTTCGTCCTGACACTGAACTCGATCATCAGGCATTAGAAAATTTACTCGAATTTCATATCGAACAAGGGTCGGATGCAATCGTCTCTGTCGGAACAACGGGTGAATCCGCTACACTGACGGAAAAAGAACACTGTGCTGTGATTAAGGAAATGGTGGAAATTGTTAATGGCCGGATTCCGGTAATTGCCGGTACCGGTGCAAACTCAACCATCGAAGCTATTGCGTTGACGACATGTGCGAAGAAGGTTGGTGCTGATGCCTGCTTATTGGTGACACCTTATTATAATAAGCCAACCCAGGAAGGTTTGTATCAACATTACAAAGCGGTAGCTGAGACTGTCGATATTCCACAGATACTCTATAACGTTCCGGGCAGAACCGCGTGTGATATGTTGCCCGAAACAGTGATTCAGCTTGCCTCGATAGAAAATATTATCGGTGTTAAAGAAGCGACGGCGGATTTATCGAGAGTAAAGCAGATTCGCGAAAGCGCAGGTGATGACTTTCTCTTATTGAGTGGTGATGATGAAACCACGAAAGATTTTATTTTAGAAGGCGGTGATGGCACCATTTCAGTTACCGCTAACGTCGCACCGAAAGCGATGCATAAAATGTGCGCATTGGCATTAAAAGGTGATGCTGAAGGTGCAACGAAGATTGATGAAACACTCATCGGCCTTCATCAAAAATTATTTATAGAATCAAACCCGATACCGGTGAAATGGGCGGTATACAAATTGGGACTGATTCAGGCAGGTATCCGATTACCCATGACCTGGATGTCGGAATCAGTGGAAGCAGAATTACTAGAAGCCATGAAACAGGCAGGAGTTATATAATTAATACCATGATAATTTTAAGAAATTTAATTTTACTCGTTTGCGCATCAAGTATTTTCGCTTGCTCTTCTTTGCCCAGCCTGGATGAAGTATTACCGGATAAACGAAAAACATATCAAAAGAGCAAAGATTTACCCGCGCTGGAAGTTCCTCCTGATCTAACAGTGACTGAAGGCGAATACGCGGCAGCCATTCCCAGTGATGAACAATCAAATACTTTAAGTGAATTTCAAAAACAACGTGCTGCAGGCACACGTAAATCAGTTGGCGGTGCGGTACTCGGCGGCGGTCAATCTGAAGGCGAACAGTGGTTAGCTTTACAAGGATCATCTGCTGATATCTGGCCTCAGTTACGTGTGTTTTGGCAAGAGAAAGGTTATGAACTGGATCTGGATGATGCAGAGTTAGGTGTGTTGGAAACGAGCTGGAAAGAAGGTGAAGGCGATAAACATAAATTCAAGGTTTTTGCAGAGCCAGGAGAATCTAACGATACAGTTATATTCTTATCTAGTGAAAGACAAGAACTGTCTGAAGGTGCCTGGTTAGCAGCTGGAGCTGATGTGACTTTAGAAAAGAAAATCATTCGTAAATTAAGTCTGCATTTTTACGGTACTGAATTTGAAGGCACAGCAAGTGTTGCAGATAGCAGTAGTTCTTCTTCAACATCAACTAAAATAAAACCGATAAGACCAAAGACAGAAGAGCTTGATGCCGGTGACGGAAAAAGTTATTTGGCAGTCCCTCTGGAATTCACCCGTGCATGGCGAGATACTGAACTGGTAATGCAGCGCGCAGGTTATCTGGTTCAAGATAGAAATCAGGAAAAAGGAACCTACAATTTTCTTTATTACCGACCGAAAGGTGAAGAAAAGAAAGGCCTGTTAAGTAAGTTGAAATTCTGGGGTGACGATGAAGATGAAGGCACTCTCTATCAGTTAAGTTTGACCGGTGTTGGTAATAAGACCGAAGTGATTGTTATGAATGAAGAAGAGGAATGGGCAACGGGGGAGGATGCCGGGGTTATTCTTTCTACATTAAAGGATTTATATAACCGTCTCTAAGATATTTATTGCTCCTTCGTATTTATACGAAGGAGCATAAAAATATTATTCTAGCTAATATAATTTTAATTCTTTTCTAGCATTAGTTTCGCCTTCTACGGCGAGTCTCTTTTTCAAAGATGAAAAAGAAACCAAAAAATCTTTCCCCCAAATAGCTTGCCCTACGGGTACCCTCGTTTTTGTTCTATTTTAAACGGCACGCGTATAGACGACGTCCCTGTCGTCAATACGCTTTCGCAACATCCTTGTCGCTCAACCCTTTAAAATAGAACAAGAACGAGGCAAGCAATAAGGGGATCAACTAAGGTTCAAGGGACACATATCAATCTTCTTAATATCGAATATTTAATTTTCTATAAATTGCTGACATCAGCCATAGGGGGCCGATGAGCAGGAACTGGATATCTTTAAAAAAGGAAGGTCGTTTCTTTTCTATTTCGTGCCCAATAAATTGACCAATCCATGCCGCGACAAAAAGACAAACAAATAGAATAAATACATTGTCCTGAGTTTTATTTAGCCATAGCAGTAAGGAATACATGAGTGCATTGTAGACAAGCATTCCAATAGCTAAATGCCATGAAAGGCAAAAATAATAAACTGAGGAAAAAATTATAAGAAGTGAACACCAATTTAGTATCAGATAAGAATGCTGAATCCGGGGAAACGGCGCGACCCATAGCATGCCGAGTAAGCTAAAAACAATGACGGGTACGCAGATCCAGTGGATTAATTTATTTGAAGGGTGTTGATGGCTTTGACTATATTCTTCAAGATATTGGTTTACGTAATTCATTTAATCGGAATCAGATGTAAGGTAGACAAGTATAGTATCATCGTTTTTTAGCAAACTTCATTAAACGTTTTCGTTTATTCAGTTGTCGTTGTGTCAATTCGTTCTTCTTCCCTTTAAACGGATTATCGCCACCTTTGAAGTCGATCAATACAGCGGTGCCAACCAGGTTTAATTTTTTACGAAATACTTTTGCCAGGTAGCGTCTGTATGAATCGGGTACTTTGTCTATTTGATTGCCGTGTATGATGACGCGGATTGGGTTTGTTTCACCTATGTGCGCGTAGCGTAATTTTATACGACGGTTTTGTACCATTTGCGGTGGATTTTTATTGACGGCATATTCCAGAATATCGGTCATGTCCGAAGTAGAAACGTTAATATTCAAAGACTTTTCTATTTGATTAATACTTTTAAATAAATCACCGACGCCAGTGCCATGTAGGGCAGAGATGTTATGATGTTTTGCGTAATCAACAAATACAAATTTTCGTTCGAGCTGCGCTTTTACTCTTTCTTTATCTGATGCTTCCATGCCGTCCAGTTTGTTAACAGCAATGATGACGGATTTACCGCTGTCTTCAATCATGCCTAATAAAGTGCTGTCCTGATCGGTAACGCCTTCGGTGGCATCAATAACAAGAATAATAATCGTTGCCGCTTCTATGGCTTCAAATGATTTCAGTATGCTGAATTTTTCTATGGCATCATGAACTTTACTCTTTTTACGTACTCCGGCAGTATCAATTAGAATGTAATCTTTGCCGTTTTTTTGAAACGGAACTCTTATGCTATCTCGTGTTGTACCCGGATGGTCGAAGGTAAGAACACGTTCCTCACCTATCATTCTGTTAACTAAAGTTGATTTGCCAACATTCGGTCTGCCCAGGACAGAGATTGAAATTGCAGTTGTCTCTTCTTCCATTTCTACGGTTGTATCAGGAATACTTTTGGCAATACTTTCTAATAGTGCAGTAACGCCATCACCGCGTTTGGCAGAAATAGGTAAAACATAATCTAGCCCAAGACTAAAAAAATCACTCATAGCTTGACCAGGTTCATGTCCTTCAACTTTATTAACAGCGAGGAAAATAGGCTTATCCAGTTTTCTAAATTGTTCTATTAGTGTTTCATCAACGTGAGTGAGACCAATACGTCCATCAACAATCCAGATCAACACAGATGCCTCACTTGCGGCCAACATAGATTGTTCTGTCATTAATACCGCAACATCTTTGCTATCATGATCCTCTTCACCAATACCGCCGGTATCAATGATTAGAAAGGTTTGGGAACCATGATGCGTAACACCGTATTGACGATCACGAGTCACTCCCGGTCGATCTGCGACCAGGGCATCACGAGTTGATGTCAGGCGATTAAAAAGAGTAGATTTACCAACATTGGGGCGACCAACGATGGCGATAACGGGCTTCATAGGACTTTCAGGGCTTGTAAGTTTGTTGGTTCATAAGCAATGCGAAGAGAGATTACTCTTCTTCTTCATCATCACCAGTGAATATATCAAGGAAGCGTCCAAATAAAGAACCTTCTTCTTTTTCTTCAGTTGGAACTTCGGATGCTATTTCTTCGCTTTCGCTAATTTCTTCAGTCGGAACTGGTGGTTCAAGCTCTTCGATTTCAAGAGGAGTTACTTCTTCAAGTATGGTTTTCTGCTCAAGAATAATCTTCTTTGGAAACTCTTTTGGTTCTAAACCGGAATAAGTATAGGCGGAAAGTGTGCCGCCACTTGAATAAGCAAAGAGTATATTATTCGAAACAATTGGTTGAGTCAGAATGGAGGCACTATCTATTTGAGTTCTCGCGCTAATGTCGCCCGTTGTGATATCTAACCAGTGTAAATAACCTTCAAGGTCACCCACGACAATTCTATCTCCCAATACGCTAGGACCTGTCACTTGCCGGTGAGCTAATTTCTCCTGCTTCCAGATGGACGTTCCCGAGAATCGGTCTAATGCCCAAACATTACCTGTTTCATCTGTGACATAGAGGTTGCTAGCATCGGCACCAAGTTCAGCATGAGAGGAAATGTCTCGTTGCCAAAGTATTTGTCCACTTTGTAATGATAAGGCTGAGACGTTGGCCTGGAATGTAGTGACATATATTACGTCACCTACGATTAATGGTTGAGAATCGATATCGACCATTCTTTCGAGTTCACTTCTGCCTCTTGAGACTGCGACTTTAGTTTCCCAGATTAATTTACCGGTTTTAAGTTCCAGGGCAGTGACACGACCGCCATCGAAACCGGCAATGATCAAACCATTAGAAATAACAGGCGTACTTGTTCCCCGAAGTGTTAAAGCTGGAACTGTTCGGTCATAAATCCAGAGACGTTCACCACTGGTTGCGTCCAATGCGAAAATTTTACCGTCTATGGTTCTAACGACGACGACGCTATCGGCTTCTTTTGGTGAAGAAAGAATTTCGCTTGATACGGTTGATCGCCATATTTCTTCACCAGTTTCGGCGGATAGACTGAGCACTTCACCTTCGCTAGTGCCGACCATGACCAGATTTGCGTCAGCACCAGGTCCGCCTGTGATGGATAGTTCACTATCGTTATGCCATACGTCCTTACCTGAATTAGCATAAAGTGCAGTGATATTGCCGCGCGTATCGGCGATAAAGATTTTATCGTTCAGGATTGCTGGAACAAGCTTTATAAATAATTCGTCTGTGCCTTTTCCTACATTTTCTGACCAGACTTGGTCCAAATGAGTTGTTTCAGAAAAATCGACCAGCTCTGATGGTGGTTCTGAATTATCGACTCCTGCGCCCATATAACCAGCGAGGATTTTCTTGGCGCCGCAACCAAAGCATACAGACAGAATAAGCAGTAGGGCAAAAACACGAAATGTCGTAAACAAGTTAAATCCTGCCTAAATTGTCCAGTTTCATTTGTAGTATCGATTGTCCCGTTTCAGCGGTATTCGCTAACGCTTTTTGGTAGGCTTGTCTTGCTTCTGCAGTTTTATTTTGCTTAACAAAAATATCACCACGTAATTCTTCATAACGGGCAAAAAAATCACCCGGCTCACTTACCTGTAGTGTATCTGTAGCAAGATCTAATTTATTGCCAGAAATTAATACACGAGCCAGACGTAATCGCGCTACATGGCCAAACTCTTCTTGAGAATTATTTTTCAGTACCCAACGTAGATGAGTTTCAGCTTGTTCGAGATCGCCGGTTTCGGCTGCAATTTTGGCCAACATCAAGGTTGCAAATATGGCATAAGAACTTGTTTTATAGTCATCAATGATGCGATTTGCGTAGATACCCATATTTTCAGTATCGTTGGCACGTGATGCGATCAGCATTTGTTCATAAAGTATTGATGCTGCTTCTGCTTGTTGTGCTGTATGGCCGTCATAGGCACGCAAACCAAATATTGCCGTAATACCAATAACGATACCAGCCATAATAGATTTGCCGTTTTCGTTCCACCATTTTTTAATGGCTTCAGCCTGTTCTTCTTCAGTTCTGTATTCGTCCACTTCTTAATCTCCAGAAGGTACATGAGGTGCTTTAAAAAGCACTTTTGATATTTTTATGCGGAACCCTTGCCCACACAAAAAGGGCGACATTATAACGTGGGTTTTGCGTTTGTTTAGTCTAAAGACGCTTATTTTTCTGCAATTGCCTGAATCGAGAGCCATGTACTGAGGAAATTTGCTAATTCAGACTGTTTAATAACCGTTTGCTCCTCATCACTGCGTAAATATTTGATTGTGATCTGGTTATTTTCAAGCTCATCGTCGCCTAAAATCAGAGCAAGTTCTGCCCCTGACTTGTCGGCTTTTTTAAACTGGCTCTTAAAACTACCGCCACCACAATGACTCAAAATTCTGATGCCAGGTAACTGGTTTCGCATTTGTTCAGCCAGCAACATACCCGGTTTAATTGCCTGCTCTCCCGAAATCAGTAAATAAACATGCGGCGTGTATATATCAGGCATATTTTCAAAGTTGGCTAATTCTAATAAGCGTTCAAGGCCTATGGCGAAACCAACCGCAGGCGTCGGAGAAGCACCATGCTGCTCGACCAAACCATCATAACGACCACCTGCACAAACAGTACCTTGGGCACCGAGTTGATTGCTTATCCATTCAAATACTGTTTTTCCATAATAATCCAGACCTCGAACCAGTCTTGGATTTACCTTGTACTGGATTTCGGCAGCGTCCAGTATTTCTCTTAAACTGGCAAAATGCTCGGCAGATTCCGGGTCAAGATATTCATCCAGTATTGGCGCAGCCTTGATTAAGGATTGCATGTCAGGATCTTTGCTATCAAGAAGTCGTAGGGGATTTTTTTCAAGTCTTATTAAGCAATCTTCATCAAGCTGTTCTTTATTCGATAAAAAATATTCAACCAATATTTCTCTGTATTTTAAACGTGACTCAGTTGTACCGAGAGAATTTATTTCCAGACTAATATCATCGAGATTTAATGCTTTCCATAGTCGGGCACACATTAGTATTTGTTCGGCATCAATATCGGGGCCGCTAAAACCAAAAGCTTCAACACCTATTTGATGAAATTGTCTCTGCCTGCCTTTTTGCGGACGCTCATGACGAAACATTGGACCTGTATACCAAAGTCGCTGTGTCTGGTTATGAAAAAGACCATGTTCAATTCCTGCACGCACACATCCTGCCGTTCCTTCAGGTCTTAAGGTCAGGCTGGTGTTATTACGATCATCAAAGCTATACATTTCCTTGGAAACAATATCGGTATTGTCCCCAATTGAACGTTTGAATAGTTCTGTTTTTTCGACGATAGGCAGGCGAATTTCCTGATAAGAATATTGGTGCAGAATATTGCTGATAGTCTTTTCCAGATATTGCCAATACGGCGTGTCATGCATAAGAATATCATGCATACCACGAACCGCCTGTAACTTAGCCATTAACAAGTCCTCTAATCAATTACTCAGGAAGAGTAAAGCGGGCAATACCAGCTCTGGAATATGGCTCAGCATCAAAAGGTTTTCCATTAAATTTAATTGAGACACCTTTTGAAAAACCCAATAATACGGTCAGTGGTGCTGTACCACTGATGCTATATTCTTTCCCAGCAAGAGCGAGGTCGTGAAATAGACGGTTATTGTTTTTATCGTTAATCTCTATCCATGAATCGCTTGTCAATTTCATATCTATCGTATCAGGTCCCTGTCCTGAAACAGACAAGGATGAATTATCATCTGATCTTTCTGTTGGCGTTGTTTCAACAGTTTGCTCTTCATCATATACCTCTAATTCAGAGATATCGTTAGTAATAGAAAGTAGAGAGGTAGTAGGTTCGATATCGACGCCTTCTGCCATATTATTGTTCGGTGATTGCCAAGAGCCAGGGTGATTTATTATTTTATATGTAATATCAGTACCATTAATACTTGTTTCTGTATTTAGCTGTTCATTGCTTTTTTGAGTGTTAACTACAAAATTACTCTGGTACCAAATAAGAAGCAATAAGACGAGTCCTAAAGTTATAAGGTAGGTAAATGCTTTAACGGGTTTGTCGTTACTGCTTACCTGTGATGGTGGTTTTACTTCAGGTAGTATTTCGGGTGGTGGAGGTGGTGAATCAGCATTATAGAGTTTAATGATTTCGTCAGCATCAGCACCAACAACCTTGGCGTAACTGCGTAAATAACCTCTAACATAAATAGCTGAAGGCATTCCTTCCGAGCTATCATTTTCTATAGCTTCAATAATTTTTACGTCAAGATGAATTCGCTTAGCGATTTCCTGTATAGAGAGTTTAAGTTCCTCCCGTTGTAAGCGTAATACTTGTCCCGGAGTCTCAAACATATCTGTGTTGTTATTATTTGTAGAAGTATCGACCATCATTGAACCTTTGACTCGCGTAAAATAGAAGCTTCGTCAGAATCGGGAAAAGAATTTCTTAATAATAATGCATAACTTGACATCGTGTCTTTGTCACCAAGTTCTCGTTCAATTTGAATGCCTAACCAAAGACTGCGAGCTGTATGACGGGAAACTTGTTGAAAACGTTGTATATAGGCTCTGGCGGAGAGGTAATTAAAATCATCCAATGCAAATTCACACATCTTAATCAACGCTTGAGGAACTCGTGGATTAATTTGTAGTGCCTGTTGAAAATAATTTTTTGCTTTATCCTTCTTTTGATTATTGTAAAGACATAAGCCTGCGTTTGTTACAGCAATTTCAGGTGTCTGATATAATGGGTTTGCTGCAGCTTTTAGGAAAGCTTCCTCTGATTCCTCAAGTCGATTTTGTTGACATAAAAAATTACCATAATTATTCAAGGTTGATGAGTCATTGCTATCTAAACTTAAAGCACGTTTGAAATTTTGTTCGGCTTTTTTGTTGTCACCAATTTTTTGATAAAGCAGGCCGAATACATTGTAAGTCGCCGGGTGAGAGGGATCTGCTGCGCGGGCTTTTTCAAGTCTCTCCAAAGCGCCGTTATAATCTCCTTTTTTTAAATAGGCAACGGCAAGATTAAGATTAGCCGAGGCTACTTCGTTGGTGACATGTGATGGACGAATATTTTGATCTGATGATGTTCCAATTTGAGCCGGGTTACAGGCAGCAAGCACCATAGCTGAGATTAGAAGCAGAAAAATATGCCGTTTATTATTTTGCATTAGTTCAGCTCTACCTGATTTTTTTGATGTCTTGCTGCTTTAGCTGCAACTTTGCCAACCAATTGACCACAGGCGGCATCTATATCATCGCCGCGGGTTTTACGTGTAATGGTAATGAGTTTTGACTTAACTAATATATCTCTGAATGCATTAATTGTTTTGACTTCCGAACAGTTGTAATTCGTTCCTGGAAAAGAGTTAAACGGGATCAAATTTACTTTTGCAGGTATGCCACGCAGGCATTCAACAAGATCATGTGCATCTTGTAAGCTATCATTAACATCTCTCAACATGACATACTCAATCGTAATTGGTTCTTCGTCTCTTGCTTGAGTAAATCGTTTACAGGCAGCAAGTAAATCACGCATAGGATAAGAACGGTTAATTGGAACAATATCATTTCGTAGCTCATTATTGCTAGCGTGTAATGAGATGGCAAGACTGACGTTAGTATCTTCTTTTAGTCGGTCTATCTCAGGAATAATCCCCGAGGTGCTGACAGTGACACGTCGGCGCGCAAGACCAAAACCCAGGTCATCTGTAAGTAGGTTTATTGCTTTGAGTACATTGTCATAATTTAGCAAGGGTTCGCCCATGCCCATGAATACGATATTGGTGATGATGCGTTTATCGTTTTCAAAATAACCAAGCGCCTTATTAGCTGCCCAGACTTGACCAATAATTTCAGCTGTCGAAAGATTACGATTAAAACCCTGTTGCCCGGTTGAGCAAAATTTACATTCCAACGGGCAGCCAACCTGAGATGATATGCAAAGGGTACCTCTATCATTTTCCGGGATAAAGACCGTTTCAATGGAATTGCCACCATCGATCTGAAGCAGCCATTTACGCGTACCATCTTCAGATTTTTGTTCAGAGATAATTTTTGGTGGCGATATGCAGGTGTTTTGTTCAAGTTTTGCGCGCAGGACCTTACTAAGATTAGTCATGGACGAAAAATCAACAGCGCCCTGGTGATATATCCATTTAAGGACTTGTTGCGCACGAAATGATTTATCTCCCATCTCAATGAAGTAAGACTCCAGAGATTTTCGATCATAATCAAGTATGTTTGTTTTTTCAGTCATGTCTCTTAACGTGTTCTGGGACAAATCTCACTTTCTTTAAAGAAAAAGTCAATTTCCCTTTGAGCACTTTCTACACTGTCTGATCCGTGTATCGCATTTTCATGAATATCGCCTTTAAGTGTAGGAGTAGCATAGAGCTTACGAATTGTTCCCTCTGTCGCTTCTTTCGGATTAGTCGCGCCCATGAGATCTCTCATGACCTTAATCGCATTTTCACCTTCCAAGGCTTGCACTAATACTGGTCCAGAGGTCATAAAATCAAGTAAAGGCTCATAGAAAGGCCGCCCATGATGTTCGGCATATAATTCTTCTGCCTCAGTGACAGATAAATGCAACATTTTTGCTGCAATAATGCGCAAACCATTATCTTCCACTAACGCTAATATATTACCGATGTCGTTATTTGCTACGGCATCAGGTTTAACTATCGTTAGTGTCCGTTCTTGTGTCATTCAATCTTACTCCCAGTATAAATTTTTAAAAATAGTAAATCGCGGGATTATAGTGCTCAGGCGAGCAAGGTGAAACCTTAAAATGAAAAAATCGTATGAAAAGCAGTGGTCTAGGTCTAATTTTTAACTAAATACTGCAATATATACCCGTGATACCTGAAAATGCCTATTTATAGCACGCCTATTTTCATCCATGGCGGCGTTGCTCCTCTTTGCAGGGAGCGACCATGCGCATCGTCGCGCCTTGTCTTGAATAAAAATAGACGCACTCTAAAACACGCATTTTCAAGTATCACGGGTATAGTGGCTTAATCCCAGCGATCATCAGTGACTTGTATCACTCCGTTCTCAATCCTTACTGGAAATGTATGTGTTGCCTCATAAGCTGGCGGCGTCAGTGCCTCGCCTGTTTTTATACAGAAACGAGCACCATGGCGTGGACAAATTATTTGTTCACCATCAATGATTTTCTCAGAATCGAGACCACAGCCAAGCATGGGCGAACCATCATGAGTGCAGACATCTTCAATTGCATAATAATTCCCGTCCAGATTAAAGACCGCGATCATGACGTTATCAACGTCTATTAATCGGGACTGTTCTGGAAGAAACTTTTCTTCTTCTTCGACATTAAACCAACCTGCCACAAAGACCTCCAAATAAAATTTTAATATTTTAAGTCAAAAGAGCTTTGCACGACGTAATGAGCGAAGGCTAATCAAGGCAAATGCAGTCGAAAAAGCGGAATGTACGCGTTAGTACATGAGCATTTTGAGACTGTATTTACCAACAGTAGGCGCTTTAGGCGACGCAGAGTAGCCGAGTGTAATAGTCGTGCAGAGTTCTTTTTAGTACATTCCTGTTTCTAATCTAGCCGCCTCCGACATCATCTCCTGGCTCCAGGGTGGTTCGAAAGTAAGCTCGACATTTACCCGGTTAACATTAGGCAGTGCTAATATTTTTGTGCGTACATCATCAGCAAGAAATTCACCCATGCCACAACCTGCAGCAGTTAATGTCATGGTTATATCGACTTGATTGCCATCAGCACCTAATGGCGTGATGTGACATGCATAGATCAATCCGAGTTCAACGATATTGATTGGTATTTCCGGATCATAACAAGTACGTAGTTGATCCCAGACAAGATCTTCATCTACTGTGCCATCACCAGTGGCTTCTTTCTCTATTGTCGAATCCGGTTTGTCTTCTATTTCATAACCAAGTGCATCAGCATTTTTCGCATCAATGCGCGCAAGGTTGCCATTTACGTTGACGGTATAACTTCCACCCAGTGCCTGTGTTACTAGTACTACACTACCTTCTGGTAAATTAATAGGCGTACCTACCGGGATCAATACCGCATCGCAATCGCGTTCCAGTGTTATTGGTTTATTTTCTTGCATGATTAATTATGGGTTCTCATTCTGTATGAACAGGTGTGTTGCCACCCTGTATGATGGAATGCAATGTATGCCAGCATAGTGACGCGCATTTAACTCTTGCCGGGTAAGCTTTCACGCCAGCTAATGCAGCCAATTTACCTAATTGTTCAGGATCGGCCTCTTCATCGGTTGTTATTAAATTGTGAAATTCATCAAATAACAACTCTGCCTCTTCTAAGGATTTTCCTTTCATCGCATCTGTCATTAATGAAGCTGATGCAACGGAAATAGCGCAACCTGAACCATCAAAGCTAATGTCTTCAATATTTACGCCATCCGTTTTTAAATATAATGTTAGTTTGTCGCCGCAAAGCGGATTGAAACCTTCAAGCGTTTTGTTTGCACCCGCAAGTTTGCCAAAATTACGCGGGCTACGATTGTGGTCAACAATCACTTCCTGATAAAGATCTTTTATATCAAACATCATTGTTTACCTTATCCAAAAATCTTTTTACATTTATCAATAGCCTGAATTAATGCATCGACTTCTTCGCGTGTATTATAAAAAGCGAATGAAGCTCTGGCTGTTGCTGGAATTTCAAATCGTTCCATTACCGGCATTGCACAGTGATGTCCGGCACGAACAGCAACACCTTCACCATCGAGTATGGTGCCAATATCATGCGGATGAATTCGACCTAGTGTAAATGAAAGTATGCTGGTTTTATTTTTTGCGGTGCCTACAAAGTTTAAATCAGCAATTTGGGCAGCTTGTTCGTTAGCATAATCTAATAACTCGTTTTCATATTGTGCGGTAATTTCAAGATCAAGCTCATTAACGTAATCAATTGCAGCACCTAAGCCAATAACACCGGCTATGTGTGGTGTCCCTGCTTCAAATTTATGTGGCAGGGTATTAAAAGTTGATTTCGACATCGACACCGTTTGAATCATATCGCCACCACCTTGATACGGTGGCATAGCGTCTAATAATTCTTCTCTCCCATAAAGAACGCCGATGCCTGTTGGGCCAAATAATTTATGACCGGAGAAAACATAAAAATCACAACCCAGTTCCTGAACATCAACTTTGGTATGAGGAACTGCCTGAGCACCGTCGACCAATACTTTTGCGCCTACTGCATGTGCTTTATCAATAATGATTTTGATAGGATTAATCGTGCCAAGTGCATTAGAGATATGACCGACGGCAACAATGCTTGTCTTTTCGTTTAGCAGCCTTTCATATTCTTCAAGTATTAGCTCGCCCGCATCATTAATAGGGATGTAATGAAGTTTCGCGCCTGTTTGTTCACAAAGTAATTGCCAGGGCACAATGTTTGAATGATGTTCTAACTCAGTAATGATAATTTCATCATCAGCAGTAAGCGTGTCTCGACCAAAGCTTTGTGCAACAAGATTAATGGCTTCAGTTGCACCACGAACAAAAATAATTTCTTTGGCTGTATTGGCATTAACAAACGTTTTAACTTTTTCGCGAGCTGTTTCATAAACGGCTGTTGCTGTTTCACTAAGCGTATGAACACCACGATGAATGTTTGAATTGTATTCGCGATAATACGTATCCAGCGTTTCAATGACCTGTTTTGGCTTTTGCGCAGTCGCTGCGTTATCAAGGTAGACTAGTGGCTTGCCATTGACCTGTTCTTGCAAGATCGGGAAGTCAGCGCGTATTTTTTCAACATCAAATCTTGATGTTTCAGTATTCATACTCGTTGCCGTATTCGGTTTATTCATTGGTAAACTCGCGAATTAGTTCAGCATCAGGCAATTGACCGATAATTAAATATTCAAGCCGATTTTTTACCGGCGTAAAGCTGATATCACTAATTACTTCATCAGCGAAAGCGTAAGTTAATAGACTTCGAGCCGTTTCTTCATCAATCGCGCGTGAGCGGAGATAGAACAGCATATTTTCATCCAATTGCCCGACAGTTGCACCATGACTGCATTTAACGTCATCAGCATAAATTTCTAATTCCGGTTTGGTATCAATCTCGGCATCATCCGATAACAGCAAGTTAGCGTTGTTTTGATGAGCCTCAATTTTTTGTGCTTGAGGATGGACAACAACCTTGCCATTAAATACGGCACGACTTTTCCCATTTAACACACCACGATAGTTTTCTGAACTATGAGTATTCGGCTTTAAATGATCAACACGAGTATGGTTGTCTACATGCTGTTTATCGCTAGTCATGTATAAACCATTCATGATGATATTTGCCCCTTCAGCCGCAAGATGACCATGAATATCATTTCGTACCAAAGAACCACCAAGCGATATTGAATTTGATTCAAAGCGACTGTCCTTATCTTGCATTACATTCAAATTGCCAATGTGATATGCATTTAAGCTCTCCTGTTGAATTTTATAATGCTTAAGTATGGACGAAGCAGATAAAGAAACTTCGGTGACCGCATTAGTAAAATAGTTAGCGTGGTCAAGGCCGACATAACTTTCAATCAAAGTCGCTTCTGAGTGTTCGCCCATAACAATTAAGTTTCTAGGGTGAGTCGCAAAAGGCTGAGTATTATCTTTAGCTAGATATAAAATATTAATCGGTTTGTCGACAACGGTATTCTTAGGTATGTTGATATAAGTACCATGCTGAATAAATGCGGTATTTAATGCTGTGAAAGCACTCACATTATTATCTGCATATTGTGCTAAGTGTTTTGCAAGTAACTCATTGTCTTTTCCCAGAGCTGCTGCCATATTTTCAATAACAACATTTTCAGGTAAATCATTAATGTGAGAATGTTCTTCAGAATAAACACCATTAATAAAAACTAATTCGTAGCAATCAAGATCCTTAAAACGGACAGCATCAATATCATCATTATTAATTGATATGCCTTGATCATTAAGGCTAGAAAATGCTTTCTTTGTAATAGGGCGTGTGTCAGTGTATTTCCAGTTCTCTTGACGAGTACCTGGAAAGCCCGATTCTTTGAAAAGACTTAGTGCCGAATGACGTTGTTCGGAAAACCAATCTGATTTAATGTCATTACCAAGCTGCTCAAAATCATTGAGGTAATTCTGTATTTCTGTACTCATGCAGCTTCAGTCTCTACTATCCAGTCGTAACCTTTCTCTTCGAGTTCTAATGCAAGCTCAGGTCCGCCAGACTTAATAATTTTTCCATTACTCAATACGTGTACATGATTCGGCTTAATGTAATCTAACAAACGTTGGTAATGTGTAACTAAAATAATAGAACGCTCTTCATTGCGTAAACTATTGACACCCTCAGTAACAATTTTTAATGCATCAATATCAAGTCCTGAGTCGGTTTCATCTAGAATGGCTAACTTTGGTTCAAGTACCGCCATTTGAAAAATTTCGTTACGTTTCTTTTCGCCACCAGAGAAACCTTCATTAACAGATCGATTAAGCAGATCTTCTTTCATCTTAACCAGTTTCATTTTTTCTTTAACCAGAGTTAAAAATTCAACGGCGTCTAATTCTTGTTCGCCACGGTTTTTACGAATCGCATTAACAGCCGCTTTTAATAAGTAAACATTATTCACGCCAGGAATTTCAACCGGATATTGAAAGGCGAGGAACAAACCAGCCCAGGCGCGTTCTTCCGGCGCGAGCTCAAACAAGTCTTTGCCATCATATTCGACGCTGCCTTTCGTTACTTCGTAACCATTTCTGCCCGCAAGTACATTAGCCAGTGTACTTTTGCCCGAACCGTTAGGACCCATAATAGCATGCACTTCACCGGCATTCACACTCAGGTTTAGACCTTTCAGTATTTCCTTGTTATCTACCTTTGCGTATAAATTTTCTATTTTTAACATAAGTTTTTTCTCAATTTATAATAAGGGGCTTCTAAAAATAGTAATTTTTTGTTCGCCTCATCCTTAAGGCTCACCCCTTCGGGGTTAACACTCAAAATCGCTCCCGGCGATTTTGTCGTGAGCACATAAAAAACAGGAAAAGTGCATTTTTAGTGACCCTTTAGCCGACTGCGCCTTCAAGGGTAATGCCTAATAATTTTTGTGCTTCAACAGCAAACTCCATTGGTAATTCTTTAAAGACTTCTTTGCAAAAGCCATTTACGATCATGTTTACCGCGTCTTCTTCAGCAATGCCGCGTTGTAAACAATAAAACAATTGATCATCGCCAATCTTTGACGTTGTTGCTTCGTGTTCAACGGTTGCGGATGAATTTTTTGCTTCGATATAAGGGAAGGTATGTGCGCCGCATTGGTCACCCATTAATAGAGAATCACATTGGGTATAGTTTCTGGCGTTATCAGCACTCTTACTAATCTTTACCAGCCCTCGATAAGCCTGCTGCGCTTCTCTTGCTGAAATACCTTTTGAGATAATAGTGCTACTGGTGTTTTTACCAATATGAATCATTTTCGTACCGGTATCGGCTTGTTGATGATTGTTGGTTACCGCAACTGAATAAAATTCACCAACCGAGTTATCGCCTTTCAAAATACAACTAGGATACTTCCAGGTGATTGCTGAACCGGTTTCAACCTGAGTCCAGGACACTTTGGAATTATTGCCGCGGCAATCGGCACGTTTGGTAACAAAGTTATAAATACCACCGACACCGTTTTCATCACCGGGATACCAGTTTTGCACAGTTGAATATTTTATTTCTGCATCTTCTAAAGCAACTAACTCAACAACGGCAGCATGTAACTGGTTTTCATCACGCATTGGCGCGGTACAACCCTCAAGATAACTTACATGACTCGCTTCATCAGCAATGATCAAAGTACGTTCAAACTGTCCTGTGTTAGATGCATTTATTCTAAAGTAAGTTGATAATTCCATTGGGCAACGTACGCCTTTTGGAATATAAACGAATGAACCATCAGTAAAGACGGCGGAATTTAATGCTGCAAAAAAATTATCTGCTGCAGGAACAACAGAGCCTAAATATTTTTTAACTAATTCAGGGTGATCTTTAACGGCTTCAGAAAAAGAACAAAAAATGACACCAGCATCAGCGAGCTTGCCTTTAAAAGTTGTTGCAACGGAGACACTATCAAACACCGCATCAACGGCAACACCCGCCAACATTTTTTGTTCTTGCAAAGGGATGCCGAGTTTTTCATAGGTTTCTAATAACTTTGGATCAACTTCATCTAAACTCTTTGGTCCATCGTCTTTTGATTTAGGTGCTGAATAATAAGAGATTGCCTGATAATCAATGTGTTCTATATCAAGGTGTGCCCAGGTAGGATCGTCCATCGTTAACCAATGTCGATAGGCTTTTAAACGCCATTCGAGTAACCATTCAGGCTCTTCTTTTTTTGCCGAGATAAAGGCAATAGTCTCTTCACTAAGACCTGCTGCTACCGTATCGGAATCAATGTCGGTAACAAAGCCGTGTTCATAATCTTTGCCAACCAGGTCTTCCATGTTTTCGCTATTAGTAGACATGTTTAATTCTCTACGCCTTCTTTAAGGCTGAAGCTTTCACCACAACCACAAGATTCTTCTACATTAGGGTTCTTGAATTTAAAACCTGAGTTCAAACCTTCGCGACTAAAGTCGAGTTCTGTACCAGCGAGATAACTTAAGCTTTGTTCATCGACAATAATTTTAATGCCATTCGATTCAATTTCTTTGTCTTCTTTGTTGATCTCTTTCGCCGTTTCAATAACGTATTGATAACCGGAACAACCGGTTGTTTTAACAGCAAGGCGTAAACCAATGCCATTCTCATCTTTTTCGAGAACTTTCAGTACATGCTCTTTTGCACTGTCAGTTAGATTAATTGTTGTTTCATTAGTCATAATATTTTTTAGTTATTTGTCATTTGCATCATCACGATGTCTTGTCGTTCCGCAACTTTCTTCACATTGTTTCGTTGTATTAAGTCGGCGAGCGTCATGCCGTTAAGAAACTCAGAAATATGGAGATTAAGTTCCATCCAAAGATCATGTGTTAAGCAACGTAAGTCACCCTGACAGTTTTGTTTGCCACCACAGCGTGTCACGTCAATCGGTTCATCAACGGAGTAAATAATTTTGGCAATGCTTATATCTGCAATATCGAGAGCAAGACGGTAACCACCGCCGGGACCTCGGGCACTCTCGACCAGTTCATGACGTTTTAATTTGCTAAAAAGCTGTTCCAGATAGGTCAGAGAAATATCCTGACGACGAGAGATATCGGCCAGATTAACCGGGCCTTCCTTATCATGAAGTGCTAAATCCAGCATTGCGGTAACGGCATATCGGCCTTTGGTTGTCATTTTCATCGTCAGTTTTTACGTATATTTACCAAAATGGGGTGAGGAGACTCACATAACCTAGTAGTTTAGTCAAGTATATTTCCGACTAATTCACTAAGGAATAATGTAGGCTTCAGCATAATCAGCGTAAATGACTGATTATATTTAGTTATTTGATTTTAATGAGGAAGGTAATTACTAATATTACATTGCAAAATGCAGTATTAATTTCACAACGCCAATTAGCGATATTATAAAACAGAAAACCAGAAAGAAGCCGATGATGACATAAACCTTAATTCCATTCTTTTCGATATAAGCTTCATCACGAGCCAAGTTTTCTTTATTTTGAACGCCAAAAAAAGAGCCTAATAGGCTAAATGCGATTTGAAAAATAGTGGGATCTTTTTCTTCAGTCATAATTGTTTCTCTTTATTTCTTTTTAAGTTCTTCAAGTTCTTTTTCGACTTTATTCATATGATCAAGCATAGCATCTAATGCATTCTGAATAGGATCAGACATATCTTTACTTTCTGCATAGGCTTCAAAACCAATCTTCTTCGCCATTGCTTCACGTTTTTCTGATTTTTCATCAGTGTCCTTCTTGATAACAACATGTCCAGGAACGCCAACGACGGTAGCCTCTGCCGGAACATCTTTTACCACAACGGCATTACAACCAATGCGTGCACACTCGGAAACTGTAATGGGGCCAAGAATTTTTGCACCAGCACCAACGACTACATTATCTTCCAGGGTTGGATGACGTTTGCCTTTGTTCCATGTTGTGCCACCTAGTGTGACGCCATGATAGATAGAAACATCATCACCAATCTCTGCTGTTTCACCAATAACAATGCCCATGCCGTGATCGATAAAGAAACGTCGGCCAATAACAGCGCCAGGATGGATTTCGATACCCGTTAAGAAACGCGCGACATGTGCTGTCATACGCGCGAGTAAATGTAACTTATTTTTCCAAAGCCAATGATTCATTCGATGAAGGACAATCGCTTGAAAGCCAGGGCAGGTAAAGATTGTTTCCAATACCGAACGTGCCGCAGGATCGCGTTCAAATACAACCTCAATTTCTTCTTTAATTGTGCTTAACATTATTTTTTTAATAATTTGGATATTGATTCTAATTGTTCTTGATACGTTTTAATCTCGTTTAGTATATCAGCAAGTCGTTGTTTCACACCTTCGACCACGTCTTCTGGGGCACGTTCAACAAAGTTTTTATTTTCTAGTTTGTTTTCAATACCCGTTTTTTCTTTTTCCAGTTTTTCCAGAAGAGTATGAATGCGTGCTTTTTCAGCTTCCGGGTCAATGATATCAGCTAGCGGAACAAGCATTGTCATTTCTCCAGCTAATGCCATCACTGCATCGTCCATTTCGCCTTCAGCATCACTAACCGATTCAATTTTACCCAATGATTGAATGTATGTTTTATTTTCCTCTAAACATTGCGATTCTTCTTCAGTGCCATTACGAACAAATACGTTTAACGATTTCCCGGGTGAGATGTCTCTTTCGGCACGAATTCGACGAACACCTAAAATAAATAACTTAACCCACTCAATTTGCTTCGCGGCTTTATCGTCAATTTCAAAATCATCCTGCTTGGGGAAAGATTCGAGCATAATGCTTTCGCCGTTCTTTTCCAGTAGTGGTGCAACGCGATGCCAAAGCTCTTCTGTAATAAAAGGTATAAAGGGGTGTAGTGTACGTAACAAGGTTTCGAGTACATTAATTAATGTATATAAGGTGCCGCGTTTTTCTGCTTCGCTTGCTTGTTCGCTATTTAATGTTGTCTTTGATAATTCCAGATACCAGTCACAATATTGATCCCAGGTAAATTCATACAGCGCCTGTGATGCTAAATCAAAGCGATATGTACGCATACCTTCATGTGTTGCAGCGATCACTTTTGCTAATTCCGTATTAACCCAACGTTCTGCAAGACCAAATTTTTTATCGCTATTGTTGATATTGATCTCTTGAGCTCTCGTCGCTTCGGACTCCTGTCCTACCGCGACACTTGCACATCCATGTGCTTCGCACATCATTAATACATATCTAGTTGCGTTCCAGATTTTGTTACAGAAATTTCGATAACCTTCTATTCGTCCAATATCAAAACGAATATCTCTACCTTGCGTTGCCATTGTCGCAAAAGTAAAACGTAAGGAGTCTGTTCCATATGCTGCGATACCATCAGGAAAATGTTTGCGTGTCGCCTTTTCAATTTTCGCGGCCATTTGTGGCTGCATGAGTCCACTTGTACGTTTACTTACCAGGGCTTCCAGATCAATACCATCGATAACATCTAAAGGATCGATAACATTACCTTTCGATTTCGACATTTTTTGTCCATCGGAATCACGAACCAGGCCATGGATGTAAATTTCTTTAAATGGCACGTCATCCATGAACTTAAGCCCCATCATGATCATGCGTGCAACCCAGAAGAAAATAATATCGAAACCGGTTACTAAAACATTGGTCGGATAAAACTTATCAAGCTCGGGTGTTTTTTCTGGCCAACCCAAGGTTGAATAAGGCCATAAGGCAGAAGAGAACCAGGTATCTAATACATCTTCGTCTTGTTTAAGATTAATATCAGCAAGATTATTTTTTTCTCTTACTTCGGCTTCATTGCGACCAACATAAATATGTCCTTCATCGTCATACCATGCTGGAATACGATGTCCCCACCACAGTTGGCGAGAGATACACCAGTCCTGAATATTGCGCATCCACTCAAAATAAGTTTTATCCCAATTACCCGGTACAAATTTTATGTCGCCATCTTCTACTGCTTTAATAGCCGGATCAGCAAGCGGTTGAATTTTTACATACCATTGATCGGTTAAATAAGGTTCGACAACTTGATGGGAACGATCACCGCGAGGCACCATTAACTTATGATCATCAATCTTATCTATTAAACCGAGCTCTTCCAGATCGGCAAGAATTTGTTTACGCGCAACATAACGATCCATGCCACGAAATTTTTCTGGTGCTTCATCGTTGATGGCGGCATCAATAGTAAAAATATTAATTTTTTCAAGATTGTGTCGTTCGCCCATCTCATAATCATTAAAATCATGTGCTGGTGTAATCTTTACACAACCGGTTCCGAATTCCGGATCAACATAATCATCAGCAATAACAGGCAAGCTTCGATCTGTTAAAGGTAACAGTACTTCTTTGCCAACAAGATTTTTATATCGTTCATCATCAGGGTGTACGGCAACGGCGGCATCACCAAGCATGGTTTCAGGGCGGGTTGTTGCGACAATAATATATTCAAGGCCATCAATCGCTTCTTTTAATGGATAACGCATATGCCAAAGATGACCATTTTCTTCTTCAGAGATAACTTCAAGATCAGAAATAGCTGTGTGTAAAACAGGATCCCAGTTAACCAATCGCTTCCCGCGATAGATCAAACCTTCTTCATGTAAACGAACAAACACTTCTTTAACAGCATCGGATAAACCATCATCCATAGTAAAGCGTTCGCGTGACCAGTCCATAGATGTTCCGAGCCGACGTGATTGACGAGTAATGGTGTTACCGGAATGTTCTTTCCAATCCCATACGGCATCAATAAATTTTTCTCGACCGAGATCGTGTCGCGTGCTGTTATCTTCTTGTTGTAGTTGTCGTTCAACAACCATCTGCGTTGCAATACCTGCATGATCTGTCCCGCATTGCCATAAGGTGTCATCACCATTCATACGATGATAACGCGTTAATACATCCATCAATGTTTGTTGGAATGCATGACCCATATGTAAACTGCCGGTAACGTTAGGTGGTGGCAGCATGATGCAATAAGAATTTCCTTCACCCTTGCTATCATTTCGGGGAGCGAAGTAATTATTCTTTTCCCAATTATCGTAACAACTGGTTTCTATCGATTCAGGTTTGTAAGTCTTTTCCATTGTAATAAATTATAGTGAGCCTAAAGTTTGTGCTCAATTAAACAGGAGGGCATTGTCCACATGTAGCCAATCCAGGGCAATGTCTAATTAGTTATTTCTTTTCATCATCAATATGCAATTCTTTTAATAATCGCGTTTTTACTTCATCAATAATGCTGTCTTTGAGCATGAGGATTAATTCATCCAGATCTTCGCTAATCTCTTTATCTATTTTATCAATGATGTCATTAACCATCTGGTCATCTTTCTTTAAATTAGCCAGAGCTTGTGTTTCGTCAGGATTTAAATCTTCATCAGTTACGGCTTCTACTAAAATGGGTATGCCATCCGTACCGACATTGAGTCTAGGTAACGCAGCTTGTTGAGCTTCGGCTTTTTTTTCTGCGAGCAGGGTTTCCAGCTCATCAATTTGGCTAATTAAATTAGCCTTATCTACAGGCAATAGTGTTTCAGGTTCTTTTGTTGAATCAACCATGATCTTGCAGTTTATCTATCTTGTGATCATGAGTTTCGAAATCGCCATTTTTGTACTGTCGATATCGTTGTCGTGCATGTTGCTTATTGGTCTCATCGCCACCAACAATTTCAACAATGCGATCAAAATTGGAAATAAAATCAGGAATCTCGTGATCAAGATTGATGACGACTTGCGATTGTTCGGGGAAATTATTACCAAAACCAACAGTAACAGGTGTGTCTTCATTCTCAATTCCATTATATAACTCGTGAGGAACGAAACTAATGTCACGAAAGGTCCACAATAAATCATCCATACCTTTTGCTTTTTCTTCAGATTGTGTATGTATATGGACGCGGTTACCCGTAGCCCATGCTTTTTTTGCAATCGTACATGCAAATCTGTCCGTGCCGATTCCGTCAGGCAAGATATAAAAGTCAACGCGTGACATGCAAGATAAATTCCGAAGTTACTTAATTTATTTGATTAAAAATATACTGCATTAACAAAGAGACAGGTCGCCCCGTCGCCCCTTTATTCGCACCAGATAACCAGGCCGTGCCGGCGATATCAAGATGTGCCCAATGATGTTTCTCAGCAAAGCGCGATAGGAAACATGCGGCAGTCACAGTACCTGCTTCTCGCCCACCAATGTTTGCCATATCTGCAAATGGGCTATTAAGTTGTTGTTGGTATTCATCCCATAGTGGCAACTGCCAGGCGCGGTCGCCCGATTCATCACCAGCGCTCAAAAGTTCTCTAGCTAAAGGATTGTGATTACTTAATAAACCTGTCGCATGTTTGCCCAGTGCAATAACGCAAGCACCCGTTAAGGTTGCGATATCAATAATAACTTTAGGATTAAAACGTTCACTATAAGTAATCGCATCACATAAAATTAAACGGCCTTCTGCATCCGTGTTCAGCACTTCAATCGTTTTACCAGACATACTGGTAAAAATATCACCCGGATTAGTTGCCGTTCCACTAGGCATATTTTCAACAGCAGGGATTACGCCAACAACATTAATGGGTAAACCAATTTCCGCAACGGCAGAGAGTGTTCCAAAAACAGAAGCGGCACCGCACATATCGTACTTCATTTCATCCATAGCAGGAGAAGGCTTTATTGAAATACCGCCAGTATCGAAGGTAACACCTTTGCCAACCAGAACGATAGGTTTTTGCGTTTTTTTAGAACCTTTATATTCCAGTGTAATTAATTTTGCCGGTTTAGCTGAACCTTGAGACACGGAAAGTAATGATCCCATTCCCAATTTTTTCATGTCCGCTTCTTCTAATACATTTACCGTTAACGAACGATTTCCTTTGGCTAATTCAGTTGCTTGTTTTGCCAGATAGCTCGGCGTACAAACGTTAGATGGGCGATTGGCAAGATTGCGAGTCAGTTTTATACCATTTGCAATTGCGCGGCCTTCATTCAATGCGACTTCACCTTGCGGTAATTCCCTGCGAGTGGGGACGGTAAAGGTAATTTTGCGCAATGGCCGTTTACTTTTTTTCTTCTTGCTTTTTAATTCATCAAATTTATAAAGAGTGTGTTCTGCAACTTGTACCGCTTGTCTTATTTTCCAACGGTGGTTGCGCCCTTTTATACTTAATTCACTCAGGTAGTTCACACATTCCAGTGATCCTGTGCCATTTAATGCACGAATACTGTTTGCAATAATTTTGCGGTAATTTCGATCATCGATTTCTCTTTCCTTGCCGCAACCAATCAGGAGAACTCGATCAGATATCATTCCGGGAACGTTATGTAACAATAAATATTGTCCCTTGTTGCCATCCATATCACCACGACGGATCAGGTTTGACAGGTGTTTCTTGCTGACAGTATCAATTGCCTTGGCGGCACTGGAAAGTCGCCTTGATTCAAAAATGCCAACAATGACACACGCTGTTCGTTGTTTTTCCGGGTTGCCACTTTTTATATTAAAATCCATGCCTGCTCCAAAATAGCTTAGTGTTAGGTAAATATTCTTTTTTTATGGTTTAAAACGCCACGATATTAAGTAAATTTATTCTGCGTTAACGCTTTAAGCGTGTCATAATCGCTTCGATTTTTGTTAAAAACAGAGAAAAATGACCAAAACCGTACTTTTTTACAAGTTTATTCATTTATCTTCGACTAAGCAAAGCCGTATTACAACTAAAAGGCCGGAATTGTGATCATTCAACGCTATATCTACACGGAGTTATTGCAAAAGCTGGTCTGGATTCTGAGCTTGTTGATCCTGGTTTTTGCCAGTAATAAATTTGTCGGTTTTCTGGCTGATGCCGCAGAAGGCAGCTTACCCGCAGATATGGTTTTCCTGATGTTGGGTTATAAGATGTTGGCGACCTTGCCAAAAATTTTACCAGTTTCAATTCTTATCGCCATGTTGCTTGCTTTCTCTCGCATGTCCAGTGATAGAGAACTGGTCATATTGGCAGCATCAGGAATAAGTAAGGTTTTTCAAATAAAAGTAGTGACTCGTTTTGCACTTGTCTTTTGTCTATTTGCCTCTGTTATCACGTTATATCTTTCTCCCTGGGCGGAACAAAGTATTCATGTGCTCAAAGAAAGAGCTAAGCAAGAATCTGATATATCAGGTATTAAGCCAGGGCAATTTAAAGAATTCAGTCAAGGTGATCGTGTTGTTTATGTGCAAAATCCTTCGCCTGAAAAAGCGTCGATGGAAGAAGTTTTCCTGCAGGTAAGAGAAGAAGGGAAACTTGGCGTACTGACTTCTGATAGTGCCCGTTTTAAAATTGATAAGCAGTCTGGAAATAAATATGTCGTTTTTAATGAAGGCCGAAGATATGTTGGTGAGCCTGGTCTACTGGATTATCAGATCACCGAATATGAAAAATATGCCATTCTCACAGAGAGTGCTAAAGCAAGTGCTACAGGTGGGAAAATGTCATCATTACCAACCTATGAAATAATGGCTTCGGAAAATAAGAGCCATCAAGCTGAATTCCAATGGCGCATTTCGCTGATCCTGTCCTGTTTATTATTATCAATACTCGCGATATTACTTATGCTATCTCATACTAGTGAACGTCGATATACACCTTTTGTTATCGGGATTTCAATTTATCTTATATACAGTAACTTACTCGGTATTGCACAAACACTTTTAAAACGAGACGTTATTCCAGCTATCGTTGGTTTATGGTGGGTGCACTTATTATTAATTGTTGTATTGCTAACGCTCTATTATTTGCCGCAAATTCGTTACATGATCAATGAGGATGATGAACATCAACTTATTCCTGCTGAAGATTCAGAGGAACAATAGCTAATATATGATACTCGATCGTTACATAGGCAAAAGTATATTGGTGATAAGCTTACTGGCATTGTTTTCATTGGTCGCTATCTTTTCTTTTTTTTCTTTGGTCGATCAACTTGATGATACTGGCCGGGGAAATTATGGCGTAATTGAAGCAATACAATATGTCTTGTTAACGATTCCGCGGTTGAGTTACGAGCTTTTCCCAATAGCATCAGTTATAGGCAGTATGGCGGCGTTGGGAATGTTGGCAAATACCAGTGAGCTGGCCGTCATCAGAACATCAGGAGTTTCTCAAACGCGGTTGGCATACTCATTAATGAAGGTCGGCTTAATCTTTGTTGTCATTAGCCTTTTAATCGGGGAAGTCATTGCACCAGTCAGCGAACAGGCAGCACAGCAAAAACGTTCGGTTGCGATGACAAAACAAATTGCACTAAAAACCAAAAATGGATTCTGGTCTCGTGATGGTGATAACTATATTAATATAAGAAAAATATTACCGGGTGATAGAGTTGAGGAAATCTATATCTATGAGTTTGATGAAGATCATCAACTAAGATCCAGCATCCGCGCAAAAAATGCAGAATATGATCAAGACAGATGGATACTGCATGATATTTTGAAAACTGAAATTTCAGAACAGCAAGTAACGACTGAACATTTTGAAACTGCAGAGTGGGAAGCATTATTAAATCCGGAAGTAATCGATATGATTATAATTAAACCACGTTACTTATCGATGGTCGGTTTAATAAGTTACATCAAATACCTTAAAGCTAATAATCAAAGCAGTAAGCTTTACGTTCAGGCATTTTGGTCAAAGATCGTAAACCCTTTTGCAATCATTGCGATGATATTATTGGCAATCTGTATAGTTAAATGCGAGGCACGTCCTGTTGGTTTGGGACAACGTGTTTTTATTGGTGCATTACTCGGGGTTTCTTTTCATCTAATCAATCAAGTAACAGGTCATCTTGGTATCGTTTATGGTATTCCGGCCTTTGTCAGTATGACTTTGCCAACTGTACTAATTTTTTCTTATATTTTTTATACGCTCAATGAAAGATATTAATAATATTTACTTATGCAGCTAACGACCCAATGCGCCAGTTTTACATCAATCTCTTATACTACCGCTTCTAAGCGAGCTGGTAACAAGTAGAGTTTTGTTTTGCTAGTGTATCAATGAATTACTGAAGATTTAGAGGAGTATTAATTAGTCAGCGTTTCTTGGAATTTTGTACTCGTTTGAGAATTTTGAACGCTCAGGTACTTCCATTCCCGTATCACTTGGTCTTTTAAATAAAACGCCGTATTTTGCCGTTAAGCGATAACCTAGCAATATTGTCAGAATGAGCGTCACCCAAACAGGATCGTAGACCCCCACTTTTGTCAGCCACCAGTAATGTATTACCGCACCAACAGCAATGACATAGATAAGACGATGCAGGCGACGCCAGTTTTTACTCAGCAGGCGAATCATGTAATTGAGAGAGGTCACGGCTAAGGGAATTAATAACAAAAAACATAAAAAACCAAGCGCAATAAACGGTCGTTCTGCGACGTCTTCCATTATGCCTTCAAGATCAAAGGCCTGATCCAGTACCAAGTAGATTAAAAAGTGTAATGTTGCATAAAAGAAGGCATACAGACCCAGCATTCTTCGCAACTTGATGATCCAGTTCCAGTCTGAAAGACGTTTACCGTAACTAGCGTGCAAACGGGAACTGTAATAGGTCATAAGTCTTCTCAATGGCGTGATCGACAAGGTGATAAGCAGGAAATAGAGTGCCCAGTTACCGGTAAAATGTGTCAAACGATTGAGTTTATTCACTCCCAAAGTGTCGGTATAAAATTCATAGATAAGAATAACGAGTGGAATGAGACAAGTGATAAACAGGATACACTTAACCCAGAACAAATTTTGTTTGGCAAATTGTGCGATATTGCTAGGCATCATTTATTTAATAGAAAAACAGCTTGCAAATAGACATTGGCGGAATCTTAAGAAAAAATACACGCCACTTATTCTGGACTAGCCACAGAGAATAAATATATTAAACACTGTAACTACATCAGCGTATTCCATATCATTTTTGCCTATTCAGTTTCTTTTCTCTGTGTCCTCGGTGACCTCTGTGGCTTTTTCATCAATTTAAATTTAAAAATATGTTTTTAAGTCCATTCCTTCATATAAATGTGCGACCTGCTCTGCATAACCATTAAACATCAATGTTTTGCGTTTTCTGAATTCACCAATTCGGTTTTCTCTATGCTGGCTCCAGCGTGGGTGAGGAACGTCAGGGTTCACATTGGCATAGAAACCATATTCACCTTTACTGGCCAAGCTCCAGGTCGACTCGGGTGGTTTTTCGACCATCCTGATGGTCGTTACTGCCTTGATACTCTTATAACCATATTTCCATGGCACAATCAGGCGCAATGGCGCGCCGTTTTGATTGGGTAACACCTTGCCATATAAACCGGTGGCAATCAGGGTTAAGGGATGCATGGCTTCATCCATGCGCAACACCTCACGATAAGGCCATTGCAAGCTGTCCCGCCGTTGACCAATCATTTCACTGGGTCGATGAACACTGATGAATTCCACGTATTTTGCCCGGGAAGTGGGTTGAACCCGTTTTAATAATTGGCATAAGGAAAACCCATTCCAGGGAATCACCATTGACCAACCTTCAACACAACGCATGCGATAGATCCGCTCTTCTATAGAAAAAAGAGTTACCAATTCTTCAATATCAAATGTCTTTGCCTGTTCCACTTCACCCTCAATCGTTAATGTCCAGGGGCGAGGATTAAACTCTTTCGCTAATTGATAAACGGCTTCTTTATTCGTTGAAAATTCATAGTAGTTATTGTAGGTAGTGATTTCTTTATAGGAATTTAACTTTTCATCACTGCCTATTTGCTCTTTCAAAACGCCAGATACATTGTCGCAGGCAAAACTATTCGTCAATACAAATGATGGCACGGTATATAGGCCGGCTAACGTTAAACCGCTACGCTTGATAAAACTGCGGCGGTTTAAGTAATCCTGCTCACTGGTGATTTCTGAAGGTTGACTGTCCATAAACCCGCTGTTTTTGATAAAACTCTACCTATTAGTAAGCTCGAAGTGTTTTTATATAATAAATCGTTGAATCGATCTCTTCTTCAGAGAGTTCATCTTTCCATGGTGGCATTTGATAAGAACGTCCGACTGCTTTGCCGCCTTGCATGATGATCTGTTTCAGAAACTCATCCGGCAATCCACTTAGAGTGAGATTAAAAGGCGGTGGATCCTTAATAATTTTACTCATCTTGCCATCACCTTTGCCCCATTCTCCATGGCAAAGTACACAGCGACTCTTATACACTCGTCTACCCTTTTCAAGCATCGAAGGTGGCACCTCATCATTTTGAGCAACAGCTGCGGTGGTGATTAGCTGAGCTGTACCCTTTTGTTCACGCATTTGCTTGATTAACATTGAAACCGATTCAACCTCTGTCCAACTCAATTCTTTCCCCCAGGGTGGTGAATAAGAATTTTTGCTTCCTCTCGTTCCACCCCAGACGACGGCCTCTCTAATTGCGTTAATATCGGTTCCGGTATCGCCCTGCATAAGATTGGTACTGGGATAGTCTTTTATCGTCAGCGGAATAAAACCCTGACCCATGCCATTTTTTCCATGACACAAAACACAACGCTTGTTATAAATTTGAATCCCAGTTTCGATGTTAGGACTAGGGTCATCAGAAATACTGACAACATCCCCCTCTGCAGAAAACGAAGGATTACATACAATAAATCCTGTTAGACCAACCATGGTCAATAAGATATTTTTCATGATCTGGATTTACTCTACTTTAATCGTCATCAGCATATCAGGATGAATGGCGCACTCCACTTCTACGACACCGGCCTCATCAAATGTATATCCTTTATGTTCGCCCTTGGGATAAGATCCCAAATCAAAGGTGGCTGAATCCGACAGACTGAATATGTTATGAAAAAACGGATCAAGGTTTTTAAAATTAACCGTATCACCCACCTTGATAGTTAATTCACTAGCAGTAAAGGCCTTGTCTTTTTGCCCTACTTCATGCTCATCTGCCAAAGCTGTTTGAGCGCAAAGAGAATAAATTAATGTCGTTCCTATTATTGTTAAAATTTTATTCATTATATTTCTCCTAAATCAATCTTCGTCAGCAGGAAATGTATATACATCTCCTGCTAACTTTTCCTTATTGAACTGAACCCACAGGTACTTGTGGTAATACAAATGGCTCATGCTCCGAGGTTAACGCCTCTAAAAATGCCACCAGGTCTTGTTTATCCTGCTTCGTCAGTTGCAACTCTTTTATATCGCGTGACAGGTTGGTTTTAACCACACCGCCTTTGGCATAGTGTTCAACGACGTCCATCAGTGTGGCCGCTGATCCATCATGAAAATAGGGTGCGCTCAAACTAATATCACGTAGCGTCGGTGTTTTGAATGCGCCTTTCAGCACCTTGATCGGCTTTTCTGCAAAACGTCCCATGTCCGGATTTTCATTTCCGTAAGAGGCCAGGCCTATGTTATGAAAACCGTTATCGACAAAATTGGGTTCCGAATGGCAGGCAGCACAATTACCCTTGTCCTTATCCAGAAAGATCTTGAGACCATTTACTTGTTGTGTGGTCATAGCTTTGGCATCACCCTTTACCCATTGATCAAACGGAGAATTGTTACTAACAATAGTGCGTTCGAAAGAGGCAATTGCTTTCTTAATGGTATCGGCATCGATTGCTTCACCTGGAAAGGCCTTGGCAAAGGCGGCCTGATATCCTGCGTTACTATTTAGCCAGGCAAATAACGCGGGAAGATCCATATTCATTTCTACGTTGGCTTCCATCGGGCCCATGGCCTGATCTTCCAGAGACTTTTTACGACCATCCCACATTTGTAGCGAATTAAACGCCGTATTGATCACGGTAGGACTGGCACGACCCAAGACCTTACTCTTGGTTCCCCTGGCAGTAGGTAAGCCATCTGACCAACCGTATAAGGGACTATGACAAGTAGCACAAGACATATTGCCATCACCGCTAAGGCGAGTGTCAAAAAACAGCATCTTGCCCAAGGCAACTTTTTCAGCTGTCAGTTTATTGTCAGCAGGTTGTGGCGTAGCGGGCAATATCCATGCTTGTAAACTTGGATGACCGGGCTTGATATCATCATCACTAAAACCGGTCAGTATCAGGGAAACAGGGACAACGAGTAATAAGCAAGCCAACCCTTTTATTGTTTGCTTCAAATTACGTTTAGACATGAGGGGGGATCTCCTTATTAATTAACTTTTTACATACATCCTTTGGGATATCGGGTATCAGGGTCAAAACTTTAGCTGAATATTCCTTTAGATATTTAACTCGATACCATCTTAAATCTGTAATGCACGATTCATGCCCTTTTTGTGTAAAAAAAGGCAAGCCATTAGGGCATCTATCCGGATATGGCTTACGCATAAACATAGCGACTGATGCTTGTTATTACCTCTCGTTTAGTTTATTTCTAACTCGAAAAGCTAAGGTTTTTATGCGTCATTACTCGGTGGTGGGGTGGTGAGGATAAATAATTATGATTTTTATTTAAGTCTTTCGAACAATTGCCGTTATAAATCTTTGAGATGCACACAAAAACTTAGTCTCTGAAAACACCAGAGCCCAAAGATATATAGCTAAGAAAATTTAAAGGAATTAATAATGAATTCACTGACTATTCGAAAAACTGTCATATTCGGATTTAGCCTGATTTTGGCTTTACTCGTCGTTATCGTAGGCAAGGCATTAATAGATCAATCGGAAATTCGAACAACGGTTAATACCGTTATCACATCCAATCAGCCTGCGATGGTCAAATCTCTCGAGCTCGCAGCTAAAGTTAATCATACTTCTACCGCACTGGGAATGTACTTACTCAGTAAGGATGAGAGTCATAAAATAGCATTCATTGATAACTTAACTACAATACAAAATGACCTACAAGAATTTAGCTCTATTAAAGGAATTGCCACTGACGATGTTTCTAGGGGCATCATCAATACCATTAATGATGATGTAATAAAATTCGCTTCATTCAAGGATAAACTTTTGCAGCTTGCTAACTCCCCGGAAGAGAATTTACCAGCCGTCAGTTATGCCGCCAAGAAAGTAAATCCGCTCAACAGAAAGATCCTGCAATTAATGACCAAACTAGCTGATGTTGAGCAAGAATATGAATTATCTCGCAATCATGAAGTTATCATTAACGATATTAATTCACTACGATTCAGTTGGGAAAACATGATCAGTAATATGCAAGCGTATCTTATCTATCGAGATAAGACATCACTGAAGGAAGTCGGAAATTACAAGTCCCTGATTATAAATCTTATAAAACAAATAAAAGCTCAGGAATCAAGCCTGAGCAGTAGTGGAAAAACACAGCTCAGTAGAATTACAAAATATATCAACAAAGTAACCGTCCATGTTGACCACGTTATTGAAGTCCACAGCGGTGAAAACTGGCGACTTGATGCACAATTAATCCGGGATAAAATCGAGCCTATACTGGTTTCCATGAAAGTAAAGCTGAATAAACTAATTTTTATTCAACAAGATAAAATTAATTCAAGCAGTGACACACTGCTAAGTCAATTAAAGCAATCACACTTTATACTCCTGTTATCAATCGTTGCCGGTATTATTTTTGTTGTCTTTATAAGCAAACTGACTTTATCCAAAATAATGCACATGATTGTAAAATTAAGAATTGCCCTGCACAAGCTTGCCGATGGCGACTTAAGCTATCGCATGGAGATCATAGGGGATGGTGAATTCGCTATAATTGCGAATGAATTCAATAAATTTGCCAAAGAAATACAATCTATCATTAACGAAATCACCAGTGTTTCTTCTAATCTCATTGATACATCAGCCCAGATGTCGGCAGCGGCTGAACAAGCTAGTTCAAGTGCCGGACAACAAAAAGATGATAGTGAGGAATCGGCAAGATCTATTCAGGAAATGTCTATATGTGTACAAGATGTAGCAAAAAACGCAGTAGAAGCAGCAAATGAGGCTAACATTGCTGAAAATGAGGCCGCTAAAGGCGAGCAAGTTGTCAATCAAACTATTCAGGTCATCAATACGCTTGCAAATGAAGTAAATAAAGCGACCAGTGCGATGGATGAACTCAAGGAAGATACTGAAAGTATAGGAACGATACTCGATGTAATTAAAAGCATTGCAGATCAGACAAACTTGTTGGCATTAAATGCCGCTATTGAAGCAGCCAGAGCAGGAGAACAAGGCAGAGGTTTTGCCGTTGTTGCTGATGAAGTACGAACTCTGGCCAGTCGAACACAACAATCAACCCAGGAAATACATACTATGATAGACAAACTCCAGTTGGGTTCGGAAAATGCAGTACAGGTAATGCAGCAAGGTAGTAAACAAGCTGAGGCCAGTGTCCAACATTCTGCTAATGCAGGAGATGCCTTGCAATCGATCATGAAAGCGGTATCAAATATAAAACAAATGAATGATCAAATTGCAACAGCAGCTGAAGAACAAAGTGTTGTCAGTGAAAATATTAATATGAATATAACAAATATAAATCAACGCACTGAGAAAAGTGTAGATAGAAGAGACTGTAACTAAAACTGTGTAACTGTTTATTATTACCCTAAACTGGGTAAA
>CAZGBJ010000015.1:0-2675 GCA_964523895.1 uncultured Enterobacteriaceae bacterium
AATAATGGGATCGAATTTGCAGCAACCTACTTTATTATGTTGCTAGCCTTACTAGTCATAGGCGGTGGAAAATATGTAAGTCTTGATTATTGGATTGCCAGGAAATTTAGAAACCAGGAAGCCTCTGATTAAGTCATGTGTTATTTAACGCTTGTGGCGCTTCTATAGCATAACCTTGTACATAGTCGGTACCAATCTCGAATAATGACTCAATTATTTCAGGGTTATCGATGCATTTAATAATTGTTTGTGCGCCGACTAAATGATTAATACCATTTATTGATTCAAGTAATTTGTAATTGTAATTTTTACAATCATTGATGTCCCCAAATTGTCTTGCATCAAGTTTTATAAAGTCAATTCCCAGTTGTTTAATTGAATTTATACTGGTGGGATTATAATTAAAATCATCTAAAGCGATTTTACAACCTTGACGTTTTATCAGCGTAACAAAACGGTTAAAAAGCTCAGTGTGGCTGTTAAATTGGCATTCGTTTATTTCAAAACAGATATTTCCAGCTGGTATGTCATAGTCGTCAAACATATTGATGGTATTTTTAATAAATTTTTCATTGAAAATAGATTGTTGCGATAGATTAATGCTGATTATATGGGCTTTGTTGAATAACGGGCTGCCATATGCAATCATTTCCATAACAACCTTAAAAACCCAATCATCTATAGCAGATAGCATATGATAGACTTTTGCTGTATGCAGAAAATTCTTTGCTGATAATAATTCACCTTCAGAATTATTCATTCTCAGCAGGACTTCATAAAACAGAGTATCGTTTAATGAGTCTAGTGCTTGTATTTGTTGCGTGTAGATTTTAAAATTTTCTTTTTCAAGATTTTGTTGTAATTCTTCCAACATTTTTAATTCGCCAGTATGTTGCTTCTTTTCAGTTTTTCCTTGTTCATATATTTCTATTCTGTTACCACCGGCATCTTTTGCCTTGTAGCAGACTAAATCAGCCGTTCTTTGTAATTCTGTTAGTGATTCAGTTGATTCATTTAAAGGAACAATGCCAATACTTGCAGTGATAGAAAAATGTTTTCCATACCAGTCAAATTTTGTATTAAAAACTTCTTCCCTGAATATATCTGCTATTAGTTTTGCTTTTTCAATATTACAGCTATACATAAGCACGGCAAATTCATCGCCGCCTAAACGTGCAATAGTATCTGTATCACGCGCTATTTTTTTCAGTCGATTTGAAATCTTTTTTAATAACTCATCACCAGCCTGATGACCACAGCTATCATTGATTAGTTTGAATCGATCAAGATCGATAAAACAGAGTGCATGTTCACGTCCTGATTTATCAGGGCTGGAGATTATTTTTTTCAGTCGATTATCAAATTCCCGACGATTTATCAGGCCGGTTAACGGGTCATGTTTCGCCTGCCAATCAAGCGTCTTCTCCATGGAGCGTTTTTCAGTTACATCACGGAATATCATTACTGATCCTGATGCAGCATTGCTTTCTAATCTTATAGGTGTAATATTGTATTCAATAGCATATTCAAGTCCGTCACGTCGGATTAATATTGAACTATCAGTGTTGCTAATTGCGGAATTATTTTCCAGACACTGTTCTACCGGATTAGGTAATTTTATATGACTTGATTCATCAACAAGATTCAGTATTGATGAAAGATACATACCCTTAACTTCTTTTGCATCCCAGCCTGTATAAATCTCTGCTATAGGATTTATGTAATTTATTTTTCCAGATTTATCTGTTGAGATAACACCTTCGCCTATAGATTGTAATGTTACCTCAGCCTGTTCTTTTTGTTTACATTCAAAGTCACTCTTTTTGACATATTCATAAATGTCTTTTCTAAGCTTAATGTTTAGTGTTTTTGTTTTTTCGATTATGCCGTATAGATATTTTACCTGTCCATTTGCTTCTCCTGCCAGACCGAAAGCTTCAAGCAATGCTTTAGAATAATAGCTGGATACTATTAACAACATACAATATGTGACTGCAAGTAATGCAGCTATCGGATAGGCTTTTTCCGGTGGTAAAGTATATATCCAGAAAACGATAGGAAATATAAATGCAGAAATATAAATAATGTAAGAAGGTAAAAATACTGAAAGTATAGGAAGAAAAGCAACTGCTAAAGTTGCTAAAATCAATAATAAAATAATTTGAGAGAAAGTACTAAGCAAAGGAAGAAATAATATATAGCCTATACTAAAGGCCAGACCAGTAATGCCAACCATAAATGTCTGATAAATAGCCCATTGATTATCTACCTGCAATGAATTTTTATTTTTAGTGAATTCTTTTATTAATAATGTGTGAGTAAAAGCAGTAAGGACAATAAAGGTGAGCCAGGGAACATAGATATAATCTGGCGTTGTTGGCAATACAAACCAACTTACTAATAATGCAGCTATTATAGTGAGTATGATACCAGCAGGAGATTGTTGATATAAATATTGTAGATCTTGATTGTTATCAACTGTCGGCTTTTGAATAGGTTGTTCAATATAATTGACGTCCAGTACTCCTGTCGAATTATTTGTTTTTGTATTTTCGTTATAAATATTTGCGGTAGCCACTTTTCTATTCCTCTATATACCGTGTTTATAAGTTCTTATATATATATATAGTAAGAATATAGTGATAAAGATAGATCGGCTGTGACACTGTTCACAG
>CAZGBJ010000015.1:2775-5035 GCA_964523895.1 uncultured Enterobacteriaceae bacterium
TATATATAGTAAGAATATAGTGATAAAGATAGATCGGCTGTGACACTGTTCACAGTGCCAATGATAAATGATTTTTTCTATGTGAAAGGAGTCACATAAAAATAAAAAGTCATTATAAAAACAGGAATGAAGTTATAGTAAAAAATAAACTGTATCAATATTGAGACAGTTTATTTAGCTGATAATAAATATATACGGCTAACGACTTAAAGCGGTAGGTAGTTATTGGTATGTGGCAGTTGGTTAGCCAGTAAAACAATAAGTTTATTTGCAGCTACATACTGCAGATTGTTTGCATGGAGGTGCAGGAGCTATCTCGCAAGCGCCACTTGTTTTTCCATTAGCAACACACCAGGTATTGCAATCAAACGTGTCAGGATGACCAGTATCATGCTTATGACTGTGGAGTTCGTCTTTGCCTGGATTTGATTCAACTAATAATCCATTGGGAAGACAAGCCTCTCCGAATGTTCTGCCATTGGGTATACCCTTATCGTCGGTGCCTATATGGCAGCCAGCAATTCCCGGTTTCACGCCATCTGAATCTTTCCACCAGGTTATTTCTTCTGGCAAATGATCCTGAGGGGTAAATTCAAATGTCCCTTTTGCTCCTGGAATACCTTCAGCACCACTGGAAGGTTTAGCTGAATCTGCATAAGTGTACGATCCAGCAATTATCGAAAGACAAGTTATCAAGATCAATCGGTTAATGTGTATCATTTGTGTACTTATGTTTTTCAACTATTTTTTCTAGCTAGTATTTTTAAGCGTAGTGCATTGAGTTTAATGAAACCATCGGCATCTTTTTGATCGTATGCTCCCGCATCATCTTCAAAAGTTGCGATTGTTTCATCAAACAGACTATCTGTATCTGACTTTCTGCCAACAATACTGGTGTTGCCTTTAAAAAGTTTTAGGCGAACAATGCCATTAACTGATTTTTGTGTATTATCAATTAGTGTTTGCAGAGCTTCTCTTTCCGGACTCCACCAATAACCATTGTAAATAAGTGTGGCATATTTCGGCATGAGCTCGTCCTTTAAGTGCATGACTTCACGGTCAAGTGTTAACGATTCCATAGCACGATGAGCTTTTAGAAGAATCGTTCCTCCGGGAGTTTCATAACATCCACGCGACTTCATGCCGACATAACGATTCTCTACTATGTCATCACGACCAATACCATGTTTCCCGCCAAGTTTATTAAGACTCGCAAGAAGTTCAGCAGCGGATAATTTTTTACCATTTAAAGCAATCGGGTCGCCTGATTTAAATTCCAATTCGATATACTCTGCTTCATCAGGTGCTTTCTCTGGAGCAACAGTCCATCGCCACATCGATTCTTCAGGTTCACACCAGGGGTCTTCAAGTTCGCCACCTTCATAAGAAATATGCAATAGATTAGCGTCCATAGAATAGGGCGAGCCGCCTTTACGTTTTGCCTCAATCGGTATGCCTTGTTGCTCTGCATAGGCTAATAATTTTTCACGTGAATTCAAATCCCATTCGCGCCAGGGAGCTATGACATGAACATCCGGCTTTAAGGCGTAGGCGCCTAATTCAAATCGAACTTGATCATTACCTTTGCCCGTTGCGCCATGAGATATTGCATCGGCACCTGTTTCATTAGCAATTTCAACCAAACGTTTTGCGATTAAAGGCCTGGCAATGGAAGTGCCTAATAAATATTCACCTTCATATAGTGTATTTGCACGAAACATGGGAAAGACAAAATCACGGACGTACTCTTCTGTCAGGTCTTCAATAAAGATCTCTTTGACGCCCATTTGCTCAGCTTTAGCTCGTGCAGGTTCAACTTCTTCGCCTTGGCCGATATCAGCAGTAAAAGTGACAACTTCACAAGCGTAAGTATCCTTTAGCCAAGTCAGAATAACGGAAGTATCCAGACCACCTGAATAGGCTAATACAACTTTATTTATAGGTTTCTTACTCATTTTAATTATATTGCTATTGAAAAGGCGCTCATTCTATCGATTAGAGTAGAACTATCAAGAGTAGAGTCTATTCGGTGATAATGAATCAAAGTGAAAACGTTTATTTTTCGAGATAATTTTGGTGTTCGATTGAGGAGAATAGTCACTCTATTTGCCAAAAGTAGGCGCTCTTAGGCGACGATATTGAACACCAAAATTAGCCGAATAAGGAGCGTTTGCAACTGATTTACTTATTATCGAATAGACTCTCATACATAATTAATGAAGGATTTTACTTCTTTTAGGAATTCGACTGGCTTTTCTGC
>CAZGBJ010000015.1:5135-61600 GCA_964523895.1 uncultured Enterobacteriaceae bacterium
ATACATAATTAATGAAGGATTTTACTTCTTTTAGGAATTCGACTGGCTTTTCTGCATGTAACCAGTGTCCAGCGCCTTCAATCATGGTGATTTCGGCTGCCGGGAAATATTGATATATCGCAGGATTATGAATACTGAGAAGATATTGAGAGTCAGCTCCTCCCAGAAATAAAGTGGGCAAATGACAAGATACGTTGCTTAATGACTCCGGAAATTTGCTTATGGAACTCAAGCTGGCAGAAATTTGCTGAAGATTAATTCGCCAACAAAAACTGTCATCTGAACGTATCAGATTTTGTAAGATAAATTGTACGACGCCAGCTTCATCCGTTGTTTTTGCCAATTCAGCTTCAGCTTCATTTCGATTTTTTAATAATTTTAAATCGAGTGAATTCATTGCGCCAAGCAAAGCTTCGAAATCATGACTGTAGTTAACAGGTGCAATATCAACAACAATCAAAGCGGAAAAACGAGTCGAATTTTGCAAGGCTGCAGTCATTGCAACTTTGCCGCCCATGCTATGGCCGACAAGAATAATGTTATCCAGTTTTAATTTATCAGCGAGGGCTATTACATCTTCTGCCATTTCTTCATAGGACATACTATCGACATGGGGAGATAGTCCATGATTACGCAGGTCAGGTGTAATGACATGATGGTTTTCTGCTAATGATCTGGCGATACCTTGCCAGTTACGTGCGGAACCAAATAAGCCATGCAGGATAATAACCGGCCTTCCCTGACCATATTCAGTATAGTTGAGACTTGTCATACAGAAGAATTGTTAATATTAGTCATAGAGATTTTAAAAATTACAATTTTCTTTCTCTGTGTTCTCGGTCGCTGTTCCCGACGCGATTCTACCACCTACATCCATGTAGGCGTCTGCGACTTATTTCTTTTTAGGAATATAAAGATCAGTTATCGTTCCTTCAAATACTTCAGCCGCCATGGCAACTGTTTCAGATAACGTTGGATGTGGGTGTATGGTCAAACCAATATCTTCAGCATCTGCCCCCATCTCAATTGCTAATGTGCATTCAGCAATTAAATCACCGGCATTAGGACCAACAATGGCGGCTCCTAAAACACGTTTTGTTTCCTTATCAAATAAAACCTTGGTGATGCCTTCATCTCGACCTAACGATAATGAACGACCACTGGCAGCCCAGGGAAACACGCCTTTGCCATATTCAATACCTTTTTCTTTAGCTTCAGTTTCGGATAAACCAACCCAGGCTATTTCAGGATCGGTGTAGGCAACGGAAGGAATAAACCGATCATCAAAACCGACTTTATGCCCGGCAATAACTTCAGCAGCTATTTTACCTTCATGTGTTGCTTTATGTGCCAACATAGGTTGTCCAACAATATCACCAATAGCAAAAATATTATTTACATTAGTACGTTGTTGATCATCTACAGGAATAAAACCACGTTCATCAACATTGATACCTGCTGTATCAGCATCAATCTTTTTACCATTTGGCTGACGGCCTACTGCAACTAATATTGCATCAAATTTATCTTTTTCTGGTACACCTTGACCATCAAAACAAACTTCAAGCCCGCTTTTCATTGCTTTAACTGATGTAACCGCTGTTTTTAAATAAATATTTTCGTAGATTTTTTTTATTCGTTTTTGTAATGGACGAACAATATCTTTATCGCAACCAGCAATCAAACTATCCAGCATTTCAACAACAGTGATCTTGCATCCTAAGGAGGCATAAACGGTCGCCATTTCTAATCCAATAATACCACCGCCAATAACCAGCATGCGTTTCGGAATTTTTTCCAGTAACAAGGCATCGGTTGAATCCAGAATACGCGGGTCATCCGGCATAGTAGGTAGTTTTGTTGCTTGAGAACCTGCTGCAATAATAGCTGAATCAAAGGTAATTGTTTTCGTTTCACCATTGTTCTCTACTTCAATAGCATTAGCAGAAGTAAATTTACCAACGCCATGTACGATTTCTACTTTGCGTTGTTTTGCCATAGCTTTTAAGCCGGAGGTCAGTTTATTGATAATTGATTCAGTCCAATCACGAACTGGTTTCGGATCTGGAATTTTAGTACCAAGATCAATACCGTGTTCTTTTAATTCATCAACTTCTGAAATTATTTTGCCGACATGGAGTAATGCTTTTGATGGAATACAACCGACATTTAAACACACTCCGCCAATTGATGAATAACGTTCGATTAATATGGTTTTCAAACCCAGGTCAGCAGCTCGAAAGGCAGCAGTATAACCACCAGGACCGGCACCAAGTACGATCACTTCAGCGTGATAGTCACTTGTACCTTTAGGTAGTGGTGAGGGAGTAGGTGCTGGTGCTGATTGAGATGTTTCAGGTTTTTCTTGGGATGATTCAGTTACAGCCTGTGGTTTTTCATTGATAGTGGCAGATGTGCTTTCTAAACGTAAAATCAAACCACCTTCTGATATGCTATCACCAACATTAACACAGAGTTCTTTAACAATTCCTGCGTTTGGACTAGGGATATCCATAGAGGCTTTATCACTTTCCAAGGTGACAAGTGAATCTTCTTTTTCTATTGAATCACCAACCGCGACCAATATTTCTATAATTTCGACACTGTCAAAATCACCAATATCAGGAACGAGAATATCTGTGGGCTCACTCATGAAAGTATTCTCTATAATAAGACGCGGCGTATATCATTAAGGTAACTTGAAAGTGTTACCATAAAACTTGCCGCAGCAGCGCCGTCAATAACACGATGGTCATAAGTCATATCCAGCGGTAACATTAAACGCGGTTCAAATTCTTTACCATTCCATCTGGGTTGCATATCAGAACGTGACACGCCAAGTATTGCGACTTCCGGTGCATTTACGATTGGTGTAAATGCAGTGCCACCAATACTGCCAAGACTGGAAATTGTCATACACGCACCCTGCATATCTTTTGGACTTAATTTTCCTTCTCTTGCTTTACTACTAATAATAGCCATCTCCTCTGCCAGATCGTAAATGTTTTTTTGATCTACATTTTTAAATACTGGAACAACCAATCCATTAGGCGTATCTACTGCTATACCAATGTGAAAATATTTTTTTAAGATAAGTGAATTGCCATCGCTTGATATAGAAGCATTGAATTCAGGGTACGTTTTTAATGCAGCAACTAATGCCTTCATAATAAAAGCCAGGAACGTCACTTTGACATTTCTTTTTTCCGCTTCTTTTTTTAGTGATTTTCTAAAGGCTTCCATCTCCGTGATATCTGCCAATTCATGATGTGTCACCATAGGTACATTCAACCATGAACGTGACAGGTTGATAGCGGTTAGTTTTTTAATTCTGCCTAAAGGACGTTCTTCTATTTCACCAAATTTCGTAAAGTCTATACTTGGAATTGAAGGAATCGCTGAGCCGCTTTGTGCATTAGAGTCAGATAAAACCTGTTTAACAAACTGTTTTAAATCTTCTTTTAGAATTCGGTTTTTAGGGCCACTTGCTTTTGTAACTTTTGTAATGTCTAAACCCAGTTCTCTAGCAAAACGACGTACTGAAGGACTTGCATGTATATGACCTTTAGTTTTCGATGTAGGTCTTTGTTCCTGAACAGGGGCTGGTGTTTCTGTGACCATAGCTGGTTGTTCTGATTCTGTTTTTACAGGCGTTGTGCTTTTGGGTTCTTCAGTTTCAGTGTCTGCTGGCGCATCTACTTTTGCTTGTGTTTCGGTACTAACAGATAGGCTAAGAATGTTTGTTCCTTCAGCAACATTATCGCCAACATTAACAAACATTTCTTTAATAGTCCCTGCATGTGTGGAAGGTATTTCCATGCTGGCTTTATCGCTTTCCAAAGTGATCAAAGCTTGTTCTTGCTCAATGTTGTCACCTGTTTCCACCAGCACTTCAATTACTTCAACCGCATCAAAGTCACCAATATCAGGTACTTTCACTTCGATAATATTACTCATCTATATTCAATCCTGTTATATGTTTAATAATCGAAGATTAGTTAAATTGTCCATGGCGCAGGACTTTCATTATCAATACCGTATTTTTCTATGGCTTCAGCAACTTTTTTATTTTCTATCGTGCCCTCATCACAAAGTCCATTTAAGGCGGCAACAACAACATGGTAACGATTGACTTCAAAATGTTTACGTAACTGCTCACGCGTATCAGAACGACCAAATCCATCTGTGCCTAATACGGTGTAATTCGTTTTTACAGGTAAGTAAGGTCTTATTTGTTCAGCAAATAAGCGTATATAATCTGTGGCTGCAATCAAAGGGCCTCTGCTTTTACTCAAACATTTTTCAATGTGCGTAACTTTTTTATTCAACTTTGGATGTAGTCGATTCCAACGCTCACACGTTTGTCCATTTCGAGCGAGTTCAGTAAAGCTCGGACAACCCCAAATATCAGATTCTACGCCCCAATCTTTTTTAAGTAGTTCGGAAGCAGCAATGACTTCATTAAAAATTGTACCTGATCCCATTAATTGCACGCGAGGCTTTTTGTTTTTTGCTCCCTTTTGGAATGAATACATGCCTTTAATAATATCGTTCTCAGTACCTTTGGGCATAGCAGGGTGGGCGTAATTTTCATTCATAACGGTGATGTAATAGTAAACATCTTCTTGTTCGACATACATTCTGCGTAAACCATCTTGAATGATCACAGCGAGTTCAAAGGCAAAGCAAGGATCATAGGATACACAATTAGGTACAACAGCCGACCAGAGTTGGCTATGTCCGTCTTCATGTTGCAGACCTTCTCCATTCAAAGTTGTACGGCCAGCGGTTCCTCCTAATAGAAATCCACGTGTACGCAAGTCTCCAGCTGCCCAGGCAAGATCACCGATTCGTTGAAAGCCAAACATAGAATAAAGTATATAGAATGGAATCATCGGTTCATCATTATTTGAATAAGATGTCCCTGCAGCAATCCAGTCACACATACCACCGGCTTCATTAATACCTTCCTGTAAAACCTGGCCATTTATATCTTCTTTATAAAACATTAATTGATCAGAATCCTGCGGAGTATAAAGTTGCCCAAGTTGTGACCATATACCCAGTTGTCGGAACATTCCTTCCATACCAAAAGTACGTGATTCATCAGGAACAATGGGGACAACTCGGTTTCCTACATTTTTATCCTTAACCAGAATATTTAGTATTCTAACAAAGGCCATTGTTGTTGAAATTTCCCTGCCTTCTGATGTCGCTTTTAATAAGGCATCGAAAGCTTTGAGAGCTGGCACATCAAGTGCTTTGGATTTTCCTCTTCTTGCTGGCAAATAACCGCCAAGTTCTTCACGACGCTTTTGCATGTATTCGATTTCTTTAGAGCCTTCTTCAAATGTGAGGTATGGGAGACCTTCTATCTCTTCATCTGTCATTGGTAGTTCAAATCGATCACGAAATCGCTTTAGTGAATCCAGGCTCATGCTCTTTTGTTGATGAGTAATGTTCTGTGCTTCTCCAGACTCACCCATACCGTAGCCCTTGACTGTCTTGGGTAAAATAACGGTAGGCTGACCTTTGTGATTTACTGCAGCATGAAATGCGGAAAAGATTTTGGCAGGGTCATGACCACCGCGATTTAAGTCAAAGATATCCTTATCAGACCAATCGGCGACCATTGCTTTTAATTCAGGGGTATTAAAGAAGTGCTCACGGACATACGCACCGTCTTTAGCCTTGTAGGTTTGATAATCACCGTCTACACACTCGGCCATGCGTTTTTTCAAGAGACCATTATTATCTTTTTGCAGTAAGGCATCCCATCGAGTTCCCCAAATTACTTTGATTACGTTCCAGCCAGCACCACGAAAGTTGGATTCTAATTCCTGTATTATTTTGCCATTCCCCCGCACAGGACCATCGAGGCGTTGCAAATTACAATTAATGACAAACACAAGGTTATCCAGCTTTTCTCGTCCGGCCATACCAATTGCGCCGAGAGACTCGGGCTCATCAGATTCTCCATCTCCCATAAATAACCAAATCTTGCGGCCATCCGTGTTACGAATATTGCGGTCTTGTAAATATTTCATAAATCGAGCCTGGTAAATGGCCATGATAGGACCTAACCCCATTGATACGGTTGGAAATTGCCAAAAGTCTGGCATTAGCCAGGGATGCGGATAGGATGGTAATCCTCCGCCTTCAACTTCCTGACGGAAATTGTCCATTTGCTCATGTGATAAGCGACCTAACATAAAGGCTCTTGCATAAATCCCAGGAGATGAATGACCTTGAACATAGATAAGATCGCCATCATGGTTATCTGACGGAGCTTGCCAGAAATGGTTATAGCCTACGTCATACAATGTTGCTGCTGAAGCATAACTGGCAATATGGCCACCGACGTTGGTATCTCGATTTGCTCTAAGCACCATGACCATCGCATTCCAGCGGACATAAGAACGAATTTTATGTTCGATGGTTGTGTCGCCAGGATATTTTGCTTGCTGGAATACAGGAATGGTGTTGACATAACCTGTATTCGCACTAAATGGAATATCGGAGCCTTCGCTTCTAGCCTTTTCAATTAGTTTTTCCAGCAAAAAATGTGCGCGTTCTGGACCTTCAATCTTCAAAACAGCTTCTAAAGCTTCAAGCCATTCAGTCGTTTCGTGTGGGTCGATATCATTTTCTATTTCTGACATTTTAATCAGTGTCCTTTTCAATATTTTTCAGAATAAACGGCGCGCTATCTGGCAAACTGTTATTATTTATTTTTTGTATGGCCTTAAAGTCAGTTTAGGATTATTTTGGCTAAATGTATCGTTTTTTACAATGCAAGTTAAATACCAGAGTCAAAAAGACCTACTTAAAGTGAGGAAATATTTAGTAATATGAGTATAAAATTAATACAAAAAAAAACACAGCCAACGAAAAAAAATGTCGATATCATCGAAAATTGGTTAATGATATGCGCACACCCTGTTAAGAGTGAAATATTTCCTTATCAAGAACAGTTACTAAATCGTCGGCAACAGCTAAACCTAAAGAAAGCAGATACTAGTCCTGTTGTTCTTGATTTACCCAATCAGTGTTCAAGTCATGTTGCTTTTGCCGCGATAGAAGCAACGATCAATAGTTTTGATTTGTTAACGTTGGCAAGAAAGATGGTCGCAACTCAGACGAGCAGTAATCCTGCTCACTTGGGCCTGCTTGTTTCAGGGTTTGATAATGCAACTACAGAACGGATAGCTGAGGCATTAATCTCTGCTGTTCTTGCAGCTTCGGCAACCATGCCGCAATTTAAAAATGAGAAGAAAACACCATCACGTTTATCAAAGCTTTCGCTATATGGAGTGCGAGCTCGTCATGGTTTTAAACAAAGTTTTGCCGTTGCTGAAGGTAATGCCTTAACTCGTAGTCTGAGTATATTGCCTTCTAATAAACTCACACCAACAGATTATCTTAAGAAAATAAAAGTCATTGTGCGTGAAAATAAGTGGAAACTTGATTTTTATGATGAAGCCGCATTAAAGAAGAAAAAGGCAGGAGCGTTTCTTGCCGTTTCACAAGGTAGCCCGAAAGCTGATGCCGGTATCGTTCGTTTACGTTATACACCGACAACCAAAGCAAAAGGACGAAAAGTCATTTTGGTGGGGAAAGGTATTTGTTATGACACCGGCGGCACTAATCTTAAACCGGCAAACTATATGTTTGGTATGCATGAAGATATGCAAGGCAGTGCGGTTGCACTGGGTACTTTTCTGGCACTGACAAAACTAAAATTTAATCGTCCATTGGAATGCTGGATGGCTTTGGCAATGAATCACATTGGTCCAAAAGCTTATAAACCTAATGATGTGATTACAGCATCCGATGGCACAACAATAGAGATTGTACATACCGATGCGGAAGGTCGCATGGTTTTATCCGATACTTTGGCATTAGCTTCAAAAGAAAAGCCCGCATTGATCATGGATTACGCAACCTTAACCGGTGCCTGCATGTATTCAATTGGTACTTCTTATAGTGGCGTGTTTACTAATAAGAAAGAATGGCACGCCGGTTTAATCAAAGCAGGTGAAGATTCGGGTGAACGAGTTTGGCCGTTCCCATTGGATGAAGATTTTGATGAGATGATTAAAAGTGATATTGCCGATGTAAAGCAATGTTCACAGGAAAGTGGCGTTGACCATATTCTTGCTTCACGTTTTCTGCAACGTTTTGTTAAACATGATACGCCATGGGTACACATGGATCTATCCAGCAGCAACAAGAAAGGCGGCTTGGCACACATCCCAACGGATACGATTGGTTTTGGTGTACGCTACAGTGTTAATTTGTTGATGAATGATTATTTAAAAGAAAAGTGAAAGTAAAGCTGAACAGCCTGAGTAGCTTACACAAATAAAATATGGACGATTAAATTAAAATCCTGGAACTTCATCGCCAATATCTTTCTTGTCATCATTTTGTTCTAGTTCAGCCTTCAATACGTCATTAAGTGTATCCGGAAGATTTTTCATAAACGCGTTATCGAAAGGATAATCTTCTAAATAGTTTTGAATAAGATTGATCATAGCTTTTGCCTGTGCAAAATCGCGGACTTTCTTTACCGGGTTTCTATCTTCTTTTTTAGATAGCCAAAGTTTATGGGCTGAAAAGATTCTTGGATCAGGAACTACCCAACTAACTGGGAAACCATCTTCACTTATAACAACAACATCCTCATTTGATGCGCTTAATATCCAATTTAATCCCTCTATTTCTGAAGCTTGTAAGTCATCTCTCCCACCGATGCTCATGGATTCTGTTTTCATTGGTGGATTAGGTAAAGGTTTTATTAATTCAACGATAAAGCCTGTTTTATTTACCGCTGCATAATGCTTGTTTTCAAAACGAGAAAAACTTTTATCTGCTTTTTGCAGTAATGACATGATGCTATAGATATCTTTGCTTGCGGCGGCAATATTAATTTTTTTCCTGGAATTCCATAGTAAATCAATATCATTTGTCGCTAGTAGTTCTGTATCAAAATGTACGCCGGCCATGTTCTCGTAGGCATAAAGCGCATGTGTTCCGACAATAATAAATTTATGCCTGAGTTCTTTTTCAGCCATCAGTACTCGCCATATATCCGCAGCAACTTTCGGTACGCGATTTATCCCGGCAGCCATACAAAACTTAGCCTGGCGAGCGATACCAGTTTTTAATGTGTTAACATGTTCATTAACAGCTTGTTTCTTTTCAATAAAATCTTCATAAATTGATTCTGTTTCAGGGGAGCGTGGGCCGAGACTGCTACCATGACCTTTCCTGTTTCGTAGCTTATATAGATACTCTTTTTCGCTCACACGTTTCCATACCATGCTTCCTTGAAAACGCAATTGTTCTTTCTGCGTTTCAAGTAATGACTCATAAAGTTGAGATGAATCAACTAAAATACGCCGAGAGTTGTTATCTAAGTCATTGTATTTCATAATATTATCAATCAATTAATGATAATTGTAATTATGATTGATAAAACTTTAAATATCAATAGTTTATTTGACATTAGTAGTGTCAAAAGATACTTAATAAGTAAGGTTAGATGGAACTTTCTTTTTTGTAGTTTTCTGAAAGTGCGTTGGAATCACGAACCCACCAGAAATCTTGAGTTTGAAGTACATGTCTATCAGTGGGAAGTGCAAGGCATCTATCAGGACTAAGTCAGGAGATAAGGTGAAACAACCGAGAAAGTTAATACAGGTTGTTCTTTGAGAAATAATTTTATATATAAATCAAATAGTTAGCGCTACCTGAGTAATATTGATCCACTTTTCAGCATCTCTATGTATAATGCCCGCTTTTTTGCTTAAGGCATTCCCACTGTGACCCAGAAACTCCGTAATATCGCGATTATTGCTCATGTTGACCATGGTAAAACCACCCTGGTTGATAAGTTGCTGGAGCAATCTGGCACATTGGATTCCCGCGCTGCGCCTGCTGAACGTTTAATGGATTCCAATGAACTGGAAAAAGAGCGCGGTATTACCATTCTTTCCAAAAATACGGCCATTAAATGGAATGATTACCGTATTAATATTGTTGATACACCCGGGCATGCTGATTTCGGCGGTGAAGTTGAGCGCGTCTTATCTATGGTGGATTCTGTTTTGTTACTGGTAGATGCGGTCGATGGTCCGATGCCACAGACACGTTTTGTTACACAAAAAGCCTTTGCCATGGGTTTTAAACCTATTGTTGTTATTAACAAGATCGATCGCGATGGCTCTCGAGCACATTGGGTATTGGATCAAACCTTTGAGTTGTTCGATAAATTAGGTGCTACAGATGAACAGCTTGATTTTCCGGTAGTCTATGCTTCTGCATTAGATGGCTATGCCGGCCTCGAAGAAGACGTACGTGACGGTGATATGACTTCTTTGTTTGAAACAATTATTAATGATGTTCCTTCTCCAGATGTTGACGAGGAAGGACCTTTACAAATGCAGGTCTCAACACTCGATTATAATAGTTATGTTGGCATTATCGGTGTTGGTCGAATAAAGCGCGGGATGATAAAAAAAGGTCAGATTAGTGTCATCGATGATGATGGTAAAACACGCAAAGGAAAAATAACACAACTTTATAGTTTTCTTGGTCTGGAACGAATTGAAGTTGAATCTGCAACTGCGGGAGATATTGTCGCTATCGCCGGACTCGATCCATTGAGTATTTCAGAAACAATTTGTGATCTGGAAACAGTTGAAGCTTTACCACCGTTAACGGTAGATGAACCTACAATCAGCATGACATTCCAGCCAAATACTTCGCCGTTTGCTGGTAAAGAAGGTAAGTACGTTACGAGTCGTAATATATGGGATCGCCTACAACAGGAATTAAAACATAATGTTGCTTTAAGAGTAGAGGTAACTGAAGACGCTGATAAATATCGTGTTTCCGGTCGAGGTGAACTGCATTTATCTATTTTAATCGAAACCATGCGTCGTGAAGGTTATGAACTTGCCGTTAGTCGTCCACAAGTTATTGTCCATGGTGAGGGAGAGGATAGAACAGAACCTTACGAACAGTTGACGGTTGATATCGAAGCTGAAAATCAAGGTGCAGTAATGGAAAAACTCGGCGAACGTCGAGGTGATCTTAAAAATATGCAACCTGACGGTAAGGGCAGGGTGCGATTGGAATATATCATTCCTGCACGTGGTTTGATTGGTTTCCGCACAGAGTTTCTGACACTGACTTCCGGTACTGGCTTATTGTATAACGTATTTGATCATTATGGTCCGTATCAGTCAGAGGGTATTGGACAGCGCAATAACGGTGTTTTGATTTCCAATGGTCAGGGTAAGGCTGCAGGATTTGCTTTATTTAACTTACAAGATCGCGGCAAGATGTTTCTTGGACATGCTGAAGATATTTACGAAGGGATGATCGTTGGTATTCATGCGCGTGATAATGATCTGGTTGTGAATGCATTGAAAGGCAAACAATTAACCAACGTTCGTGCATCCGGCACGGATGAAAATATTGTCCTTACTCCGCCCGTTATAATGACTTTGGAACAAGCGTTGGAATTTATCGATGATGATGAACTGGTAGAAGTGACACCGAAGTCAATTCGACTGCGTAAGAAGTATTTAAAGGAACACGAAAGAAAAACTGCATCACGCGCACGTAAAGCGGGATAACATTATACTTCAACATCTTTTCTGGAATTAATTAACGGAATAAAAAAGACCGGGCATAGCCCGGTCTTTTAGTTAGAAAAAAACTATCTTTATTTTTTCTTTTCTTCTTCTCTTGCTTTTGTTTCAGCGATAACTTCTTCTGCAACATTTTTAGGACAAGGATTATATTGCAAGAACTCCATCGAGAACTGACCACGACCAGATGTAATGGTACGTAAGCTACCAATATAACCAAACATTTCACTTAATGGACACTCCGCTTTAATACGAACACCGGTAGGACTTGCATCTTGAGATTTAATCATGCCTCGGCGTCGGTTTAAATCACCAATCACATCACCAACATGCTCATCAGGAGTAAATACATCGACTTTCATGATCGGTTCCATTAATTGTGGACCGGCTTTCGGTAAAGTTTGGCGATAGGCTGCTTTTGCCGCCAGTTCAAATGCAACAGCAGATGAGTCAACTGCGTGGAAAGCGCCATCATATAAATTTACTTTGAAATCGAGGCAAGGGAATCCCGCCAAAACACCTTTATCCATGCTCTTTTCAAAACCGGCTTTAATCGCAGGCCAGAATTCTTTGGGAACGTTACCACCCGTTACGGTTGATTCAAATTCAAAACCACTACCCGGTTCTCCCGGTTCAAGAATATAATCAATTTTACCGTATTGGCCTGAACCACCTGATTGTTTCTTATGGGTATAACTGTCTTCAATACGTTTCGTCACTGTCTCGCGATAAGCTACTTGGGGGCTACCCACTTCAACTTCCACGCCATGGGTACGTTTAAGAATATCGACTTTAATATCAAGATGTAATTCGCCCATCCCCTTGAGAATGGTTTCACCACTGTCTTCATCAGTTTCAACACGAAAAGAAGGATCTTCTTTAATCATTTTACCAAGAGCGACACCCAATTTTTCAGAAGCCGCTTTATCTTTCGGTGCACATGCAATCGAGATAACAGGATCAGGGAAGACCATGGGTTCCAGTGTTGCTGGTTTATCTGGATCACATAAGGTGTGACCCGTTTGTACATTCTTTAGACCAATTGCAGCAACAATATCGCCTGCCTGTGCACTGTCGAGTTCGATACGTTCATCTGCATGCATTTCAACAATTCGACCGATACGTTCAGTTTTGCCAGTAAAGGTATTTAATACGGTTGTTCCTTTATTAAGAGTACCTGAATAAACACGAATAAAGGTAAGCGCACCAAAACGGTCATCCATAATTTTGAATGCTAACGCTCGAAATGGTCCATCAGGATCAACGATAGCATATTCGCCAGATTCATTACCTTCCAGATCGACTTCAGGCTGTGGTTTAACTTCAGTTGGGTCAGGGAGGTAATCAACAACGGCATCCAATACCAATTGCACACCTTTATTCTTAAATGCAGAACCGCAATAGGTTGGGAAGAAATCCAGACTGATTGTACCTTTACGAATACAGGCTTTTATTTCTTCTATGGAAGGTTCTACACCATCAAGATATTTTTCCATCAAGTCATCATCTTGATCAAGAGCCGATTCGATTAATTTTTCACGCCATTCTTCAACCTTGTCTACCATGTCAGCAGGTGGTTCTTGTATTTCATATTTAGCAGGGTCATTCGGATCGTTCCAAACCCAGGCTTTGCGGGTTAGAAGATCAACGGCGCCAATAAAATCATCTTCGATACCAATTGGCAGGGTCATGACTAATGGATTTGCAGCAAGAACATTTTCAACTTGATCTACAACACGGTAGAAATCTGCACCGACACGATCAAGTTTATTTACGAAAATAACTCGCGCGACTTCGGAATCATTTGCATAGCGCCAGTTGGTTTCAGATTGAGGTTCAACACCACCAGAGCCACAAAATACACCAATACCGCCATCGAGTACTTTTAATGAGCGATACACTTCAATAGTGAAGTCAACGTGTCCCGGGGTATCAATAATATTCATTCGATAGTCTTTCCAGAAACAGCTCGTTGCAGCAGACTGAATAGTAATACCACGTTCTTGCTCCTGTTCCATAAAGTCAGTGGTAGCTTCACCATCATGCACCTCACCGGTTTTATGAATCTTGCCAGTCAGTTTCAGAATACGTTCTGAGGTCGTGGTTTTACCTGCATCTACATGTGCGAAGATGCCTATATTTCTATACTTCGATAAATCAGTCATTGTTCTACTCTATTTAAAGTTAAATTAATGATCGAGTGCTTAGCATGATTACTGCACTCGACTACTCTTCGTTAAAAATGAATTAAAAATACTCATGTACTCCGTGTACACTCGGCTTTGGCTTCCTGCGTCGCTCTACCTCCTGCATCCTTGCAGTCGTCCGTTTTTTAATTCATTTTTGCCTCGATTAGTCTTCGTTCGTAACATCATGCAAAGTCTCGAATCGATTACTGCCCCTGCACTACGTTTCGGAAACTAGCGCTACCAAATACTCACATCTACTGAAATTTTACCGAGATGACCGCATTGACGTACAAACTGGCGGGCGGAGTATAAACCAGAATGATAAATTTTGTGAAATATCAGGGCCATTTTTATAGAAAAATAGCTAAAAATAAGACTTTAGCAGCTGAAAAATTGCGAATAAGACTTCTTGTCATATAGAAATTGGCTATTATTCCGACCTGTTGAAATGGTCAGACACCACGTATAATTAGTCTAATGCACGATATTCCCAGCCGAATTGCCGACGTATTACTCGAAGTTGAAGCCAGCCTGCGGACTCACGGCAAGTGGGACGAATGTAAGCCGGCTGACATTGACTTAAGCAGTACGACCCCGTTTTGCCTGGATACGCTTAAATTCGAGCAATGGCTGCAGTGGATATTCCTGCCTAGAATGAAAGACACTTTGGAGCAAACTAAACCGTTACCAGCGCAAAGTGCTATTTTTGAATACGCTGAAGAATGCTTGCATAAAAATGATCCCTCCACCAACACCTTATTAAAACAGCTCAAGACATTTGACGAACTGATTAGTATTCAAGCGGGCGTGTTAAGGCACTAACAGAACCATCAATTGAAACGTCATCAACTCTATTTATTGCAAATACGATGGACAAGCTTGATAAAATTGTAGCTGAATCTAAACGCAATACTGAGGCACGAGGGCATGGCTATCGTGAACAGGCACTCAAACTTTACCCATGGATATGCGGTAAATGTGAACGCGAATATACTCGCGAAAACCTTAGTGAACTAACTGTTCATCACAAAGATCATAATCACGATAATAATCCCTCTGATGGAAGTAATTGGGAATTACTCTGTCTTTATTGTCACGATCATGAACATGCAAAATATCTTGATACAGAAGGCGTTACGACAAGTGCTAATAATGAACTTGAACGAGAGCACGCAACCGGCAAACCCTTTGCGAACTTGAAAGATTTATTGGCTAAGAAATGATTACTAGGGAAGACGGTAATATTATTTCCAGCATTTTCGACCTTGAGAGTCTCATCCTGTATCGGTCTCCGTTCCAGACTCGACACTCGGTTGCTGCTCCCGGCGCAACTCTACCTCCTGCATCCTTGCAGTCGTACCGCCTATTCATCTATACGTCGCTGCTCTTGCGCGTCCATGCGCCCGCAGCATACAGTACATCCTGTACATAAAAAAACCGCTCAATGGAGCGGTTTTTAGTGTAACTATATAACTTGAGATTAAGCAGTAGGAACTGAATTCTCAACAAGCTCTTTAACTTCGTTAGCGTAAGATTCGCTCAATTTAGCGATTTCTTTTGCATCTTCAACAGCATTATTAGATACGCTCTGTGCAACATCAGCCTGACTTGTCAGGTAATCTTGCAGCGAATCAATATCCTTTATTTCAGTTGCAGATTTCAGTGCGTCAACACTGATTTTCGTGTTTTCCTGAATGGCTTTAATCTGAATAGCAGCGATTTGTTCGATGCTTTTTAAGGTCAAGTCGTTCAGTTGCTTTACAGGTTCTACTAAACTTTCGAATGCGTTTGTCATGATATTTCTCCAATATTTAATTAGTACTTGGAGGTAATTATACGCTAATTATGTTGCGACGCAACAAAGTAGCAGATAAACATATAAGATATTGATTATATTGAATTAAATTGTTTTTTTTAAATGGTGTTTTTTGAAATTTCACCAAAAAAGTATTAAAAGTATCGATTCAAACAATCATTATTTTCTTTAAATTTAATCCAGAGTCTCTCTAATATTCACTGTCTTTTGGAGCATTGAAATTTACAGCCTTTTTAGTGCAAGTATCAACGGAAAGGATAAATTGTTTTTTATTTTTGATATTTGGCACGAGTGAACTGCCTGCGATGACATAGGGGACATAATCCCGGTTTGGTTTATTAATCCAGCGTTGTATAAATTTTGGGCAACTTGTCGAATAGGATGAAGCTTCGTAAAACCACCAGGCTAAAATAATTTCAAATTTTTTCCCTTTTGTCGTGACACCTTGAAGTATTGAATATGAGCCATCTTCGCTATTTTTAATCTCGATAAATTCCTGTATGCGTACTACTTTCCAGTCCTGTGTATCAGTCGTTAGTATTAAGTCACATATTTCGGCAGTACAGGTTCGTTCAATTTTTGTTAATTGTAATGTAACAGGTGTTTTTGTCTGATTGGTGAATGATAAAGTAACTTTATTATCTGTGGCGTCATATGTGCCTTGTCCGTTGAATGATGCAAAGTCGAAACTGGCATTTTTTTCTTTGAATTTTACGCAGGCTGAATTTTTACATGATTCAGGGCTAAGTGTTTGCCAAAATAGTTCGACAGGTTTTCCATACTTCGATTCAATTACGATTACTTTTGTTTCATCGGGTGCAATACTGAGTGCAGGTTCTACGTCTGTTCGAATTACATCTGCGCTGGCTGCGGATACGAATAACAAACAAATAAATATAGAAGGAAAAAAATGCATCATCTTTTTTTGTGAATTATTTATCCAGAGTGATTATATATGAGCTTAAGTCATGTAATTAAATATATGTAATTTTTGACAAGCCATTAATCATGTCGGTTTGTGTTAATAAGCCAATGAGTTTATTATTTTCATTAATAATCGGAAGGTGACGAATATTTTTATCCTTTGAAAACTCTACAGCTTCATGCAAGGCAACTTCGCTGCGCATTGTATAAGTTGGGCTTGTCATGAAGTGATCAATGGATAAATTATCCCAGACTACATCGTTCAACATGTCAGCTAAAATTGCGACCATATCACGTTCGGTAATGATGCCTGTAGGCTCATCATTTTCAGTAATTACCAAACTTGATATGCGATTACTACTTAGTATTTTTACAACTTCTTTCAACGTTGTGTCAGGTGAGCAAGTTGTGACGTTTTCTGTCATAATTTCAAATACGTATATTTCTTTCATAAATACGCTCCTTTGATAAAAATTATTTAAATTAAAGTACAGCGAAAATAGCTGATTTATCGAGAATAATTACTGAAATAATATCCATGTTTAATCCTGTTTTCTGACTATAAATAAATTATTATTTTCTCCTGTCATTTGACAGAAAGAAGTATTAGTTGAACTGACTATGAGCATAGCTTTTATTTACGCAATTTATATGCCGAAGAAATTATGATTTTAAATATACTGCTATTGTATTAGTCACTTACAATTCATATAAAAATCAAGTTTCTCTTTCACTTCCACAAGACCAGCATACTTCAAACTGGCCTTCAATCGACTCACCACATCGACATTGCCAGGCTTCATTTTGTTCGGCGGTTGATAGAGCTGTTTTTATCAGGTGTTCAGCTGAGTTAAAGTCAGATTCATCATTGACCCAGACTTCTGGCCAACACTCATTAAGTGGTAGTTCACCAATAGCACCTGTCAGGTTCATGTTTCGCAGGTGACAATCGATATTATTTGCTTGCAACAGACTATGTATATGGCCTGCCATTATAAAGTTGTCGCTGCTATATACTTTCTTCACATTACTGAAATAGATACAGCAAACAAATGATGGAAATAAGACAGGCGAATACAGCCAATAGTGCAAATCTATTTAACTGAGTAATTGTTTTTTTAAGCTGTGTAGCTAGAGATTCATTTTGTTTTGCCAGTTCTTCGATCAATTTTATTTGTTCTACATTAGATTCATCATTTGCATCGAGCCTTTGATGAAGTCGATCAACTTCATTTCTAATACCATTAATTGTTTCGGGTATTTCTTCTTCAGGTTGTTGGTCATTTTTTTGTTCACGTATTAACTTAATTAAACGTGATGTGCCCTGAATAACGATCGGTGCTGTATTCAGTATCGTATTGATTGTGCCAAGACCCATAATACTTCTCTTACTCATTCATTTCTGCAAGTGTTTGTGCGGCTGACTTAATTAAAAATATAGTATCAACACCGACAGTTAACAAACTAAAGCCTTTTTCTTTATAAGGTAAAACCGCTTCTGCACTAACACCAAAATAGCCCATGCTGACGTTGGCATTTTGACAAGCCTTTATTATTTTATTAATAGCAGATTGAACCAGAGGGTGGTCTATCTCTCCTGGTTTCCCCAGACTGGCGGATAAATCATTAGGACCAATTAATATGGCATCAATTCCTTTTAGACTTGCTATGTCATCGATATTATCTACTGCTTCAGCACTTTCAGCTTGCAGAATAACAGCTGTTTCTTCATTTGCTTTTTCAAGATAACGCTCAAAATCAACCCCATATTTGTGAGCTCGCCCAACACCAATGCCTCTATCTCCAGTGGGTGTATATTTACAGTGTTTGATAATCTTTCTAGCTTGGGCCGAATTATGTACTTGCGGAACAATAACACCTGCGGCACCGATATCCAGCGCTTTATTAAGCCAGATTGACTCACCTTCCGGAACTCGTATGACACAAGGTGTTGGTGCGGCGGCTTGTAACATACTTTGTGCTTGCTGAGGGTTGAAAGCGCCATGCTCAGCATCAATAAATAACCAGTCATAGCCGACATGTGTAAGTAATTCACATATCTCTGCTGATGGTAAGCTGACTAAGGTGCCCATTAAAATTTCACCTGCGCGTACACGATCGGCAAAACTTGGTGTTTCCTTCATAGTTATAATATCCTCTTTAATTTTGAAACAATCGTTTTCAAGTTTACAATAGACTTTGTCCATAAGCATGGAATCCAAGGGATTTTTTCGTAAAAATTATTGTCCATAACATTGTCATTTAAATAGAGCGGTACTTATGTCTGCAATTACAGAGATCCAACTATTACAAACCCATATCGGGAAACAAATTATTGGCCAGGAAAAACTGGTTAATCGATTATTAATCGCCTTACTTGCTGATGGCCATTTACTGGTCGAAGGTGCTCCGGGTTTAGCCAAGACCAGAGCAATTAAGGTATTGGCTGAAGGAATTGAAGCCGATTTTCATCGAATTCAATTTACACCTGATTTATTGCCAGCTGATCTGACAGGAACAGAAATCTACCGCCAACAAGAGGGCAGCTTCGTTTTTCAACAAGGCCCTTTATTTCACAATCTGGTTTTGGCTGACGAAATTAATCGCGCACCGGCAAAGGTTCAATCTGCTTTACTTGAAGCTATGGCCGAACGGCAGATCACTGTGGGTAAAAAAACTTATGCTTTACCCAATTTATTTTTAGTCATGGCTACTCAAAATCCGATTGAACAAGAAGGCACTTATCCCTTACCTGAAGCTCAATTGGATCGATTTTTAATGCATGTGACAATAGATTATCCAAGTGATGAAGAAGAGCAGGGTATTTTAAAGTTGGCACGGGCTGAAGCAAAACAATCATCGACTGCTGAAGTTTCGACTCCGATAAAACAGGACGCTATTTTTGCTGCTCGTGATGAAGTGTTATCCATATATATGGCGGAGAATATTGAACAATATCTTTTACAAATTGTACTTGCGACCAGAAATGCAGGTGCTTATGGCGATGACCTTGCACAGTGGTTGCAATATGGTGCCAGTCCTCGAGCAAGCATTACATTAGACCGATGTTCTCGCGCACATGCCTGGTTACAGCAACGTGATTATGTCGGGCCGGAAGATGTGCAAGCGGTTGCGCACGAAGTATTACGTCATCGTTTGATATTAAATTATGAAGCCGAGGCTGAAGGCATAACAGCTGATAGTGTTATTTCTGAATTACTTTCGCGTATTGCTGTTCCTTAAATATTATGTCTGTTGTACCTGAATCAATTTCCAACCCAGCAAATATTACCACTTCGGATTTAATTGCTTTAAGCCAGAAGAGCCGGGCTTTATCGCTTAAATCCGGAATGATCAGCGCCTCTCAATCGGGAGATTATCAATCAGCATTTAAAGGCCGAGGCATGGAATACGATGAATCACGCTTGTATCAAGCGGGAGATGATATTCGTAATATGGATTGGCGTGTAACAGCGCGTACCGGAAAAGCACATACAAAATTATTTGCTGAAGAACGTGAACGACCCGTACATATTTGGGTCGATTTTCGTGCGCCGATGTTTTTTGCAACACATGGCAAATTTAAAGCTGTTATTGCAGCCGAACTTGCCAGTTTATTTGCATGGACTGCGAATAGACAGGGTGATCGTATTGGTGGGGCTGTTTTTTCCGATTCAATTCATCATGAGTTAAAACCGCAACGGGGCAAATCTGCTGTACTAAGATTAATAAAACACATGGTAGAGCATCCTGCCTGGCAACAATCTGGCGTTGTTGAAAACAAACAGCAAGGTATGTTGCATTCCTTGATTAATTTACGTCGCATGACCAGACCGGGGAGCATGGTTATTTTATTAAGTGATTTTCGTGGATTTGATGAACAGTCGCGTTCTCATTTGATTCGTTTACGTCAACACAATGAATTAATCATGGTGCATATTTATGATTGGCTGGAAGAATTTTTACCACCTGCGGGAAATTATCGAATAACTAACGGAGAACAAGAATTAGTTTTCGATACTCACAATAAAGAATTAATTGCTGATCATGCTAATAAGTTTAAAGCGCATCAGGAATATTTATTAAAAACAGCACGGTCATGCCATGCAACTTTTTTAAGTTGCCGTACTGAAGATAACCCGGAAAAAGTAATAAAAGAAGGTCTTCGTTAACGATGATGCAGGCTACAGATCCGACAACATTGGCATTGCGTGATATTCATTTGCCAGATTCAATTTTATGGTGGCCGTTAGCACCAGGTTGGTGGATATTACTGTTGTTAATTATTATCACGGTGGCATCTGTTTTTTTTCTTATTCAACATAGACGCAAGCATCGAACATCAGCAGTGACCCTTGCCAAACAGGAATTGGAACGAATAGAAAATGAGTTTAATTCAAATCAGGATAAATCTATTTTAGTAAAAGAAATTTCTGAATTGATAAGGCGTGTCAGCATAAGTCTATTTAAACGAGATGAGTCTGCATCATTAACCGGACAAGACTGGTTGTTATTTCTGGATAATTTGAACGATGGTGAATCGTTTAGTAACGGCATAGGACGAGTTTTAATAGAAGCGCCATATCAGGCTAAAGCGGATTATGATGCGACAGAATTACTAAACTTAACTTCATCGTGGATTGATTGTGCTAATCGTAATAGTTTGAGTAATAGTGATAGGAGCTAGCAATGATTCATTTTGATTGGTTTTGGGTCGCTGCATTATTGCCGTTACCGATTATTATTCGTTTTATGTTGCGACCTGTCGAAGTTGTCAACGAAGCTGCCTTGCGTGTTCCTTTTCTGGATGAATTCAGTTCTAAAAAAAATACCGAACATCGTGTTGATATAAAGCGCAAACTTTTCTGGATAGCTCTCATAGCCTGGTGTTGTTTAATCATTGCCGGTATGCGCCCACTGTGGCTAGGCGAATATATCGAAATTCCAGTGAGTGGTCGTGATTTGATGTTGGCAGTAGATTTATCCGGCAGTATGAAAGAAGAAGATTTTGTTATAAATGGTAAACGTGTAAATCGCTTATATGCAACCAAACATGTTGCAGGTGAGTTTATTGAGCATCGTGTTGGTGACCGTCTTGGCTTAATTCTGTTTGGTGAACAAGCGTATTTACAAACGCCATTAACATTTGATCGCCTGACAGTGAAAACCTTGTTATATGAGTCAGCAATTGGTTTGGCCGGGACATCAACAGCAATAGGTGATGCGATTGGTCTGGCAATTAAACGTTTACGTGAACAGGATGAACTAAGCCGTGTGCTTATTTTGCTTACTGATGGAACAAACACAGCCGGTGCTGTAGAACCTTTGGCAGCAGCAGAAATAGCTGCGCGCGAAGGTTTGAAAATTTATACGATTGGCATTGGTGCAGATGAAAAGACCGTGCTTACGTTTGCCGGTGTTCGCCGGATTAATCCATCAGCTGATCTTGATGAAAAAACATTACAGGCAATTGCAGATAAAACCGGTGGTCGCTATTTTCGTGCCACAGATACTGAACAGCTGCAACAGATTTATAAATTATTGGATGAGCTTGAACCGATAGAAAAAGATGTACAACGATTTAGACCACAAACGGCATTATATTATTGGCCCTTAGCAGTAGCGTTAATTTTAATGTTAGTTTTGTTGTTAATGCGTTCTTTCAACGGTATGCGAGATTAATGTTGATAAGTGAATTTCATTTTATTCGTCCTTACTGGTTTATTGCCATAATTCCTGTTGTATTAGTTTTATGGAAGTTGGCTAAGCATCATTTAGTTAATAAGCATTGGGAGAGCGTGTGTGATGCTGAATTATTACCCTATATATTAGTCGGTAAATCTGGCGCAAAGAAAGTGTCAAATATTATTCTGGCGAGCTTAGTTTCTTTATTAATTATAATCGCTTTGGCGGGACCTAGCTGGGAACGTTTGCCACAACCTGTTTTTCAAAAAGAATCCGCTTTGGTTATTGCTTTGGATTTATCATTGTCTATGTATGCTGATGATGTTAAACCAAGTCGCCTTGAACGTGCACGATTTAAAATTTCTGATCTATTGAATCTTAGAAAAGAAGGACAAACTGCCTTACTGGTCTATGCCGGAAGTACCTATGTAGTGACACCATTGACAGATGATATTAAAACAATAAATTCGCAATTATCTGCACTATCTCCAGCCATAATGCCAGCGCCGGGCAGTAATACCGATAGTGCAATTACAAAATCAATAAAATTATTAAAACAGGCCGGTATCAGTCAGGGACATATCTTGCTGGTAACAGATGAAGTTGATAGCAAATATGAGGAACATTTTATTCGGGCAAAGCAAAGTGGTTATAAGGTTTCCATTCTTGGTATAGGCACTGAAGAAGGTGTCCCTGTAAGAATGGGTGAAGGTAGTTTTTTGAAAGATAGAGCAGGAACAATTGTTATTCCAAAATTAAATCAAGAGTCGCTAAAATACCTGGCAAGTGTGGGCGGTGGTTATTATGAAATAAGCCAGATTGCTGATGGTGATATTGAGCGTCTAAATCGTTTATTTATTAGCGAACTGGAACCGAATAAACAGACGGAAACGGAATTTAAAACGGATCAATGGCATGAGTTTGGACCGTGGATAGTGCTGTTTATTTTACCCATAGTGGCACTCGGTTTTCGGCGCGGTTATTTGGCGATTTTAGTCTGTGTAATGATCAGTAGTCCAGATGAAGCTATTGCATTTGAATGGAATGATTTATGGATGAATAAAAACCAAAAAGCAATGCAGGCTTTGGAAAATAACCAAGCTGATGTTGCTTCTGAGTTGTTTCAGGATAATGAGTGGAAAGCAGCGGCTAAATACCGAGCAGGTGATTTTGCAGCGACAGAAGAATTTTTAAATGAATACGAGGATGACCGTAATATTTATAATAAAGGCAATTCTTTGGCAAAGCAGGGGCGTTATGAAGAAGCTATTGCAGCATACGATCAGGTGCTGGAAAATAATTCTGAACATGAAGATGCAAAATTTAATAAAAAACTTGTTGAAAAGGAATTAGAAAAACAAAAACAGCAGCAGTCTCAGTCAGATAAAAATTCAGACGAAGATTCCGATAAAAAATCTGAGCAACAAGATTCCAAGTCCGGGTCAGAAGAACAGCAATCTCAAAAACAGAACGAGCAACAGGAAAATAGTGAAAATGCTGAGCAACAGCAAGCAAATAAGGAAGAGTCAGAACAAGAATCAGAAGAAAAAATGAAACAGCAGGCTCAGGAAGATTCTAAGGAAGAAGAAAAAAAAGATTCCGAAGATGAGTCAGAACAGCAAGAAGCTCAGCAGGCAATGAATGAGCTTGACGAAGAACAACAGGCGGCAGAACAATGGTTACGTCGTATTCCTGATGATCCATCGGGTTTACTAAGACGGAAATTCAAGTATCAATATCAACAGGAAAAAAAACAATATTCAACAAATGGAAAAAATTGGTAAGAAAAGATGAATATTAAATTGATTTTCACGTTAATGTTGTTGTTATTCAGTCAGTTTTTACAGGCTGAAATATCGATTAGCGTTGATCGTAATCCTGTTGTTGCCGATGAATCATTTAAGTTGGTATTTGAAAGTAATCAGAAAGTCGATGGAGAACCTGATTTTAGCCCATTAAATAAGTCATTTACCGTATTGAATACAAGTCATCGTAGTAATACTCAAATCATTAATGGGAAAATGACGCGATCCAGGCAATGGATATTAACAGTAATTGCAAATCAGGCCGGAATATTAAGTATTCCTTCTATTCGATTTGGTAAAGATGTTAGCCAAGCGAGTTCAATAAAAGTCGTTGCTAATGCTCCATCAATAACAGGAAATAAGACGGATGATATTTTTGTCGAAGTCGAAGTCAATAGCAAAACACCTTATGTGCAGGCTCAGGTAATTTACACGGTTAAACTTTATCGCGCTGTTCAAACAAATAATGCAAGTTTATCTGAACCTGAAATCAGGGGTGGTCAGGCAGTCGTTAACAAACTAGGTGAAGATAAAAGTTTTGAAACAAGAATAAAGGGTAAAAAATATGTCGTTATTCAGCGGCAGTATGCCCTCTTTCCACAAAGCAGTGGAGCAATAAAAATAGAACCTTTGGTTTTTCAGGGACAAACAGGTTTAGTTGGTTTCTTTAACTTTGATCCGTTTGGTTCTGATTCTAAATTAATAGTGAAACGTTCAGACAGTATTAATCTTGAAGTAAAACCTATACCGGATTCTTTTACGGGTGATACCTGGTTGCCGGCCAGTCAATTAACCATCCAGGAACAATGGTCGCTTGATCCGGGTAAATTACAACAAGGTGAAGCAACTACACGTACATTGACCTTAAAAGCAAATGGATTAGTCGCAAGTAATTTACCGGAGATAGAAAATAATCTGCCTGCAACGTTAAAACAATATCCTGATCAGCCTGAACATGAAGAATCCTATGATGAAAATGGTTTTATTGGTATTCGCCATGACAAGATGGCAATTATTCCAATAGAAGCGGGCGAATATATTTTACCCGAGATCAAAATTGCATGGTGGAATACAGATACTGATAAAATGGAGTTTGCTGAATTACCTGAGCGCTCTATATATGCTGAAATTTCTGCTACGGCACCTGTGAGTGAAACTCCCAAGCTGTTAGTTGAAAAAGTAATACCGGTTGAAAAAAATATCGATGAAGAAATTATTAAAATAGCTGAGCCTGCATCTAGTCAAGCACTATGGAAATGGCTGAGCCTGATACTATTTATATTGTGGGGAATAACATTATTCATTTTTTGGAAAAGTAAACGTATTCCAGTTAGACCAAACAATGATTCCGTAAAGGAATTATCTAGCCGCCAATACTTGAAACAGCTTAAGCAGGCATGTGCTGCTAACGATGCTGTATTGACAAAACAAGCATTGCTAGGCTGGGCTAATGATTTGTGGCCAGATGAAAAAATAAGCAGTATTAATACAGTAAAAGTACATTGTGAAAAAGATTTTCAATTAAAGCTTGATGAGTTGAATGCCTGCTTATATGGAAAAACAACAATTCAATGGAATGGTGCTGATTTTTTGAGAAGTTTCGAAGCACAGTCATTTAATAATAAACTAACTGCAAAATCTATAGGAAAGCTGGAGCCCCTGTATAAAACATAATCATAATCGTGACAGATAAAATATTTTTAATGTATTCAGCAATGGGTGACAAACGTACACCCTGGTATGCAAAAGCAATGCTTGGTTTGGTTCTAGCTTATATTATTAGTCCAATAGATTTAATTCCTGATTTTATTCCTGTGATTGGTTTATTGGATGAAGTGATTCTAGTGCCGATTGCATTGGCGCTCATCTTTAAATTTATTCCAAGTGACATCAAACAAGAACATTCACTATGTAAGATAGATGAAGAAGACAAAAAGAAGCTAATGATTATAGGTGTATTCCTAGTGATGCTAGTCTGGACATTTTGCCTATTAATATTTTTCTCACTTCATCCTTTTTAAACGTTCATTTCCTTTCTTTCGCGTTACATCATCACTAAGAATTTTTTCAGTCAACCAATCTTTCACGCTGCCATCTTCCTCTTTATCATTATTACTAGCCGTAGCAACAGATTCAGGATTTTGACTGAACTCTTTTTTGAAATATGCCTGACATGAATCAGTTGCAAGTTTTAGAGCTTGTTCATACTTTTCTTGACTGAGATCTCCAATGACCTCTATCTTTAATTTTGAAACAAGCGAGACTGCATGACGTAAACAGGCTTTATTGATTTGATTCTCAATATCTTCAGCAAAACCAACAGATGGGAAAAATACTACAGCGAGTAGTAAAGAAAATGTTTTCATTAATATTCTCATTTATTGTTTAAAGATAGCAATGCACAGGCTTAACCATGCAAGGATGAATAATAGTCCACCAAGCGGAGTGATCATGCCCAGCCAACGTACATTCAATATGCTTAAAAAATATAGACTACCTGAAAATAAAATGATACCGGCAAACATCATCCATCCTGAATTTTTAATCCAAATATTAACCGGTATATTGATAGCAATGATACCAATAAGTATTAGGCCTAGCGCATGATAAAAATGATATTCAACGCCTGTATGGAATATCTTTAACATGTTTTCATCAAGACGCGCTTTTAATGCGTGTGCACCAAAAGCGCCGAGCATGACAGCTAACATTGCATTCGCTGAGCCAAGTAATAAAAACAGTTTTGCTGTGATATTTATTTCGTTCACAATTTAATGAAGCGTAAGGTCATACGATCACTTTCGCCAATAGCAGAAAAGATTGATTTGTCTACGTCGCCTTCTCGGTAAGTCGGCGGTAAAGACCATACTCCTTCAAGATAATCTTTCGTATCCTTCGGATTAGCATTAATTTCAGATTTATCGACCAGTTCAAAACCTGTGTTTTCAATCAACCGGATCAAATAGGATTCAGGTACATAGCCTTGCTGCGCAGTTTTTTGTGCATCACTCCCTTTATTAGCTCGATGTTGTACAACACCTAATATGCCCCCTTTTTTTAAAACACGATGAATTGCACGATAGGTTTCTTTGATACCACCAAAACGTATCCAGTTATGAGTATTACGGAATGTAACCACCATATCCTGTGAGCTATCTGCAGTATTATTAAAATACCCCTTATTTTCGAATATTTCCCGATTAATTTTTCCATAAAGCTCAATATTACTATCAAGTTTGTCCATGAATTTCATATGTATGTTGCGTAGATAATTACTTGGGTGTTGTTCTCCGAAACTTGCGACAGTTAATTGTCCTTTATCTTTTAAAATCGGTGTAAGTATTTCGGTGTACCAGCCGCCCCCCGGTAATATTTCCAAAACTTTCATCTCCGGTTTGATCCCAAACAGTGTTAATGTTTCTTTTGGGTGCCGATATATATCACGTGCTTTATTTTTGGCACTACGATGTTGACCTTGAATGGCCTGTTCAATTAACGCTTCCGTTTGAGCATCATCGGCATAAGCATTAGTGTTTGCAAATGAAAGAAAATGCACCAATAAAGTGAATGCAATAATTAATTTTCTATTATTTATCATGATCTTTGTCCTCATTAATTTTGAGAGTTAATTCCTTACCACCATATTCATGGACCAGATCGTATGCACGGATTGTAACCTGATTAACATTTTCTGGAATAGCGATTGTTTGTGAACGTGTAAAAGGTTGCTCGTTAATGTGAGGATGAAGCAATACACGCGCACCTAAAACCTTACCATCTAGATCCAGTACTTCCCACGCTTTTGCGAAATGTTCCCAACTTTCATCGTTATGTTCCAAGGTCACGTTAAATCGATAAAAGTCACCGCCGGCATGTTCAACTTTTGCTGTAATTACATCGGCCTCACCAGCACCAACAGTAGGCGCTTTAAACGAAACAAGTACAAGTAACAATAGTAGAGAGCTAAGTGTGATACGCATAGTGTTTAGATATAATGTAGACTCTTTAAATTTTAGTGTCTCACTATGGACAAGCCTGAACAAGCAAGAGTTTCAGCTAAATTATTGCTGAATCCTGCCCATTTATTATCTCTGGGCTTTGGAAGCGGTCTTTCGCCTAAAATGCCGGGAACCATGGGGACGCTTATTGCTGTCGGCCTATACCTGCTTTTACCTGAGCAGTTATTGGCGGATTGGAAAATTTATCTCATACTTATTATTGCCACTTTCCTTATCGGCGTATTTCTTTGCGGATATACGGCAAAAGCACTGAATGTACATGACCATCCGGGCATCGTTTGGGATGAAATTGTCGGTTATTTCATCACCATGTTTATGGTGCCGAAAGAATGGATGTGGATCTTACTCGGTTTTGTCTTGTTCCGATTATTCGATATTTGGAAACCCTGGCCCATATCACTTGCCGATAAACGACTTAAAGGTGGTTTTGGTATCATGTTCGATGATGTCATAGCGGCTGTTTTTGCACTGATTATTATTCAAATAAGCCTTTATTTGTTATAAGGTTAGGCTAGCTAAATAAAATTAAACTTAAGAAACACTATTTGTAATGTTTAATACTAAATTTACAATTATTTTTATTACCCTGCTGTCACTGCTTTCCTTGCCGAGTCATGCTGATATATATAAATATGTCGACAAACATGGTCGCGTTATCCTGACTGACAAACCGAGACACGGCGGCTATAAGCGCCTGGTTAAAACATGGAAGGGTTGGGAAGAAGCGAAGTTACCGAAAAACTTTAATTGGGTGAAAAATCAGAAAAAATTTGATCCGACGATTAGAAGTGTCGCGAAGATATATAAATTACCACACACACTATTACATGCTGTCATCACAGCAGAATCTTCATATAATCCTAATGCGATCTCGAAAGCTGGGGCAGTCGGATTGATGCAACTCATGCCCGAGACAGCAAAACAATATGGCGTGAGCAATCGACGTAATCCCAGGCAAAATATTTATGGTGGTTCACGCTATCTTCGCTATTTGTTGAAATTATTTAATAACGATCTAACGCTTGCTCTTGCCGCGTACAATGCAGGTGAAGGCACAGTAAAAAAATACGGTAACAAAATACCGCCCTACAAAGAAACCCGCAACTACGTTAATAAAGTGATCAAGTATTACAAAAAATACAAACTCTCAATGAGTTAACGATCTAATACACTCGCTAAATTTTTGTTAGTTGGCGTGTATTGTTTACTTGTTTGTATTGATATAATGTAAAGCATTACAAATAAATGGACTTATATAATTGTCAATTACAATTCACCCTAAACCAGGACAGGTTTTGCTTTGTGATTTTTCGCAAGGATTTAGAAAGCCGGAAATGGTCAAGTCAAAACGACCAGTTATAATCTTAACGTCTCAATTAAAAAATAGAGCAGAGTTAGTAACCGTAGTCCCATTAAGTACAGTTAAGCCGCGCCCTGCAATGCCTTATCACTATATGCTTCCTAAAAACTGCATGCCACAAATTGGTATGTTTCAGGAAAGAGATAGTTGGATCAAAGGTGACATGATATATACCGTTGGATTTCATAGATTAAATCTTATTCAGCTTGGTAAAAGAGATTCTGTCACGGGCAAAAGACTTTACTATAAGAACAGACTAAGTAGAGAGAGGATGAAGGAAATTTATGCAAGTGTCCTACATGGCCTAAATTTGGGCATGCTTACACGACACTTATAGAAATCAATAGCTTACGAAATCGATAATTATTTAACTTGAAAAGAAACTCTGCCGATACTATATTAATAAGTGTTCCTGCTCTGCTCTGCATCAGGCATTCGAGACTACACAAAGGTCCGTCCCGTGTAGCCAGCCCAGTAAAGCGATAACAAGTTTTTCTGGTGCTGAGTTCAAGGCTCCTTCGGGAGCCTTTTGTCATTTTAGCCTTTTATAAAGAACGAAATCACATCAATAGTAGTCATTCTTTAGAAGTGTTATTTAACTAGCTTTTTCATACAATTCGACTTCATCGTCAAGTCGAGAACCTAACCGGTCTTTTTCCAGCTCAAGATCATATCGTGTTTGCAGATTCAACCAAAAACGATCCGACATGCCAAAAAATTTTGAAAGTCGCAAAGCTGTATCAGCAGTAATTGAACGCTTGCCATGAACGATTTCATTAATACGGCGTGCTGGAACGCTTGTTGCTTTGGCAAGGCGGTATTGGCTTACATCCATAGGCTTCAGGAATTCTTCCAGCAGTATTTCGCCGGGATGTATTGGAGGAAGTTTTTTACTACTCATCAGTTACACACCCTTCAGAAGCCGTTTTTACATTTTTGATATACTTATAAAGCGTTCCGCGATTTGCTTTATAAGCGGGCATTATCCAATTTGCTTTTCTTGATGCTAGTTTTTCGTCAGACACATCCATCTTGATTTCATTTGTTTCTGCATTAATGGTAACGATATCACCATCTTTTACGAGCGCTATAGGACCACCTTCTTGTGCTTCGGGTACAACGTGTCCAATAATAAAACCATGCGAACCGCCGGAAAAACGACCATCAGTAATCATAGCAACATCGCTACCTAATCCTGCGCCCATAATAGCAGAGGTTGGTGTTAACATTTCTGGCATACCCGGCCCGCCTTTAGGACCTTCGTAACGAATAATGATGACATCACCTTTTGTTAACTTGTTTTCTTCCAATGCCGTTAACATATCTTCTTCAGAATCATAAACCTTGGCAGGACCTGAGAAGATGAGGCCTTCTTTTCCTGTTATTTTCGCAACTGATCCTTCAGGAGCAAGGTTGCCTTTTAAGATACGGATATGTCCGCTGGACTTAATTGGTTTATCAAGCGGAGCAACAATATCTTGCCCCTCAGTCAAGCTTGGTAAATCAGACAGATTTTCTTTTATAGTTTTTCCGGTAACCGTCATGCAGTCACCGTTGATTAAATTACTCTCAAGCAAAAACTTCATTACTGCAGGCGTACCACCTATCAGATGAATATCTTCCATGACATATTTACCACTGGGCTTTAGATCAGCAAGAAAAGGAATGCGATCACTGACAGCTTGAAAATCATCAATCGTTAATTTGACATCAACAGCACGCGCCATAGCTAATAAATGTAGTACAGCATTTGTCGAACCACCTAATGCAATAACTAATACCATTGCATTTTCAAATGCTTCACGCGTCATAATATCGCGAGGTTTAATGTCTTTTTCTAATAGATTCTTAATTGCTATACCCGCATTAAAACATTCTTCCAGTTTTTGTGGGTCAACGGCAGGTGTTGATGAACTATAAGGTAAAGACATGCCCATCGCTTCAATAGCTGAAGCCATCGTATTGGCAGTATACATACCGCCGCAGGCACCGGCACCGGGGCAGGAACTTTTAACAATTTCCTGACGGGTTTCATCATCAATGCTTCCGGCAATGAATTCACCATAGCTTTGGAAAGCAGAAATAATATCCAGTTTCTTTTCTTTGCAATGTCCGGGTTTAATCGTGCCACCATAGACCATTAATGAAGGTCGATTGAGTCTTCCCATCGCGATTAAACAACCCGGCATATTTTTATCGCAACCCGGTAAAGAAATATTAGCGTCATACCATTGCGCGGACATAACTGTTTCAATTGAATCAGCAATCAGATCGCGTGATTGTAGGGAATAGCTCATGCCATCGGTGCCCATAGAAATACCGTCACTGACGCCAATTGTATTAAAACGCAGTCCAACCAAGCCTGCAGCAATAACACCTTCTTTTACTTTTTGTGCAAGATCGAGCAAATGCATATTGCAGGTATTGCCTTCGTACCAGATGCTGGAAATCCCGACCTGAGCTTTGGACATATCTTCTTCAGTCATGCCGGTGCCGTAAAGCATCGCTTGCGATGCGCCCTGGGATTTGGGTTCGGTGATACGTGAACTGTATTTATTTAATTTATTGCTCATTATTGTTACCCGCGTTGATTCTTCTATTCGCCTTGTTCTAAAAAGGTGCGTTAGAATACATGACGTACTTACGATTGTCAGTCATATAAGAAATTTAGTCTAGATGAGAAAAACACCTGAATTTGAAGATTGTTTTGCAGAATTGATCCGTTTGCCCTCGGTTAGCAGTATCGATCCGGTACATGATCAATCTAATCGTAAAGTCATTGATGTATTAGCCAATTGCTTCGATATGTTGGGTTTCAAATGCGAAATTATGCCAGTCAGTGAACATCCTGAAAAATGTAACTTAATTGCAAAATCTGGAGAAGGTGACGGTGGTCTGGTTTTATCAGGTCACACTGACACCGTGCCTTATGATTTAAATGGTTGGGACACTGATCCATTTACTTTGACTAAGAAGAATGATTGTTACTACGGATTGGGTACAGCGGATATGAAGAGTTTCTTTCCTATTATTTTGGAAACCTTGGAAAGGCTTGCTGAAACTAAATTTAATAAACCAATTACCGTTGTTGCTACGGCAGATGAAGAGAGCTCCATGTCAGGTGCGAGACTGATACAAGAAAATAATAAAGTATCGGGTCGATATTGCATTATTGGTGAGCCGACAGGATTGAAACCAATACACACGCATAAAGGCATTATTATTGAAGAAATTCAGATAGAAGGTCGTTCTGGTCATTCCAGTGATCCAACATTGGGTAATAGTGCGCTTGAAGGCATGCATGATGTTATTTCTGCCCTGCGGGAATGGCGCGATGAATTGCAGTCGAAATTTATAAATGAAGATTTTCAAATACCGGTGCCGACAATGAATTTCGGACGAATTCATGGTGGCGATAGTCCAAACCGCATTTGTGCGAGTTGTGAATTATCGCTGGATTTAAGAATGTTGCCGGGGATGAACTTAGAAGACTTAAATAAAAAGTTACGAAATAAAGTTAAAAATACATTGGCAGGATCAGGCTTAAACGTTGAGTTTAATGCCATGTTTGATGGTATTCCGCCAATGCAGACGCCAAGGAACAGTGAGATAATTACGTTAAGTGAAGAATTGACGAGGCATACTTCTGAATCAGTCGCTTTTGGCACAGAAGGGCCATTTTATAATGACATGGGTATAGAAACCGTTATTCTTGGCCCCGGTGATATTGATGTTGCGCATCAACCGAATGAATATTTACAAATAGAAAGAATTGAACCGATGATTAATATCTTGTCAAAGATGCTGATTCATTTTTGTGAGGGGAAGTAATGACTAGCGATTCAAACTTTGTTGAATTGTTCAGGGGCGCAGCCCCCTATATTTATGCACACAATGATAAAACATTTGTTTTACAAATTGGTGGTGATGTTGTCGCTTCAGAAAAGTTTTCCCATTTAATCCATGATCTGGCATTGCTGAATGCATTAGGTATTAAGCTCGTTGTTGTTTTTGGTGTTCGACCTCAGATAGATGAGTTACTGCAGGAAAGAAATATTTCTCCGAAATATTCAGAATCATTAAGAATCACCGATGAAGCATCACTTAGCAGCGTTAAGCAGGCAGTGGGAGATGTAAAAATTCAGATTGAAGCACTCTTGTCTATGGGATTACCCAATTCTTCAGTACCAAAAGCAGATATTAAAGTGACTTCCGGAAATTATGTCACTGGCAAACCTTATGGTGTCATTGAGGGTGTAGATTTTAAATTAACCGGTAGAGTACGAAGCATAGAAACAGAAACGATCCAAAAAAGACTTGAGTCAGGTGAAATTGTTCTGGTGACACCGTTAGGTTATTCATCGACAGGTGAAATTTTTAATTTAAGTTCTATTGAAGTCGCAACAGAAGTCGCAATTAATCTCAAAGCAGATAAATTGATTATGTTAAGTCTCACGAAAGAACTTAATGATGTAAATGGCAAAATCATCAGACAATTAACTTGTGAACAGGCTAAAGATAAACTGGGGACTGTTTATAGTAATATTGATGAATCACCAGCAACAGCTTTAGCTCTTGGTGTTAAGGCTTGTGAGTCTGGAGTAAAACGAGTGCATTATATCGATAAAGATATCGATGGAGGCATTTTGTATGAACTGTTTACGCTTGATGGTGTAGGTACATTATTAAGTAATACACCATTCGACAAAGTACGACCGGCGACAGTTAATGATGTCGGTGGTATTTATGAGTTGATTATTCCTTTGGTAAAACAAGGTGTGCTTGTTGAACGTTCAATTGAAAAGATTGAAGCAGAGATAAATGATTTTAAAGTATTAGTCCGTGATGAAAATGTGATTGCTTGTGCAGCCTTACATAATTATCAGAATGGAGAAATCATGGAAATAGCCTGCATGGTTGTGCATCCTGATTATCAAAATAAGTCTATGGGAGACTTGCTCTACAAAAGTTTGGAGTCACTTGCTATAGAGAATGGAGCGAAAACGATAATCGTTTTAACTACACAAACAGCTCATTGGTTTATTGAGAGAGGCTTTAAAGAAACTGATATTAAATCTTTGCCAGTAGAGAAAAAAGACATTTATGATTATCAGCGTAACTCAAAAACATTAATAAAATATCTTAATAAAAATTAGAGTGCACCTTCCAGTTCTTCTTCTTTTATTGCAACTTTAATCTCGTTATTTTCAAGTGTGACAACAACATGACCACCATGTTCAAGTTTTCCGAAAAGTAATTCTTCTGCTAAAGGTCTTTTTACATTATCTTGAATAAGACGAGCCATAGGACGTGCGCCCATGATTTTGTCATAACCATGTTCAGCCATCCATTCACGAGCTTCTTCTGTTATTTCAACAGTGACTTTCTTGTCGTCGAGTTGTGTTTCGAGTTCAATCAGGAATTTATCAACGACATTTGAAATAGTTCTCTTATCAAGCGAGTTGAACTGGATAATTGCATCCAGACGATTTCGAAATTCCGGACTAAACATTTTTTTAATGCTCTCTATGGAATCGCCGCTGTGGTCCTGTGTTGTAAAACCAACAGAAGATCGACTCATGAGATCAGCTCCGGCATTTGTCGTCATGACTATAATGACATTACGGAAATCCGTCTTACGACCATTGGAGTCGGTTAATGTGCCGTGATCAAAAACCTGTAACATTAAATTAAATACATCGGGATGTGCTTTTTCCATTTCATCAAGTAGCAATACACAATGCGGTTGTTTATTGACAGCATCAGTTAATAATCCACCTTGATCAAAGCCAACATATCCTGGTGGTGCACCAATCAATCTTGAAACTGTATGTCGCTCCATGTATTCAGACATATCAAAGCGAACCAGTTCGATGCCCATTTGCATAGCGAGTTGTTTGGTTACTTCTGTTTTGCCAACCCCGGTTGGTCCTGCAAATAGAAAATTGCCAATCGGCTTTTGCGGGTTACCCAAACCGGAACGTGACATCTTTATCGCATTTGCTAGTGTTCCTATCGCCTGGTCTTGTCCAAATACCACCATTTTTAGATTGCGTTCCAGATTTTTTATGACATCTTTATCTGAACTGGACACCGTTTTTGCAGGAATACGCGCAATTTTTGCAATGATATTTTCAATATCATTTACACCAACGGTTTTCTTTCGTTTTGACGCCGATAATAATTGCTGTGCTGCGCCAGCTTCATCGATAACGTCTATCGCTTTATCGGGTAAGTGACGGTCATTAATATAACGTTCTGTTAGTTCAGCGGCAGTTCGTAATGCCTGATTTGTGTATTTAATTTGATGATGCTCTTCAAAGCGTGACTTTAAACCCTGTAGAATTTTTATAGTTTCATCGATAGAAGGTTCTTCAACATCTATTTTCTGGAAACGTCTGGCCAATGCGCGATCTTTTTCAAATATGCCACGGTATTCCTGATAGGTAGTAGAACCAATACATTTTAATTCGCCTGAGGCCAGCACGGGCTTAATAATATTTGATGCGTCCATGACGCCACCTGATGTTGCACCTGCGCCGATGATGGTATGAATTTCATCAATAAATAAAACAGCACCCTCCTGTTTCTTTAATTGAGAAATAACACTTTTCAAACGCTTTTCAAAATCGCCACGATATTTTGTGCCAGCAAGCAAAGCACCAAGATCGAGAGAGTAGATGACACTGTCTGCTAATACATCAGGTACTTCATCATCAACGATGTTTTTCGCGAGGCCTTCTGCAATTGCTGTTTTACCTACGCCTGCTTCACCGACATAGAGAGGATTGTTTTTCCGACGACGACAGAGTATCTGGATTGTTCGCTGGACTTCAATTTGTCTACCAATTAATGGATCAATTTTACCTTGTATAGCCTGCTCATTTAGATTTACGGTATAAGCATCAAGAGGATTGGTTCCTGCTTCATCCTGACGTGAATCTTCTTCTAGTTCATTGAAATTATCATCACCTTCACTATCGTCATTTATCCTGGCAATACCATGAGAGAGAAAGTTAACAGCATCGAGTCGAGCAATATTTTGCTGGCTTAGGAAATAGGTTGCATGTGATTCACGTTCACCAAATATTGCAATTAGAACATTCGCACCGGTGACTTCTTTTTTACCGGAAGATTGCACATGAAAAACGGCGCGTTGTAATACGCGTTGGAATCCCAGTGTTGGCTGTGTTTCACGATCATCATCGTCTTCGATTATGGATGAGTTTTCTTGTATGAACGACTTTAAATCACTGTGTAGGCCATTCAGATTGGCACCGCAGGCATTCAAAACCTTTGTCGCAGATGGGTTATCAAGCAAGGCAAGTAATAGATGTTCAACAGTCATAAACTCATGACGTAATTCCCGTGCTTCTCTAAATGCATTATTGAGTGTGAGTTCAAGTTCTTTATCGAGCATAAGAGTGACCTTTAGGCTTTTTCCAATGTACAAAGAAGAGGGTGTTGGTTTTCACGTGAATAATCATTAACCAACGAGACTTTTGTTTCGGCAATTTCATGAGTAAATACGCCGCACACTCCTTTACCATGTGTGTGAACATCTAACATGATGCGTGTTGCGTTTTCTCTATCAATCGAGAAAAATATTTCCAGTATGTGAACAACGAAATCCATCGGCGTGTAATCATCATTTATCAAAATAACCTTATATAGCGGCGGTTGCTCCAGTTTCGGCTTGGCTTCCTGAGTTGCCAGGTCGTCTTCATAATGGTTGTCAGTTTTGTCTGACATAAATCGAACTCATTGCTAATAATATATATGTTAATAATGATACCTTGCTATAGGTATTTTCAAGTGCTTTTTTACATTTTTTTGATCGCATGTTCTGTGCCATTAACTTATTGGTGTCTCTTTTTCTATTAGTTCTTGCTCAGCACGAAATTGTTCCATTGCTTTTGAATCTATACACTGGATAAATTCACGGGCAGCGGGAGAAAGGATTTTTCCTTTACGCAGGAATAAACCATAGGTTCTTTTCGGAAAATACTCTATTAATGGTACCCGTCCCAGTTTTTCTTTACCGGACAGGCAAATATCGGTGACGATAGACACACCTAGACCATTTTCGACATATTTTTTAAGGACTTCCCAACCCCCGGCTTCTAATTTTACTTTGTAATCAACGTTATATTGTTTAAATACTAAATCCACCATTTGCCAGGTGGACATATGTTGCGGTGACAATATCAATCCGTATTGGCTAATGTCGTGCATATTCACCTTTTTGTTTGCCAGCAGTGGATGACCTACAGGGGTAATCAAGGCCGGTTCAAACGAGTAAATCGGTAGATAAACGACATCATCAGGGATACTCAGAGTAGAGCCAATAGCAAAATCAACTTCGCCGTTACGTACTTTTTCAACTCCCATTGCTGCTGAACAGTTATTAAGTTTGATATGAATATCAGGGTATGTATCAGCATAGCGTTTGATAATATCCGGCAGAGTGTAGAGGATGATAGCTTCAACAGCGGCGATATTCAGGCTACCTACTACAGAGTGTTTACATTTCTCGGCAAAGCTTTCTGGCAGGGTTTCCAATCCTTCAACCAGCGGCAGGGACATCTCGAACAAGGTCGATCCTTCCGCTGTTAGATCGATTCGAGGTCCTTTACGAAGGAACAGCTTTTGCTCTAAATCTTTTTCAAGTGATTGAATTAAAAGAGAAATAGAAGGCTGACTGAGAAACATATGCTCAGCGGCTTGAGACATGCTTTTCAGTTGCGCGGTATAGCAAAATGCCCTTAATTGTTTCAGACGATTTTGTTTATAGTAGAAACGATTCATAAGTCATTATTATACTTCAAGTATTAATATTATTAATACTAATTATTAGCATAATTAGCTTGATAAATAATAGATATCTCATTATTTTTACCGTCCCTTATATATTGGTGCCACGATTATTAGATGTGGCGTACTTAAAAACATTGGGACATGAGTCAGGTTTGAGTGACTCGTCTTTATATCTAGTAGGAGGAAAACCTCGTGAGTAGCAGAGAACAACAAATTAAAGATTTAGAAAAAGACTGGGCAGAAAACCCACGTTGGGCAAATGTAAAACGTGATTACAGTGCGGAAGACGTTGTACGTCTACGCGGTAGTGTCCAACCAGAGCATACCCTTGCACAAAGAGGCGCTGAAAAGCTTTGGGAAAAAGTGAATGGGTCTGCTAATAAAGGTTACGTAAATGCCTTTGGCGCTATTACTGCTGGTCAAGCTATGCAACAAGCTAAAGCTGGCCTAGAAGCAGTTTATTTATCGGGTTGGCAGGTCGCTGCTGATGGCAATACTTCTGAAACCATGTATCCGGATCAATCTTTGTATGCATACGATTCTGTTCCAACTATGGTTCGTCGTATCAATAATACCTTTAAGCGTGCTGATGAAATCCAATGGAAAAACATTGCAGATGGCAAAGTATCAGAAGAAGAAGCGATTGATTTCTTCCTGCCTATCGTTGCTGATGCTGAAGCCGGTTTCGGTGGTGTTTTGAATGCGTTTGAATTAATGAAGAACATGATTGGTGCTGGCGCTGCTGGTGCTCACTTTGAAGATCAACTTGCAGCTGTTAAGAAGTGTGGTCACATGGGTGGTAAAGTATTAGTTCCTACTCAGGAAGCGGTACAAAAATTAACTGCTGCTCGTATGGCGGCAGACGTTATGGGCACATCTACTATTGTTTTGGCTCGTACTGATGCTGAAGCAGCTAACTTGGTAACAAGTGACTTTGATGATAATGATAAGCCATTCCTTACTGGTGAACGTACACCTGAAGGTTTTTACCGTGTTAAAAATGGTTTAGAGCAAGCCATTAGTCGTGGTGTTGCTTACGCGCCGTACGCTGATTTAGTTTGGTGTGAAACAGGTGTACCTGATATTGGTTTTGCTCGTGAATTTGCCGAAGCTGTACAGTCAGCGGTTCCTGGTCAATTGATGTCATACAACTGTTCTCCTTCTTTCAACTGGAAGAAGAACTTAAACGATTCACAAATTGCCAGCTTCCAGGAAGACTTGTCAGCACTAGGTTACAAATTCCAATTCATTACTTTGGCAGGTATTCACTTGAACTGGTACCGTACTTTTGACTTCGCTCATAACTATGCGCAAGGCGAAGGCATGAGACATTACACTGAAATGGTTCAAGAGCCTGAATTTGAAGGTCGTGAACGCGGTTATACTTTCGTTTCTCATCAGCAAGAAGTGGGTGCAGGTTATTTTGATGATGTGACTACCGTAATTCAAGGTGGCGCATCTTCTGTTACCGCATTAACCGGTTCTACTGAAGAAGCACAGTTCGACGAAAAGTAATTTGTCGTAACTTAAGAAGTTAAAAAAAACCGGAGCTTGCTCCGGTTTTTTTTATTTACATGGATGTAATGTCAGGATTTTGTTCCTGACAAATCCTAAGCGCCTACATCCATGTAGCCGATATCGTTTGTGTACGACTGCATGGATGCAGGAGGTAGAGCGATATAGGAGTCAAAGCCGAGGAGCATACAAACGATGATGTCTATCTTTATTCTTCAAACTTATAAATAGCTGCAATTATTACCCCTGCAATCGTGCATTCTATTATTACAGACAACATCCACATTAAAGGAATCGTTAATGGAATAGGCATATAACAATAAGCACCAAGTTGAGGAGCTGCTAATAGAAGACCTGCAAAGAAACCATATGCAACACCACGTTTACAGGATAAATGTTTGCCAACGACAGTATAAATATAAGTAAACACTGCAGCGAAAAGAAACTGAGCTGCAAATATATATATCATCAAACTGGGATCTTCTGGACGCCATACTTCTATCGTCGCCTCATACATCCCTTTCATTAACATGCCATGCCACAACCATTCAAATACAAAGATAAAAACAAAAGCACCGATTAAAGCTAATATAAATTTTTTTGTATTCATACTATTCCCCCTGAAGTTTGATTACTTAATAACTTTCGTTATTTAATAAAATGTTGAAGCTTTTCTAAACAACCATTCCAGCCCATTTCATGTCTATCAGTCATTTCTTGTGTTGGAATATTACTATGTTCCAACGTTAGTTCTGTGCCTTTTTCTATCTCGGAGAAAGTAATTGTTACTATAGAGTCTTTTACTTCATTATGTTTCCAGCCCCAGGTGAAAGACAATTTTTTATTAATTTCAATCTCTTTATATTCACCATAAGCAATTACAAGACCTTCATCATCTGTTTGCATATGCATTTCATATTGACCTCCAACACACAAATCGCACTCAAATTTTACACATGTGACATTTCCAGGCCCCATCCATTTTGTTAATAACTCAGGTTTTGTCCATGCATCAAACACGGCATCAACTTTTGAGTTCAAGTGTTTTGATATTTTTAGTGGTTTGCTCATGATTTTTTCCTTTGTGTTTCTTGTAATAAATTATCCAGATTCTCAAGGTTTTCAGTCCAGAATTCCTCGAAGAAGGAAGTCCAATCATCGACAGATCGAAAACTTTCGCTTTGTAAATAGAAGTAATGTTGACGTCCTTTTACTTCCCGTTTTAATAATTTTGCTTTTTCGAGAATTTTTAAATGTTTTGAGATTGCAGGCAGACTAATAGTAAATGGTGCTGCCAGCTCCTGGGCGGTTTTATAACCTTTTTTAAGATCGAGCAGGATACATCTTCGCGTGTTATCGGCGAGTGCAAAAAAGACATAATCCAGCGGCTCTTCATAATATTTAACCATATGGTTAAATATAAGAGTATTCGACGATTAAAGCAACAAATTTGTTTTTATTTAATGTTCGCGGTGATCAGCAAAGGCTATTTTGTCTAATACGGCTAATAGCACTGCGGAAATTACGAAAGTCATATGGATAATGACGTACCATTTTAGGTGATCGGGATCGATTTGATCGACTTCCATAAATTTTTGTAATAAATGAATAGAGGAAATTGCCACTATTGATGCAGCAACTTTTAACTTTAATGTGCCCGCATCCAGTTTACCGAGCCAATCCAGTTTGTCATCACCTTCATCAAGATCAATTTTTGAAACAAAATTTTCATAACTGCTAAACATGACCATCACAATCAAACTGCCTACTAATGACATATCAATTAATGAAAGTATTGATAAAATTAAATCTGCTTCACTAATAGAGATAACGGTAGCAAAAGTATGTATAAGTTCCTGGAAAAATTTAATGGCAAGTAAGATGAGCGCTAATGACAAACCGAGATATATCGGAGTTAAAAGCCAACGAGTTGAAAATAAGGTTTTTTCTATTAGTTTTTCCATAATATTTAATCTATTAATAGTTGTTCAAGAATAGTGTTATAAATTTTTGTTAATGTATCCAAGTCTTCAACATTAACGCATTCATTAATTTTATGAATAGTGTCATTACTGACGCCAAGTTCAATCACTTCAGCACCAGTTGGCGCGATAAATCGGCCATCTGATGTGCCACCACCTGTTGAACAGTCTGTTTCTATACCACAGATAGACTTTATAGATTCACAAGTAGCATCAACCAATTTACCGGTGCTGGTTAAAAAAGGATAGCCAGATAATTTCCATTGAAGCTCATAATTTAAATCATATTTATCTAACAACGCTGTTACTCTTATTTTTAATTCATCTTCAGTCAATTCAGTTGAAAAACGAAAGTTAAATAAGAGTTTTACGGAGCCAGGAATAACATTTTCGACACCTGTGCCGGCATTAATGTTTGATATCTGAAATGAAGTAGCTGGAAATGAATCATTGCCTTGATCCCATTCAATTGACGATATTTCTGCAAGAAATGCGCTAGCACGATGTATTGGGTTTTCAGCAAGCTCTGGAAAAGCAACATGCCCCTGAATTCCTTTTATTGTTAATATCGCGTTTAAAGAACCACGACGACCAATACGAATCACATCGCCTAATTGTTTATCACTAGAAGGTTCGCCGACGATACACCAATCAATTTTGATGTCATTGTCATTTAAATATTCAATTACTTTACGCGTACCATTAATTGAAGGACCTTCTTCATCGCTAGTAATCAGGAAGGCAATGATGCCTTTATGGTCAGGATTTTTTTCCACAAATTGTTCGGCAGCAACAACCATAGCGGCGATACCACCTTTCATGTCAGCCGCACCACGACCGTAAAGCATGCCATCAATTATTTCGGATTTAAAAGGATCTGTGTTCCAATCTTCAAGAGGTCCTGTTGGCACAACATCAGTATGTCCAGCAAAGGTAAACAAAGGGCCTGTCGTCCCATGCGTAATCCAAAGGTTGTCGACATCTTCAAAACGCAGGTGCGTTGCTTTAAACCCTAGTTTTTCCAGGCGTTCAGCTATTAATTGCTGGCAACCACCATCCTCCGGCGTAACGGATTGTCGATTGATTAATTCTTCTGTGAGTTCAATTGTTTTATTCATTATTGTCGGGCTTATTGAAATACGGCCAGTAATTCTTCAACTTTATTTCGTTTATTTGTATTACAGCTAATGGTTCTTCTTACCAGAAATTTTTCAGTGGTTGCACCTGCTTTTTTATAAAGTGCGCGCGTATTATCTGTATTATGATTAGAAATAATGACGGGAATTCCTTTTTTTGCAAGCTTGGTTGCCCATTCTGCTAATTCAATTTGTTTTTCCCAACCAAATCCACCCGCAAAGTAATCTGTGAAGTAGGCCGTTTTTGACAAGGGAGCATAAGGTGGATCGCAATAAACGACATCACCTGGTTTTATTTGTTTCATCGTCTCGACAAAACTGGCATGAATAAATTTTGCTGATTGTGATGCTTTGTGAAAGTTATCCAGTTCTTTTTTCGGAAAATACGGTTTTTTATATCGACCAAATGGCGTATTGAATTCATGTTTTGAATTATATCTGCAAAGACCATTATAGCAGTGTCTGTTTAAGTATAAAAAAAGTGCGGATTTTAATCGTATGTCGTTCGTTGTGTTGAATAGCGTTCTGTATTGATAATAGAGAATTTCATTATTATTTTCAGGTGTAAAAAAAGATTGGCAATAATCAATAAATAATTTTTCGTTTTTTTGTACTTGCAGATAGAGATTGATTAAATCAGGATTCGTATCGGCTAATAAATATTTTTTATAGTCAGTATTTAAGAATACCGCACCTGAACCAACAAAAGGTTCAACAAAGCGTTTGCCTGGATCGAGACGATTTTGAATGCGATCCAGTAATCTGAATTTACCGCCTGGCCATTTTAGGAAAGGTTTTGTGAATGACACGTTATTAGTTCTCATCCGCAGCAATAGCTTTAATGCTAAGCGCATGTATTTCTGATTTCATAAGATCATTGACAGCCAGGTAAACCAAGCGATGTTGTTCGATAAGACTTTTACCATTAAATACATCAGAAGTAATTGTTACAGCAAAATGACCTGCACCACTGGCTGCGCCAGCATGTCCCGCATGAAGGTGTGACTCATCAACAATATCCAACTGAGTTGGTTGTAATTGATTGCTTAAGCGTTCCCGTATTGCTTCAACGCGATTCATTTAAAACACTTTCTTATACGGTTTGACGATAACTTTTTCATACGCCCCCGCAGCGATATAAGGATCAGTATCGGCCCAGGCTTGAGCATCTTCTAATGAATCGAATTCAGCGACGATCAGACTTCCAGTAAAACCATTTGGCCCCGGATCTTCGCTGTCTATTTTTGGATGCGGTCCGGCAGTCAATAAGCGACCTTCATCTCTTAATGATTGCAGACGTGCGACATGGTCAGCACGGACACTCATGCGTTTATCAAGGCTATCTTCTACATCCTGGCTTATAACTGCGTAATACACTTTGAACACCTCTCTTAATTATCTTTTCATCCGACTTCTTCGTTGTCTTGGTTTTCTGCGATCCTCATGTATTCATTATACACTCGGCAATTGTTCCCGACATCGCATCAAGCGCCTACTGTTGGTGCTCTACCTCCTACATATCCATGTAGTCGTCTGGTTCTCGAAAACCATCCGCCTTTTGACCATGGAAGGTCTTATGCTGTGAGTGCATGGATGCACAAGAGCAGCCGATTCGAATAAAAAAATGAATTAATAGAGGCACTCAACTTTATCTATTTTATTCTTCTTCCTGTGGTGGTGTTTCTTCTTCTTTAATATAGCGATATAGGTAAATACCCATGCCTATCATGAACGTCAAGTTAAGTAATGTCATACCCCATGCTTTGAAATTTACCCAAAATTCGGTACTAAAATTAAATGCAACGTATAGATTTACAAAACCCATAAAGATAAAAAATATCCCCCAACTCATATTGATGTTCTTCCATACTTGCGTTGGTAGTTGCAATTTATCATCTGCCATATTTAACATTCGTTGAAAAAGTGTTTTTTCTCCATAGAAATGACTGGCAATAAAAGCAATAGCAAAACACCAGTTAACGATAGTGGGCTTCCATTTAATGAAATCCTCATTTTGTAAATAAATTGTTAGCCCGCCAAAAATGAGCACAACAACAAAAGTGATTAGGTGCATTTTTTCGAATTTTTTGTATAGCAACCAATACAGGCAAATCTGGATGAAACTTGCGATGATGATGGTGTAGGTTGCTACATAAATACCTTGCTCACGATCCTCAGGAATGTAAAAGGCGATGAAGAACGCAATAATCGGAAAAAAATCAAACAGGAATTTCATAAATTTAACTTTGTAGTTTAATCGGGCATTATACCCATGATACTTGGAAATGCAGGTTTATAGCCTATCTGTTTTCATTCATAGCTTCGTCGCCTAGAGCGCCTACTGTTGGTACTCCTCCTTGCAGGGAACGACCATGCGCGTCGTCGCGTCTCGCTCTGAACAAAAACAGATGCACTCTAAATCCTTCATTTCCAAGTATCATGGATATATACCAAAAAAATGATCTGACATAATATAATGACTCAATATTTCAATATTCATCCGGATAGCCCGCAAACGAGATTGATTAGCCAGGCAGTTGAAATCATTCGACAGGGTGGTTTGGCAATTTATCCGACTGATTCTTGCTATGCTTTAGGTTGTCATCTGGGAGAAAAAGAGGCAATTGACCGGATTCGACAGATAAGACAGCTGGATAAACACCATAATATGACCTTACTTTGTCGCGATCTTTCAGATATTGCGACCTATGCCAAAGTCAGTAATTCAGCCTATAGATTAATCAAATCACTAACACCGGGACCGTATACTTTCTTATTACGCGCGACCAAAGACGTGCCAAGAAGACTTCAGCATCCAAAACGTAAAACGATTGGTCTCAGGGTTCCGGAAAACCGGATTGTGCAGGCTTTACTTGAGAATTTGGGTGAGCCAATGTTGAGTACCAGTCTAATATTATCCGAAGAGGGTATTCCTTTGTCTGAATTGGAAGAAATGAAACAGAACTTAAATAACCAAGTCGATGTGATTATAGATGGGGGTGCGTGTGGGATAGAAGCGACGACCGTTATCGACTTGCTCGAAAACGAGCCGGTATTAGTCAGACAGGGAAAGGGCGAGTCTCATTTTTGAGTGTGTACAAGCAAATAACAGAGCTGTTTCAATACTTTAAAATTACTTGATCCTGATTTGTCTGGTCAGGGTATAATCCTTCGCTGAGAATTTCTTCCAGGAGAGTGTTTTGTCCACAAGCGGTAAACAGCGGGTTTTGTCGGGTATGCGTCCGACGGGCCAGCTCCATCTAGGCCATTATCATGGCGTTCTTAAAAATTGGCTTGATTTACAACAGGAATATGAGTGTTTCTTTTTTGTTGCGGATTGGCATGCACTAACGACGGAATATGAAGACACTTCAATTATCGAGAAGAGTGTCTGGGATTTGGTAATCGACTGGTTAGCGGTTGGCGTTAATCCGGGTGCGGCGAAACTATTTATCCAGTCACGCGTACCAGAACACGCAGAATTACATCTTCTGTTATCGATGAGTACACCGATGAGTTGGTTGGAACGGGTACCGAGTTATAAAGATCAGCAGGAAAAGCTGTCTAATAAAGACCTGACAACGTATGGTTTTCTAGGTTATCCCTTATTACAGACAGCAGATATTATTATGTATAAAGCAGGGCACGTTCCTGTCGGCGAAGATCAGGTCTCACATGTCGAGTTGGCGCGAGAGGTTGTCAGGCGTTTTAACCATTTATATGGTCGCGAACCCGATTTCGAAGAAAAAGTAGAGGCCGCCATAAAAAAGATGGGTAAGAAAAATTCGCGGCTTTATCACGAATTACGCCGGAGTTATCAAGAGCAAGGCGAAATGCAAGCGTTGGAAAAAGCACGGGCATTACTCGAAGCACAACAAAATATCAGTATTGGTGATCGTGAACGATTATCGGGCTATCTTGATGGGGGTGGTAAAGCCATATTTCCAGAACCTCAAGCTTTGTTAACACCGACATCCAAAATGATGGGGCTAGATGGACAGAAAATGTCTAAATCTTATGGTAATACCATTTCACTACGGGAAAACCCCAATGTTGTCGAAGAGAAAATTAGAACCATGCCGACAGATCCTGCCCGAGTCAGGCTTAGCGATCCGGGTGAGCCAAGTAAGTGTCCTGTCTGGAATTTACATCAAGTTTATTCAGATGATGACACAAAGAATTGGGTTGTTGACGGTTGCACCAAGGCTAAAATCGGTTGTCTTGATTGTAAAAAGCCTTTGATCGAGTCTGTATTAGAAGAGCAAGGGCCAATTCGTGAACGTGCCAACGAATATATGAATGATCCTGAGACAGTTCGCGGTATCATTGCAGATGGTTGTGAAGCAGCGCGGGACATTGCCAGAGAAACCCTGGAAGAAGTGCGTGATGCCATGGGACTTATTTACCGTTAACATGGAATATTTAGTAAAAGATAAATGAACGACGAAATCAAAACTACCGATGTCAGCCAGGGTGAAATGCCTTTTGCTTTGGTTCAGGGGACACCGGTAACAGAATTACCGAAAGATTTGTATATTCCCCCCGATGCATTGGAAGTTTTTCTTGAAGCTTTTGAAGGGCCACTGGATCTACTTCTATATCTCATCAAAAAACAGAATCTTGATATTCTCGATATTCCGCTGGCGAAGATAACAGAACAATATATGAGTTATATTGAGATGATGGACGTTCTCCAGCTTGAATTGGCAGGGGAATATTTATTGATGGCAGCAATGTTGGCCGAGATTAAATCGAGAATGCTGTTGCCTCGTCAAACAGAAGACGATGATGAAGAAGATCCTAGAGCAGAATTGATAAGGCGCTTACAAGAATACGAAAGATACAAACAGGCAGCGGAACATTTAAATGAGTTGCCACGTTTTGAGCGTGATTTGTTTGCAACAGTAACGGAGTTTCCGGGACGTAAGATTAATCAAAAGCCGCCAGAAGTATCAATGGAAGCGATTCTTCTTGTTTTTGCCGAAGTCGTAAAACGAGCCGATATGTTTTCGCATCACATGATAAAAAAAGAAGCTTTATCTGTTCGTGAACGTATGGGAATCGTTTTGGAAAAAGTAAATAGCGAAAATTTCACTGATTTTGCAGAACTATTTAATGTTGAAGAAGGAAGGAGCGGTGTCATTGTTTCTTTATTAGCAATTCTTCAATTGGTAAAGGATTCACTTATTCAACTCGTTCAAAATGAAACGAACGGACCAATCTATGTTAAGGCAGCAACATGAGTCAGGAAAAAATAAAGAATATTATCGAAGCGGCGTTGATGGTTTCAACAAAACCATTAAGTGTGACACGAATATTAAGTTTGTTCGAAACAGATAAAACATTAGAACCCGAACGCGATGATATTCGTGCGGCGATAGCAGCCTTGCAGGAAGATTATAAAAAACGAGGTATTGAATTAACTGAAGTTGCCAGTGGTTTCCGTTTCCATGCAAGAGACGAATACGCTGAATGGGTTAATCATTTATTTGATGAACGTCCGCCACGATATTCAAGAGCGCTGCTTGAAACACTTTCGATCATTGCCTATCGTCAACCGATTACTCGCGGCGAAATTGAAGAAATTCGCGGTGTCAGTGTTAGCAGTACCATTGTTAAAACCTTGCAAGAGCGTGACTGGATTAAGGTCGTTGGCCAACGTGATGTGCCGGGTAAACCTTCATTGTTAGCAACGACGAAATTGTTTCTGGATTATTTTAATCTTAAAAAATTATCTGATCTGCCTGCTTTGGAAGACATTAAAGATTTTGACTCAATCAACCCTGATTTATTTGAAGAGTTGGAAGGTGAGGTAAAAGCTCAAGCCAATGCTGATATAAAGGAAAATAATGAAACACAAAGTACAGAAGTTTCTGCAGCTGACGAGCAAGATATTGAAACACTATTGGATGAAAACTCGAATACAGCTGACGATGAATCACAAAGCGCTGATGTAGAAACAGTCGATACTGAATCTGCAGAAGTTGCAACCGATGAAGAATCCGAGGTTGATGAAGACGCTAAGGTTATTCCTTTCCCAAATTGATTTATTTTAGAATAGATTAAACGTCGCATGGCTGAACGTATTCAAAAAGTGCTTGCTAATGCAGGTCATGGTTCAAGGCGTCAGATAGAGTCCTGGATAAAAGCAGGGAAAATCAGTGTTAATGGAAAACTTGCTGTACTGGGTCAAACAATCGATCGTAAAGATCGTATTTCAATAGATTCACGTCAAATAAGATTGCATTTTCCACGTGGTGAGAAAAAACCAAAGATCATCGCTTATTACAAACCTGTTGGTGAAGTATGTACACGCAAAGATGAAAAAGGACGTGAGACGGTCTTTCATAAATTACCTCGTTTAAGAAATAGTCGCTGGATCAATATAGGTCGTCTGGACATCAATACTACCGGCTTATTACTGTTTACAACGGATGGTGAATTGGCAAATAAATTAATGCATCCTTCGAGTCAAATAGAACGTGAATATGCGGTTCGGGTTTTGGGAACAGCAAGCAAACAGCAGTTTCAGGCACTACGCGAAGGTGTTGAACTGGAAGACGGGTTTGCTAAATTTACTGATATTGTCGATTCGGGTGGGGAAGGGGTGAACCACTGGTATCACGTCGTCATTATGGAAGGCCGTAACAGAGAAGTGCGCCGTTTATGGGAATCTCAGGGTTTAAAGGTGTCACGCTTAATACGGACGCGGTTTGGGCCTTATGTGTTACCGCGTCGTAAACGGCCAGGCCAACATTGGCTTTTGGAAGATAGTGAAATTGAATCTTTGCAAAAGGCGGCAAATCCAACATCGATTGAATGATTTTTGATGTTTCAATACCTGCTTGCTCCACCGTTTTCGTAAATTGGGCTTTTTGCAGCATATAATCGTGAAAATCATCGCCACAACAGCCAGAGTCATTGATTTAAATGCCCCCAATCTGTAAGCTTTGCGCCCTTTCAGCGGTATCAAAGAAGGATGACAGAACGCCAAATACTCGTCGCGGCCAATTGGAAGATGAATGGAACATTAGAAACCATTCGTCCACTATTACAGTCGGTAATACAAGGGTTAGAAGGTATTAAGTCAGAAATGGTGATATGCCCGCCTTCTGTTTATATCTCTGAATTGGCGACGCTACTGGATGGGACGCAAATCAAGCTTGGGGCACAGAATGTATCTCATCTTGAAAAGGGCGCCTATACCGGTGAAGTGTCGTCTTTGATGCTGAAAGATTTTGCTTGTCAGTATGTCATTGTTGGCCATTCAGAGCGTAGAGCACTATACGGCGAAAATGATAGGCGCGTTGCCGAGAAGTTTATTGCTGTTCAAACAAATGCAATGACACCAATATTATGTGTCGGTGAATTACTGGAAGAGCGTGAATCCAATAGTACCGAAGAAGTGATCGCCAGACAGCTGGATGCTGTTATTGAACTGGCGGGCATAGCCGCATTTAAAAATGCCGTTATTGCTTATGAACCTGTTTGGGCAATTGGTACTGGTAAAACGGCAACGCCGGAACAGGCACAGGAAGTACATGAATTTATTAGATTGCGTTTAGCAAGACATGATAACCAGACTGCTGACATTGTCAGAATTCTTTATGGGGGCAGTGTCAATGCGGGAAACGCAGAACAACTTTTTGAAATGGCAGATATTGATGGAGGTCTGATCGGCGGGGCATCACTCGTTGCAGAAGATTTTCTGACTATTTGCCGCGCTATGAGGTAGCAAAACAATGGAAACGATGGAAACAGTCCATACATTATTATTTGTATTACAAGTGCTCGTCGCTGTCGCGTTGATCATCTTTATATTAATTCAACATGGCAAGGGTGCGGATGCCGGCGCGGCTTTTGGCGGCGGCGGATCTTCGTCAACCGTTTTTGGTAGCCAGGGCTCTGGTAATTTTATGACCAAAGTTACAACGGTATTAGCGATTATATTTTTGAGTAATAGTTTACTTCTTGCCTACCTTGCTACTCAGAGTATGTCAGAGCCAGCTGTCAGTTTATTAGATCAGCCCGAAATTGTGCTTCAGCAAGACGTTGTTGAACAGGATATCCCTGCTGTTATCGAAGAACAGAGCGAAAGTCAGAATTCTGATTTACCCAGCTTACCAATTGAATAAAAACTTATTTATTAGTATTTTTGTATTATTGCCGGTGTGGTGGAATTGGTAGACACGCAATCTTGAGGGGGTTGTGCTTTAGGGCGTCCCAGTTCGACTCTGGGCATCGGCACCAATAATTTCAATAGGTTTTGATGTCGTACACTAAAAAAAGCAGGTTTATCAGACTAGAGAGTAGGGATAAATAATATATTAAGTATTAATCTTCTTTGAGTATCCAACAGCTTCCATACAGCTACATGGGCCTCTAGGCCCATAGAAATCCTAAAACAACACCTATAATGCCATCTATTATTGGCATTATAGGCTGTTAATGCCTATAATAAATGGCATTATGCCAAGACAAGCACCTACACTACTACCGAAAATTAAGAAACGACTGACACGCGTCGGCGAACAGATCCGTTTGGCCCGTCTCCGTCGCAATTATACGGCAGTTAATGTGGCAGAGCGCTCGGGAATGAATCGTGAAACATTAAGAAAAATTGAAAAAGGCGATCCCAATGTCAATATTGGCTCGTATGTTTCCGTGCTTCATTCACTGGGTATGGACGCGGACGTTGAGTTATTAGCCAATGAAGATAGCTTGGGTCGTAACTTAGAAGATATTAAAACGCAGTCTCGTCAAAGAGCTTCAGGCCGACGTGGAAAATAGAGGAGATCACCATGATCGCTAATGAAGGCCAATCTATTCATGTCTATTTGGACAGTCCTTCGGTAAACGCCTCTTTAAATGTCGGTGCATTACATATCGAACATGTCAAAGGTTATGAAGTTTTCACGTTTCAATTTAGTGAAGAGGCCTTAAACCATCCTCATATTAACTTATTGTTTCCGAATGTTGCTGTGGGTAAAGGTCACTTTCATTTATCTAATGGTGAAAATGCTGCATTGTATAAAATGTTAACGGACTCCATGCCCGATCGTTGGGGCAAGGTGCTGTTAAAGAAAAAACGATTAATCGAGGTAAAAGAAGCAGGGACTGGTCAGCGTATGCCTGATCTAAATAACTCTGATTATTTACTTCAGCTTTCAGATCAGACACGTATGGGTGCGTTTCGATTTTATAACTCGGAAACTGAGAATTACCTGGGTCCAAATGATCAAGCGATACCGCCCATCACACGTGTACAAGAGTTACAGGACATTTGTCGCAAGGTTGAAGATGACGACGAGGTAGGTAGTTGGTTAGAGCAATTGATTGCACCTGGGACATCGTTAGGCGGAGCAAGACCAAAAGCAAATCTAATCAATGAAAAAGGTGTACTGTGCATCGCCAAGTTTCCGAGTAAGAATGATGAAATAGATGTCGGCCTATGGGAATTTATCACTAACCGATTAGCTCGTAAGTGCAATATTAATGTGCCTGACTGTGATTTAAATAAATTTAATTCGGAATACACGACTTTTCTATCTGATCGTTTTGATCGCATCAACCAGGATGAACGCATTCATTTTGTTTCCGCAATGGCGTTAACACAGCACAATGATGGTGATGAAGAAGCAAGCTATCTTGAAATTGCTGAAGTTATTAAACAACACGGTCAAGATGCGACTGCCAATTTACATGAACTATGGCGTCGAATTGTCTTCAATATTGCAGTATCTAATGGTGATGATCACCTGCGAAATCATGGTATGTTATTACAGTCTGAAGGGTGGATTTTGACACCAGCGTATGATGTGACACCAGGTTCCGGGAAATTGGGTTATCTGAAACTGAATATAGATGACACCGATAACAGCGCAGATTTTGAATTAGCATTATCGAGTGCTAAATATTTTGAACTGGATATGAGCCAGACAAAAGCAATTCTAAAAGAGATTTACGACGCTGTTTCACAATGGGAAACTTTAGCAAAGCGATATAGTGCTTCTCAGAATGAAATCGACCTTATGAAGAGTGCTTTTCAGACAGAGGCATTAGCGGAACATATAGAAACAAATGTTTAATAAGTTGTTTAGTTTCATAAACATGTTGGTTTTTGTATTTTCTTGTTTGAATATGCAATATATGAAAACTGCTAAATATCTATGATAATCAATAATATAAAGTATTGTGGCGCATTATCTTGAGGGGACAGTGCCGCTGACGAAAGCCATCCCTGGCTTTCACTCTTCGAGCGTGCTGCGCACGTCCAAATTTGTTCCTGACCGATTTGTCGAGTCCGCCCATGACCACCATGAATGGTGGAAATACTTGAAATACACGATTTCAAGTTTCAAGTTCGGCACCAATTAACTCGCTTTATTTTCTTTCATATCAACATCGTGTCAATGAGTGTATTTCATTTATTTAACGTGCCTTAATTAGCTGTTTTTTTTATTCAACTAGCTTATGCCAAGTAGCGTTACTGTAATACGGCAAATAGATACTATTGAGACAATATAAATTGTCGAAATACTGAGATTAATTGCTAAATTTATTAAGGTTTTCAGTGCTTGGTACGGATCTTGTTTGTATAATATAATTACTATAAACATTAAAGCGTCTAAATGTTAAATAATTACTTTCCAATTCTTGTTTTTGTGGCCATCGGACTGGCAATGGGCGTGATTCTATTGGCTCTGGGTATAGGTCTGGGTAAAATTCTTGGGCATTCAAGACCCTACAGCGCAAAGCTATCACCATTTGAATGCGGTTTTGAGGCATTTGAAGATGCCCGCATGAAATTCGATGTTCGTTATTATCTGGTTGCTATTCTATTCATTATATTTGATCTTGAAATTGCTTTCTTATTTCCATGGGCGGTTGCCCTTGAACATGTGGGTATGACTGGTTTTTGGGCGATGATGATATTTTTAGCTGTACTTGTCGTTGGTTTTATTTATGAATGGCGCAAAGGTGCCCTGGAGTGGGAATAACAGACTGATGGGCGCTGAAGAAAAAATTCACGAACAGGGTATTGTTACCACCAATATTGATAATTTAATTAATTGGGCAAGAACCGGATCGATGTGGCCGATGACCTTTGGTTTGGCATGTTGTGCCGTTGAAATGATGCAGGCCGGTGCATCACGTTACGATTTAGATCGTTTTGGTATTGTTTTTCGTCCCAGCCCAAGGCAGTCCGATGTCATGATTGTTGCGGGCACACTAGTCAATAAAATGGCTCCGGCATTACGCAAAGTTTATGACCAGATGGCAGAACCTCGTTGGGTTATTTCAATGGGTTCTTGTGCAAATGGTGGAGGTTATTATCATTATTCCTACTCTGTTGTTAGAGGTTGTGATCGGGTTGTTCCGGTTGATGTTTATGTACCAGGATGTCCGCCAACAGCAGAAGCTCTTTTGTTTGGAATCATACAATTACAAAAAAAGATAAAACGAACTAATACAATAGCTCGATAACATCACTAAAAAAATAAAAAGGTATAGATGGAATCTACCGCCAGTCTTAAGACAAGATTAGAAGAACGATTCAGTAATGAATTGATCAGTTGTGTACTTGATCGTGATCAAGTGACAATGGAGTTGCATGCTGAGCATTTGTTGTCAGTGTGTACGGCATTGCGAAATGATGAACAGTTTTTGTTTTCTCAACTTTCCGATCTTTGTGGTGTTGATTACTCGGAATACGGTCAAGTTAACTGGGTTACCCAGGAAACAACTTCAACCGGTTTTAGTCGTGGCTGTCAAAGTAATAGTTCAACTGCACAGACTGTTGATACAGATCAACGTTTTGCGGTGGTCTATCATTTATTATCCTTAAAACAAAACATCCGATTACGACTACGTTGTTTTGTTACAGGCGAACCGCCTCGAATTGCTTCCGTGACAGATATATGGAATTCAGCAAACTGGTTTGAGCGAGAGGCATTCGATCTATTTGGCATACTTTTCGATGGACACCCTGATTTGCGGCGGATACTGACAGACTATGGTTTTATAGGTCACCCCTTCCGTAAAGATTTTCCATTAGAAGGCAATGTTGAAGTACGTTATGACGAGGATAAAAAACGAGTTGTATATCAACCAGTGACGATAACTAATCGAGTTTTAGTGCCCCGAGTTATTCGCGATGATACTCGTTTTGAAGAACCGGAAAAGGAACAAAGCGATGCCTGAAATTCGTAACATGACAATGAATTTTGGGCCGCAACATCCTGCCGCACATGGTGTGCTTCGATTGATTCTTGAAATGGATGGCGAAGTTATCGAACGTGCTGACCCACACATTGGTTTGTTGCATCGGGGAACAGAAAAACTGGCTGAAAGTAAACCATTTAACCAAAGCATCGGTTATATGGACAGGCTTGATTACGTTTCGATGATGTGTAACGAGCATGCTTATGTTATGGCGATAGAAAAGTTGCTCGGTGTCACGCCACCAATACGTGCGCAATATATTCGTGTCATGTTTGATGAGATTACCCGTGTTTTGAATCATCTAATGTGGCTCGGGACGCATGGACTTGATGTTGGTGCCATGACCATGTTTCTTTATTGTTTTCGTGAGCGTGAAGATTTAATGGATTGTTATGAAGCGGTGTCTGGAACGCGCATGCATGCAACCTATTATCGCCCCGGTGGAGTTTATCGTGATTTACCTTCGATGATGCCGCAGTATGAAGCATCGAAATGGCATAAGCAGGAAGAAGTGGATCGCATGAATGAAAATAGACAAGGATCGTTACTGGATTTCATTGAATCATTTACTGACAACTTCCCTACACGTATTGACGAATATGAAACTTTGCTTACAGATAATCGTATCTGGAAACAACGTACGGTAGGTATTGGTGTTGTTACAGCTGAACGCGCATTACAACTTGGTTTTACTGGACCCATGTTACGTGGTTCGGGTGTAGAGTGGGATTTAAGAAAAAAACAGCCCTACGAAGTTTATGAGCAACTGGATTTTGATATACCAGTAGGCACAGATGGAGATTGTTATGATCGCTATCTGGTTCGCGTTGAAGAAATGCGTCAATCAAATCGAATTATTAAACAATGTATTGATTGGTTGAGACAGAATCCCGGACCAATCATTCTTGATGACCACAAATTGACCCCACCTAGCCGTGTAGAGATGAAAGATGATATGGAATCATTAATTCATCACTTTAAATTATTTACCGAAGGTTACTGTGTGCCGGAAGGGGAAGTGTATTCTGCCGTCGAACATCCAAAAGGCGAGTTTGGTATTTACCTTATTTCTGATGGTGCAAACAAACCTTATCGCTTAAAAGTACGCGCGCCTGGTTTCGCGCATCTATCTTCTATGCATGAAATGGTGAAAGGACATATGTTGTCCGATGTCGTAGCAGTAATAGGCACCCAAGACATCGTCTTCGGAGAAATAGACAGATGATTAATATAGTAGACGGTAGACAGGGTACAGGTGACGGCACAAACTTTTTTGACTACTGACTACTGACTACTGACTACTGACTACTGACTACTGACTACTGACTA
>CAZGBJ010000016.1:0-28573 GCA_964523895.1 uncultured Enterobacteriaceae bacterium
CTTTACGTTTCTACTTTGTACCGGAAAAGGAAGGGGTTATGACGGTTAAAGGAACTGATACCAAAAAGAATGCGTTCAGTTCTACGTATGATGTGACATCTGCTTAATAGAGATCTATGTAAAGGAAATCTATGTAAGGGAACGCAAGGACGTATTGAGGGTTAGCACCATAGGATTTGTGTGCTAACCCTCATCTTTTTAAAAGTAGTGATAGTTGCTAATTCTTGAATAGGTCAATATCAATCGAACTCGGCAGACAATGGATTAGTATCTTCTTCAAAGTTAGCGATAAACTTTTCTATTTCTTCAATCTCAACAACGCCAGGCCAACGGGCTAGTGGACGTCCATCAGGGTGATATATAGCAATTAAAGGAATACCAACAAGTCTTAATCCTATAAATTCAGAAGCTTGATCGAAATCAGCTAAAAACAGGGGATAACCCAAGGGATTTTTTGAAATAAAATCTCGAATAATATCCATTTTGCCATAAGCAAAACTGGGAAAGTCTAAGGTCAATCCTAGTACCGGTATATTCGGATTTCGCGCTATGAATTTTTTGATTTGGGGTAATTCAATTCTGCAAGCACTGCAACTGGGACTCCACACATTCACCACAACCCATTGTCCATTACCAATGTAATCACTTATTGGTTCTTCTACGCCGTTAACGTTTACAAGTCGCATATCAAGGACATCCGCCTTTATCGGCAGAGAAATAAACAAGATGAAAATTATAAGAATAATGCGTGTCATTTTGGTTTTAAGGTTAATTTAACAATGTTTATAGGAGCAAAGTATCATTACTTAGTTCCGTATCTGATATCAAAGTAAACTATATTTCTATAGTTATAGTTATAGTGATAGAAAAAATAAATCAATATAGTAGAAATAATTAATTTTACATATAGCGACGTTATGTCTAATCTGTTACTTAAGTAATAGGTGAATCTAAATACAATAGTATCAATATTACTGAATGTTGCACTTTAACGCTGTTACACATGAGGAAATAAAATGATTGATATAGGAATAACTGAAGATAACAGGATAAAAATAGCGGAAGGTTTGAAGCGATTATTGGCTGATTCATACACGCTGTATTTGCAAACTCATAATTTCCATTGGAACGTTACCGGCTCTCAATTTCGTGAATTGCACTTAATGTTTGAAGAGCATTACACTGAATTAGCTATTGCCGTAGATGATATAGCAGAACGTATTCGTACTTTAGATGTTATAGCACCGGGGACGTATAAAGAATTTGCCAGACTTAGTTCAATTAACGAAGTGGAAGGGGTTCCCAATGCAGAAGATATGGTTGACTTGTTGAATAAAGGTCATGAACAGGTAGTCAGAACTTCACGTGAAGTATTGACGTTGGCACAAGAGGCTGACGATGAATCAACGGCTGCACTGGTTTCTGATCGAATGCGAATTCATGAAAAAACATCATGGATGTTACGCGCCATTAGAAAATAAAAAATATATTATCCATAAGGAGACAAAGTAATGAAAACAATATTTATCAGTATGGCTCTATTTTTACTGGGAACAGGTTCTGCTTTAGCGGACGAATACCCGACTCAAGATACCGTGCGCTATGTATTAGGTTGTATGGCTGACCTGGGTGGTCAGACAGATGAAAATTTATATACCTGCGCCTGTCGATACGACACGATCAGGAGTAAAATGTCATTTAGTGATTATGAGGAAGGCGTGACTTTCGAAAGAAACAAGAAAATGCCAGGAGAAAAAGGTTCTTCTTTTAGAGATAATGAAAGAGCAGAACATTTTTATGAAGAATTATTGGCAGTTAGAGAAGTCGCCGATGCAAATTGTATCGTGGTTAAGCGCGTGAAAATGATAAATCCCACTAATAGAGAGTGATTTTTATTTTAAGCTTTGCTGTAGTTATTACCAAATCATCACTAGTTGGACATTATTTGTGATTCTTATTTCCTCGTTAAGCACGAAGTAGTTTGGCGCCCATCTTTCTTTAACTCATTTATAGATATCGTCGAACTAAATTTTCAGAGCGATATAATCAGCGGAACTTATCTGATAAAATTCATTGCGAATTTATTCATTTGCTATAACAAAAAATTAAAAAGGCGTATCAATGAAATTATGTCCCGTTATCCTGGCTGGTGGGGGTGGGACCCGTCTCTGGCCATTATCAAGAGAGCATTACCCTAAACAATTTTTGAAATTGTTTGATGATAATACCTTATTGCAAAATACGCTTTTACGACTAGATGGAATGAGTACTTCTCTTGATATTCTAGATCCAGTAATTATATGTAATGAAGCCCATCGCTTTCTTGTTGCAGAACAAAGTGCACAAATCGCCAGAAATATTAGTCGTATTGTTCTTGAACCTGCGGGTCGAAATACGGCGCCTGCGCTAACGGTTGCCTCATTGAATCAGGATGATGCGATCATCATTATGATGCCGGCAGATCACATTATTGGAAAAGTGGATTTATTTCACCAGGCAATAAATGCCGGTATTGAAATGGCGAAAAATAATTATCTGGTTACTTTTGGAATTAAACCGGATGCTCCTGAAACAGGTTATGGTTATATTCATATCGATGGTGAAATTCAGTCTATTGAAAATCAATCCATTCATGCCATAAGTGGCTTTACGGAAAAGCCAGAACAGTCTTTGGCTGAAGAATATTTAAGTTCAGGTGATTATTTATGGAACAGTGGTATTTTTATGATGAAGGCATCAGTTTGGTTGGAGAAAATAAAGCTTCTACAAGCTCCGATTTATGATGCATGTATGGATGCTATTAGTAAGGGTGAAACTGACGGGCTGTTTTTTAGATTAGATGAGTCATCTTTTCTTGATTGTCCTGATGACTCTATTGATTATGCGGTAATGGAAAAATTGGCACAGAATGACGATGAGAATCTCGCTGTTATACCGGTTGATGTGGATTGGTCTGATGTAGGCGCCTGGTCTTCGGTATGGGAACTAAATGACAAAGATGATAATAATAATTCTATTGAAGGGGACGTTATTGCAGAGCAAACCAGGAATTGTTTGATTAAAAGTGAGCGAGGACTAGTTGTCACTATCGGCTGCGAAGATATGGTTATTATTGATTCTGACGATGCAATAATGATTGCTAATAAAGATAAGACTCAAGATGTAAAAAAGATAGTTGAGAAATTAAAAAATAAAAAAAGAAGTGAATTTTTAACGCATCGAAAGGTCTATCGACCATGGGGTAGTTTTGATTCAGTCGATTTTGGTGATAATTTTCAGGTTAAACGGTTAACAATAAATCCGGGTCGAAAATTATCACTACAATCACATGAAAAACGTGCAGAACATTGGGTTGTTGTTAAAGGTGTTGCTACTGTAACTAAAGGTGAAGAGAAATTTCTATTGCATGAAAATGAATCAACTTACATTCCTTTAGGAACAAAACATCGACTGGAAAATGCAGGTGATGAACTTTTGGAAATTATAGAAGTTCAATCCGGTTCTTATTTAGGAGAGGATGATATTGTTCGTTATGATGACGATTTTGGCAGGAATTAATCAGAGGTTCTTTAGGTAATTATACTTATGTACGATACTTTGCCCCATCTAAATCAAATGGATTTTCCTATAATCGAGAGAGGTGGTTTAGATACATTACAAATAAATATTGGTCTGAAGTGTAATCAGCAATGTGTTCATTGTCATGTCAATTCAAGTCCAAAAAGAACAGAGATGATGTCTCCCGAAACGCTGGAATCAGTTAAATCATTTCTAGTTAAGAAGAATATTCAAACGCTTGATGTCACAGGTGGTGCTCCAGAATTACATCCTGAGTTTAAAAATCTTGTTACCTACGCTAAAGAAAATCATATACATATTATTGATCGATGTAATCTGACAATTTTATTAGAAGAAGGCATGGATGGTCTTGCTCAATTTCTTGCAGAAAATGAAGTGGAAATTATTGCATCTTTACCTTGTTATGAATTAGAAAATGTGGATAAACAACGTGGTAAAGGTGTCTTTGATAAGAGTATCCTTGGATTGAAACAATTGAATAAATTAGGTTACGGTAAGTCAGATGAAAAACTTATTTTAAACCTTGTTTATAATCCACAAGGTCCTACGTTACCACCTTCACAAGATGAACTCGAAAGAGCTTATAAAAAAGAATTAGCTGACCGGTATAACATCGAATTTAATCAACTTTTTACACTTTGCAATATGCCTATACAACGCTTTGGCAGCACGCTGATATCCAGAAATGAATTAAGTGATTATATGATGTTGCTTAAACAATCCTATCGAAGCGAAAATCTGGAAAATGTAATGTGTCGTCATCTACTCAGTGTTGACTGGCAAGGCAATGTTTATGATTGTGATTTTAACCAAATGCTGGGATTGAACATACAAGATAATAAAAAACGCGTACATATTTCCGAACTTATTGATACGAATGTAGAGGGTAATTCAATTGCTGTGCGTGACCATTGTTTTGGCTGTACAGCAGGACAAGGCAGTAGTTGTGCCGGCGCTCTTTCTTCGTAAAAAATAGCCACAGAGTTCTCAGAGAACACAGAGAAAAAAATAATAGACATATAAATATTAAGAATGAGGCTGTTTATTATGCCTGTTTTTATTTAATTTTATTTGTCTTTCTATGTGTTCTCTTTCATCTCTTTGGCTAATAAAAAAACAGGTGTGATTTTTGAATAATAAACAACTTAAACTTTCTATTGTTATTCCTGTATTAAATGAATCTGAACAGATCGAACGTTGTTTGAACGAGCTTCAATTTTTAAGACAACAGGGACATGAAGTGATCGTTGTTGATGGTGGCAGTAATGATAATACTGTTTCATTAGCATTGCCTTTATGTGATCACCTTATTCAATCAAAAAAAACACGTGCAATTCAAATGAATTCAGGTGCAATAAAAGCAACTGGAGATTGTATATTATTTTTACATGCGGACACGTTCTTACCCTTAGAAGTTGTCGATTTATTTTTGTCACTGCAAAATGTTGAGAAAAAATGGGGTCGTTTTGACATAAAGCTATCAGGTACTGATGGCTTGTTTCGTATAATTGAGAAATGTATGAATATTCGTTCAAGACTAACGGGTATTGCAACGGGTGATCAAGTTGTATTTGTTGGTAGAGAATTATTTAATGAAATTAATGGATTTCCGGAAATAGCTTTGATGGAGGATATTGCAATTTCACGATTATTATTAAAATGGTCAAAACCGGTTTGTTTTAGAGAAAAGGTGATTAGTTCAAGTCGGCGTTGGGAAGAACACGGAATAATAAAAACAATATTAAAAATGTGGGTAATTCGTCTTCTGTATTTTTTTCATATTGATACGAATAGATTGGCAAAGATTTATTCATGATGAAAAATCAGGGTGCACTTCTTATCTTTGCCAAAGCGCCAGTTGCAGGTCAGGTTAAAACACGTTTAATTCCTGATGTCGGCCGTCAAAGAGCAACTGATTTATATAAAGAGTTTTTAACGAAAACATTAAATACTGCGATAAGAGCAGAATTTTCAGAAAATCATATTTGGGTAAGCGGCAATATTAGTCATCAATACTTTACGCAGTTAAAAAATAAGAAACTTTTTAAATTCCACCAACAAAAAGGAAAAGACCTGGGTGAACGCATGTTTAATGCATTTGATAGCACCCTGGATAAATATCCTTATGCAGTGTTGATTGGTAGTGATTGTCCTTCATTATTAAGTTCTGATATACAGGCAGCAATGAAATTGCTTGAAAACGGGAAAGATCTGGTATTGGGGCCTGCAGAAGATGGTGGCTATTACCTTATCGGACTTAGGACAAATAATTCTGAATTATTTTCAAATATTAAATGGGGAAAAGAAAACGTTTTTTCTGAAACGTGTTCGAGAGCAAAAAAAATAAACTATTATGTCGAGTTATTACCTATGAGGAATGATATAGATCGAGTTTCTGATTTACATTCTTATTTAAGAATGTAAAAGAAAGAGCTGATTTTATAAATAATGATATATAGATTAAGCTACTTTGGCATCGGTACGTTTTATTTTTTGTATTATGGATCTTTCCAGTGCAGCAATAAGATGCTCAAGTTCTCGACGATCAACCTTACTTATTTCTGCAAATTTAGCGCCGATACGTAATGAACCTGTTTCCTTAATAGTTTCAACATGACATATATTTAAAGAACTAAGAATTTTTCGATCATTTCCAACCTGGATTAAACAAGTAGGAAAATAGTCATCATTGTGTATAGAAATATGGGAAGCTGCATTAACGCGTAAACACAATCCGCCATGAGATAAATCTCTTAATTCTGCTTTTATCAGAATTTCATCTTCATTTACCAGATTTACATATATGGGATCGTTAATGTTTGTTGCTATACGATAAGTATTTCGTCGTTGATGGTATTCAATTTCTTTTGGCATCGCAATCTTGTAGTAGGATGCTTTTTCATTTTTTGAAATTGCATTTACTGTGCCGATAAAATTTACAAATGCGCCAGAATATTGAGTATTAAAAGTCAGGCTCGTACCTATTTCAACTTTTGCATGACCTTCTTCAGGATAGAGCTCATCGATAACCAGATAATTCTCGTCGTCATTGATTTCAATGATGGTGCTGCCATAAAATTCATCAGGATAATCTATTGTTATCGACAGTAGCGAATGTTTCGAGTGAACTTTTTTTAATAAATGATGGATGTCATCATTAACTGTAAGCTTTACTGATTCAAGATTGGTTTGATCGGTTAAATTCTCTTCCGAAATAAGTTTTTCAGTGACAATTTTTTTGAAGGGCAGTGCCATTGGTTTTGTTAAACACGGGCAAGGCTGTGTTGGTTATTTGTAGAGTTATTTTTACCCGTAGCACCATAAGTGATTTGTTTGTCAGGATTGCCACTCATAATATCAAGTATTTTTTCATTAAATAACTGACTTATCTCTATGACGCCACCGTTAATATTGTTTTGTTGCTTGCATTTATCCAGGCAAACTTTGATCTCCCTGCTTAAGGTATGTATCTCGTCAGTATCTGCGAGATCATTTTTAGCATAACGCTGTCTTTCCTTATCCAGTGTTCCAAGTTTGTCCAAAACTGTATTTTTTTCTTCAGCTATTTTACTAATCGAGTCTAAATTACGATCTTTTAGCGCAAGCAGCTCTTCCTGCAAAAGAGCATGCAGATCATGCAAGGTAGTTACTTCTTGCTCAAGTAGTGATGTAAATCTTCCCTGATTCTCGTTCATGATTATGAATCTCCAACTTTACTATCTAGTAAACGTTCAAAATCAGCCATTTTTTCAGCAGTTTTACTGGAATCAACGGTATAAGTGCCATCAAGAATAGCGCTTTTGACTGATTCAACTCGTTTTGTATCAACAACAGGTTGTTTTTCGATACTGGCTTCAAGTGCTCTGAGCTTTTCCGCTTGATCCGTTAAACTGACATTATCTTCCGCAGTGCCCTGAGTTTTATTTCCAGCTGCATTCGCATGATCTCTGGCCAGGTCAGCTTGTTGCTGGCCAGCTAGCCCATTTATAAGAGCCTGGTTTGAGCCTTTTATTTCATTAACCATATAGTTTCCACCATTAATAATTTGATACGAAGTTATCGTCAATTCATATTAAAACTTTAATATTATTTTCCTTAAAAATGCCTACAAGTTCACACTTATCAAGTGTTTATTAATAATCACGCCTTCAACTATACGCTTTGTTTTCATGTTTTTGACCTTTATTCTCTCACCAATAGCGCCTTTGGACATTGCCGTCCCTTCCATTCTGACTTCAATGACAGCGTTTCTTGCTATTACAGTGACTCTTTGTCCACGATTAATCGCCATTGGTAGTTTTACGTGGTGTTTTGTTAAAACAGCGCCTTTAGTCAGGCTTTGGGTCAATATTTTGCCTTTAAGCTGAGAAATGTCATCAAAATAACCGGATGACAAACGATTTATATTCATCTTTTTTAGAAAGATATCTTCGTCAGTCAAGAGAGAATTACGTGTAAGTGCATGTTTAAGTGTGGCAACCTCTTTGAAATTCTTTATCGATACGGGCACATATAACGACCAGGGTTTCAAGTCATCACAACGTACGCCTACCGTACCACGTCCGAGGCGCATTTCGTGGTTCTGTTTAAACGCCTCAAGCGGGACAGCGCATTGGTGCAATCTTAAGCGAGGGTCAAGTTTACTAACAACAACTTGTATGTTGTCATTTTCGCTTTGCATCTCATTTAAAATAAAGTCATAGGCAGTATTGGTAATATCATCCAGAGACTGAAACTCTTTGCTGTAAACATTGGTTGATAATGTCATTACAACCAATAATACGAACAGGCTTGATACTAATGATAGCAACTGTTTATTTAACTTATTTTTGTTCATCGGATTTATTAATCAATTGGTATTGGTCGTAGGCTTCTGTCTTTCTGGCAGCATTCGCGCAAACTTCCAACTGTTGTAATGAGCGTGTTTCAATGTCTTTTTTGTCCATGACATTGCTGGCTAATTCCACTGGTTCTTTTTCGTTATCAATATGGCTGCTTTTTTCTTCATGGCTAAATATCTTGAATAGCCCTTGAAACAAGGTAGTTAAATTCCCATGAGGTGAATCAGGCATAGATAAAGGCAAGCCATGCCTGATATCAATAATGTGTGCCTTTGTCATGTCAAATTTCATAAATATTTCATTCTCTTGAAGCAATAAATCAGCTTTAATTACTGTAAATGTATATGCAAAGGCTATGCCGTATTTTCTCAAGGGTATCTCCATCTCAGCCAGAATTAATATGAGGTACTAATAATTCAAGTTTTTCTTTAATAGGTCGATATGAAGCCTAGAAGTTAAATCAGGAGTCAGACTATGGCCAAAGTATTGGATAATGTAAATTCCAGAACCCAACTGGTGGGAAGAAATCGACTTGAATTGCTATTGTTTCGTTTAGATAAGGGACAACGATTTGGTATCAATGTATTTAAAGTCCGGGAGGTTATGAAATGTCCGACGTTAACTCGTGCTCCACAATCGCACCCGGTCATTCGTGGTATTGCCAATATGCGGGGTCATACCATTACTGTTATGGATCTTGCCTTGGCTGTAGGTAAACCAGCGATTGAAGATATGGCAGAAAGTTTTGTTATCGTGGCGGAATATAACAGGCATGTTCAAGGCTTTCTGGTTGCCGGTGTTGACAAAATTGTCAATATGAACTGGGAAGAGATTAAGCCACCACCTGGTGGCATGGGGAATATTACATTTCTAACAGCGGTTACCGATGTTGATAATGAGTTAGTAGAGATTATTGATGTTGAAAAAGTAATGGCAGATGTTATGGGATATTCTGATTATATTGATGAAAATATCACGGATGGAACTAGTAAAGATCAAGTGAAAAACAAGCATGTTCTGGTAGTTGATGATTCAGGTATGGCGAGAAAACAAATTATTAAAGTGCTTGATCAAATGGAGATTAATTATACTGCGGCGAAAAATGGTAAAGAAGCCTATGATATTTTGCTTGAGTGGGCAGAAGACACAAGTATTCCTATCACCGACAAATGTTCATTAGTTCTATCCGATGTAGAAATGCCGGTGATGGACGGTTATACATTGACAAAAAATATTAAAGATCATCCTGTTTTGCATGAACTTACAGTCATGTTGCATTCTTCTCTGAGTGGTGCATTTAATGAAAGTATGGTGAAAAAGGTAGGTGCGGATGATTTTATTGCTAAATATGAGGCAACAGAATTAGCTGGTCGTGTATTAACACATTTAAAGATTAAGTCTGCTGAGACTGAAACTGATCAGGCTGCATAACAACAGAATCTATACACATTTAACAGTGACTATCTATTACGTAAGGAAATCAGATTTTGCCAGCAGCTCAGTTACAATCAACTTCAAGTAGTGTGACAAACACACCGCAACAGGATACGAATGAGTATTTTGCATTCTGTGATTATCTTGAAAAAATATCTGGTATTACGCTGGGGAAAAATAAAGCCTACCTTGTAACAAATCGTTTGCGTCTAATACTTGAAGCACACAACGTTGAAACTTTGGCAGCCGCAACAAAAAAAATTCAAAGTGGTCAAGATTCAAAATTGAAACTTGAAATCATAGATGCTATGACTACGAATGAAACATCGTGGTTTCGAGATCAATATCCTTTTGAACATCTTCATGATGAATTATTACCAAAATTAACAGGAAAGCGTATGTCGACACCACGAATCTGGTCAGCTGCCAGTTCTTATGGTCATGAAGCATATTCTATAAGTATGATTGTGGAAGAATTCATGATGAAAAATCCGGGTTGTTTTCCCGGGAATGTTCAGATTATAGGAACAGATATTTCCTCTCGAGTTGTAAAAAGTGCGTCTGTTGCTGAATTTGATCATTTATCAATAGCGCGAGGCTTGTCTGAAGATAGAAAGAAAAAATATTTTACTAAAACAGAAAATGACGTTTATAAACTCAGTGATAAAATAAAAAGTAGAGTCCGATTTCAGCATCTTAATTTGCTCGAAAGTTACGCAACTTTGGGAAAATTCGATATTATTTTTTGTCGTAATGTACTGATTTATTTCTCAAATGAAAACAAGGCCGCGATTATGGATAAATTTGCCCAGTCTTTGCAGCATGATGGTGTGCTTATTCTCGGTGCTTCTGAAACAGTAACGAATCACAGTAAAGCTTTTGAAATGATTAAATGTCCACGTGGAGTTGTTTATCAGCATTTTTGAACGTAAATGTGAAAGGTGAAGTGTGAAACGATCAAGCACCACCTAATACGTTTAACATTTCACCTACCATTGCCATCTAGAGGCAAGCCTCTTCCGCTTCACTCGCTATAAAAACGCCAAACTAAACATAAACCATTGATTTTTATTTGAGATTCTACTCTGGCACGGCTGATGCAGAATGTCTGACATTACACATAAATCAGATAAAAAATATGGACAATTTATTCGGTATTCATGCAACGGCACTAAAGCTTAGAGCTAATCGGGCTGAAATCCTGGCATCCAATATAGCTAATGCTGACACACCTAATTTTAAAGCGCGTGATATTGATTTTAAACGGGCGTTATCGCTAGCTAACAAAAATAGTGGTGAGATGAGAATGACTAATGCTCGTCATATTGATAGCGCTGGTAAATCAGAAGCTGGCGCAGAAATTATGTATCGCATTCCAACACAGCCCAGTTTGGATGGAAACACAGTCGATCTACAGACTGAACGTTCTGCCTTTTTAGAAAACTCCATGATGTACCAGGCCAGTCTGCGTTTTCTTAATGGCAAGATTAATGGATTAATGACTGCAATAAGAGGAGAGATTTAATGTCTTTATTAAATATATTTGATATTGCTGGTTCTGCTATGTCGGCACAAACCATACGCATGAATACGACTGCAAGTAATATGGCAAACCTCGAGTCTGTTAGTAGTAGTACCGGTAAAACTTACCGGGCAAGGTATCCAGTGTTTGAAACGATGTACTCCGACTCGATGCGAAATGGCTATAGCAACGGTGTTCGTGTTGCCGGGATCATTGAGAGTCAAGCACCACTGCGTCAAGAATATCGACCGGAACATCCGAAAGCCGATGAAGATGGATACGTCTATTATCCAAACGTAAATTCTATTGAAGAGATGACCAATATGATGTCAGCAACACGTACTTTCCAGAACAATGTTGAAATTATTAACGCATCAAAGCAGATGTTGTTAAGAACATTAAGTATTGGACAATAAATATTGGTCAATAGCATTGAGAAATAAAATTTAGAGGAACTTATCATGCCAGATTCAAACACAATTTTACCTGCTGCTCTGCAAGACCTGGCAATTAAACAACCAGAAAAAAAAGTTAGCGAAGGTCTTGGTCAGGATGCATTTCTTGAATTGATGTTAACGCAAATAAAACATCAGGATCCTTTAAACCCGATGGAAAGCGGTGACTTTCTAAGTCAAATTGCACAATTTGGCACCGTCAACGGAATTACAGAATTAAATAATTCATTTGCAAGCTTATCCGGTTCCTTGCAATCAAGTCAGGCATTACAAGCTTCGACAATGGTAGGAAATACTGTGCTGGTTGCAGGTAACAAATCAGAATTAGCTAGCGGTGGTCAGATAACGGGTGCAGTAGATCTAAATAATTCCACATCTAATCTGGTGTTAAACATTGCTGATGCAACCGGACAAAGTGTACGAACCATTGATCTGGGTTCTCATACAGCAGGATTAACAAAATTTACCTGGGACGGTTTAGATGAGAGTGGTAATCCATTGCCAGCAGGTAGTTATACGATAGAAGCCGCAGCATTAATTAACAGCACTGCGGTTGCACAATCAGTATTAGTCAATGCAAAGGTTGATAGTGTCACCTTAAGTAAAAACGGTGGTGAACCTTTATTAAATCTTAGTGGGCTGGGCACGGTAAGCATCAGCGAAGTAAGAGAAATTATGTAAACAAAAGTACGTGATTTATTCACAGGAGAAAGACAATGGCATTTAGAGTAGCAATTAGTGGTTTGAAAGCAGCCTCAGGCGAGTTAGAAGTCATCGGCAATAATATCGCTAACTCAAATACAACCGGCTTTAAGAAGTCACGCGCTGAATTCGTTGATGTCTTTGCGGTGTCGAACGTCGGTGGCAGCGGTAGTACACCGGGCAGTGGTGTACGCCTTTCAGGAATCAAACAACAATTCACACAAGGTAATATTTCTTTTACCGACAACAATCTTGATATGGCAATTAATGGCAATGGTTTTTTTGTTCTTGATGATGCTGGTACGCAAGTCTATTCACGGAATGGCGCTTATGGTGTCGACCGAAATGGTTTTCTGGCGAATGCTCAAGGTCAACAACTGATTGCCTTTGGTGCCGATACTGCTGGTAACATAACGGGAGCAGCAGGACCGGTACAAGTGAATACGGCGAATATCGCACCACAAGCCAGCACGACCATGAGTATTGAATTAAATCTGGATGCCGCTCAAGGACAACCCGCTGTCGGTACCTTCAGCGCAACAAATCCAAACTCATACAATCATTCAACTTCAACAACTGTTTTTGATAGCTTGGGCAATTCACATCTGGCCTCGATGTATTACCTTAAAACAGCGACGGCCAACCAATGGCAATCTTATACCTTTGTTGATGGCACTCAAGTTGATGGACCAGACACAATCGCCTTTACTACTGCGGGTGCATTAATACCGGGTTCGACAGGGACATCTGGCATTATAACAACACCATCATTCACACCGGCGGGTGGTGCGGGGGCAATGACGTTGGCTCAAGACTATAATGCGTCTACCCAGTTTGGTTCCGCCTTTTCGGTAAATGCATTAGCGCAAAATGGTTTTACCACCGGCAGACTCAGTGGTTTGGATATTGATAGTCAAGGCATTATCTTCGCGCGTTTTACCAATGGTCAATCCAGTGTTCAAGGTCAAATCGCACTGGCTGATTTTCGTAATTCACAAGGTTTACAACCAGTCAGTGATACGGCATGGGCTGAAACTTTTTCCTCTGGTGCGGCGACAGTAGGTTCACCGGGTACAGCAAGTTTGGGTCTGATTCAATCGGGTGCCTTAGAACAATCGAATACTGATTTGTCTGAAGAACTGGTGAATATGATCATTGCCCAACGTTCATTCCAGGCGAATGCAGAAGTTATTAGTACCTCAGACACCATCACTCAATCGATCATTAACCTGAGATAGGGATTGAATCATGGATAAATTACTTTATCTGTCAATGACGGCTGCGATCAATACGCAAGTAAGTCAGGCAACCATTTCAAGTAACCTTGCAAATATTGAAATGCCTGCGTTCAAGGCAGATTTGGAACAGTTCAGGAGTATGCCGGTATTTGGTGATGGACATCCGTCAAGAGCCTATGCCATGTCTGAAAGACCGGGCATCGATTATACCCCGGGTACAATCTATAAGACTGGCAATCCGCTTGATTTTGCTATCAATGGTGATGGCTGGATTGCAGTTCAGGCGGAAGATGGAACAGAAGCCTACACACGTCGCGGTGACATGCGCATTAATACTTCGGGTTTTCTGGAAAACGGAAATGGTCTATTAGTTTATGGAAACGGTGGTCCTATCGCCTTACCCCCGGCAGAAGAAGTGATTATCGGCACGGATGGCACGATTAGTATTCGTCCATTAGGCGAAGAAGCAAAGGCGTTAGCTGTATTAGATCGTATTAAATTAGTCAATCCACCGATTGCAGATATTAATAAGTCTGCTGATGGATTATTTCGTTTACGCTCGGGCTTGCCCGCTGCTGTCGATGCCAGTGTTAACGTTGCACCGGAATCATTAGAAAACAGTAATGTGAATATGGTGGGTGCAATGGCACGGATGATTGAAACGGCACGCCTGTTTGAACTGAATATCAAGGCTATGTCGGCAGCAAAAGAAAATGATGAAGTAGGAACGCGAATACTCGCGCTTAATTAGTTAAGCAAAAACAAATGATGATCGAGTTGGAGAAAAAATAATGACTCAAGCACTATGGATTGCAAAAACAGGTTTGGATGCGCAACAGTCGCGCATGGCGATCATTTCAAATAATTTAGCTAACGTAAACACAACCGGTTATAAATATTCAAGGCCTATTTTTAATGATTTATTATATCAAACAATAAGACAGCCTGGTGCGCAGTCATCACAAAATACAGAGATACCGTCAGGTCTGTTACTAGGTACTGGTGTCAGAACTATGTCGACACAAAAATTTTACAGCCAGGGTAATATCATCCAGACTGAAAATCCGACAGACATCGGTATAACGGGTAAAGGTTTTTTTGAAATATTATTGCCGGATGGATCAACGGCCTATACGCGTGATGGAACATTTCAACTTGATTCGCAGGGGCAAATGGTCACATCCAATGGCTATACGTTACAACCTTCGATTACCGTACCCACCGCCACACAAAGTTTGACCATAGGTGAAGATGGTGTTGTGACTGCGTTGGTCGCAGGTAGCACCACGCCAACACAAATAGGTTCTATTCAACTCGCTGATTTTATCAATCCGGCAGGTTTGCAACCCATTGGTGATAATTTAGTTAAAGAAACGGCGGCCAGTGGTTCGGCTACTTTGGGTACTCCTGGCTTGGCGGGACTTGGAAGAACAATTCAAGGCTCATTGGAAAGTTCGAATGTGAATGTCGTTGCGGAACTGGTCAATATGATTGAAACACAACGTGCCTATGAAATGAATTCAAAGGCGATTTCAACATCGGATCAAATGTTGCAATACGCTAGTAACAATCTTTAAAGCGAGAGAATTATGAATAAATATCCAGGAAAATTTAATATTGTTATGATTTTCATGCTGTTAAGTTCTTCACTGTTGATTTTCGGGTGTCAAACACAGACAAAACGTGACCCAGCCTTTGCCGCTGTAAGACCATCTTTGCCGCCGGTTGAACCGGAATCAAATGGTTCTATCTATAAACCCGGTTTCGATATACGTTTGTTTGAAGATCTCAAGGCGCGCAGGGTCGGTGATATTTTGACAGTGGTATTGAATGAAGCGACCACTGCGGAAAAAGATGCATCAACTACCCTAACTAAGGATACGACTACCGATATAGATAATCCGACTATCTTTGGCGCAAGTCCTGAATTTAGTTTGCCAAAATTCACGCCATTATCGGCTACCCAGGACTTAAATTTGACCACTGATTTACATTCAGATCACGCACTCACTGGCAGTGGCGAGGCAGATCAAAACAATATTTTAACTGGAAATATCACAGTTTCAGTTGTTGAAGTCTTACCTAATGGAAATTTGATTGTGCGCGGAGAAAAACGCATCACCCTGAATCAAGGTGTCGAGTATATACAACTGTCCGGCATCATACGTCCAGTTGATATCCTGGCTAATAATACAATTCAGTCTACCCAGGTTGCTGATGCGACGATTAATTATGTCGGTGAAGGCGCACTCGCGGATACGAATCGCAATGGTTGGTTAGCACGGTTCTTCGCCAGCCCGTTTATGCCTTATTAAGTGATGAGATCTATGAGAACACATAAAACCTTATTAGTAGTTTTATTGCTGTTTAATTCAACATTTGTACTGGCTGAACGAATTAAAGATGTCGCTGATATTGCCGGTGTTCGTCAAAACCAGTTAATTGGTTATGGCCTGGTAGTGGGTCTGGATGGAACCGGTGATACATCTACACCTTTTACTACCCAAAGTCTGCAAAGTATGTTGAAACAGTTTGGTATTTCTTTAGATACGGCGCCTACCTCACTAAAGAATATTGCCGCAGTTGTTCTTCATGCCATGCTTCCACCCTTTGCTAAACCGGGACAACAAATTGATATTACAGTCTCATCACTGAGCAATGCCAAGAGTTTACGTGGTGGCAGTTTGTTAATCTCACCATTAAAAGGTATCGATGGAAATATTTATGCGATAGCACAAGGTAATGTCGTCGTAGGTGGTTTTGGTGTAGCGACTGATGATGGTTCCAGTATTTCTGTTAATGTGCCTAGTGCAGGTCGTATTCCTAATGGTGCAATTGTAGAAAGAACAGTACCTTCATCATTTGGGCAATCAAATTCAATCGTTCTTAATTTACATCGTCCTGATTTTACTACTTCAAATCGTATGGCAGATGCGATAAACGAATGGATTGGTCTTGGTACAGCACAAGCTGTTGACGGCACTTCAGTAAGAATTACTGCACCAGAAGATTATTCACAACGTGTTGCCTTTGCTTCATTGTTGGAAAACATTACCTTTGAACCAGGTTCTGCGCCTGCACGTGTCATCGTGAATTCAAGAACGGGCACAGTTGTCATAAGTAAACATGTCACTGTAGATGAGGCGGCGGTCTCACATGGTAGCCTGGTTGTTACTATCACAGAGAATCCGATCATTAGCCAACCAGGTGCATTTTCTGATGGTACAACAGCGGTTATTCCATCTTCCGATATTTCTGTTGAACAAGAAGATAATCGAATGTTTTTATTTAATCCTGGCGTCTCACTGGATGATGTAGTTCGTGCTGTTAATCAGGTAGGCGCTGCACCGGGTGATTTAGTTGCGATACTCGAAGCATTAAAAGAAGCTGGCGCACTCAGGGCTGAACTTATCGTTATTTGATACAGGGAATGGGATAACAATATGCAAACCGATCTTTCAAGCGCGAGTATATATACTGAATTCAGTGGGTTGAATAAGCTTAAACTGGCGGCTAAAAATGCTTCGCCTGAAGCACTTGAAGAAGTGGCTAATCAATTCGAAGCATTTTTTCTGAAAATGATGTTAAAGCAAATGCGTGATGCCAATTTAGGTGAAGGAATATTTGATTCTGATCAATCACGCATGTATCAGGACATGATGGATCAACAGCTGTCACTGGATCTGGCTGGTAAACGAGGCTTTGGTATAGCAGATAGTATTATCAAACAACTTCAACATACAGTTAATGCAAATAAGAAATCAGAAGGTTTAAATCCATTACCTGGACGTACTCATTTTAGTAAGACGATGTTAAAGCTGTCGCCTGAAATTCAGCTAAGAGAAAATAATTTTCAATCACCAAAAGAATTTATTAATGTCATGCGTCCTTATGCGGAAGATGCAGCGGATAAATTAGGTGTTCCGGCAAATATTTTGCTAGCGCAATCTGCTTTGGAAACAGGTTGGGGCAATAAAGTGATTCAACATAGTAATGGTCAAAATAGTCATAATCTGTTTGGTATAAAAGCCGATAGGCAGTGGCAAGGTCAACAAGTCAATGTCAGTTCACTGGAGTTTGTTGATGGCAAGGCGAAACGTGAATTTTCAAATTTCAGAGTATACGAATCCTATAAACAAAGTTTTGACGATTATGTCGAATTTATCAAAAGCAATGATCGATATCGTACGGCATTACAAAACGCCGGTGATGGTGCAGCTTATATCAAGACTTTGCAGGATGCCGGCTATGCGACAGACCCTCAGTACGCAAGCAAAGTACTTAATATTATTAACCGTGAAGCAATCTAGAAATAAGGTGTTACGTAATGTCGATATTAAGTTCAGCAATTAGCGGATTATTAACTTCACAACGAAGTTTGGCGACGGTTAGTCATAATATTTCCAATGTTCATACTGAAGGTTATAGTCGTCAACGTGTTGAGTTAGGCGCACGCGAAGCCCAGTTTATTGGTGTTGGTTATTTGGGCAGTGGTGTTCAGGCAACAGCCGTTACCCGGGTTGCCGATCAGTTTTTAAATACACAATTACGTACCAGCACCAGTAGTTCCAGTGATATTAATGCCTTTCTATCGTTAGCAACCCGAGTTGACAATATGTTAGCTGATTCAGAAACGGGTTTGAGTTCGACCTTGCAAAATTTCTTTGCATCAATTCAGGATGTTAATGATCTGCCTTCATCAGCAACATCACGCCAGGTTATGTTGAGTGAGGCTAACTCTCTGGCTACACGTTTTCAGTTTCTTGATCAGCGTTTGTCCGAGCTTGGAAATGAAGTGAAAATTCAGCTCAATGAAAATGTTCGTGATATTAATACCCTGTCTAAATCAATTGCAGAAATCAATTTTAGCATTGTAGCCGCAACTGGCACTGCCGGTGGTCAACCGCCAAATGATTTACTCGATCAACGTGAAGTGTTACTGGTTGATTTGGCAGAACTGGTTTCTGTAAATACGATTGAACAGGCGGATGGTTCATTAAATGTCTTTGTTGGAAAAGGCTTGCCTTTAGTTATTGGTAATAATGCCAGCACCCTGGGCATCACCGAAACCTATGAAGGACATTATGAAGTTTCATTAGCAGATAGTTTTAGTTCCAGTCTTATTACTGACAGCATCAGTGGTGGTTCGCTTGGTGGGCAAATTAATTTTCAATCACAATTGTTAGAACCCGCAAAAAATGCCCTGGGTCGTTTGGCAATCGGTTTAGCGGATACTTTCAATGATCAACATCGTCTAGGTGTCAATCTGGATGGCGATGTTAATACGGCTTTTTTTACAGTAGGGGTGCCGACGGTTGCCGCTTTAGGTTCAGCGCCAAATAATGTGACATCGGCAATCACCGATCCGAATCAACTTTCAGATAGTGATTATAATTTAACCTTTACCGGTGGTAATAATTACACTTTAACGCGCTTAAGCGATAATACGACGACGGCAATCAATACCGGAGGCACTTCTCCCTTTACAACCTCTGCGATAGATGGTTTTACTTTAACGATTACTGCCGGTGCCTCAGTTAATGATCAATATATTATTCGTCCAACAATTAATGGTGCGAGTGACATCGCTGTTTTGGTAAATGATCCAAGAAAGATTGCAATGGCAGGTCCTTTGAAAGGAAGTGAAGCGGTTAATGGATCCGGTATACCGACTAATTTAGGTTCATCTGCAATCACTGATGTCAATATTTCATCCACAACAGGGGTTCCTCTAGGTTCAAACATTACTTTGACCTTTAATGCGGCACTTAATCGATTTGATATTACCGGCGGCGCGACCGGAACGCTGGCGTATAATCCCACGACAGAAAATGCAGGTAAGCAATTTATTATTGCCAGTGCTGGCAATGCGACTTTTACCATTTCAGGTGTGCCTCAAAATGGTGATTCATTTGTAATACAAAATAATACCGGTGCTGATGGTGACAATCGCAACGGTTTATCACTCAGTAATCTGGAATCAACCCGGTTGTTATTGAATAGTTCAGTTTCCTATCAGGATGCCTATGGGCAACTGGTTGCAAACACCGGTGCCACCACACGCCAATCTGAAATTAGTAGTGTGGCTTTGGCTGTTCTGGTAGATCAGACGGTTGAAGCACGCGAGAGTGTATCGGGTGTAAACCTGGATGAAGAAGCAGCGAATTTGCTTAAATTTCAGCAATCCTATTCAGCTTCTGCACAAATGATCAGTGTCGCTGATAATTTGTTTAATTCTTTAATCAACGTATTTAGATAAGATAAACGATGCGAGTTTCAACCACCTATTTTACCCAGCGCGGCCTTGCTAGCATTCTCGATCAACAAAAACAGCTTTCTATAATTCAGGAACAGATCTCATCAGGCAAACGTATTCTGAGACCTTCCGATGATCCCAGTGGTTCAGCTCAAATATTACGTCTGGAACAAGCTGTTGCAGTAACCAATCAATATCAACGCAATGCCGATAACGCCTTAAATAGATTAACGCTGGAAGAGGCTACACTTGATAGTGTACAAGATTCTTTAATCCGAATAAGAGAAATCGCCATTCAGGGTGCTAATGCAGTATTGAGTAATGATGATCGCCTTGCTTTAGCACAGGAAGTGCGTGAACGATTAGAAGAACTGATAGGTCTTGCCAACACCCGCGACTCAAACCAGGAATTTTTATTTTCTGGTTACAATGTAACGACTAAGCCCATTAGTCAATCTGCCAGTGGCACGTTTATTTATAATGGCGATCAGGGGCAGCGTGCTTTGCAAATAGCTTCAGGACGTCAGGTAAAAGATAGTGATTCAGGCAATGATGTTTTTGTTAACATTAAAAATGGTAACGGCACATTTCAAACCAGTGCTAATGCCGGGAATGGTGGTACCGGAGTTTTTGATGTGGGTCAGGTCGTTGATCCCACGTCTTATGTTAATGATACCTACACGATTACTATCGGTGGTACGGCAGGGAATTTAACCTATGGTGTTAGCGGTGCGACCAGTGGTGTCGTGATTGCTACAGGCACGGCATTTACCAGTGGCGGTACGATTCAGTTCAATGGTTTACAAACCGGAATTAGTGGTGCGCCAGTCGCAGGTGATACCTTTACCATACAACCAAGTACCACTCAGGATATGTTCACCTCAGTTCAGAAATTAGTTACAGCATTGGAAACGACAACCAACAATTCTGCAGGACAGTCAGATATTCTGAATCAACTTAATCCCGCTTTAAGTGAAATTGATGAGGCTTTCGATAATATTACCCGCATTCGTACCAGTGTCGGTGCCAGATTGAAAACGATTGATGATCAGATTGATATTAATGTGGGTTTCAATATTGAAATGGAATCGACTTTATCTCAGGTTCGGGATCTGGATATTACCGAAGCTGCGGTTGAACTACAGTCGCGTTTAATTTCATTACAGGCAGCGCAAGCAACCTTTACTCGTATTCAGGGCTTATCACTTTTTAATCATCTATAGGCGTTTTACAGGCTTTTTTGCTTGAATTTAAAGTCGTTTTTGTCTTCATTTGATGAATAATAAACAAGGTGATTTCTTTAATTTTTACTGCCAAAAACCTGTTAATTTACTTTTATTTACCTTCTGATTCATTCTCATAATCATAGTGAAATAAGGCTAAAGTTTTTTGGGGCCTTTCCGATAAGCTAACTGGAAGCAGTGAATAGTGATCTTTTTGATCGCTATATCTGCTAAAAATTAACCTTATTAACCTTACTGTCGTTCGAAAAAGAGCAGTCAGGTTTGAAGGAGTACAACTATGCCTCAAGTGATTAACACTAATGTAAACTCTCTGAATGCACGACGAAATCTGGATACTTCCGGTGCCGGTCTGGCAACGTCGTTACAGAGACTCTCTTCTGGTCTACGAATTAACAGCGCAAAGGATGATGCTGCGGGACTAGCTATTGCCAACAGGATTACTGCTCAAATTCGTGGTTTAAATCAAGCATCACGAAATGCAAATGACGGTATTTCATTGGCGCAAACGGCTGAAGGTGGTTTGGGTACTATTACCAACAACCTACAACGTATTCGTGAGTTGGCAATTCAATCGGCTAACGCGACCAACAGTAGTTCTGACCGCGCAGCTCTACAAACTGAAGCAGCGCAGCTCATCGCTGAAATTGATCGTGTTGCGACAACCGCTAACTTTAACAGTGTCAACCTGTTAGACGGAACATTTTCATCGCAACAGTTCCAGGTTGGTGCCGATGCAAACCAAACCATTACACTTTCATCTATAGCCAGTGCACGAACGGCTGACTTAGGTTCCAGTTTTTCGGCCTCAGTGACTAGTGGTGTAGTAACCGCTAACGCGATTGATGCAGGTGATTTGATTGTTAACGGTGTAACTCTGGGTGCTGTAGGTACTAACGATGCGTCTACTTTAGCTACTGCTATTAATGGATTGTCGGGTACCAATGTAACTGCGACTGCTAACTCATTGACGGTAGGTGGTGGTACCACCGGTACTACAGCGGGTACAGGAACGATTACTATCAACGGTACTGCTACGGCTACGATTACGCTTGGTGGTACAGCTGCAACGAACAGAACCAATGTTGTTGCCGGTATTAATGCCATATCTGGTGCAACCGGAGTGACGGCGGTTGATGATGGTACTGGTGTGGATCTGGTGTCAGCGGATGGATCAAATGTGGTGCATTCATTTACTCAGGCATCGGGTACGTTTACTGCTACTACGACTGGTGTTGCTGCAGCTGCGACAACCCGTAGTACAGTAACCTTATCAACGACTAGTAGTGGTGGTATCACGTTAACTACATCTGGCACTATAGCCGATACCGGTTTTAGTGCTGCTACAACAGCGTCAACCTTGAGTGGTACGTCTATTTCTAATACCAATATCTCAAGTATCTCAGGCGCTAACTCTGCTATCACGTCGGTGGATTCGGCACTGAATGCAATCAACTCTTCCCGTGCAACATTAGGTGCTATTCAGAGTCGGTTTGAATCAGTGGTGAGTAACCTGGCGGTGACCTCTGAAAACCTATCCGCTGCTCGAAGTCGTATTCAGGATGCGGATTTCGCCGCTGAAACAGCCGCATTGACAAAAGGTCAGATCTTGCAACAAGCAGGTATCTCAATCTTGTCACAAGCAAATTCTCAACCACAATTAGTACTTTCATTATTACAGTAATAATCAGAGTAATAATTAGTTTGAGTAGAGTAAAAGTAGTAACGGTCGGGTTAATAGCCCGACCGTATTTTAAAGTAAAAATTTAGGAGGTTATTATTATGCCTACTGAAATCACCTCAGAAGCGAGACGTTTACAGTCTCGAGTTGTTGAGACCTCGCGAGTCCAGCAACAAAAAGCGGTGATTGAGGCAGATAGGATCGATGCACGGCAAACTTTGTCTGAGAATGAACAAACAGTGCCGCCTGCTAGGGAAAGTGGTCAACCATCACCACAACAATTGGAAAAAGCAACTGATGAACTGAATACGTATGTTCAGAGTTTGCAACGAGATTTACATTTTAGTGTCAATGATGATACCGGTGAAACCATTATCAGAGTTGTCGATAGTGAGACACAGAAGACGATACGCACTATCCCCTCTGATGAATTTATCGAGGCATCAACACAGTTAAGTTCAAGTGTAGGAAAGTTGTTAAACGCGACTGTTTAGTTGGTGTGAATTCTGCATTGTTAGCTTAAAGAAACTGAACATATAAAGGAGTCGCTATGATTTCTGTACCCGGTATCGGTTCCGGACTGGATATTAATGCCATTGTAACTGGTCTTGTTGCCGCTGAAGGCGACGCAAAGACAGCGTTACTGGCAAGTAAACGTTCTGATACAGAATCAGAAGTTTCAGTATTTGGTAGTTTAAAAAGTTTAGCTGCTACATTTCTTAGTTCTTCCACTATTTTGAAAACAGCTTCAAGCTATGAAACAAATACGGCCACTCCTGCTGATGCCACTGTTTATACTGCAACAACTTCTGGTTCTGTCGCCGCAGGTGTCTATGGTATTGAAGTTAGAGATTTTGCCGAAGCTCATAAATTATTGACAGCCGGTTATACCGATGAAGATACGGTGGTCGGTACTGGTACCTTGACTATCAAAGTGGGTACTTCCAGTTTTAATGTTGCTATAGACAGTAGTAAAAATACCTTGGCAGGCATTCGCACTGCCATTAATGATGCAACAGACAATACCGGTGTGTCGGCAACGATTGCGAATGTCGATGATGGTGCCGGCGGTACTGTCACAAAACTTATATTGAGTTCTGATAAAACCGGCGTAGCTAATGCCTTAACCATTACCGTGGATGATGATGATCTGGGTGATACCGATGCCTCAGGTCTATCCGCTTTTTATTATGATACTGCCGATGCAACCTCACCTGAACAGTTGACACAAATCAATGCAGCAGTTGACGCGGAAATTTATATTGAAGGTCAAAAAGTATTGAGTGCATCAAATACTGTGGTTGATGCGATTCAGGGTGTGACTTTGACTTTGTTGAAGGAAGATACCGGTAAGGTACATGATCTCACCATAGCAACTGATAAAGATACGATTAAAAGTAATATTGAGTTATTTATCTCAAATTACAATTCTTTAAATTCATTTATTAAAAATATTACCGCATTTGATGCGGATACCGGTCAGGTGGGAATTTTGTTGGGTGATGCGACTGTCAGAAGTCTTAGTAGTCAGATTCGTAGCCAGATAAATCAAACTGTTACTGGCATTAGCGGTGCATATACGACACTGGTTGATCTTGGAGTAACAAGCAGTCTTGATGGCACATTGAAAATAGATTCTACCAAACTGGATAACGCTTTAAGTTCTAATCTGAGTGATGTCGCCGATCTGTTTTCTTCTACAAATGGTGTTGCGACCAAGCTTGTCACGGCACTGACATCGTACACACAAGCAGATGGCATTATTGATAGCAAAACAAGCGGTTTAAACAAGACTATCGAAGGCGTAGATGATGATCTGCTTGATCTGGCACGTGAACTAGAGGGACTCGAAGCGCGTTTATTAACGCAATTTACAGCATTAGATCTTTTGGTGTCACAACTCAATTCCACAAGTAGTTTTTTGACGCAACAGTTTGATCAGCTGAAAGGTATTTTCGATCAAAGACGATAGGGTAAATTCTTATATAATGATAAAAATTAATTTAGTGAGGTTAAGGGAGTATGAATAATCCAAATTTGGGAAATATTCTTGCATTAAAGGAATATAATAAAGTAAATCTTCAAACAGGTATTGAAAATGCTTCTCCGCATCGTTTAATTCAGATGTTGATTGATGGCGCTTTAGCAAAACTTGCACAAGCCAAAGGACACATGAAATTAAATTCGACGGCTCAAAAAGGTGAGGATCTCAGCATGGCGATATCCATTATCGGTGGTCTGCGGGATAGTCTGGATCATGATAAAGGTGGAGAAATCGCCAGTAATCTTGATAGCTTGTATGAATATATGACGACGCGATTAATGGAAGCAAATGTTAATAATGATATTTCAATTCTGGATGAAATCCATGATCTATTAGCGGAAATCAAATTCGCATGGGATGCCATAGCCACACATCCAGCAACAGTGGCAAGTAAATCAGACCTGCAGCAGCCTGCAGCTTGAAGGAACAACAGGATATATCTCGTGATACGATCGAATGCCCAGGATAGTTTTATATCAATCATTAGTTCAGCTGAAAAGATCTATAGTCTAACGAAGAACATGGAACTGTCTGAACTCGAAACAAAACTTCCCGACTATACAAACAGAATCAAACAATATTTTCTGGGACTGGACAAGCAAGCATTGACAGAAACTGACATCGAAGATTTAAAACAGCTCATGTCTAAGCATGAAAAGATTGTCAGTGAAATGAATGAGGAGAAGAGAAAAATATCTAAAAATCTGAAACAATTACATACAGGTAAGGTAATGAAAAAATCCTATCCGCAAACAATAATTTAAAGTTTAAAGCATTAGCCTAATCTACTGTTTAATATTTAAATTCCTCCCTCCATCTTCTGTTTTACCCAATTTCATTGTCTTTAATGTGCGACAAAATTTTGACTTTACTAGTTTCAACTGCTTAACTATGTCCTAAAAGCAATAATAACTTATAGGAAAGGGAGTGCTCTTGTGTCAGAGCTAGGTAATAAGGTCGTAATAATTGATAGTACTGCTAAAACGCGCAGTCATATTAATGCCATTGTGGATTTTATGGGTTATGAAACTATACAAGTGACTGACCCCGTTAATTGGCAGTCTAAATTTGATAAAGCTGATGGCATCATTATGGTTTTGCTTGGTCATTGCGGAACAAGCAAGGAATTACTTGCTGTTTTTAGAGGCATAAAATCAATTGATGCTTATTTACCAATTATTCTGCTGAATAATACGGAATCTAAAACAAGTTTTAATCAGGAAATGGATATCGGTTCTATTGCAGCTATCGATCTGCCATTACGTTATCAAAAACTGGAACCTGTATTACAACAAATAAAAATTTATCGTCAAACACGACATGAAGATGGCAGTCCGCGTTCAATGGAATTGTTTCGTAGTATGGGAGGAAAAAGCAAGTCCGTTAAACGTGTGCGCCGCATGGTTGAAAAGGTTGCAGACACCGCTGCCAATGTCTTGATTATGGGAGAGTCAGGTTCAGGCAAGGAAGTTGTTGCTCGTAATATTCATTATCAATCATCAAGAAGAAATAAACCGTTTGTGCCTATTAACTGCGGTGCTATTCCAGCTGACTTATTGGAAAGCGAGTTATTTGGCCATGAAAAAGGTGCGTTTACTGGCGCGATAACAACACGTCAGGGGCGTTTCGAGATGGCAGAAGCAGGAACTTTATTCCTCGATGAAATAGGGGACATGAGTTTACCGATGCAAGTGAAGTTACTACGTGTTCTACAAGAACGCACCTTTGAACGTGTTGGTAGTAATAAAACAATTGCTGCTGATGTGCGAATCATTGCTGCAACGCATGTTGATTTGGAAAAAGCGATTGAAGCAGGCAGCTTTCGTGAAGATTTATTTTATAGATTAAATGTTTTTCCTATTGAAATGCCGGCATTAAGAGATCGTACTGAAGATTTACCCATGTTAATTAGTGATTTGACTGAGCGACTAGAACACGAAGGTGGTGTCGGCATATCATTAACACAATCAGCAATAGAATCTTTGGCGGAATACTCGTGGCCGGGAAATGTACGTGAACTTGCAAATCTTATCGAACGTCTTTCTATTCTTTATCCCAACGGTGTTATTGATGTGCATGATATACCCGAAAAATATCAGGCAGAAGCAATATTGGATAACTTGCTGAACGAAGATAAAGTTGAAACGGATGGACAATTACGTATGCCAAGACTACCCAAGAGCGGTGTTGATCTGAAAGATCATGTGAATTCAATTGAATCGAGTCTTATAAAACAGGCATTGGACGAATCAAATGGTGTTGTCGCGCATGCGGCCAAGCGTTTGAATATGGGACGCACGACATTGGTTGAAAAAATGCGAAAACTCGGCATGCAACGTAAAGAAACAGCGTCGGGAATTTGACGTACTAATGTATGTTAAAATTGTTAATCAGGCGCAATTGCTTGTATTCATTAGGATAGACTCAATGGCATAGTCTTTGCTCTCACCTAAGTAATCTATTTTCTTTTATGGTGAGAAATGTCACAGCAACAATTATGTAGAAAACCTGAATCAGCCAGGACAGAATCGCTGGAGCAGGCTTTTCAACATTTCAATGAAGTTTCATCATCATTAACCGGCTTTTATGAAGGCCTGGAACAACAAGTCTCCCTGCTAAGTAAGGAACTCGCCGATACACGTTTGCAGAAAAATCGTGAATATCAAGAACGTGAACGTGTAAGCAAACGTCTTGAAAATCTTTTGAGTGCCTTGCCCGGTGGCGTTATTGTTATTGATGGCGAAGGAATTGTGAAAGAAAGCAATCCCGCTGCAATAGAGTTACTTGGCATGCCTTTGATTGGTGAACGTTGGCGCGATGTTGTAGCACGCGCATTTAAGCCACAATGGGATGATGGTCATGATGTGACCTTGCATGATGGTCGTTATGTCAACATTTCTACACAATCACTGGAATCAGAACCAGGGCAAATATTACTGATTACTGATGTAACCGAGACTCGACAACTACAGGAACAAATTTCCGGTTTAAAACGCATCTCTGCAATAGGTGAAATGGCAGCTGCATTGGCTCATCAGATCCGAACCCCACTTTCTTCTGCATTACTTTATGTTTCAAATCTTGGTGTAAGCAAACTTGATAACGAGCGTCGAAAACGTTTCACCAAAAAAACCATGTCGGCATTACAACATTTGGAAATTCTGGTCGAAGAAATGTTGTTGTTTGCCCGTGGCGATCGTTTGACTACTCGCCCTGAAAATATTGTTGATGTCATTAGTGATTTTATTGAACAGCAACACATCGAGTTAGAAAATTGTAATTTAAAGATTAGCTTCAATAATAAAATTCCAGATACGCAGGTTAACTTAAGTTGTGATGCTTTTAAGAGTGCACTTCAAAATATATTTAATAATGCCTGTCAAGCTTCCGCTGATGACGTTAATTTAAATATTGATTTGCAACACAATCAGTCAAATCAGATTCAATTGAAGATCACAGATGATGGTCCTGGCATTCCTGATTCGATTAAACCAAGAATATTTGAGCCCTTTATTACGACACGTACAAGTGGAACTGGCCTTGGCCTTGCTGTTGTCGATGCCGTTATTCGTGCACATAA
>CAZGBJ010000016.1:28673-49231 GCA_964523895.1 uncultured Enterobacteriaceae bacterium
GCCATAGACTCAAAAACTAAAGAGCTTATGGAAATAGCCAAACGTGTCGCTGACAGTGATGCCACCCTGCTTATCTCCGGTGAAAGTGGAACAGGAAAAGAAGTGATGGCTCAATATATCCATCAACATTCAAGTAGAAGCAAACAAGCTTTCGTTGCTATTAATTGTGCTGCTATACCTGAAAACATGTTGGAAGCCATTTTGTTTGGCTATCAAAAAGGGGCTTATACAGGCGCTTATAAAGCATGTCCTGGTAAGTTTGAACAAGCACAAAATGGCACCTTGTTGCTCGATGAAATCTCTGAAATGAGTCTGGCATTACAGGCAAAATTATTGCGCGTATTGCAGGAAAAAGAAGTTGAACGATTGGGTGATCAGAATTCTATCACATTGAATGTCAGGGTTATTGCGACTTCAAATAGAAATATGCGAAAAGAAGTAGCAGCGGGATTATTTCGCGAAGATTTATATTATCGTCTGAATGTTTTTCCTATCAAAATGCCTGCGCTACATGAGCGTAAAGATGACGTTATACCAATTGCGAAATATTTATTGGCACGTGCGGCATCTGAAAATAATATTTCATGTCCTCAACTCTCTGCCGAGGTCTGTAAAACATTACAAACTTATTCATGGCCGGGTAATGTTCGTGAATTGGATAACGTAATGCAACGCGCATTAATTCTTCAGGTTTCAGGTGTGGTAACAGAAAATGAAATTCAATTTGAACATCATTCTTTTCAAGATACAGCAGGTTCAAATGAGAACAGTAATGATATTGATTTAAATAATGATAACACATTGGGAGATGACCTTAAGGATCGTGAACAAAATATGATTATTGAAGTATTAAAAGAAACGATGGGTAGTCGAAAATCTGCAGCGGAAAAACTGGGTATAAGTCCACGAACCTTGCGTTATAAATTAGCAAAAATGCGTGAGCGCGGTGTCGCTATTCCACTAAATTAAAAAATAATATAAAGGTATTTATTATGAGCGAAATTAATATGGACCAATTATTAGTGCAGATGCGAGCCATGACAGACAAGGCGAGTAATATTAATCAAACAGCTGTAAGTGAAGGTAACAGCCCGGATTTTTCCAACATGTTTAAAAATGCGGTGAATCAGGTTAATGAAACACAACAACATGCCGGTGAATTAACCAAACAATTTCAGTTAGGCAATCCTGATATTGATGTTGCAGATGTCATGATTAATTTACAAAAGGCATCAGTATCCTTCCAGGCCATGACACAGGTACGCAATAAACTGGTTAATGCGTATCAAGAAATCATGAATATGTCTGTCTAATAATGATAATAAATTGAGTTAAGCCAAATGTCAGAATCAGTTTTAATTTCAGCAGATGTGAGACGAGCACTTTTCATTCGACAGATAATATTTTTATTTGCTATCGCGGCAAGTGTCGCGATAGGCGTCTATGTTGTACTTTGGTCACAAAAACCAAATTACAGCATGTTGTATGGAAGTTTATCTGATCAGGATGCTTCGCAGGTGCTTGAGTCATTACAAAAGTCGAACATCGAATACCATGTTGATCCAAATTCCGGGGCAGTGATGGTTGCTACGGCAAAGGTTCATGAAGCAAGAATGAGCCTGGCTTCAGAGGGTTTACCGAGAAGTTCCAATAGTGGTTTTTCTATTCTTAGCGAAGAACAAAAACTGGGTACCAGTCAATTCATGGAAAAAGCACGTTACCAACATGCTTTGGAAAATGAATTGGCATTGTCTATTAGACAAATTAAGGCAGTTAAAGCGGCAAGAGTTCATCTTGCCGTGCCTAAAGAAAGTGTCTTTTTACGTAATCGTAAAGCAGCAAGTGCCTCAGTGTTGCTGGATCTCTATCCTGGACATCGTCTGGAAGTAGGTCAGGTTGCTGCTATTGCTAATCTTGTCGCATCCAGTGTACCGAGTCTGGAACTGTCTAAGGTCAGCATTGTTGATCAACATGGCCACTTAATGAGTCAAAATCAGTCATCTGCTGATTTAGCCGTGACAGCATCTCAATTTCAATATGCATCGCAGGTTGAAAATTCCTACATAAAGCGAATTGAAAATATTTTAATCCCGTTACTCGGTCCTGATGGTATCAAGGCACAAGTGACAGCCGAAATGGATTTTACCAGTACCGAGCAAACTCGAGAATCTTATAATCCGGACATGCTGGCTTTACGTAGTGAACAATTAGAAGAAGATAGTAGTTCTTCATCAAATATCGCTGGTGGTGTACCCGGTGCCTTGTCTAATCAACCGGCGCTTGATGGAAATGCACCGGAAATTGTTAGTGAAAACGAGTCTGATGAAAGTCAATCCGGCTCCGGCAGTATGCAGCGTCGTTCTACGCGTAATTATGAATTGGATAAAACAATAAGTCATACACGTCTTGCCGCAGGAAACCTGCTTCGACTATCTGTTGCTGTTGTCATTGATTACAAAAAAAGTCTGGATGATGAGGGTGAAATTATTCGAGTGGAACATACGCCGGAAGAATTAGAGCAGATTACAAATCTGGTAAAAGAAACCATCGGTTTTAATGTTCTTCGTGGCGATAGTGTTAACGTTATGAACTCAAAGTTTAGTTTGCCTGCAGCAGTAGAACCCTTGCCTGAAGTACCTGTGTGGCAACAAGCCTGGGTTTGGGATATTGCCAAGCAAGTGCTTGGTGGATTATTCGTCTTATTTCTGGTTTTTGGAATATTGAAACCGGCGATCAAGAATATGATGAATAAAGAAATAACGTTACACCAAACAGCTTTAACTGGCCCTGGCGGCGGCAGCGGTGTTGCCGGTCAATTAACTGCAGGTAATGAAAGCCTTCCTGCGTCAGAAATGAAAGCACTTGAATCTGCTCCTGAATATGATAAATCAATTACTAATGTTAAAGAGATGGTTAATACTGATCCCAAGCTTGCTGCCCAGGTAGTTCGTAACTGGGTTGGAGAAGAATGATCTTGGATTCCTTAGTTGACCAGCCATGGATTATGATTGTGTGTTCTAAAATAACAGCGTATAGCATGTTGAATATTCAATCTTTGGGTGAGTTTGCTTACTCATTTAATTGCACGTTTGTCAGGCTCATTTGCTTGACGGCAAAAATATTGCGTAGCATAACTATGCAAGAATTTTTAGTCGGCGCAACTGAACCTGACAAACGCACACTAAAACGAGTTGACGCCATGGATGGCGTGTATTCAGCTTTTGCAGGAGCAAAAAGCTATCAATTAAGGATTCCAAGATAATGCCCGCCCCAGCTAAAAGTACCGGACTCGATCCCACACAAAAAGCAGCGGTCTTATTAATGACCGTTGGTGAAGAAGCTGCGGCTGAAGTCATGAAGCATATGGGGCCGAAAGAGGTACAGCGTGTTGGTATTGCAATGACTACAGTTAAGGATCTCACTAAAGAGATGGTCAATAAAGTCATTGGCGAGTTTATGAATACGGTGAATAAACAAACTGCTTTAGGTGTTGGTGTCGATGATTATGTCAGAAATGTTTTACACAGCGCATTGGGTGAGGACAAGGCAACCAGTGTTATTGATCGAATTTTACTTGGTGGTAATTCGCAAGGCCTGGAATCACTAAAATGGATGAATCCTAAATCTGTTGCTGAATTAATTCAGAATGAGCATCCGCAAATTATTGCCATCATTTTGTCCTATCTGGAAAGCGATATGTCTGCGGAAGTTCTTGTTTCTTTTCCTGAAAAAGTACGTTCTGATCTTTTATTACGTATAGCAACGCTGGAAAGTGTTCAACCTGCAGCGATGAAAGAGTTAAATGATACATTGGAATTACAATTAAAAGGCGGTAGTGGCTTGCAATCATCGACTATCGGTGGGGTTAAAGCAGCAGCTGATATTTTGAATTTTATTGATTCAAATGCCGAGAGCGCGATCATGGAAAAAGTCAAAGAGGTTGATGAGGATCTGGGTCAGGAAATACAAGACTTAATGTTCGTTTTCGAGAACCTGAATTCTGTAGATGATCGTTCAATGCAAACTATTTTAAGAGATGTATCTACTGATAGCTTGTTGTTAGCAATGAAAGCTGCTGATGATGATTTGAAAGAAAAAATCTATGCCAATATGTCAAAACGGGCTGCTGAAATGCTACGTGATGATCTTGAAGCAAAAGGTCCGGTTAAATTGAGTGAAGTAGAAACCGCACAAAAAGAAATTCTTTCTATAGCAAGACGACTGGCAGATGAAGGCCAAATTAGTCTGGGTGGTAGTTCGGACGAAGAACTGATCTAACATGAAAAATTCATAAAACTTGCCACAGAGCACACCGAGATTTAAATGGAAATAAACAACAAAATTAATTTTAGAATCTCTGTGGCCTCGGCAACTGCTCCTGGCGTTGCTCTACCTCGGTCTTTGTTCCAGACTCGACTCTACCGATTACATCCCTGTAATCGTCCTGCGTCCATGCAGTCGTCTGTGGCTAATAGATTTAAATGAGCAATTTAAAAAATCGTATTATTTCAGCTAAGGAAGCTCATGACTATGTTGAATGGAATGAGCCACAAGTACAAGGAAGGATCGCCACTGGAAGTGATGAGGCTATGCATCCGCCAACAGCGAATGAAATGCAGTCTTTGCACAATGATGCCTATAACGAAGGTTTTAATATGGGGCGTAAGGAAGGCCGTTCGCAAGGGTATACGGAAGGACGCACGCAAGCTGCAGCTGAATCTGAAGGACTTTTTCAAAATCTCGAAGGCTTATTTAATTCATTAGCAAATCCTGTTTCAGAATTAGATGATGAACTGGAATCGAGTATTGCAGAATTAGCTTTGGCGATCGCCAGGCAATTGGTGCGGCGGGAAATTAAAATCGAACCGGGTGAGATTGTTGCAGTGGTTAGAGAAGCTGTAAGTGTACTACCTATTTCAGCGAAAAATCCGACTATTTATTTACACCCGGAAGACATGCAACTTGTCCGTAATGCCCTGTCGCTAGGTGACGATGATAAATCATATCGTTTGGAAGAAGATTTATTATTGACTCGTGGTGATTGTCGGGTTGAAACAGAATCATCGTATATCGATGCAAGTATTGAAGCTCGTTTATCTGCTATTGCTGTCAATATGTTAGGTGATGAACGCGAGCATGATGAGCGTCAAACTAATGATGCAACTTGATTCTGATCGTTGTCCTCTCCTGAAACAGAGAATAAAGCAACTAATCAAAAAAAATCACAAACCTGTTCCACTGGTTGTTCAAGGCCGGTTAATCAGGATGGTTGGATTAACTTTAGAAGCAGCAGGTTGCCGAGCAGCCATTGGCGATTATTGTCGAGTTAATAATGATGAGAAAACTTCAATCGATTCAGAAGTTGTCGGTTTTTCCGGAGACAATCTTTTTCTTATGCCCACAGGCGTACCGCATGGTCTATCACCTAATGCACGTGTTATACCACTAGGACGGGCAGGTGATGTTGCAGTTGGTCCGGAACTTTTAGGTCGAGTTATTAACGGTGCCGGGCAACCACTTGATGGTGGCTCTATTATTAAGGCTAAGGATAAAGTGCCACTGAGTGGTAAACCAATAAATCCCTTATCGCGTTCAAAGATTACCGAGCCTATGGATGTAGGCGTACGTACTATCAATACTTTTTTTACGATTGGTCGTGGTCAGCGTCTTGGTTTGTTTGCTAGTAGTGGTGTTGGTAAGAGTATTTTGCTTGGCATGATGGCACGTTTTACAGAAGCAGATGTTATTGTCGTTGGTTTGATTGGTGAACGTGGACGTGAGGTAAAAGAATTTATTGAAGAAAGTCTGGGACAAATGGGTTTGTCTCGATCTGTCGTTATTGCGACTCCGGCAGATGATCCACCTTTGATGCGTTTACATGGTGCTCTATTGGCAACCAGTATTGCTGAATATTTCCGTGATCAGGGTCAGCATGTGTTGTTATTAATGGATTCTTTAACACGTTTTGCCCAGGCTCAAAGAGAAATCGCATTGACGATAGGCGAGCCTCCGGCAACGCGTGGCTATCCACCTTCTGTTTTTACAAGGTTGCCGCAACTTGTTGAACGTGCCGGTAATGGAGCAGATGGTCAAGGTTCCATTACGGCAATTTATACTGTGTTAACTGAAGGCGATGCAGAAAATGATCCAATCGGAGATTCAGCCAGGGCAATTCTGGATGGTCATATTGTTTTATCTAAAAAAATTGCCGAATCAGGTATTTATCCTGCTATCGATCTGGAACTGTCTATTAGTCGGGTAATGAATTCTATTACTGATAGCGAACATCAAAAAGATGCGCTCTCTGTTCGGCAATTAAATTCTATCTATCAACAAAACAAGGATTTGATCAGTGTCGGAGCATATCAACCTGGAGCAGATGAACAACTCGATCTGGCAATAAAATTGCAACCTGATTTTTTAAAGTTCATTAGCCAAGGTATGAATGAAAAAGTTAATTATTCTGATTCCATGCAGCAATTAAAAGAATTGCAAAAAAGCTTTAATCAGGATAATTCTAATTTATTAATAGAACAGGATGACATTGATGACTCGATCTCAACGCATTAAAAAAATAGTCAACTTATCCGAGAATAAAGAGCGAGCTGCTGCACGGGAGTTAGCTGTAGCACAAAAAATATTAAGTGATTATAAAAGTCGATTAAATCAGTTAGAGAATTATCGACAGGAATATACTGATTATCTAAAACCTGGTGGTAAGGCGCAATCTGTAAAAATGATATGTGAACATCAGGCATTTATTTCTCAAATTGATGAAGGCATTCGTTTGTTAAAAGAACAAATAGACATACAGGAAACTATGAATTCGCGTGAACGGGATAATTGGATAAAAGAAAAAAGACAATTGGATACGATGGAAAATATCTTTGATCGGTTTTATAAAACGGAACAAAAAATCGTAGCGCTACGCGAGCAAAATCATCTAGATGAACTCAACCAAAGAAGCGTGAAACGTTAAACGCTGCACGTATCTGGCATATCGATTGCAATAATCAACTCAACAATACGTTGGTTTACAGGAAAAACAATTGAATCCAGCACTTTCAACAAGTTTATTAAAGTCAGGAAATAGTATTGAAAACAATGCTTTAGCTCCTCCTGCTGGTGACAGCGAGGCGCTGTCAGATGATGTGTTTGCAGCTAAATTTTCATCGGCTATAGAGGATATTTCGGCGGCAGACGGCAAACTTAAGCCGCTAGACCTTGCCACCCTGAAACAGCTTGGAATTCAACAGCTTACGGAATTAGAAGAACTTAGCGGTGTACCATTACCATCCCAATTGCTATCTGAAGCTATTGAGTCACAAGAGAAACAAACATTACTTGCTAGTAGTCCATTTTTTCAAACCGGTGATTCGATAGAAGCAGCTAATTTATTTGCTAATCCGGGTTCAATCACATCATTAAAAGCAAATATGATTGCGGATGATTTTGCGGAAAATAATGTATTTAATAATCTAACTGCTAAATCAACTTCATTAACTGGAATACTAACTACAGATCTTATTCAGCAATTATCGCTTAAGAAAGAATCAGGTTTGTCTCAGATATCGAGTGACATTGATTTTTCTCAATTTATAAAAGAATTAAAAACAAAAGATGCAGATATAAGTTTAATACAAACAAATAAACAAGAAATAAATGCAACAAAAATAGTTGATCAATTGGCAAGCATGGATAAACCAATTAATGCAATTAACCCTGCTGTTAATCATTCTCTAAAAACTTACTCAAATCTTGACCCATCCGCAGCGATATTGAATCGTATTGAAGTTCCTGTCACTCAGTCAGGTTGGGGTGAAGCGGTAGGAAACCGTTTGATGATGATGGTACATGGTAAAATGCAGTCAGCAAATATACATCTTAATCCTGCTGAATTAGGCCCTATTGAAATACGTGTTAGTGTAAATCAGGAACAGGCTAGTGTTCATTTTATTTCAAATCATTCAGTTGTGCGAGAAGCGATCGCAGATGCATTTCCTCACTTAAAGGAAATGTTTATGCAAAATGGCTTAAGCCTTACTGATGCAGATGTATCACAACAATCCGCACAACAAGATAGTCAGAATTCAACAGAGCAAAATAATACTGCAACGGTATCCACTGAAGAATCATTGGAAACCGTGGACGCCCATATGGAAAATACAAATGAAAATATGATAGACATTGGTCTTATAGATCATTACGTCTAAACTCATAAAATTATTTTATCGTTTCGTCTTAGCCACAGAGTTCACAGAGAACAGTATTAATTATTAAAACAGGGTGGCATTTTAATTATTATTTAGTCTTATTTTTTTCTTGTCTCTGTGTGCTCAGTGTTCTCTGTGGCTGTTCAATATACCCCTAAATTCATATCAATTTAGTCAACGTCAATTGATTGACAACGTTTTTTCTCCGCACGTATAAGCTATTGATTTTAAAAATAAAATACTAATGGCATAGGCTTTGCTAAATGATTAATACAACTTAAACGGAGAATAAATATGGCTGAAGGAGATGATGCTGAGAATGGTGAAGGAGAGGAAGAACAGCAAGAGGGTGGAAAGAAAAAATCACCCTTAAAGTTGATCATTATTGTCGTTGTTGTACTTCTTATTGCTGGCGGCGCTGGTGCTTTTTTCATGATGGGTGATAAAGGCGAAGATGCGGCAGCAAGCGAATCTAAAGAAGTTGCAGAGGGTGAAGAAGGTGAAGCATCTGATGCCATGGCAGAAGCGCATTACTTTTCTCTCGACCCACCCTTTATCGTGAATTTTACTGGTAAAAGTCGTGCTAGATTTTTACAAGTTAGCATTGAAGGGATGACCAGAGATTCAACAGTGAAGGAAAGTATTACTAAACATTTTCCACAAGTTAGAAATAACCTTGTCTTATTGTTGAGCAGTAAAACCTATGACGAATTAAATAGTCCGGAGGGTAAGGCGGGCTTGCGTAAACAAGTATTAAAAGAAGTGCAAAAAGTACTTGAGGCAGAAACAGGTAAGGAAGGTATTGAAGATGTGTATTTTACCAGTTTTGTTATGCAATAAGCTGATAGTGAATATAAATTATGGCTGAAGATATTTTATCGCAAGACGAGATTGATGCTTTATTAACAGGTGTTGATGGTGGCGAAGTTGAAACAGAGGATGATGACATCCTCGAAGATGGAGAAGCGCGGTCATATGATTTTAGTAGTCAGGATCGAATTGTTCGCGGTCGTATGCCAACACTTGAAATGGTTAATGAGCGTTTTGCAAGAAATTTTCGAATAACACTTTTTAATTTTCTTCGTCGTTCACCAAGCATATCAGTCGATGGTGTACAAATGACAAAGTTTGGCGAATATATTCATAGCTTATTTATGCCATCAAGTCTTAATCTGATAAAGGCGAGACCTTTACGTGGAACTGCCTTATTCGTGTTAAATCCAAAACTGGTTTATTCGATAGTTGATTCTTTTTTTGGTGGTGATGGGAGATTTCATACAAAGATAGAGGGTCGTGATTTTACCAGTACTGAAATGCAGGTTGTTAATAATATTTTAGAAAAAATTTTTATCGATCTTAAAGAAGCATGGGCTCCTGTTATGGATATTGAATTTGAGCATGTCGGTTCAGAAGTTAATCCGCATTTTGCAAATATTGTCACTCCTAGTGAAGTTGTCGTTGTCTCAACGATACATGTCGAGCTGGATAATGGTGGCGGCGATATACATTTAACTATGCCATATTCAATGCTTGAACCCATACGAGAACAACTTGATGCCGGTGTTCAAAGTGATTCGTCTGATATCGATCAAAGGTGGATCAATTCACTGAGGGAAGAAATAAAAAGTGCCCCAGTGGAAATCTCCAGTACATTAACCAAAACAAACATTTCATTACGTGAACTAAATAATCTAAAAGTCGGCGATGTGATTCCAGTGGATGTACCTGATTTTGTTACTGCCGAAATAGAAGGTGTTCCCGTATTTCGTGGCCAGTATGGGCTTTCCAGAGGAAACCGGGCGTTAAAGGTTGTCGAAATGATTCGTCATGACAATGAACCAAGCGCAATTAAATATTTACAGGAGCAAACTAATGACGGAAGAAACTAGTACAGCTGAAGATGATGTCGGTGATGATTGGGCAGAAGCCATGTCTGAGCAGGGTGCATCAGAGTCAGCTGAAAATAATGCAAACAGTGAATTGCCGGAAGCACCATTACAAAATTTACAAGCAGATAATTCAGCTAACGGTGAAACGGCAAAGCTGGAAGCAATACTGGACATCCCTGTTTCCTTATCTGTTGAAATTGGACAAACCAAAATCAGTATTAGAAATTTACTACAATTGAATCAGGGTTCTGTTGTTGAACTGGAACGTCTTGCCGGGGAGCCACTTGATGTAAAGGTTAACAGTACATTGGTAGCACACGGTGAAGTCGTTGTGGTTAATGAAAAGTACGGTATACGACTAACTGACATTGTGAGTACACATGAACGTGTTAAAAAATTACAGTGATTTATGTTCGGCGTACAGTTTGTTCCGTACAGGAAAACAATATTTTTTCATAATTTTGTTGTTTTGTGTTTGTGTTAACGTAGGTGCCGCTGAACAGCCGCTAACTTCTTCAGTTGGAATTGATACTTTAGATTATTTTAAAGCGCTATTAGGACTGGTATTTGTTATAGCATTATTTTTGCTTAGTACTTTCCTGTTTAAACGTTTTGCTAATGTTTCTATGACGGGTCGTGGACAAATACGTCTAGTCGATGGTTTACATTTAAGCAATCGCGAACGTCTTGTCCTGGTCGAGCTAAAAGATAAACAGATACTACTCTCAATTACTCCAGGACAGATTAATAAACTGGACACGTTTGATGTGTCTGCAGAAGAAACAGGTAATGCGTAATTTATTTTTTCTTATATTACTTTTCCCTGGTCTGGCATACGCTCAACCGGGGCTGGATGTTTTATCAGTTATAGATAATTCGAGCGGCGGTCAAACCTATAGTTTAAGTATCAAGATATTTTTCTTGATGACTGCGCTGACATTATTGCCTGCTGCTTTATTGATGATGACTTCTTTCACAAGAATTATTATTGTTCTTGCAATATTACGCCAGGCATTGGGCACAGCTCAAACACCCAGTAGTCAGGTTCTTATTGGTCTGGCTTTATTCCTGAGCTTGTTTGTAATGACACCGGTTATTGATCAGATATATCAATCATCAATACAACCGTATTTAAATGAACAAGTATCAGTTAATGAAGCGCTCTCACTAGCTGAAATACCAATACGTGAATTCATGTTGGCACAAACGCGTGAGACTGATATTGAATTATTTGCATCGATATCAGGCAATGGCGATATTGCGACGGAAGATGATATTCCGTTCTCATTAATTGTTCCGGCATTCGTTACCAGTGAATTAAAAACAGCATTTCAGATTGGTTTCATCATATTTATACCATTTTTAATCATTGATCTGGTTGTCGCCAGCGTATTGATGTCGATGGGCATGATGATGTTATCACCCTTGATTATTTCATTCCCGTTCAAACTTATGCTGTTTGTACTTGTTGATGGTTGGGCTTTGATCATAGGCACATTAGCAAGCAGTTTTTATTTCGCATGACACCGGAAATAATTATTCAGATCGGGCAGCAGGCATTATTTCATCTGACGATATTGTTGCTGGTCATGTTGGTTCCGGCATTAATCGTTGGTGTATTAATAAGTATGTTTCAGGCAGCGACACAGATTAATGAAATGACGTTGAGTTTTATACCTAAATTATTAATTACTTTATTAGTGTTAGTTGTGGCTGGACCATGGATGCTGAGTTTAATAACGGAATACACTTTGAAGCTATTTGAAAATATTCCAGGTTTGATCGGTTGAATACATTAGAAAATAAAAAATGCTCACAATTACAACAAATGAAATGATGCAACTGGTGCATATGTGGTTATGGCCTTTTTTTCGCATTGCTGGATTATTGATGACTGCTCCGGTAATTGGGACGCGAACGGTTCCTGGACGTATCCGTATTGTTATGGCTATAGCAATAACCGCTGTTATTTTTCCAGTTCTTCCACAAATTCCAGAAGTTGATCCTGTTTCAGCCAAAGGGCTTTTAATCTCACTGCAACAAGTTATAACAGGTGTTGCAATGGGATTGAGTATGCGAGTTGTATTCATTGCTCTCGAAGTAGCCGGTCAGGCTATTGGTCAACTAATGGGGTTAATGCTGGCCTCAATGGTTGATCCAACCAATGGTAATCAAGTGCCTATTATCGGACAGTTTTATCTTTTATTAGCAACATTATTATTTATTACTGTCGATGGACACTTAATCATGATTCGTGTTTTGGCGGAAAGTTTTCATAGTATGCCGATTGGATCAATTGGAATTTCAACTAATAGTGCATGGGAATTTGTTACTTGGATTGGAACTATTCTTAGAACGGCGGTCTTGATTGCATTACCTGCCATTGTTTCTTTATTGATTGTAAATTTATCTTTTGGTGTTATGACACGTTCCGCACCACAGTTGAATATATTTGCTGTCGGTTTTCCGATAATGATTATTCTTGGTGTGCTTATTATTTTCTTTAATTTAAGTAGTTTCGTTCCACACATGATACACCTATTTGACGAGGGTGCTTTGATGATGTTGAAGATGGTGAGTCCTTAATGTCCAGCGAAGAAACCAGTCAGGAACGTACTGAACAGGCGACGCCAAAACGAATCGACGAAGCGCGCGAGAAAGGTCAGATATCGCGTTCCAGAGAATTAAGTACGATGGCAATTCTAATGTCTAGCGCATTGCTGTTTTTATTTATGGGCCAGCAGCTATCTATGAGTTTACAGAACTTAATGCGCGATAACTTTAGTATTGAACGAAAAAATATCTATGATGATTTATTTTTATTTAATGCTGTTGTTGACTCAGGTAGAGAGGTGTTAATTGATTTTTCACCTTTTCTGATGATGTTGTTTGTCATTGCTTTTTTTGCACCAATGATGGTAGGCGGTTGGTTATTTAGTCCGAAGGCATTGTCATTCAAATGGGATAAATTAAATCCGATCTCAGGTATAAAACGCTTGTTTAGTGCTAATAGTGTTATGGAACTGCTAAAAGCATTAGCGAAATTCGTATTAGTTGTTGGTATCGCTATTTTTTTGCTTTGGTATCACGTCTACGATTTATTAAGTATTGGTCTCAATGGACTTGAATCAGGTTTGATTGATGCAAGCGGTCTCATTATTGGTAGTTTTTTTGTTATTTGTCTGGCAACAGTAGTGATTGCTTCGGTTGATGTTCCCTTTCAATTATGGAATCACAGTAAACAATTGAAAATGACCAAACAACAGCTCAAGGATGAGATGAAAGAGACTGAAGGCAAGCCGGAAGTGAAAGCTCAAATCAGAGCCTTACAACAGGAACTGGCAAATCGCAGAATGATGGAAGCAATACCTGATGCAGACGTCGTTATCACAAACCCGACGCATTATGCTGTTGCTTTGAGTTATAAACCGGATGAAATGGCGACACCAAAATTGGTGGCAAAGGGAGCAGATCTTGTTGCCGAACGAATTAGGAATGTGGCCAATGAACATAATGTATTGATCCTTCCTTCTCCCATGTTAGCCCGTGCATTGTATTTTAGTACTAAGGTCAATCAGGAAATTCCTGCAGGCTTATATTTGGCAGTGGCACAAGTTCTTGCCTATGTATTCCAGTTACGTGAGACGGTTAATGTTTTCGGATCAGGAAAACCAAAACCACCAACAGACTTACCTATTCCGGAAGAATTTCAACATGATTAAACAGGAGTCAGTAGTCAGGAGTCAGGAGACAGGTACGAGATACACTTATAATATTCTGAATATGTATTTCCGGGTATCACCGGCATATGCTTCTAATTTTATCTTTCACAGCATAGCTCTTTTTGTTTGCAGCTTCACTACACTATTTTTTTTCTTAATCAATGCTGAATTCAGGCTGCTTTTTCCTGATTTCTTATCCAAATAGTTATGGCGACGCAAGGAACAGTACCACTAAATTTTTCTGACTGGGGTCGGATTAGTATGGGTGCGCCATTAATGTTAATGGCAATTTTGGCAATGATGGTTATTCCTTTGCCACCTTTTCTATTAGATATCTTTTTTACATTTAATATTGCTTTGTCTTTGGTTGTTTTATTGGCTGTTATCTACAGTCAAAGACCATTGGATTTTGCAGTTTTTCCAACAGTAATATTAATTGCAACCTTGTTACGTCTTAGTTTGAACGTAGCATCAACACGGATTGTTTTACTAGATGGACATACTGGACCTGATGCTGCTGGTAAAGTCATAGAATCGTTTGGTGATTTTGTAGTCGGTGGTAATTACACCGTTGGCTTTGTTGTTTTTACCATTTTGGTAGTGATTAACTTTGTCGTTGTAACGAAAGGTGCTGGACGTATATCAGAAGTAACAGCGCGTTTTACCTTAGATGCAATGCCAGGTAAACAAATGGCAATTGATGCTGATTTGAATTCGGGTTTAATCAATCAGGATGAAGCAAAACTAAGACGATCTGAAGTTTCACAAGAAGCCGATTTTTATGGCGCTATGGACGGAGCCAGTAAATTTGTTCGGGGTGATGCGATTGCCGGTATTTTGATTTTGTTTATCAATATTCTTGGTGGTTTAGCTATCGGGATTCTGCAACATGATCTGGCTATGGCTGATGCGGCACGTATTTATACCTTATTAACGATTGGTGATGGTCTTGTTGCCCAGATTCCATCGCTATTCTTGTCTACTGCCGCTGCCATTATTGTGACGCGTGTTTCCTCAGCATCGGATATGGGGCAACAAATATTCTTTCAATTATTTCAAAGCCCTAAAACTTTATATATCACCGCGGCTATTCTTGGATTGATTGGCATTATTCCCGGCATGCCGAATATTGTTTTTCTTTTATTTGCTGGCATCACAGCCGGGTTTGCATACTGGATGGGAGAAAATAGAAATAGTATTGAAGAAGAGCAAGAACCTGTAGAACCTGAAGCTGTTTTGGAACCAGTGGATGCCGAACGTGAACTTGGATGGGATGATGTAGAAAGTATCGATCAAATAGGATTAGAAGTAGGTTACCGATTAATTCCAATGGTCGATCGAAAGCAGGGTGGGCAATTGTTATCCAGAGTTAAGGGTGTCAGAAAAAAGTTGACCCAGGAATTAGGTTTTTTATTACCGGCAGTACATATTCGTGACAATCTGGATCTGGAGCCAAATAGTTATCGCATTGTTATCAAGGATGCCACGATTGCCAAAGCATCAGTTCAAGTTGATTCAGAATTAGCTATTAATCCGGGTCAGGTTTTTGGCGAATTACCTGGTAATACGGCAACGGATCCTGTGTTTGGTCTTGAGGCTGTCTGGATAGAGCCGTCACAACGTGATCAGGCACAAACCTATGGTTATACCGTTGTTGATCCGAGCACAGTGGTGGCAACGCATATGAGTCAGATTTTACAGGAACACGCGCACGAACTATTAGGTTACAAGGAAGTGCAATCTTTGATTGAACGTTATAGTGAGCATTCACCTAAAGTTATCGATGACATTATTCCCAATATTATCCCCATTAGTATCGTACTAAAGGTAATGCAAAATCTGCTACGTGAGAATATTCCAATACGAGATATCCGTACGATTATTGAGAGCATAATTGAACAATCTCGCAATACACAATCTGCCGACGTACTAACAGCCGCAGTACGCATTGCTCTTGGCCGACTCATTGTCGAACGAATCAGCAGTGACGGTGAAGAATTACCCGTTATTACATTAGATATGGCACTGGAACAGTTATTGCAGCAGACATTACAAGCAATGTCAGAAGGAACCGGTGCCATCGAACCCGGACTGGCTCAAAGACTAATTAGCTCATTGCGCGATGCCTGTGAAAAACAGGAATTAGCGGGCCAAGCTTCAGTATTACTGGTGGCTGACAATTTGAGAGAGTTACTTGTTCGGTTAGTTAGATTCAGCATACCAAGGTTGCATATTCTGGCTTTTAGCGAGGTCCCGGAAAACAGGGAAATAAGGATAATAAGTTCGGTCGGTTCAACATAAACAAATTGTTTGACGATAAAAAACGGTTATTTAGATTGAGACTAAAAACGACGATGAAAATTAAAAAATACTTTGCTTCAGATATGCGCCAGGCACTGGAAATGGCACGCGACGAATACGGATCTGATGTCGTTATACTTTCTAATCGGAAGGTTTCGGGTGGTGTTGAATTAATCGCTGCCGAGGATTACGACGAAGAAATTTATAACAAGAGTACACAAACCAGACAGCCTGTTGCACAAATAAAGCAAGGTCAAGAGATAGCAGATGCAATTAAAGTAGAACACACGCCCGGATCAGGAACATCTTCGGCGCATGATGCTGTATCCGATATCTGGACACGTGATTCAACCATGGATCAGATGCGTGATGAGCTAAAATCACTCAGATCAATGTTGGAACAACAAATGTCGGGATTGGCCTGGGGTGCCATTGGCAGACAACATCCGCTATGGGCAAATTTAATCCGGCAATTGGTCAATCTTGATTTGACACCCAAGTTGGCTCGTCAATTTGTTGAAGAAATCCCTGAAGATTATCAGTTTGATCAGGCTTGGCGTACGGTGCTGGCATTACTGACTTACCGGGTTCCTCAGTTCCACGACAATATATTGACAGCGGGCAATACCGTTGTTTTCTTTGGTCCTTCTGGTTCAGGTAAAACCACGACCATAGCCAAAATGGCAACACGTTATGCACTTGAATATGGCACGCAGAATATTATGTTGGCAACAACTGATATTTATCGCGTCGGTGCACGCGAACAACTAAGAAGTTACGCAAGAATTTTGGGTATTCCTATCCGAACGATTAATAACAAAGAAGATTATCTCGGTCTATTCGATGGTGCTATTAATGAAAAATTAATATTGGTTGATACGGCCGGTTTAAGCATTAAAGATTCGAAACATCAGGAGCAACTTGGCTTACTAAAATCAGCGGCTCAGAAAACAATGAATTGTTTAGTTTTGCCAACAACAGAACATTACAACGGTTTATCCAAACTTATAGATAGCTATCAAAAATTTGACCCCGACTTTTGTATCCCAACAAAACTTGATGAAGCGATATCCTTAGGTGGACTTTTATCTGTTGCAATCGAAAAATCATTACCGATTGCTTCTATTTGTGATGGACAGAAGGTTCCCGAAGACATGCATGAGATGAAACCTTATGAACTTGTTTCAAGAGTAGTTAGTCGAGCACATCAGAATCAAATTAAACTTGAGGAGGAAAATCTGGAACAATCTGTAGGGCATTATGAATTTGAAAATGGATTTAAACACTAGGTCAATGGACATGCATTCCAATAATGAACACATGACACGAGTAATCGCTGTTACCAGCGGCAAAGGCGGGGTTGGTAAAACAAATATTTCTATCAATCTGGCTCTGGCTCTGGCTGATAGAGACAAATCAGTCACTTTGATGGACGCTGATCTAGGGCTGGCAAATATTGACGTTTTGCTAAATTTAAAACCCTTGCGAAACCTTTCGCATGTCATTGAGGGCGATTGCGAATTAAAGGATATCTTGATTGATGGGCCAGGCAATATTCGCATTATTCCAGCTTCCTCAGGTATCAAGATGATGAATCAATTAACACCGGCACAGAATACCGGCTTAATCCACGCATTTGACGAGTTGAGCGATAGTACAGATTTCCTGATTGTCGATACATCGGGTGGATTATCTGACAGCGTTGTCCGTTTCTGTAGCGCAGCCCAGGAAATTTTAGTGGTTGTTTGTAATGACCCTGCTTCGATAGCCGATTCGTATGCTTTGATAAAAACAATGCATCGTGATTATAAAATTCAACGTTTCCAGATTGTGGTAAATAAAGTACAAACTGAGGCTGAAGGCTGCGATTTATTTGAAAGATTACGCGCTGTTAGTGAGCAATTTCTCGATGTTGTACTCAATTTGAGGGTGATTATTCCGCAAGATGACAATATTTTGCGTGCGGTACGCCAGCGTCGCGCCTTTTATTTGTCATATCCTGATTCAAAAGCAATAAAACCATTCAAGAAATTGGCAGCAGCTGTCGATAACCCGAATAGGACTGCAAGAGCAAGTGGCCGATTGACGTTTTTTGCCGAGCAAATGATCGGATCACAGAATTCAATGCCATCCAGGGCGATGTCATGAATAACGGATTGGCAGTCTACGCAGACACGGCCGGTGTTAGTGCGAGAACGCAAGATGAATTAGTCGAAGTACATGCTTCATTGGTCAAACGCATTGCTTATCATTTGATTAGCAGATTGCCATCATGTGTACAGGTGGATGATTTAATACAGGCAGGAATGATTGGATTGTTGGAAGCTGGGCGAAATTATGATGCGACACAAGGTGCAAGTTTTGAAACTTATGCCGGTATACGTATTCGAGGCTCGATGCTGGATGAAATAAGGAAAGGTGACTGGACGCCAAGATCACTGCACAGAAAAGTCAGGGAGATATCCCAGGCAATGCGACAGATTGAATATGAGCAAGGTCGAGATGCACGAGATAATGAGGTAGCTGAAAGACTGGATATGACATTACAGGAATATCATAGTGTGTTACAGGATGCGAGTAGCCACCAAATAGTGAGCTTTGAAGATATTCCAGCTAAAGATGCGTCAATTGTAGATGGTTTAAGTGCCAAAATAACGGGGCCATTGGAAAATCTACAAGAGGAAAATTTGAAAGAGGCACTTGCTAAAGTGATCTCCAGTTTACCGGAAAGAGAACGTTTGGTGATGTCGCTTTATTATGATGAAGAACTGAATTTAAGAGAAACAGGAGAAGTGTTGGGTGTTAGTGAATCACGAGTTTGTCAAATTCATTCTCAGGCTCTGATTAGATTAAAAGCAAAGGCACAACGAATGTTTAGTGAAGAATAAGTGAAGAGTTATTTTGACAATATTGAAACTTGATAGAAAAAATGGAATTTGAAAATGATGGAGGTCAGCTGTGGATAAAGATATGAAGATACTGATAGTAGATGATTTTTCTACTATGAGACGAATCATAAAAAATCTCTTACGTGATTTGGGATTTACTAATACCAGTGAAGCCGATGATGGTTTGACAGCACTTCCCATGTTGCAGGGAGGTAAATATGATTTTCTCGTGACTGACTGGAACATGCCCGGTATGCAAGGCATTGATTTATTGAAGGCCGTTCGTGCCGATGCTGAGCTTGCATCACTTCCCGTTTTAATGGTGACTGCTGAATCAAAGAAAGATCAAATTGTTGAAGCAGCGCAAGCGGGTGTAAATGGTTATGTGGTCAAGCCTTTCACGGCAGTGACGTTAAAGGAGAAGATAGACAAAATATTTGAACGTATTGAAGCCGCTTAAAAGGGGAATTTAAATGAATACTGATGCAGCAGAAATACAACAACCCATTGATATGCGACTTTCCTTGGCAAAGTCACTGGTGACGAGTCTCGAGCAGGGAAATACGACAGAAGTAGATCAATTGATTAATAATCTTTCGAATCAGCATGAATCAATGTTGTTTCAAGAGGTGGGTAAATTAACTCGCCAGCTACATGACTCTATAACTCTTTTTGGCAATGATGAACGTTTCGCCGGTTTGACTGAAAATCGTATACCCGATGCCAGAGAAAGACTAAGTTTTGTTATTGAAAAAACAGAAGAATCAGCGCATCGCACATTAAATGCGGTTGAAGAAGCGTTACCTATTGCTCATGAACTGGAAGAAAACGGCAGTAAGATGCGTCAGGATTGGGAAAAGTTTACTCGCCGAGAAATGGATGCCGAAGAATTCAGGCAAATGAGTAAGCGCATAGCAACTTTTCTTGAGACAGTTGAAGAAGATGCTAAGCAATTAAACAAGGGACTTTCAGATGTAATGATGGCTCAGGATTTTCAGGATATAACCGGACAAATTATTCGACAGGTTATTGAATTAGTACAAGAGTTGGAAGAAGGTTTGATTACGGTGATTAAAAATTCAGGTCAAGCAACAAAAGCTAATGAAGAAACTAATATTGTTGCTGAAGGCCCACAAGTAAATCAGGAAGATAATCCTGATGTGGTTTCAAGCCAGGATGACGTTGATGATTTGCTATCGAGTCTTGGATTCTAAATCAGAATTCATAACGAGTAATATCATGGAATTTGGGAATTAGATTAATGGCGATAGATTTAAATGATGAAATAATGCAGGATTTTCTTCTCGAAGCAGGAGAAATTCTTGAGTTATTAAATGAGCAGTTGGTAGAGCTGGAATCAAACTCTGATGATAGCGATTTGCTTAACGCCGTTTTCAGAAGTTTCCATACAATAAAAGGTGGCGCAGGATTTCTTGCCATTAATCCGTTGATTGATATTTGTCATATCGCTGAAAATGTATTTGATTTGTTACGCCAGGGAGAACGTTCAGTAGATGCAGATTTAATGGATGTGGTTCTTGAAGT
>CAZGBJ010000016.1:49331-54739 GCA_964523895.1 uncultured Enterobacteriaceae bacterium
TCTGTTCAGTCAGAACCTGAGTCTGCGCTGGAAGATAAAAATGAAGCAGAAACGACACAAGCAGAAGTAATTGCTAATAATGATGGAGCAGACTCTAAAAATGATATTGTTGAAGAAGTTCAAACATCAGCTAGTCCTGCTGATGAAATAACAGACGATGAATTTGAAAATTTATTAGATCAGTTACACGGTAAAGGAGCACATGGAGGTGTTCCTGAAGCAGTGTCTGATAATGACGCGGATGATAAATCAAAAGAACCTGAATCTGTAGCCTCTACTTCAGCCGATGAAATAACAGACGATGAATTTGAAAACTTATTAGATCAGTTACACGGTAAAGGAACACATGGAGGTGTTCCTGAAGCAGAATCTAATAGTGACGCTGGCGCTGAATCAAAGCAAGAAACTGTAGCAGCAGATCAAAAAGAAAAACAAAAACAAAAAGTAGAGCCGGTTCAGGCTACAAAACCAGTCGTTGCTGCCAAACAAGCACCTAAAGCAGAAACGACAGTACGAGTTGAAACAAGTACGCTTGATAAGATTATGAACATGGTCGGTGAACTTGTTCTTGTTCGCAATCGTCTGGTCACGCTTGAATCTGAAATTGGTCATGATCAGATGAGTAAAACAGTCAATAACCTGGATGTGGTGACTGCTGATTTACAAACATCAGTCATGAAAACACGAATGCAACCAATCAAAAAAGTGTTTGGTCGTTTCCCCAGAGTCGTTCGTGATTTAGCACGCAGTTTAGAGAAAGATGTTGTGCTGGAAATGATTGGTGAAGATACCGATCTGGATAAAAATCTGGTTGAAGCTTTGGCCGATCCACTAGTTCATTTAGTTCGAAATTCAGTTGATCACGGTATTGAAATGCCGGATGACCGTGAAGCTGCAGGTAAATCAAGACAGGGAACCGTCACTTTAGCGGCCAAACAAGAAGGCGAACATATATTGTTAACCATTGCTGATGATGGTGCAGGTATTGATGCGGCTGGATTAAGCAAGAATGTTATTGATAAAGGTTTGATGGATGAGGACTCAATTTCGAGACTGAATGATAAAGAAATTTACAATCTGATCTTTTTGCCTGGCTTCTCTATTAAAAAAGAAATTTCAGATATTTCTGGCCGTGGTGTTGGTATGGATGTGGTTAAAACACGGATTAATCAATTGAATGGCATGATTGAAATTGATTCTATACCCGGTAAAGGTACAACAATGCTTATCAAGGTTCCGTTAACATTGGCAATTATGCCTACGTTAATGGTGAAGCTAGGTGAGCGAGAACAAACTTTTGCTTTGCCACTGGTCAATGTTAGTGAAATTCTTGAGATGGATATGGAGAGCATCAATATCGTCGATGGTAACAAAGTAGTTATTGTCAGAGGAAAACCTGTTCCTTTGATTTATTTGAGTAACTGTCTAACGAATAGCGCAGGGAGTCACGAAGGCGGAATGGCACATGTTGTTATTGTCTCTGTTGGTACAAAGTATGTTGGTTTATTAGTCGATAAACTGGTTGGACGCGAAGAAGTTGTTATAAAACCATTAGGCGCATTATTACATGGAACAACAGGACTGGCTGGCGCAACGATTACAGGAAATGGAAATATTGCCCTTATCATCGATTTACCCAGCCTTATTCAGTCTGGCGTGAGTGGTTTTTAGGATTAAGGAAAATGAAACGGACGTTAACCCATTTAAGTTATAGATGGATATGGATGAGGGTGATTTATTATGGTTAAAGTGCTGGTTGTTGATGACTCAAGTTTTTTTCGTCGTCGTATCACTGATTTTCTGTCTTCTGACCCAAACATTGAAGTTATCGCTCAGGCGGTTGATGGACTGGATGCAGTTGAAAAAGTAAACCAATTAGATCCTGATGTCATTACTATGGATATTGAGATGCCGCGGCTTGATGGTATCAGTGCAGTAAAAAAAATTCGTGAAACAAAATCGACACCTATCTTAATGTTTTCTACATTAACTCATGATGGTGCAAAGGCAACATTTTCAGCGCTGGATGCTGGAGCATCTGATTTCTTACCAAAGAAATTTGAAGATATTGCAACTGAAAAATCAGACGTAATTAAAACACTGTGTGAACGAGTTAAATCATTAGTAAGAAAAAAAACAGATGTTGGCGTAGCAAAAATAAAAATACCTCCATCATTAAGTCGCACATCAGTGGCGAGTTCAAAAGGATATCAACTTGCTGTTATTGGCGCATCGACAGGTGGGCCAGTTGCAGTTGAAAAAGTATTGAAAACCTTGCCTGCCAATTATTCACTTCCAATTTTATTGATTCAACATATGCCCGCCAGTTTTACTGGTGCATTTGCTGAGCGTCTGGATAAAATTTGTGCAATCAGTGTGAAAGAGGCAGAAGAGGGTGATCAATTGCAAGCGGGTACGGCTTATATCGCACCAGGTGGTAGACAAATGTGTTTAAAAAAGAATGGTCGTGGCAGCATAATAAGTATTGAAGATGAACCTGTTTCAACAACATATAAACCAAGTGTTGATATTACCTTTAATTCAATTGCTAACGCTTATCGTGGCAGGGTATTGGCTATCGTACTAACAGGAATGGGAAGTGATGGCTGTAATGGCGCAAAAATGTTACGAGAAAAAGGAGCTACAGTTTGGGCACAGGACGAGGCATCATGTGTTGTTTATGGTATGCCGATGGCAGTAGTAAAAGAAAATCTGGCAGACAAAGTAATGTCTGTTGACGAGATAGGAATGTCTCTTGCGCGACATTAAAATTGGATGGACATATTAAGTCTTATCGGCATCATCATTGGTGTAGGTGCAATACTATTTGGTCAGTATCTTGATGGTGGACATGTAGCGACTCTGATAAACGGTCCAGCATTAATAATTGTGCTTGGTGGTTCGCTTGGTGCAATTATGTTGCAGTCGCCTTTATCCGTATTTGTGCATGCCATGAGATTATTTTCGTGGGTGTTCAAGCCTCCTCAATTACCACTGGATGAATCAATACAACGTATTGTTCGTTGGAGCGATGTCGCGCGTCGTGAAGGTTTATTAGGTCTGGAGGACTTGATTAATGATGAATCTGATCTTTTTATTCGCAGAGGAATGCAAATGCTGGTCGATGGACATGAGCCAGAATCCATCAGGATTAGTATGGAAATTGATATGCTTAGTAAAGAAAGATTTGATATTCAGGCAGCCAAGGTATTTGAAGGAATGGGGGCTTATGCACCAACCATAGGCATTATCGGAGCGGTATTGGGATTAATTCACGTTATGGGAAATCTGGCTGATCCGACTCAGCTAGGAAGTGGCATAGCTGTTGCATTTGTAGCTACTGTATACGGTGTTGCTATGGCAAACCTGCTGTTTATTCCGATAGGAAATAAGATAAAAAGTGTTATTCAAGAAGAAAGTCAATTTAGAGAAATGCTTATTGAAGGCATTGTTAGTATTGCCGAGGGTGACAATCCTCGTATTATCGAGTCTCGTTTATACGGTTTCATTAATTAGGTCGTTACCTTCAAATGCGTCGTAAGCGCCGTGACCAAGATGAAGAGGTCAATCATGACCGCTGGTTAATATCCTATGCCGACTTTATTACACTAATGTTTGCTTTCTTCGTTGTTATGTATTCCATCTCATCTGTTAGTGAAGGTAAATATCGAGTTTTATCGGATTCTTTATCTCAAATTTTTGATAAAACACAAGGTGACTCATCTCCTATTCCAACACCCATAGATTTACCCATTGAGCAGAAGCTTCCTTATGAGCAAGCTGAAGGGACGATTAAGGAAGAACAAATTGAGGGTGTAGAAAAAGAAGTTTTACAAGAACAAAACGAACAAACAGAAGAAATTATTGAACCGCAAAAAGAACAGGATCGAATCAAAAAAAGTCTAGGTGAAATTGCTGATGATATTCGCTATGAGCTATTTCCACTGATAGAAGAACAACTCATCAGTGTTAACAACACGGATAAGGCAATTGAAGTTGAAATAAAGAGCAAGTTATTATTTTCCAGTGGTGATGCACGTCTGGCAACTAAAGCAGTTCCTTTACTATCAAATTTAGCAACCATATTTTCAACATTTAATAATCCTATTCAGGTTGAAGGTTTTACTGACGACCAACCCATAAAAACAACAACGTTTCCTTCAAACTGGGAATTGTCGGCTGCCAGAGCTGCCAGTGTAGTACATTTATTAATGCGTCGAGGTATAGCGCCTGCACGTATGTCTGCCACAGGTTATGCTGAGTTTCGACCTATAGCAGAAAACTCCAGCAAAGAAGGGCGGCAAAAAAACAGACGCGTCATGATCATTATTCCGACAGTCCCGGATGAAAGAGAAAAACTTGAAGCAGACTAATTAAGGTCAATAGAAAAATGAAAGTCTGGACAATAGCAAATCAAAAAGGCGGCGTAGGAAAAACCACTACGGCAGTGACGCTTGCAGGATTGCTGGCTCAAAAAAATCATGAGGTATTATTGATAGACATGGATCCACATGGTTCCTTAACCAGTTATTTTTCATTTGATCCGGATACCATCGAGGAAAGTGTCTATTCATTATTTCAAAAAAAGATCAGTGCTAAAAAAACACCGTTAGCATCAATGCTATGTCATACGGGAATAGATAATATTGATTTATTACCGGCATCGACATCATTAGTAGCGTTGGATCGACAAGTTGGTATGACAAAAGGAATGGGCTTGATCATTAAAGATGCAATACAGCCTTATGCTCATCATTACGATTATGTTTTGATTGATTGTCCGCCGACCCTGGGAATATCAATGATTAATGCACTAGCCGCATGTGTAAAATTAATTATTCCGGTACAAACTGAATTTTTGGCGATCAAAGGTCTTGAGCGTATGTTGAACACCTTAGAAATGATTTCCATATCAGGTAAGCAAAGTCTTGAATATGTTGTTGTGCCGACGATGTTCGATCGTCGTACCCGTGCATCAATCGAGAGTCTGGATAAATTAAAAAAAGAACATCAACCTTGTGTATGGCAAGGAGATATTCCGGTTGATACAAAATTCCGGGATGCAAGCAGCATGAGAAAACCTGCTTCACATCTCTATCCTGAAACACATGGTGTAAATGCTTATCGAACATTGCTTGAATTTTTATTGGAAGATTCAATAACTGCAATGGACGAATTATCACAAACAGCATAATCGAAATGGATATTGATAAAATACATTATGAGGCAAATTCGGATCTTGTTTCATATATGGAAGAACTTTTAAATCCAGATGCAGTAGAAGAAAAAACAAAAATTGAAACACAATATGAACCACGTCTGAATCTTGGTCTATATATAGAAGGACTATTAAATACAGATGAAGCAGAAGTTGAAATAGAATTAAAAAAAGAAATTAAGCTTAAAAC
>CAZGBJ010000016.1:54839-57742 GCA_964523895.1 uncultured Enterobacteriaceae bacterium
ACCATTTGAATGTTTGTTAATTGAATCAGCAGGAATGAATTTAATGGTTCCGACGATGTCGGTTTCTTATATTAAACAAATTAGTAACAAAAATATAATGCGCTTGCCTTCGGGTATAAAAGCTTTTCGTGGCATGCTCACTTTAAGAGAACGCTCTGTTGCTATTATTGATTTATTTACGCTGATTTCGGGGAATGCATCCGTTAATAATCAACAGACTATACAAGTTGACACAAATCATACTGCACATGTTCTTGTTATAGAGAATGGTGATTATGCACTGGCTTGTGATGATGTTTGTAAGATTATAATGCTGACCACGGAAAGTGTTCGTTGGAATAAAGGCTGTTTTAACAATCCAACATTTGCAGGTGTTGTTCCGGATTATCTCTGCCCCATAATTAATGTTGATTACGTGCAACAACAAGTATCAGAAATGTCTTTCCTGCAGTAATTAAATAATAATTTAGCCACAGAGATCACAGAGAGCAGCATTTAATATAATAAAAGCATGATATATAAAAGAGACAGGGGAAACTTCGTTTAGCTTATTTATTTTCCCATCTTTTAAATACTTTAATTTCTTTTGATTTTCTCTGTGGCCTCTGTGGCATATTTATTTATGTGCCAAATCTTAGCTTAATTACTAACCATGTTCTTTAAATCAAGATGGGTTGAAATCCAGTCGTACATTATTACGAACTGGATTCAAAAATTTCACGCGACACAGATCGGCAGTTTGTTCGACCACTTCAAAAATCACATCACCTTCTTTTGAAGAAGAATTTATCGAATATTCGCTTTCAGCGGGGTGAAAAAATTTAATTTCAATATCACGATAACTTTTGTCTGTAACGGAGGTTATATTTCGACAGTCTAGAATTGAAACTGAATTTGATAATTGTAGAATGACAAATGTATTTTTATCTTTTCCATAACCTGGTTGAGAATGTATAACAATCTCGCTTTCACCATTGATATGTATATCTTTTACGAAAGACAGGATAGTGTCTTCTCCATCAAGTTCAATAGCATATTCTTTTGGTTTGTAGAAGATCAATTTTGCGCCGATAAATATTAGTGCCGATGCAATAACAGAAAAAATACAGGCAAAGAAAAAGGCGAATAATGTAAAAGCGCTGATAGTGATCAAAAAAGAAATACTTGCAGCACCAATCAGCGTATTTTTATCGCCAATCCAATCAAGAATATATTGCAGAGCGCTCTGCATGGACATACCAGGTCGATAAACTCTCGCACAGGCATCTTTGATTTTTGTAGAGCATTTCTTGACTACATCAAGACCTGAGTCATTAGCTGTTGCCATATTTTTTCCTTATCTAACATCTAATCCTACCTTACTGGTTTGAATAGTGCATATATTAGTTAACGCATTGAAAAATATAGGTATTTATGGAAGCTTTAACTCGGGTTTATTAATGGAAATTATCGAATATGGCATGGCTAATGCAAGTATTAGCACAGACACGTTATTTGTACGGAATTTTGACAGTTAACAAGAGGTGAATAGCAATGAGTGCGACAATGAGTAGCCACAGTAATAGTGTAAGTGATGAAGTCATTCAATGGGTTACATTTAAGTTGGATGAAGAAATCTACGGCATTAATGTGATGCAGGTTCAGGAGGTATTACGTTTGCCTGAAATTGCCCCTGTACCCGGAGCACCTGCTTACGTGATGGGTATTATAAATTTGCGTGGCAATGTTGTTACTGTGATTGATACCCGAAATCGTTTCGGCTTGTCTCAGAAAGAGCCTGATGATTCGACCCGGATTATTATTACTGAAGTTGATAATCAGGTGATTGGCATGCTGGTTGATGCTGTTGCAGAAGTTGTTAATTTGAAAGGAGCCGAGATTGAGATAACTCCAAATCTGGGTGAAGACAATGAAAGCTCCAGGTACATTCAAGGCGTACATAGTCGAGATGAAGAAATATTGATACTGATTGATGTTGATAAAATGCTTTCAGAAGATGAGCTAGATGCGGTGAGTGGATTTTAAATATCCATGTAGATAAATGTCTGATATAGGCACAATAAAATCACCTATCCAACCAATTCCGGTACGGGCAGTGAATAAAGATCCTGCCAAAAAGGAGCAAGCTAAAAAAAAGAAGGGCAAAGGTTTTCTGGAAAAGGAAAAAGAAAGTTCTGAAGACCATGTGAACGAATATATATAAGAGATGACAGGGCTACTTAGGAAGAGCGGTCTGGATGCTACCCAAATGGGAGTGTCTGTGTCATGAGGTACATCAGGGATGATGTACCTCACCTATTACTGAGATTAATATTAAAAGGCGTAATAATATGAATTTTGCAAATATCGAACTGCTTTATAATTTGCTGCCGTTGTTTTTATGTGTTGTTGTAATGATGTTAATGATTTCGACAATACGTTTGCGTAAACGAACCCACAATCAGCATCGACAAATAAGCCAGTTAAATGGAGAATTGAACGCCTTACTTTCCTGTAGTAGAGGAATTTCAGAACGACTACACTCTCATCAACATCAGTTTCAAAATATTGCTGAACGTCAGGATAAACTGGAAGTTGTTGCTGAACCGGAACATTCCGGTTACAAGCAGGCGATTGCGTTATATAATCATGGTGCATCAGAAGATGAAATGTTATCAAGCTGTGATCTAAGTCGCGGTGAAATAAATCTGATAACCCACCTGCAAAAGGCCAAATCAAAAAATCAGTCTCAAACGCATTAAGTTCTCGTCTGCACATTGCATCAATAAGCTTTATTCTTTAATCTTCGCATCCGTCTGATAGACGAGTAACGGAGAGGTGGCCGAGTGGTTGAAGGCGCACGCCTGGAAAGTGTGTATACGGTAACCCCGTATCGAGGGTTCGAATCCCTCTCTCTCCGCCAT
>CAZGBJ010000017.1:0-57300 GCA_964523895.1 uncultured Enterobacteriaceae bacterium
TTATGTCTGAATCATTTTCTGGTGGTTGTTCATGTGGCGATTTTCGTTACCAGGTAAATGGAGAACCTGCATTAATGGGTAATTGTCATTGTACTGACTGTAAACATGCCAGTGGCAGTGAAATGAGTGTTGTTGTTGGCGTAGCAGCAGATTCATTTGAAATACTACAGGGAGAAACCAAAAAATGGACTTGCAAAGGCGATAGTGGAGAAGACGTCACACGTAATTTCTGTCCAAATTGTGGTTCACGATTATATACCGAGGCAAATGTCATGCCCGGTATGATAATTATACAAGCGGGAACCTTAGATGACCCCAGCTGGGTCACACCATCGATGGAACTGTATACAGATAAAATGAGTGATTGGTATCAGGTCCCCGAAGGCGTCGCAACCTTCCCCGGCATGCCCACCGAATAAGTAGGGTCAGGTACAACTTTTCTTTGGCCTTCCCATCGAGGCCGGCCTGACCCTTCTGCCATAGTGTTTTTCAATTTCGTCTTTGAAACGATCATTGCCTAAGGCAAACCCTTTGTTAACTGAACCACGTAACTGTTCCAACAATTCACTATCTATATGCGATTTAAACAAAACTCTATAGGCTATTTGCCGATTTATTTTACTATCACCTAACTTCAAGTATTCATCATGTGGTGTGCAAAGTTCAGTATCAATCCCTAACGCATTACAACTATAGCTTGACCAGTGATACGTAGATGGATCCTCGACCATGCCAGCTCGAACCGGATTTAATTCAATATAACGATAACAGTGTAAAAGATAACGTTCTGACTGGACAAGGCTCGATTTAAAACGACCCTCCCAAAGTGTACCTGACCGTTGATATTGGTGATTAAAATATTGGACATAACGCCGCCCCAATGCTTGCATCATTTCTGACACACCATTGTTATATTCAGGCGTTACCAATAAATGAACATGATTGGTCATGAATACCCATGCATGAACGGCAACCCGGTATTTCTGTGAATATTCTTTCAGCCAATGTGCGTAAGCAGAATAATCCTGCTCGGCGGCAAAACATATACTTTTATTATTCCCACGCTGTATTACATGCTGGGGGATTTCTGCAGGACATAAACGGGGTAATCGTGCCATGGTTGCTTCCTTGTAACCAATTGAAAGGCAAACTTTAACATAATTCGTGAATACAAGAAAAAAGTTGTACCTGACCCTACTTATTTTTTAGGTATTCCTCGATGAACATGAGTCGATCATTGCCCCACCACACTTGATCGTCGAGCATCATGATGGGGGCGCCGAAAACGCCATTATTTTCAGCATCGGTGCAACACTGCTCAAATTCGGCAGTGGCTTCAGATGAATTTATATATTCGATAAATTCATTAATTTTCCATCCTAGTGTGGATGCCAGACCTTCAAGTTCTGATTGATCAGTGGGATCACATCCCTCGCCCCAGATGCGACGATAACCTTCATCGACATATTCCTTAAGTTGCCCTTTTTCTCTGGCGTATAATACGCCCACATTCCAAAGTTGAACTTTCAGATTTTTTGGAAAATTTAATGGCACTCCGTATCGATCTGCCCAACGAACGAGATCAATCTTTAATGCTTTAATTTTAGGCGGAATTTCCAAATTGGACGGTCCATAATTTCCTGCTGCTTTTTTTGCCCTGGGAATATCCATTGGATGATACTGAAGTTCATAACCATATTTTTTTACCATGTCCGGTAGTTTCACATGAGCGAGATAACTAAACGGACTCATCATGTCGAAATAAAATATCAACTTTTTTTTCATATTAAATAGTCACTAACTTTAAAGACAGTAATAAATAGTTGACTAAAAATCATATTTTATATTGAACACGAAATAATTTATCTCTTTATCAACAACATTACCAAATCCGGTAAAGGCTGCTGCCATTGATAAATTTTTATTTGGTAACCAGGTTACAAATACATCCCAGAAAGCATCCTCATCCATAGTAAAACCGTTAAATGGCAACGCATCGAATTGATCATTTTGTTGTCTAACCTCTGCACCGAAACCAAAATTTGGTAACGGTAGAAAAGCAATCGATGCTTCTCCATTCAAGGTGTAATCTTCAGAAAATCCTAACAAACCCAAATAATGACCACGCGTTAATCGGGCATTGCCATGAAAGACGACTGGAAAACCTAATAAATCAGTATTTGTTTTAGAAATTGAAAAATCCAGATCGATACCGAAATCATCTTTATAGCCGACAGTATCCAGTGCCTTGCCGATGTTTTCATTCATATCATCAATGGTTTCGTTGTATTTAAATTCAGCAGTAATTGCAAAAGCTGGTAGATATTGTGTTTCATTCGAGATCAATGTTTTAAAATGAAAGTTATGTAAAAAGATTGTGTCTTCACCAACATCAAAAGCATTACCACCAGCAGTAATTAAATTACCGCGTAAACGACGAAAATCATTAATTTCATGTACATAACCAATTTCAAAATGATCAAGCAATGACATGGTAATACCATTGGTATAAATATTGTTCTTGTCTTCATTAAACCCAATAGCATCCCAATTAGAGATTGCGGGTTTACCAAAGATTTCACCTGATGCTGGTGCATTAACACGATAAGCTCCCGGGACGATCCCGCCGCCGCCAACACCTTCAAAATTCATAAAAGGTGGTGCAGCAAAAACCGGTGTCATCATAATTAATAAGATGAATATGGAAAAAGTTTTTTTAAATATCACAATATTACTCCTATATCTTAATGAGTTAAAAAATTATAACGAACCATCTATCAGTTTCTGGTTTAATTCGGCCCAACCCGTTCCTGCTTTTCTCGCACCTTCGAGATAATCTTCCGGAGCAGTAATGTAAGGTGGACGACACGGCCCTGCTTTCATCCAGCCTGCGGCATTAATACGTTCTTTTTCCAGTTGAATATTATATTTTGAAAATTCAGGGAAACCACCGGGTGGAAATAGATTCGCAATGACGGTAATTAATTGTGGGTACAATGCATCTGCTTTACTCCAGTCCCCTGTTTCACATGCCACTTTCACTGTGTCGCGAAGATGAATGGTTAGCTCAGGACCAGTACAGGCACAGGGCGACCAAAATGCAGTATGAAAATCAGGATCCATTTTTGCAGCATCCACATGATCAAACTCAAGTGGTAAAAATCTGATCTGCTTACGTGACACCATAGTGTGTAGGTGTAATTGTGCAATATTAATGTACTTACAGGTAATCACCTGTGGAATATTTGCAACTTGCGCCCAGAACGGTGTTGGGAAAGAAAACTTGAAGGCTTCTGGATTAGCGTAAATACAGATTGCCATTTCCGGAACTGCCTCTGCCACATCCTGATAGAAACGAACCGCACCCGACACATCAATTTCTTGCCACATAGGTACACCTAACATGGTGCCGTCTGCACCAATGTCACGGGCATGTTTAAGTTGACGAATAGTTTCTCGTGTATTTAATGTAGTAACACCGACAAAGATTGGTACCTTGCCCGCAGACGTTTCGACCATCACTTCCATCATCTTTTTCTTTTCTTCCCAGGTAATGGATGTACCCTCACCAAAGGTACCTTGACACATAATGGCATCAACACCAGCATTGATTAAACCCTCAACGGCTTTGGCAACTTCGTCATAATCAACTGAATCTTCAGTACGCCAATCTGAAGCAGATTCAGTTGCTGGTGTTGGAATAATTGCCCAGGCACCATGGACATCATCCACTGTTAATCTAACTTTTTTGCTCGTCATATAATTTTTACTTTAATTTAATAGAATATAATCTTTTTATTGTTACAATTACTTTCTTTAACTCTAATAGGTCTAAATTATGGCAACATTGGCATTAGTAGAACTTAATGTAAAACCAGATTCCCGTTCAACATTATTAACCATTCTTGAGACTCTGCTTCCAGAAACCCGTGATTATGAGGGTTGTATCAAACTTGAATGCCATGTAAACGAGGAAAATGATTCTGAGTTTGTACTGGTTGAATACTGGGAGTCTACTGAGCATCATCAAAAATATGCCGCATGGCGAACTGAAACTGGTGATATGGATAAAATTGTAGCAACACTTACTGAACCACCAAAGGTCAGACACTTTGAAAATATTGATGTGTAACTAAACATAAGCATACATATAACCCAAGAAACTTAATTTAATATTTAATTATCAAAATAGTTTTACAAACCAAAACTGTTTTTTGATTTCCTGTTTAATAACCCATGGCTTCGCGATAGTATTTCCAAAAACCAACAATTGTACCTTCGGAGACAAGGTGATCGACGTTCTCAGCTTTGCCACCACCCATGGCAATGTAAGAGGATTTATCCTGTTCTCGGATAACTGAATCATGCACAATTTCTACAGCCTCGCCATCTTCCATTGAGATAAGACCTGCAGGACCAATTAAATTACCTTGTTTAAGACGGATCCCCTGCATTTCTTCATCATCATCTTCGAATCCAAACTGAGTCCAGACCAGTTCAAACCCATCAACACCTTTTGTGCATGTCTGCCTTACTGCCAGGGTATTAGCAATTTGTTGTAAGACAAGGTTAGGGAACACGGTAAGAATCACAAGGCTAACATCATCATCGAACTCTTTACGTCCTGCGAGAAGAGAAGGATCTTCAAGCTTAAACTCTGTATTAAAGCTACGCATATTTTTAAAATCTTCAGTGCTATCATCTGATCCTTTAATGGCAGTTAACATGGAATGACGTTTGCTATCATCCATGTGACTGACGCCTTCTTGTGAGGAACGATATAAGCCAAATGTCATATGAAATAAATGCAATAAGCTTGCGTGATAAGGATCACGAGTATTCTCGGCATATAATTTCCAGTTACCACGAATGTATTGACGCTGGTCTCCCAATATTTTAATTGGTTTGTGACATATACGATTAATTGCGGTGACTGTCATCGGCCCAAGATAATCTTCCAGTGATTCAACTTTCTCTGAAAAAGTGGCAAAGACCAAACCCGCAACAGAACCAACTCGTAGTTTTTTCAGGGGATGTTCCTGCATTTTGAAATCTTTGGGCATACCACCATTACCCTGGATGCCACGACGAAATGGCACACCAATAAGATCACCTTTGAGATTGTAAGCCCATTGGTGATAAACACATTCGAGATTGGGTTTATTGCCGCGCAGTTCTCGACAAACTGCAGCACCTCTATGGGCACAGGAATTAACCACAACATTGACCTGTCCTTCTTCGTCACGCATGACGATTACCGGAGTATCGCCAATAAATGTTGTTTTAAAATCACCAGAATCTGGAACTTCTGCTTCTAATGCAACGAAGGACCAATTGTCACCACGAAATATTTTATCCTGTTCTCTTTCGTAAACCTGTTCATCGGTGAATACCTGATAAGGCACTTCACACACACCTTGATCCTCTGGCCAATTCACATTACTGGATTTGTTTTTTAGTACTGCACTCATTTGATTTCCCTCCTTTAAATTGGGGTAACCATTAAACTTTGAATCTGATAGGTGTCAAAAACAGCTTTCTTTTGTTTAAATCTAAGACCATCTTCAGTTGCAACGATTTCATCCAGATACTTCCCCGAGTTATAAATCTCAGTCGCGCCACTTAACCTGGTTTGTAATACAAGATAATTTGTTTGCACAGTGACCACATCATCCAATATGTTCTTGATATTTATATTGCTGATAATGTGTCGGTAAAAATGCTCCGCATAGACATTGGCGTTTCGTAAAGAAACAATTCGATCAACCAACATTGCATTACTGTCACAGATTATTGCAGAGACAGATAAGCCACGATCTTCGTTTTCGCGAGAAATTATTTGATACAAACAATCCTTAACAAAGAATTCCGGCCATTGTTCAAGGCTATCATCATCAATGCATTCAACGTAATTATTCTGTAATTGTTCAACCTGAAACTGCAACTCCATTGGTGCCAGATCAGATAGTTTTAAAATTGTCATGCTCTAAGCGTCCTTTGAATCGGCTGGGATACAAACATTGCCATTTTCTACAGTCACAGGATAGGTCTTGATAGGAATTTGACAGGGGAAAGATGTCGCTTCACCCGTCTTGATGTCAAATGCTCCGCCATGAAATGGGCATTCAATTTCGCCATCTTCCTGATAACCGTCGGTCAGCAAAGCCATACCATGGGTACACAGATTATCTGTAACATAATAATCGCCTTCGAGAATATATACTGCCAATGGAGGAAAACCATCAAGATTAACTGCTATTGGCTTTTCTTCCTCGACTTCTTCAATTTTACAAAGTGAAATTAACTTGCTCATGCTCATTGTAAAAATATTTTATTTTAAACCCATATTTTTTAATAAAGTATAAACTGTTCGTGTATAAGGGGCATCTTTTCCTAATGCCTCACAACCTTTAATGACAACACCGCATATTTCATCTAACTCAAGTGTCCTACCTTTTTCCCTGTCGATCAACATTGAGGGTTTTATCGCATCAAATTCATAAATGAGTTGAAACATTTCCTCAACATCAGATTCCATCAAATTAGAACTATCTACATATGATGCCAGGGCTGTTTCCTGCATCATGCATTTCATTAACGTTGCAAATTCTTCATGATGAGATAAATATTTTGTATCTCTTTGAGTCAAAGCTGCTAATGCATTAGTGCCGTTATTAATCATCAATTTTCGCCAAAGTTCTTTACGTATGTCATTTGATTCTTTTGTTGATATTCCTGCCTGATTAAACATTTCAACAATTTTAGAAACAAATTTTATACGATCCGGATCTGCATCAACATTATGTGGCCATGCTCCCATAATGATTTGTGCAACACCAACGGCAGTGACACGAGCAGGTTTTATGACATCGGCACCAATACGAACGGCAAGTCCTCCAATAATTTTAGACTCACCGAGATATTCAGTAAGGACTTGTTCATTACCCATACCATTTTGCAATGAAACAATGTAAGGCGAGTCGGATTCGAGATTAATCCATTCTTTTAATATACTCGATATTTCAGAAGTTGAGATTGCTTTAATACAAATCAATAAAAGATCAAAATCAGAGGACTTATGCTTTGCAGTAAGTTCATCTAAAGAACACGCTGTGATTTTTTCATTAAAGGTGAAGTCTGGGTGAGTGACTGACAATCCATCTGATTGCATTACCGCCAAATGTTCGCCACGGGCAATAAATGTAACGTCATGTTTGGCCTGGACGAGTTTTGCACCGTAATAGCACCCTATCCCTCCAGCTCCTATTATGGCTATGCGCATGGTTATATTTTTTAAGATTATTTAATCAGGATATCTATGATTAAATACGCTTCCCGTCTTGCTGGTGAACACCAGCACCCACGACTGAATGGACGCAGGAGGTAAAGCGACTTAGGAAATAAAGCCGAGTAGTTATTGTTTTGACTGGATTCTGGCATACGCCAGAATGACAAAATATTTTGAGTTTTAATCAGAGGTTCCTTAGAAAAAATATGATTCATTTATCAGAAAAGAAATTAATAACAAGATCATTAAAACGTTTGTTATGTTCAATCTGTGTCCAGTGACCACATTGACCAAACAAATGTAATTGTGATTGTTCAATCAATTCGAATAGTCGTTGTGATGTTGAAACAGGAATAACCTGATCCTCTCGACCGTGGACAATCAAGGTATCATGTTTAACCTTACGAATATCTTCTTCAGGACTCTGCATACCTTCTACCCAACGTTGTCGGGGTGCAGGAAACATGGCGCTAAAGGCTTCCTGAAAGCCGGGTTGAATACTTGCTTTATACCGTAGCTCAGCCAGTTCATCACTCACCAGGTTTCGATCATAGGCAAAGTAGTCCATAATCTTGCGCATATTTTCATTCGAGGGTTCATAACCCCAAACTGCATCAAGTCCTTCAGTAAGATCAAAATGCACACCGACACTGCCCATCAACACCAATTTTTTAACGCGTTCCGGATGTCGAATAGTCAGCGCCAATGCCAACGCACCACCAAAAGAGTTACCAATCAAATGTGTTTGTTCTATATTCAGGGCATCCATAAGATTGATTGCATGCTTGACCCAATTATCCATATTGTATTCGATATTTTTTGGACGATCGGTAAAACCAAAACCGGACATGTCAGGTGCAACTACCCGAAAATATTCTGAAAATACGGGGATACAAAGTCGCCAGTTTGCCCAGGCAGTTACGCCCGGACCCGAACCATGAATTAAAAAAACATTATCTCCATCGCCGACATCATGATAATTAGTTTTAAAACTACCTGTTTGTATTGAATTCGCAATCTCAGGATTGTTATCACTCATACTTATTCCTCGAAAATAATTTAATAAAAACGATCGTAATGAATCTGCTCAAATGGCACTTTGTATTCCATCATCAGCATTCTCGTCGTAGCGTCTGTCATGGGTGGTGGTCCGCAGAAATAAAATTCATGTTCAGGTAATGAATCACCTAATTGTTTTGCGACTAGCTCATGAATAAAACAACAATCACCACCCCAAACGCCATCTTTATTCATCTTTGGATCGGATATCGCATTAAAACAAATAAGGCGTTTGTCTAGCGTTTCCTCATTTGATACTAACGCAGGGGTGCATATATCATCAGGCCCACGTCCACCATAGAACATGTATATTTTTCTATCGTTGAGTCTGGGATCATTTGCCGCCGCCCTGGCAATAGACATAATGGGTGATAAGCCTGAGCCACCACCAATGAGAACAATATCTCGAGGAATCTCAGGTTTCAAAAAAGCAAGTCCATAAGGTCCATCCAGGTTTATTTTTATTCCTGTTTCACATTCATCAAACAAATAACTTGTTGCCCTTCCATCTGGCATTTTTTTAATGATGAAATTCCATAAGCCTTCATCATTGGGTAGATTCGACATGGAATAACCACGAGAACCTGTTACTCCAGGGAAATCAAGTAAGGCGAACTGTCCAGGTAAAAACCCCGCTGCATGTTTTGTGCGAAAACAGAATTCATACATATCATTAGTAAGCGTATTAATCTGGACTAGCTCTGCTTCGAGACGAGATGGTTTATGTTCTGGTGCTGAGTGGTGTTCAAGTCTAACCTTGATTGTACAATCATTTTTAGGAACACACTGGCAACCCAGCATTCGGCCTTTGCGAATATCTCTTGCAGAGCGGCCTGGCGCATCTTCCCAAAGATTATCTATTTCACCCTCTATTAGTTCGAATTTGCAACTTCCACAACCACCGGAATTACATTCGTAGGGAAAACCAAGGCCTGCACGCAAAGCTGAACGGAGTAGTGTATCCCCTTCTTCGCACTCGTAATCAAATTCCTGACCTTCAAGTAAAACCTTGTGTGATGCCAACCTGTTTCTCCCTGCTAAATTTATTCAATAAATTAAAAAAATTGACCTCACTAACCTGTAATGAGAGAAACAGATTAGCGGGTCAAATTACGTACTGAGGAAGTACTTGAGTAAACTTTGTACTTATTGATTTCATCCAGGTTAATATTATTTTTGGAACAGCCATTTATTTTTTAAATACCCAGATTTTCTCTGGATTTTTCCATTGCAGCTTTAGCATTGTTGATTGCCTCTGCACTGTCGGGTAACTCTGCACAATATTTTTCTACGGCATTAATACCCAGTGGCATCCACTTATCCATCCACGAGTTTAAAACTGTTTTGTTTTCTGAATTTTCTAACGCCAGATCCACCAGCGCTTTAGACCAGCGCATATGTCGTTCACTGTCCCTGCATTGGCTATCACATAGCATACCTAATAAGGTATCTGAATGATGACGGCCTGCCTCACCCAGTTGATGCAGAAGTGCTGCTTCGACTGCTGGTTTAAGTACCAGATTAATTGCACAAAAGGCTTCTCCCCAATCCCATGCAATCAAGGCTTTTTCAGTCAGTTCGCGAAAACCTTGCCAGGCTTCGTCTTCCTCCCAAATTTTTCTTTCGTCCTGACCAAAGCCTGCATCAGGATGGGTTAATGATAGTTCGTATGTTCGATATGCCGTATGTGTTAACCAACGATGTGAATCTGCCGCTTGAAAAGTGCTGCAATTTGTAATTGTACTTGCAGGTGCCATTTGTCCTATATATGCAGAACCCATCTGTAATGCATGAAAAACATAACGTGCAGGTGTGTACAATTTTGCAAGCGTTCCTACCCATTCATTATCTATCGCTTTGTCGTGCTCTCTTTCATTAAATTGATCCAGTAAACTTTTAACATAAGTTTCCTGACCATCCTGCATAATATTATAAGTTCGATAAACAATGGCATCGGGATCTCTGAATGTGTCCCAATCCTCATGCTGTAACGGACTATTATTACGATGCTTGAGGTACCATTGGTTCATATGCAGATTGGTATCCATTTCCCAGGGCTTATCCGGGTTATTCATACTGGTATGCAAACGTACCGATGTAATATCATATTCACTGGGACGACGGCGATTCTTGGCCAGATGCGACCAGGTTTTTAATGGTTTTAAAACTTCAGGTGACTCACTCATAGTGACCTCTTTATCGATATGTTTTTTAATATAATTTCTGTTGTACGTTTATATATGCTTCTCGAAATAAAAACGGACATAATCCTTGGTGTTCTCAATTTTTCCGGCAAAGGAACTGAGGTTAATTTCCAGTTCACGCATTTCAAAACTGTGCCCAAGTATTTCTTCCATCGTCTCTTTGCGTAAAATGCATTCGTCTTCAACAGAGATGCGTAGATAAGCAACTTTATCATCGACAATAACTTCCTTATCAGGGTTATCAATCTCCATCGCTTCTGCGACTGCCTCGGCAATTTCCCCCGCTCTAACAATCGGGCCTACCATATTATTTAATGATGCATCTTGGCTCATTTATTCAATCCTCAATTTTTCTATTGTCTGATCGTTACTAAGCAGGAGCGACGTATGGCGTCACACCTTCGGTATTCACCAACACATCATCACCCTCAATCTTGATTGGATACTGTGCTAATTTACAATCGTCAGGGTTGATGCCTTTACCATTGGTACAATCGAACTGCCACAAATGTGCACGACAGGTCAGTTGTTTGCCATCAAACTCGCCTTCAACCAGTTGTATATCCTGATGTGGACAGGCCGCTTGATAAGCTTTGACATCACCTCCATCGATCACCGTGATTAAAACTTCTGTTTTATCAGTGGTTTCAAAAACTTCCATTTCGCCTTCCCAGACATCATCCAGCGTACATATTTTTTCAAAAGCCATACTCTGATCTCTTTTTATTATTCGTCAGCAAAAATAATGTCGATTGTTTCAGTCGCTTCAAGCCCTGAATCAGCGACCTTCATGTCTCTTGGAAAAAAATCATCAGCACCCTGTTTCCTGACTCTTAATACTTTATCTGGTTGTGCGGCAACACGACGTCCGATTGAATGATGGGCAGCAGCGGCAGCGACTTCATCCATCGTGTTTTCTGTATCTACTGGCACCAGTTGGAGTACAAAATCGTACTGAAAGTTTGAAATAATTGGGAATGCAGCCATTTAATAAATCTCCTAAAATATTTAAATCTTTTAACTAACTTTTTTATGTGCCATTTCTTTATAGATATCGGCCCAGGCCAGACCATAAGCATCCTCACCTATTTCACCCGGTGCCAGCCCCATATATTTTAGAGCACCACTTAAATCGGCTGGCTCTATCATCCCTGCCAGAAATCGATCAACAAAACTGAGATGATCGGCATAGCGTTCTGGTTCCTGTTCAAAACACCAACGATCAGGTTCGGAACCGAAGTGGTACAAACGGTCTTTATATTTGAGTGGATAATCTTTCACATTCCAGCCATTACCCGGTGCACCAACAATGGGGATATTGGACATATTACAAACAAGAGGTAAGGTCTCTGGTAAGGTTAGCTCAACTTTATCATTGACCAGGTTATCGATAATGACATCCCAACATTTACCAAAGGTATCATTCCAACCGGGGTATTTTTCTTCCAACCATTCCCGTTCATCGGGATTAACACCCGCACGAGGATTCCACCAAACCGTTGGACGCCAATACCATACACCCAGATGCATACCATGGTGAGTTTCATCCAGTGAACGTAAGAATTCATCCCAATACCACGGTTTATCTAGTCCAAGATCCAGAATACTGCGTTCGAACTGACCGACAATCCATTCTTCCATGAATTCCTTGAAAGACTGACTTCGATATTCCATGGGTGTGTAATAATCCATCATCGGCCCAGTCAATACTGAAAATAATTTCCATGAACGCCAGAATGCAATATCAATCAGTCTTTGTGCATCTGCCTTCTTACCTTTTTCTACCAACAGCTTGACCATCGGGCCACCTTGTTGAGCATGGCGTGACTCATCTGTTTGAATACTCGAAATTAAACTGGAGAAGGTATGATCGCCAGCTTCTGCTGCATCGGCTGCCAGACCCAGAAATTGCATATTGGTAAAGCCTGTTTCAAAAGCGAACGTCAGCATAATACCCATGCTGATAGCATCGCGGCTATGAATGATATCTTCAAAAAAATGTCTGCCAGCCAACGCTGCCCATTCATTCGTATGTAATGCCTTCTGTGCCCAATCCCATTTCCTGTCCAACTTGCAGTTGGCATGAGGAAAAAACAATTGTAATTGTGCATGACGTGTTTCATCCATCATGCCAAAAGTCGCCATATTACGATTACCCGGCGCCTTAGAAAAACGCGCCATTCTAGCTTCGCCGACAATCGCGCCATATTCAGCTAATGCCAGTGCGCCATAATGTGCTTGCAAAATACTGATCCAGCCGGGATCGGCTCGGTCAAGAAATTTATCCCGGGCCAGTGCCGCTTTGACAGAATAGGCGCCGGCATCTTTTTCACGTTGAGTTTCTACGTATTCAGGATAGGTAACCTTATAAGGTTCATCGTAAGTTTCCCAATCTTCGATTGGAATATCACGATGACCCGACATTTCCTCAGGAAATAATTCATCCTCTGTAACATATTTAGGTGTCCAGTTGGTTGCCCTTAATAAGTCATACCATTCTGTTCTTTCGATCATGGCCATGGTGTTGTCCTCGCTTACCTTTCTTTAAATTTTAATTTGGTGTTAATGTTTTGATTTTTTATTACTTACCAAGTTCCTTGGCAGATTTTCCAGCGATGCCAAAATGCGATTTTGGTACTTCATTTAATATGACGCGAATACTTTCCCTTGGTGCACCTAAACTTTCCTCTATTGCATCTGTGACGCTGGCGATTAAATTTGCTTTTTTCTCATCATCTCTGCCTTCCATGATGGTTATATTCGCTATTGGCATTTTTTAAATCTCATATATTTAATTTAATTAAATATTTTTAAACAACGGGCTTTTTGGTTTTTCATCTTTCGACGCATTGGTATAAAAGTGCTCCATGAACATATGTTTCTCAAAACAACGCCCCTGCATTAAGGTCGAAATACAGGCATCAATCATTGGTGGTGGTCCACACATGTAGGCTTTATTGCCTTCGAAGTGTCCGTCATAAATTGAATTGGCAACTTCATGCACCATGCCCCGCTCACCCTGCCAGTTACTGTCTTCTGGTTCTTCAGAAAGCGCGGGAATATATCTAAAGTTGTTATGTTTTTCTGCCAGTGCCTCGAACACTTCCCGGTAATACAATTCCTGTTGATTTCTGGCACCATATATAAGTGTAATCTCTCGTTGTTCACCTTTTTCAAACTGATCCAGGATCATGGATTTCGGACTAGATAAACCTGAACCGCCTGCAAGAAACAACATCGGTTCTGGAGCAGAATTACGCACAAAGAAACGACCGTAGGGGCCTGAAAAATTCAGTTCATCACCGACCTTTAGTTGTTCATGGATATAAGTTGTGCCTTCTCCACCTTGTACCAGTGAGATATTTAATTCGATTATATTTTTATCTGCGGGTGAATTGGCTATAGAAAATGCGCGAGCTGGACCTGCAATACCAGGAATCTCCAAATTAATATAATGTCCGGCCTGAAACTCAATAGAACCATCTTCTATCTCAAGGAAAATGCCTTTGATTCGAGGATTAAGATCGGTAATCTCGATTACCTTCGCACTAAAATCTCTGACCTGATGTGATTCTGCATCGGGATCTTCTTCAACATCGGCTTCAATCACCAAATCAGATGTCGGCGTTGCACAACATGCCAGACACTTCCCCTCATCTTTCTCCATGTCCATCAGAGCAAACGGTGAGGCTTCGCCATGTTCAATATCACCTTCGAGCACATCGACTTTACACGTGGCACATAAACCGTGACCACAGGCATAGGGCAAATAAACACCTGCCCGCAAAGAAGCATCGAGAATAGTTTGACCTTCTTCTACTTCAATCACTTCACCCAAAGGTTCAATTTCAACCTGATAAGTCATCAACTAGTTTCCAGAACCACCCACACCAGTTAACTCGGGAGTGATAAATCGCAACAAGGATTTATGACCTATACCATTATCCTTTAAGCTGGCACCTGTATCTGGTGTAAAATCTTCATCATCCAGAATCCACTCGACTTTGTCCCATTTCAATTTTTCGTATTCAGGATGAGAAGCGAAAATACTTGGGATCACTTCCTCCAAAAGCGCGCCAAAAGGCATGTCGGGTGGTAGTGGAAAGGCTGCTGCTGCAGTAAAAAGATTATGTTTATCCCAATGGATATACACCACCTGGTTTCCATGAAAATTTTCCACGGCATCTTTGTTGATATGGACGTAATCGCCTAAGGGGTTAATTGCCATTTTTTATTCTCCTAGCCCGCAGCTGCTTCGTCTTGTTTATCTTCGCCTTTCCATTCCTGCCAGCGCTTGTGATCCGGTGAACCAACGTATTCCATATTATCTTCACCATCGTTCAGGTGATAATAATTCAGGACATCTGATAGCTCTGCCCCGCCACAATTACCCTGAAAGATCTGATGAACCGGTAACCAGGCTTGAATAAATTTTTCAGGTTCATTCTCAAATACATCTTTACAACCATCGGAACAGGTATGGTATCGATCGCCTTTGTACATAGAAACACGGCGACTGACCTTCATAGGATCAGACATGACTTCGGTAAAGAACATCGGGATCTGACAGGTCTGACAGAGTTGTGGTAGTCCTTTAAAGTAATGTCGTTCACCGGCTTTTTCCATTTCACGCCATTGTAAATAACGTGGACGATAATATTTATCGAACGTATTTGGATACTTTTCCGAGAGCCAGTCCATTTTCTTATCATCCGGTACCCAGGTGTGAAAAGCAGCTGCATGAGTGAAGTTATATAAATCACTCCATGTTTGATGACTTAAATGTTCAGATTCTGCTGTAGCGACATCACTGTATTTTGGCATGCGTAAGCCATAGCGTGATAGATCGTTAAACAAGGCACCCATATTTTCAACATAATAGACTTGCCATGCTTCGCCCCAGGACATCGGGGTATTTGGTAGCATGTAATCCTGCATAGCAGAGATTAATGCCAATAAACGATAGGCACGCCAGAAATGTTTATCGATGTACCCCTGAATGATGGGCAGATTATCTTCATGTTGTTCAACCATGAATTTTATGATTTCCAGACCCAAAGTCATGTGACGCGCTTCATCAGACTGTGCTGAAAAACCAAAGGTCACCGTAGCCATGTCACCGTTATAAGCCGCACCTGACATAAAAGGCACAAACAACAGGTTGGTCAATACATATTCAAACGAAAAGGAAACCGAGGTAATAAACTCAAACGGCCCTGCCGTCATGGCATCTTCAAAATAGGATTTAGGTACAGACAAGTACCAGACACGATCGTGCTGATGAAATGGATCATGTAGCCCATTAAAATGTTTATTGTAATGGCTCAAGGTGTGTAGCTGTGTCTGGCAATGACGCAGTTCGTCGATGGACTGCATCTGACAGGCAACGCGGGTTCCTTCCCCGCGGAAGTGTCGACCTAAATGTGCATAATGTCGATGCGCCCCATACTCCAGAGGTGTGACACCCTGGATAAACAATTTCAGAGCATTGACATAGCGCGCATCCGACACATTCAAATGAGCATTGTTCTGTGCAAAACTATCAATGATGGCATAAAGTTTCTTCTCTTTTTCAGCCTGATATTTCCAGTAGGCATCCACTGTTAAACGAAATGGATCTTCCCAGCCAGACCAGTCTTTTATTTTTATACCTTCAAACTTATCGTAAGGAAACACCTTGTCCATGGGCTGATAGGTCGTATCCCAACCCATACCACGGGTCAGAACTTCATAGCGTTTACGCATATTTAATTTTTTCTTTGCTGCCATATTTATTCTCCGGTATTAACTGATCAGCTGGACCAGCTTAAAGCAAAATAATCGTCGTCTTCATCGATGTTGCCACTTAAGGAAACCAGGTTGAGTTGTAATTCCATCACATCCCAATCCTGCCCCTTAAACTCTGAGACACTGTCGCGATTTACCACCAGTCTCCCAGGTGATTCTATACGCACCATCCCCGGTTGATAGTCTATCGATGCATCTTGATTATCTTTTTCAATCGCCTCGATAATAGGCCGGGCGTCTTCGTTGTCTTGCAGAATTAAAAAAACATTATCAGCCATCCTGTTCCCCTTTAAACATCGAGCCCCTGTTTGGACAGGCGCTCCAGCAATTGTTGTTTAACTTCATTAACAGCGACATCGCCGTCACCGGCAAAGGCAGCTTTACCTATTGGCATTAGCGCTTCTGTTAAACGGTCTGCCCATTTGTTTGTCCATTGCGCAAGTAGAGTGGCATTTTTTGGTGACTCTTTCGCGGTGACTTTAATCAATGCGTTGGTCCAGCGAACAGTTTCCGCGTACCAATCATTCATGAATTCAGTGAGCATAGCGAAGGTTGCTCCATCTTCATGATTCAATTCATCGATAAAACGTTCAAACATTAGTGGGTAGATCAGTCCATCCATGACGACGTTTTGCGCCACCATGATCTCGAACCAGTCGTCCAATACAAAGGTGTCTTCAACCGCATGTCTTAATTTTTGCCAGACTTCATCATTCAGCCAGGCTTCCTTGGCCGATTCCAGTGAAGTCGTTTCGTTGCCATCCACCAACAAACCAATACGGCTGATGTACTGCGCCAAGCCCAGACGATCAATTGCATTGAACATTGTTACCTGGGTAATAGCCGTGCCATAACCGAAATCGGTGATCGCACAGTTATTCATATTTGCGCCCCACTCGACATGACGCAGTGGCACAAGAAAATCCCGTACTTTTTCTCTTACTTCATGAGATATCGATTCCATCTGGTCACGCTTCTCGACAAAGGCATAATTACTTTCAGCTACTTCCTGTTGTTTTGAGCGTGCCATCGTGTAAGCACCGTAATAAAACTGGCGTGGATCCTTAAAGTCGTACCAGTTCTTCATGACGATTGCAGTGCGACTTTCGTCATAGACTTCATGTTCTGGATCCCAAAGAGGCCGATAATGAAAATTAGTCGTGGGTTGGATACCAATTGTGGCTTCCTGATAACGAGAAGCGGGCTTACCTTCGCCAATATGCCTTGCAACCTGATCGTAGGTCTGTCGTATCGGTTCTATCGTTTTTGCTGAAATTTCCAGACTCATAATTTATTTCCCGTATTTTAATTCTGTTATTAAAGCTTTCTATTACTCATCGATCCCAGGCAAGCCATTACGCCACTTGAGTTGGTCATAATCTACCTGTGCACACTGCCTGGTGGTTAATTCCTTGGCTTCGTTGCGCTTGCAAAATTTTCTGAAATGCTCAAATGGCAGCATCAATTCGACAAATAGCGTTGGATCACCAATGGAGAAATCAAATTCTACAAATTTTTTGTCTCGCACGCCGGTAACTCTGACATAACGTTGTGTATGGCTGTCCAATGATTTTCTCGTTGATAAATCGTTTTTTGCTAGTGCAGATGCCATGAACTAAACACTTCCCAACTTGAATTATTACATTGGAATAGCAGTTAATATACCAACTATAGTTATTTCATATAAATCAATAATATAACTCAATTTCTACTTGAAATTTTAATACTAAATTTTATCATATCATCAAACTACAGATCGGATATAATTGAATTTCTTGTCGTCAATTTCGTAAATTCTGCATTCTGTTTAAATTGATAACTTAATTTCTCATGAAAAAACAATTTTATTTATATGATTATAAAGGAAAAAGTAACCCACTATGACTGATGTTTAGAATTAATAAATTAAATCTGGCATCAAGCTTGCCATCTGAAAATTTACGCTAACACAATACCACTATCAATCATTGACCTTTTATTAAGGAGAGTCTCCATGAAAGCAGCTGTTTATTTTAACCCTGAAGATATTCGTTGTACCGATATCGATAGTCCAAATATCAGCCAACAACACGAAGTACTCGCCAAAGTCATTGGTACTTCGATATGCGGATCTGATTTGCATCTCTTTAGTGGTGTCATGGATCCCATTATGGAAAAAGGCAAATCACAAACAGGTCATGAGTTGATTGGTGAAGTTGTCGAAACCGGAAACAGTGTTGGTAATTTTAAAACGGGAGACCGCATATCAATGGCCTATTCCTGTTCCTGTGGTGAATGTTATATGTGTGAGGTAGGACAAACCGCTCATTGTGAAACGACGCAAAAAGCCGTATATGGATTTGGCGTCCCTTTTGGAGACATGAACGGCACTCATGCAGAATTTTTGACCTTGCCTTATGCTGATGCACACGCCATAAAAGTTCCTGATGAAATTTCTGATCAGGCTGCTCTAACTTTGTCGTGCAATCTACCCTCCGCTATTATCGCAAATAAGCTAGCTGATATTCAACCGGGTGAAAATGTTGCACTGATTGGTTGTGGACCTACTGGATTAATGTCATTAGAAATAGCGTTACAGAAAGCTGAAGGTAATGTAGTCGCCATTGATAAACTTGCTTACCGTTTAAAAGTCGCTGAAGAAAAAGGCGCAAAAATAATTAATAGTAGTGAGGAAGGCTGGCAGGAGTTAGCCATGGAACAATGCCAGGGACGTGGCTTTGATAAAGTCATTGAGGTTGTCGGATATCCAGAGACCCTGCAAATGGCACTGGATTTAATTCGTCCCGGTGGCACCATTGCTGCAATCGGTGTTTTTTGTGATCAGGAATTTAATCTGGTACTGGCTGATGTGTTTCTAAGGGACATTAGTTTGCATATGAATGGCTTTGCTAATGTACAACCTTATATGTGGGAAGGTTTAAGGCTGATGGAACGCGGCGTGATTGATCCTGCCACTTTATTTACCCACGAATTCAAACTGGAAGATATCGATAAGGCCTTTAAGACTTTTTATGAAAAATCGGATGATGTCTTAAAAGTAATGCTCCGACCATAGAACCTGAATCATTTAGCCGGGGCTATTTAATCAGGATCAATTCCCAGTTTCTTTAAGCGATAAGCCAATTGTGGGCGGGTAATGTCTAGTGACCGGGCAGCCGCACTTAAATTACCTTTGGCATTTTTCATCGCCGTTTTTAAAATTTCCGCCTCTAACTGTTCAAATCCAGGAAAGTTACCCTCTTTATGCAACATTTTTTCAGCATATTCATGTAATTCAATAGCGGTATTATTATTACTTTTAACTGAACCCATACTGCTATTTTCTTTCCGCCTATCTATTGAGCCATCAAATGTACTAAAAACGAGGCTCGACAATTTAATCTTAGAATTGTTTTCGCTAAGAATAATGCCTCGCTCAATAACATTTTCAAACTCTCTAACATTACCTGGCCATGAATAGTTTAACATTGACTCCATCGCATCATCCTCAACACCTGTTACTAGCTTGTTGTATTTTATTCCTGATTTTTTAATAAAATGATCGATTAAAACAGGAATATCTTCTTTATGATCTCGTAATGCTGGAATGACGACAGGATAAACATTCAAACGGAAAAAAAGATCTTTCCGAAAACTTTCTTCTTTAACAGACGTTTCCAGATCTGAGTTCGTGGCAGCGACAATACGCACATCAATACGTCTTGAACGTGTATCACCCACACGTTCTATTTCATGATTTTGCAATACTCTTAATAATTTCGCTTGTGCACCTTCTGAGAGTTCTGATACTTCATCAAGAAACAACGTCCCGCCATGAGCACGTTCAAATTTACCTGGACGCGATTTTTGTGCGCCGGTATAAGCCCCCTTCTCCACACCAAATAATTCAGACTCAATTAATTCTTCTGGAATCGCTGCGCAATTAACCGCAACAAAAGGTGCTTTTTTCCGATTACTTGTGTCATGAATTTTACGTGCAAATAAATCTTTGCCCACCCCTGTTTCACCTGAGAGCAATATTGTGACCTGACTCTTGGCCACATGATCCAACATCTTATGAACATGTTGTAATTTTTTAGAATTACCTATGATATTTGATATTTCATAACCTGGCTCTACATTCAAACGTAATTTATCAACTTGATTTTGTAGTTCCAACATTTGATCTGCAAAATGTTCTGGTTTGTAGTAGCTAGCATGTTTATTATCAGAACCCCAGTCTTCTATAGGCTTACCTACGATTCTGCATTTTTTTTCACCCATCCCGGCGCATTCAACTTCCTTAAATACGATAAATTTATCCATGAATGCACTCGCATAACCACTGGCATAACCAATTTGTATCCAGCAAACGGGGTCCTGACTAATACCATATAGATCGAAGTACATTTTGGTTTCAAAAGAATTATTCCATAAATACTCTGCATAAAAACTGCCCTTGGCCACGCTCATTTCCAGTTTTATTTCAGTCACTTCAACGCCGGTTTCAAATTGATGAAGTAGCGGTCCAATGTTAAAAGCATCAGCATCAGAGGCATCTGGACGTAATTCGCGTGCCAGCACGGCATCCTTTTCTCCAGCAGCATAGCCAAGCCGCGTGATTAACCCTCGTGCCCGATCCAGCCCAAAATTTTCGATTAACTCTTTACGGAAAGAAGCCATCGCCTGAATATTAAGCAATATCATCCTTTCCTTGCCGAGAGTGATATCCCCTTCACCACCTGGCAGGTTAAACACTGAAGAGAGTTCTTCAGGCTCAATCAAGTTTTGATTTAATTTATTCAAATGTATGAATAATAAAGATATTGGCAACAGACATAGGAGAAACTTTTTTCATATATTAATGATATGGTGAATTCATTATATAATGAAATTACAAGTTTCACAGGAAATAATTGCAAAATTCGATTTTTCTTGTTGAATTTTGTCAGCGGTTTGATGATTTGCTGAATACTTAACTTTTATTTAGCTGATTTGATTAAAAATTCATCCCTTATCTAATAAGACTTTATGTGTCAGGAAACCAATAATCATCATTACAACGACGATATAGGGACTGGTTAAACCAAATCCTGTTGCAGTAATAGCAGGACCGGGACAAAAACCAATCATCCCCCAACCAATACCAAACAGGGCTGCCCCAAATACTAGCCTGCTATCCAGATCTTTCTTCGTCGGTAATTGAAATTTTTCAGTCAATACAGGATGTTCTCGTTTTAAAACAAAGCGAAACGTAGTCAAAGTCACAGCTAATGCTCCACCCATTACCAACATTAGGCTCGGATCCCAGTTTCCAGTGACATCCAGAAAATTCAAGACTTTGTTTGGATCTGCCATACGTGATATGCACAGACCAAGACCAAAAATTATCCCTGTAAGTAAGGCAAGAATATTCTGTTTCATCAAACGACTCCTAAAACATGACGCAATACATAAACGGTAGCCACACCTGAGCCCATAAAGACAATGGTTGCGATGATTGAGCGCTTAGATAAACGACCGATACCACAAACCCCATGGCCACTGGTACACCCGCCGCCCATGCGCGTACCAAAACCGACGATGAAGCCACCTGTAATCAGGAGTAATATCGGGAAATCAGCTATTTCCTCGAATGAACCCGGTAATATCGATTGGTATGCCAGTCCTGCTGCAACCATCCCCACTAAAAATAACAATCGCCAGGCTTTATCGCCGGCAGCTGCGGTAAATACGCCACTAAGAATACCGCTGATCCCCGCAATCCTGCCATTAAATAATAATAATAATGATGCGCTGATGCCGATTAAAGCTCCGCCGATTAGTGCTGAATAAGGTGTGAAGTTTTCCATTGAGTATTAAACCCTTAATATTAAAATAGGAACGTATTCCAGGATAATTTTGATGTGCGCAACCGAATTATAGTCTAAGCGTATTATCCAATAAATGCTTTATTAAATTTTAAGCCTCAAAGAAATTCATTAACAACATATTAAACCGTTGATTATGCTCGATTTGTGTCCAGTGCCCACATTGACCAAATATATGTAACTCAGCATGTTCAAATAACTCAAATAAACGTAATGTGTATGTCATCAAAAGATTTGGCACAGATTGCATAAAAAGTTAAGAGAGACTTTTATCTGTTATAGCTGTTTCCCCGCTCCCAGAAACTCTTTTAACTATATTAGCCATTATTAATTTCAATCTTGATTTATTATTCACTTGCGAATATTTCATCAATGAAAAGTTGTACTTGACCCTATTTATTCTGCAAATATTTCCTTAAAGAACATCTGCATTTGTTGCCAGGAACGACGATCTGCATCGGGACTGTATTTAAGTGCCTCCATACCTCGCGCGTCCGCACCGGGATTGGTAAAACTATGTTTGACTCCCGCGTAGGTCACCACTTGCAAGTCCGCTTTTAATTCAGTTAATGCTGTTTGGAATTTAATCAGTTTCTCATTTGAGACAAATGGATCCGAACCACCATGGGCGACTAAAATTTTTGTTTTGATATCACCTTCGTCCAACATCACATCGGGTAATGGAAGTGATCCATGAAAACTGACAACACCATCCAGATCGGCTCCTGCATAAGCCATCTGCATAACCGTCGCCCCACCAAAGCAATAACCGATCGCGGCCAGCTTTTTCTTATCAACCTGATCAGACTGTTTCAAAAGCTCCAGTGCCTTCAATGCCCTTTCGCGCCAACGCTCAACGTTTGAAGTGTTTATCTTCATCCATTCACCGGCCTTGTCAGGATGTTCAGTTAGCTTACCAACACCGTACATGTCTATGGCAAAGGCAACATAACCCATTTCAGCAAGCATTTTGGCTCGATTATTTGCATAGTCATCCAGTCCCCACCATTCATGAACCACGATCACACCTGGACGTTTTGCAGAAATAGCATCATCCCAATATAGTTGTCCCTGCAATTGCTCACCTTCATGCTCATAAGCAATCTCTTGTTTCACAATATCTGCTGACACATGGGGAATATAAAGAAACAGGATGATTATTGTTATTGTAATTGAGGACTTATTCATTTCAGGAAGACAGTCCTTTATTTCCGCCCATGTTTTTTAATTTTGGCACGTTCAGTTTTTCAATTTTCAAGTGATCATTAGCTCTTAGATAATCTGCGACAACATCCCAGATTGGTTCACCCGATGACTCGGAATTAACAGTGGCCCAACCAGCTACTTTGTAATTCTTATCGGCATCAATAGGCTTGCCATTATCCAGGCTCATATCGGAAATACGTTGGCCAAATTTAGCGATTGGATCACAAACGTAATCCATACCACCCATACGCACCATGTCCCCACCCTGGCGATAAAAAGGATCAATGTTAAAAATGTTGTCACTGACATCTTCAAGTATGGCCTTGATCTGCTCACCCTTCATTTCGCGTGTATAGGTTTCAGGATAGGTAATACAGGTCTGGTCCATGACATGTTCCATGGTGATTGCTTGCCCGGGCAAAACTGATGTGCCCCAACGAAATCCGGGAGACAGGGCTATGTCTGCACCACTGTTCTTACGTAATGCATCACAGATCACCTGATCGAAGGTGCCATTAAAATTTCCTCTTCGATACAACAGTTCGTCTGTGACTGTTAATTCTTCATTTAAACGTTGTACATAGGGCTTTCGCACATCACTAATATAAGCTTCCATTTCAGTATCAGCTTTTATGAAATTTGAAAAGACCGGTAATAACTTATAACGAAAATCTTTCACATGTCCCTTGCCCAGTTCCAGATCAAGCACACCAAGAAATTTTCCGTTTGAACCCGCATTAGTGACTAAAGTTTTTCCTGCTGGATTTTTAATTGCAATGGGTTGGGGAATACCATCGTGCGTATGTCCACCTAATATGGCATCCACGCCTGTTACAGTAGCAGCCAGTTTAAGATCTACATCCATACCATTGTGTGATAATAAGACAACGGCATCAGGTGTTTCCGAATCTCGAATCTCGTCAACCAGTTCCTGTAATTCCTCTGCCTGTATGCCAAAGGTCCAGTTGGGAATAAAACGACCAGGGTTGGCGATCGGTGTGTATGGAAATGCCTGACCAATGACTGCTAATCGTTTATCTCCCATTTCCCTGATTGTATAAGGTTTAAAGGCGTAACCTTCGTCTTCATCGTATGCGGCCGCACCATCAAACAAGGCATCTTCATTGACTTTGACATTGTGGGCTATGAATTCACCTTTAAACTCTGAAATATTTTCCAGAATTTCTTTTTCCAGATAGGTGAATTCCCAGTGCCCTGTCATGACATCCACTCCCAAGAGGTTAGATGCTCCAACCATGTCTTTACCGCGCGTCCAAAACGCCGTTCCTGATCCTTGCCAGGTGTCACCACCATCCAATAATAATGAACGATTGTCACCGCCGTAACTTTGACGAAGTTGTTTGATCAGTGTAGCAAGGTAGGCGTAACCCCCGACCTTGCCATACTGTTCTGCGCATTTTACAAAATCGATTGAAGTAAAGGCATGAGCCTCAGGTGTGCCCTGTTGAATAGCAAAATATTTGAGAAAATGTTCAGCAACCAGATGCGGTGGTTTACCATTGTCATTAAACACACCAAGATTCACACTGGGTTCACGGAAATATATGGGTAATAACTGCGCATGCGAATCGGTCATATGCAATAATCTTGCATTACCAAAGTTTGCAATATCATAAGATGCTTCAGGATTGTTTTTATTCTCACTGGAAAGCGCAATTCCTGGAAACAGACCGCTGGCGCTGGCGCTGGCTAGCAGTTGATTAAATTCACGACGGTTCATGTTAATCGATAAAATTAATTATTTATTATTCACTGTTCGGAATAAGTAATCGCCAATGTTTATCGGCATAGTTAGCCTGTGCAATAGCAAGTTCAGCATGCGCCTTTGCCTCACTGAAGAGATCGTGAGCTAGAGCTTCATCTCCCTTTTCCATTGTCTCACGACCTTTATCCAGAAGTGGTTGAATTGTGTTCCATTCAAATCCAGCATCACTCGCCTTCTGCCTGGCTTGTTCGGCACTATCCAGTAATTGCTCTAGCCCGATAGTCCCTTTGTTGTTGCCCGAATCTTCGGCATCGGAACAAGCAACATTGAACATGAGAAGAAAACCAACAATCAAAGTAAAGGAAATAGATGTTATTCGCGTCATTTTATTTTCTCGCTCCCGGTCCGTTTGCGGGTAACCCGTTACTCATATAAGTATGGAAATATTCCAGGTTACGATATTCTTCACCTTGCAACTCAAACGGTTTTGCACGGACCTGCTTATTACATCCCGCGTAACGTCTTTGTAAGGTCCCCATCTCTTCCCATTTGGATCGAAAAACAGGGAAATGGGTAGTTTGTCCCATGGCAGGACTGAGGATGTCTGCACGAATCTTATTGCCTGGATTTGCTATATGGCAGGTAGAACAGGCCATGTTGAGTTGGCCGCGACGTGAATAATAGAATTTTTTTCCTTTTTCGTAGGCCTCTATTGCTCGTGGATCATCAGGAACAATTACATTGACCGGATTATCCCGTGAGGTATAAGCCATGTAGGCAGAAATAGATGCTATTTCACCTTTGCCATACTTTAATGGTTTTTCTCCATGCTTCTCACGGCATTCATTAATAGCCAGTTCCAGTGTTATAACGCGTCCGCTTTCAGCATCAAACAATGGATAATTTTGTTTTATGCCAATGCCACCATCAGGGAAACAGTCTGCATAGGTTTTGCCGTCCTTAAAGGGTGTTGAAAAAAGTTCCTCTCCGGTATCAACAGCAATTTCATAGGGTGGAAACTCTTCGATCTCTTGCCACTGTTCCCTTGCGTTTTCATCCAGAGCATAGACACCATTGGCATAATCTTCAAACGCTACATCGGGGAACATTTCCTGATAATACTGCCTGATCATTTCAAGGTCAGACTCTGGATCTGCGTACGATGAATTTGCCACCGATAAAAAACCTAGCAATACAAGAACCAAACAAATTTTATTCATCATAATATTATTTTTCCGAAAAAATAGTTTTATTTAATAACGGCTTCAGTCGTTTTAGTTTCGCCGGTATTGTCAATCCAGCTTAGTGTCAATGGGTCTCCTTTCTGACCGCCTGAAAAGGAGAAAGCCAGATAAGGGTTCTTTGATACGGCACGTCCAAAATTAGCGATAAATACCGTTTTTTCTTTGTACATACAGCTAAGTTCCTGTATGAATTTTGCTGGAATGGTTTCTCCCGTTTCCTTATCTTTTCGAAGTCCGGTTTCCATGGGATGTTGTGCCAACAACTTGACTGAAACCATGTCTTTTCTCATTTTAGCTTTAACTTTCATTTTATATTCCTCATTCGAACATTAACCACCACAACCACCAATGGTAACTTTCACTTCTTTTTGAGTGCTATACAGTTTCCCATCGGCCTTAACAACGGCAGTCACATTCATTGTTTCACCCAGACGAATGCGCACTGAAACGTCTGCCGCAGTGCCTTCCGGAATAGTGAATGAGGCCGCAAGAGGTTGCGGATTTTTTTCTGCAAAAATACTAATGTTGCTCACATTCGGCAGATCAGTCTTAACCGTTACCGGTACCACAGCACCATTCTCTGCAATTTCAGGAATTTTAAACTTGATCTGATCACTGCTAACAAGCTCTTTACTATCAAACATTCCAAGCAATGCATCATCGGTAGTATCTGCATCAAAGGCCTTGGACCATTTTGCAAAAACGATTCCTGGCATTAAAGCTAGCGCACTAAACGCCGTTGTAAAACTCAACATGCCACGTAAAAGCAACCTTCTTTTATAAAACATTATTTATCTCCAACTCATAAATCCAAATATTATAAGGAATAGATATAATCAACGACTTTATCTATCTCCTCTTCCGTCAACATCCTGTGTTTGCCAAACGGTGGCATTGATGTTGCCGGATTTCGTTTTGTTGCATCCCATATCTGATCCCGTAGTTTGCCCTTGTCAGGATAGCGTATTTGCATACTAACCAGAGCAGGACCCAGTGCTCCTGGTAGTTCACCATCTTCAATAACATGACACCCCAGGCAATTACCTTTTTTTCTATCGAAGGCAATCTCCTTGCCTGTTTTATTTGATGAACTTCCATCAACGGCAGATACATGGTGAAGTCCAACCAGAAATAAAACCAATACCGAGACGAGTTGTATCAATTTTTTCATCATTTGATTTTATACTCTCTTTAATTTATTTAAACTTTATTCACTTTTGGTTTTTTTCGAGAATGAAAACAACCGCCGCCGCAACATCCTCGTCACTTAAACTACTATTTCCACCTTTCGCTGGCATAACTCCAGTGTCACCGGTAAATCCCTCTATCGCGTTTTTAACTAATTCATCCATACCTTTAGAAACACGATTTTTCCAGGCATCCAAATCGCCAAGCTTCGGAGCACCAGCCAAACCATCGCCATGACATAGTACACAGGATTGCTCATAAACAATCATACCTTGTGTGTCTGCTGTTCCCGTCATCCTTTCTGTCTTTGTTCGAAGTTTATCGGATAATTCCTTGTTTTTTCCCAGATGTTCTAATGGAGTAATTCCTTTGATTGCAGATGTTACCTTTATTGAGTCGGGATCTTTGCAATCATTCATACAAGCAGGATTTTTTACATCAGGACGGGGGTCAAGAAAAAAACCATCTTTGTTCGGCATTTCAATATCAGTGAAATTGTCCTTCGTTAAAACGAAATCTTCATCTACGATATCATTCAGATTCAAAACGTAGGCAGTGATAGCATAGGTCTCATCATTGCTCAGGGATTGCGGCGCTGTAAATGGCATTGCCCTGTGAATATAATCCCACAGGGTACTGGCGTAAGGCCAATAACTGCCCACCGTTTTTTCAGGTCTGTCCTCCGTTAATGTATCTTCGCCACCAGCTAGTTTAGGCCAGCGCCCTTCTCCTTCTCCAAACAGCCCGTGACAAGTTGAACACTTTTCTTCATACAATGATTCGCCATCGGCAACGGAACCGCTGCCTGCTGGCAGACCAACACCATCGGGTCTTACATCAATATCCCAACCGGCTATTTCCTCATCCGATGCCGGCTGGCCTAATCCGTAATAGCCAGGCTCTTTGGCAAAAACGCTGGGACTCAGAACCCCGATTAATACTAAGACAAAAATCGCTTTTAAGTTGAGAACCCTAAGCCAACTGTACATTACTAACAGTCCCGTCTTTGTCCAACTTCCATGTATGTATGGAATTTTTATGGTAAATGGAATTGCTTCCACGGCTATCACGAAGTTGGGCAAGCGTCGGTTGCACATAACCGGTTTCATCAATAGCACGGCTTTGTAACAGCAAGGGTTCTCCCTGCCAATTGAGCTCCATACTAAATCGAGTTAAGGCCTTGGATAACACCAACCCTTTCAGCTTCGCCGTTCTCCAACTAACACCACCATCGAGAGAAACATCCACGCGTTTGATTTTACCTCGACCCGACCAGCTCAGGCCTTGCAGTTCATGAATTCCTTTACGAAGCATGGGACGTTCCGGACAGGGAGAGGTTATGACCGAATTTGCTTCCTGAATAAAAGTAAATTTTCGTGCGCGTCCATCGGGCATCAAGTCAGTGTATTTGGATGTTTCTTCGCGCTGGTACCATGGCTTGTCACCGATTTCCAGACGGCGTAACCATTTAATACTGGTATTACCTTCCCAGCCTGGATTGAATAAGCGCAAAGGGTATCCTTGTTCTGGCCGTAACATTTCGCCGTTTTGCGCATAAACAATAAGCGAATCATCGAGAGCTTTTTCCATCGGTATGCTGCGTGTCATGGCAGCGCCATCTGCACCTTCGGCAAGGATCCACTTTGCTTTTTTATTGAAACCCACTTCTTCCAGCAAGGTTGACAATTTAACCCCCGTCCATTCACAACAACTCAGCATTCCATGGGTAAACTGTAGCGCCTCCATCTGTGTACCACGCCATTCCATACCGCCATTTGCCGGGCATTCTAGAAAATGAATGACCGATTCAGACGGGAAATTCATTAATTCATCCATGGTAAAAATCAACGGTCGTTTGACCATGCCATGAATCATTAACCTGTGTTTATCCGGATGCACATCGGGTACACCACCATGATAGCGCTCAAAAACCAGACCACTTGGCGTGATGATGCCTTTCATTTCATGCAATGGGGTCATGCTAATCGATGAGATGGGTGATGCTGTCAGCCAGGAGACGGTACGGCGTACCACATCTTGTTCATATTTTGCCGGCATTCCATAAGGTTCAGACACAACGCCCCTGCCGAGTGAACGTGTCCAGGCGGGCACGTTCGGCGGCAGCGATTCGTCTGCAGCCATAACCCTGCCAGCGCTCGCTGCAAAGGTCGTTCCAAATGCTAGCTTGATACCGTTGAGGAGAAAATCGCGTCTTTTTTGCTGCGGCAATTGCACAGCTTCAGATCGGATTTCGTTTAATATGTTAGTTTGTTCTTTTTCTAAGTCTTTCATTTATAAGATATTATATCTACATATAATTTTTTTATATATATTTATATTTTATTGTTATAAAAAAACTTTATCAATATCAAATGATTGTAAACCCTGGGTTTGTTATAACCTTTTAGCTTACAGAATATTATTTACCGGCGATTAAAATACTGACCTTATTCGGTAAAAGTATACGCTGCTTGAATTCGAACCCCACTTGCTGCAACCAATTCCGATACTCTTTTTCAGTATAGGCCTGACCCTCATCAAATACATTTAAAAATACCATATTAAATGCCACGATTTCTGCCGGTGACGTGCGTGAGTCATCGATGATCCGTCCAATAATATAGATTTCCGAACCTTCTTTTAGCACGCCATAGATATTGTGCAATGACTTGATAGCATCCGTAGATGACAGTATCTGTAAATAATTACATATAACAGCAGAATCAAAATTTCCTACTGGTGGTTCGGAAATAATATCAACTGTTTGTAGATTCACTCTTTCTTCAGCATCTTCCTCCTGGATTATTTTTTTGGCGACAGGTATGACACTATCTAGTTCAAGCACTGTTGCTTGCATTGAAGAATGGGCTTTCGTCAAAGCAATTGACACTCCCCCGGTTCCCCCACCAACATCGAGCATCTTGTTACAGCTTGAGAAATCGAATTGTTCTCCCAGCTGCTCCCCAAGGGCAATCGCGGAGGGGTGCAAACCCCTCAGGAAACGATCCAGATCGTCGTATGACATTTCGCCAAAATCAAGCTTGGCTTTTGGTTTAGCTTCGCGAATTGAATCCACTGATTGCAATGCATCATTCCAGCGGTCACGATAAAATTGATAGCGTCCACCGAGATATTCAGGCTTACCCTTCACCAGGAAATGTTCTGTCTCTGCAGTGTTTGAAAAGACATCTGCTTCAACGGTTAATAATTCAGCCGCAACCAGGGCATAAAGTAACTGAGATAATTTCTGAGGTTTTACATTAAGTTTTTTAGCTATTTCATTACTATTCAATGGCTTATCAATAAGTTGTGAGAAAATATCTAGTTCCATGGCAGCGACCATGGCAATGGAGGGAAAAACAGCAAAACCCAGTTTTTCTATTGTTTCAGCTTGCAATTTTTTATCTCCTTAAATGATGCAGAAGGAATTGTGTGTTGATTCTGTTCTATTCATCATGCCTTCCGGTATTACTAGTCAAACCAGTCATCAAGTTGATCTGTCTTTAACTCTTCGATGGCGTAGTCATTAAAAGCCTTGTATGCCGTCCAGTGGACGATCTTGTCCTGAATTAATAATTGATCTTCTGATTGCTTATCGTCAGATTCATGGTGATATTTCTTGAGCATGGAATCGTGTAAGCATTACACTTTTGCATCGCCAAACTACCATAACACCTTGGTCGCGCCCAATTTCGCCTTGAGATGTTCTGGAAAGTTGAGTTCCACAAAAAAATGATTGGGTACTGCCCCTTCCATGTCCGTCACCCAGGCAAAAAATTCTTCAATGACGAGAGCATCAGTCTCACCGATTTTATTTATCGCGAATCTGGCCATTTATCTCTACCATGTTAAATTTATAAATTACGCCAATGTGGTGGGTAGGTCTTCTGGTAATAAGGTAATGCTTCAATCTGTTGTGACCATCTTAGAAGATTTGGATACTGATCGCTCAATGGATTAAAGGATAGATTTAATGTATCGGCTTCCGTTTTTCCCAGGGCGCGTTGTTGAATCATTAACAATGGGAAAAGTCCGATATCAGCCGCGCTCATTTCATCACCAGTCAACCATTTTTTCTGTTCAAGTATTTTCTCAAGATGATTTAGTTCTTGTTCTACTCTATCGACTGCCTGAATCATAAGATCACGCGATTCTTCAACACCACCAAAAAATATGGGTCGAACAATTTGTAAGGTATCTTGTTCCATATAGGAACATTGCTCCATCACTTGTGTCATGATCGAAGCATGTTGTTTAGCCGTAGAACCAAATAGTTTCGATTTCGGATATTTTCGTTCAAGGTAAGAGAGTATTGCAATTGATTCGTAGACAACCGTATCCCCATCCTTGAGCACTGGCACCTTACCTCTTGGGTTCATGGACAGATACCAGTCTAATTTATTCTCACCTTTTGATACTCCTATACTAGTTAAATCGTAGACTAGAGACTTGTGCTCGAGTGCGAGTAACACACGCCATACAAAGGGGCTGCCACTAATCCCGTATAAAGTAATTGACATAATTTTACTCCTATCGTTTCAGGCCCTTGTCTTGAATGATTTGTGAGGCAATTTCCTCGACTGATGCATGTGTCACATCGAAGTAAGGGATGCGTTCAAATTGGTACATTTCTTCTATATCTTGTATTTCTTTTCTGCATTGTCTAATAGAGGCATAAGTGCTATCTGGTTTACGTTTTTGACGGATCTGCTGTAAGCGATCAGGATCAATAATTAGTCCATGAAGTTTCTCACGATGTGCGTGCAATATTTTTGGTAGTCTTGCAGACCCAATATCATCATCGGTCAATGGATAATTTGCTGCACGCAGTCCAAATTGCATGGCCATAAACACAGAAACAGGCGTCTTACCTGAACGTGAAACTCCAATCAGAATTATTTGTGCGTTTTTGAGTTGTTGTACACTGGCGCCATCGTCGTGAGTGAGTGTGAAGTTCATTGCCTCCATGCGTTTATCGTAAACCTTCTTGTCTGTTAGGCCATGAGAACGACCAGCAATATGGGTAGAATGTGCACCCAATTCTGCCTCCAGCGGATTGATAAAAGCATTAAATAAATCGAGTACTAAAGCGTTACATTTCCTCAATTTAGTGGTTAAATTACGATCGGTCAGAGTCGAAAAAACCAGGGGGCGCACTCCTGTCTCATCTTCGGTATGATTAATCAACTCGATAACTGGAGAAAGTTTATCCAGGGTTCGAACGAATGGAATGGTCATCTGCTCGAACTCCTCTTTTTCGAATTGAGTGAGTAGAGTACGGCCAATGGTTTCAGCTGTGATGCCTGTGCCATCGGAAATAAAAAAAACTTTACGCTTCATGGATTTTGAATATCACGAATGTTAAATATTTGTCAGGAATTATACATGAATAATTATGTAATATGGTTTGAAAAACTGGGCATGAACGATGTTGAAATCGTCGGCGGTAAAAATGCCTCTTTAGGTGAAATGATTTCTAATCTTGCAGACTCTGGTGTCATGGTCCCCGGAGGTTATGCGACTACTGCGGATGCTTATCGTGAGTTTCTTAAACACGAAGGACTCGCCGATCGAATTAATAAAAACCTTTCTGAGCTTGATGTCGATAATATCGAAAATCTAACAGCCGCCGGTAAACAAATCAGACAATGGATTATGGATGCGCCATTTCCACCACAACTTGAAAAAGAAATTAGTGAAGGCTATGTAGAGCTTGAAAAAAGAGCGGGTAAAAATGTCTCTGTCGCTGTACGTTCTTCAGCCACGGCAGAAGACTTACCTGATGCATCGTTTGCCGGACAACAGGAAACCTTTCTCAATATACGTGGCATTGATGACATTCTATTAAGAGTCAAAGAGGTGTTTGCCTCACTTTATAACGATCGCGCCATTGCCTACCGCGTTCACCAGGGCTTCGAACATGAAGTTGTTGCTTTATCAGCTGGTATTCAACAAATGGTACGCAGCGATCTGGGTTCAAGCGGTGTCATGTTCACATTAGATACTGAATCTGGTTTTGAAGATGTTGTTTTTATTACCTCGTCATTTGGTCTGGGTGAATGTGTTGTTCAGGGTTCAGTCAATCCGGATGAATTTTACGCTCACAAACCTGCTCTGGAAGCGGACAAGCAATCCATATTGAGAAGAACGATGGGCAGTAAATTAGAGAAAATGATTTTCGATGAATCAGGAGAGAGTCCCACGATCATAGTCGAAGCATCAGAGTCTGAACGCACGAGTTTCTCCCTCAAAGATGAAGACATTGAAGAGCTGGCACGTTATGCCTTGACCATAGAAAAACACTACGGCCGTCCGATGGATATCGAATGGGGTAAAGATGGTGAAAATAGCAAGCTCTATATCCTTCAGGCAAGACCAGAGACGGTCAAAAGTCGTGCCTCAGGCAAAAGTATTGAACGTTACATAATGAATGAGCGTTCTGAAATTTTGGTGACGGGAAGAAGTATTGGTCAACGCATAGGTAATGGCCCTGTAAAAATTATTTCAGATATTAAATATATGGATGAAGTAAAAGAAGGTGATGTGTTGATAACGGATATGACTGATCCTGATTGGGAACCCGTTATGAAACGGGCTTCGGCTATCGTCACCAATCGTGGTGGTCGTACCTGTCATGCAGCGATCATTGCCAGAGAACTGGGCATCCCCGCTGTAGTCGGAACTTCCAACGGCACAGAAGAACTTGCTGGCGTCGATGCAGTTACTGTTTCATGTTCTGAGGGTGACACTGGTTTTATTTATGAAGGAATACTGCCGTATGAATTGAAAAACATACAGCTTGATTCCATGCCGGAAATTGATTTGAAGGTGATGATGAATGTCGGTAATCCAGATCGGGCATTTGATTTTGCCTCTTATCCGAATCACGGTGTTGGCCTGGCACGTCTGGAATTTATTATTAACAGGATGATAGGCGTGCATCCCAAAGCATTAATAAATATGGACACCATGCCAAATAATATCAAGACAACAATTCAAAAAAGAATTTCCGGTTATAGTTCTCCGGTTGATTTTTTTATCGATAAATTAACAGAAGGCATATCAACTTTAGGGGCTGCGTTTGCGCCAAACCCGGTCATCGTTCGAATGTCAGACTTTAAATCTAATGAGTATTACAATCTCATCGGCGGGGATCAGTTTGAACCAAAAGAAGAAAACCCGATGCTTGGTTTTCGCGGTGCATCTCGATATATTTCAGAAACATTTAGAGATTGCTTCGAAATGGAATGTAAGGCCTTCGTCAAAGTCCGTAATGACATGGGACTCACTAATGTTCAATTAATGGTGCCATTTGTACGTACGGTTGATGAAGCAAGACAAGTCACCGAACTGCTAAAAGAGAATGGTCTGGAACGAGGTAAAGATGGTCTAAAAGTTATTATGATGTGCGAATTACCTTCTAATGCATTATTAGCAAAAGATTTTCTTGAGTATTTTGATGGTTTCTCGATTGGCTCCAATGATTTGACACAATTGACATTGGGTCTGGATCGAGATTCAGGTCTGGTCGCAGATAAATTCGATGAAAGAAATCCGGCGGTCAAAGCCATGCTGCAAATGTCTATTAAAGCTTGTCTGGATGCAAATAAGTATATTGGTATCTGTGGACAGGGTCCCTCTGATCATCCTGATCTGGCGCAGTGGTTAATGGATCAAGGTATAGAAAGTGTTTCATTGAATCCAGACACTGTCATCGAGACCTGGTTATCATTGGCAGGGCAATCGATTTAACTTATCAAGGTGCACGGATACTAAATAGAACAATAATATTATTTCAAGGGGAAAATTATGGCTAAATTACTCTACATAGAAGCATCACCACGTAAAGACCGTTCACACTCAATAAAGGTTGCTCAAACATTCATGGATGCTTATAAAACGGCAAACCCGAATGATGAGATTGAAACCCTGGATCTTTGGTCTGTTAATCTACCCTCTTTCGATGGCGATACCATTAATGCAAAGTACGCCATACTTCACGGCGAATCACATACTGATAAAGAAGCCGATGCCTGGGAAGCCGTTGTCAATCAAGCTGAACATTTTAAATCTGCGGACAAATATCTGTTAAGTGTCCCGATGTGGAACTTCGGTATCCCGTACAAACTGAAACATTATATAGATGTGATTACCCAACCCGGTCTAACGTTTAGTTTTTCACCGGATGCTGGTTACCAGGGATTGGTCACCGATAAACCCGTAACTGTGATCTTATCTCGTGGTGGTGAATATGCAGCTGGCTCAGCAACAGAAGCTTATGATCTACAAAAACCGTCTGTCATGGGTTGGTTGGGATTTATTGGTTTTACTACGATTAATTCAATTGATATAGAACCTACACTGGCAGCCCCTGATGCTGTTGAATCTGTTATTGGCGAAAGTAGTAACAAGGCTGCTGAAATTGCCGCTGGATTTTAACAGAGTGTCATGTTGGACTTGATCCAGTAATCAGTCAGACAGCATATCTGTCTAAAAGGAACGCTCTAATTTCCTGGATACCGCATCAAGCATGCCCTCGTGAAAACGGGGGTGCGGTATGACGGGTCTTTTTTTGAGATACTTAAATAGCTATCTGTTCTGTTGCCACCTTGTTACCTAACTCAAATTCTTCAGCAAGAAGTTGGTATGATCGTTTTCTATCTTCAAAATCATAACAAACATTAACCACCATTATTTCATCGGCATCATATTCATCAGCAAGCTTATTCATTTTGCTACGACATTTATCAGCAGTACCAACAATCATCGAATTCAATGTTTCATCATAGTAGGCTTGATCTTCAATAGATAAAGTTTGTTTTAGGTTTAAACAATCTTCAGGGGGCAATAAAGGAATACGCACACCGTGACGAAATGCCTGCACCTTCCAGTAAGTGTGAGTACTGGCAATCCGTACTGCCTCATCACTGTCTTCTGCACAGATTACTGCAACTGCAAGCATCACTTTTGATTTTTGTTGTGCTGTTATTGGTTTAAACGCATTTCGATAAGCATCAATAATTTCTTTGGGTCGATTATGGGTACCAATAAATAAGGCTAGCGCAAAACCAGCGCCGACGTCTCCAGCAAACTCAGCACTACCTGCGCCAGATCCTAACAACCATAATTCGGGTGCTACTTCTGCTTCAGGAATTGTTTTTAAAGTCGAGTATGGATGACCCGTTGGTAAATTATTGTGTAAAAATCCACTTAAGTCGAAGACTTTTTGTGCATATAATTCAGCAGCGTTTGCATGATGAGGAAAAGCCAGTGCTGATGCTGCAACAGAATTACCACCCGGTGCCCTACCAACGCCTAAATCTATTCTGTTCGGGTGTAAGCTCGATAACAGTCGAAATGTCTCGGCAACCTTATAGGGACTATAATGAGACAACATTACGCCACCACTACCCACACGTATGTTTTTAGTTGCTGCAGCAACTTCAGCAATCATAATTTCCGGGCAAGAACAGGCATAACCCTCTGTATCATGATGTTCTGCAATCCAATATCGATAATATCTCAAGGCATCACATTGTTTTGCTAGTGCTATCGTTTGCGCTGGTGCCAAATGAGAAGGTAAATTGTTATGTATGGGTATTTGATCTAAAACACTTATCTTATATGAATGGTTCATAGGATATTAGCAATAAAGCGAAAGCCATATTCGCATGAGATGATTTCTATTATTTTAATCATGGTGCCGAAACTTAGATGTATCGGTATCCTTATTCGTATTTTAAGGAATAATTCATGAAAGATCGGCATGATGTTTATTATCATGCCGATAATAGAAGTTACGTTACAACATTTAGAAATCTATCGTTCAACTCTCTACTATGATAAAAGATTGCCTGTCCAAGATGATCGGGTGTCCATGTTAATACAGGACTGTCCGGATAACGATAACTGTCTTCACAAAATACTTCATTACGGTTGCCTGAAGGATCAAAAAAATAAATCGTTTGCCCTCGTGTTAAGCCATGGCGTGTTGGACCAATATCTAATGGGATATCTTTCATCGAAATTATATCGGCCGCACGCAATACGTTTTCCCATGTATTCAACATAAACGAGGCATGATGTATTTTATTTTTTTCTTCATGGCGAATGAATGCGATATCGTGGGCTTTGTGAGAACAACTTAGAAAAGCGGCTATCTGTAATTCACCATCAACAACTTGTTCAGCCACATCAAATTCTAAAGCCTCTGTAAAAAGTTTAACCGAACCATCAAGATCATCACCATAAAGCAAACAATGATCAAACCGAACCGCTTGCATACCTTTCAAACCTTCTGGCCACGGTGCCGGATTCGTTGTCGGCAAACCATTACCATACACATCCTTTTCTACATAGATTTCAAATGTATGTCCCGTTGGAGAATCAAAACGAACACGTTCACCGCAATGGTTTAATTCACCAGCAGCAACTCGTTCAACATTACAGCCAAACTCTTTAAGATTAGCTTCCAGTCTCAACAATGATTCCTGAGTATCAACTTTAAAGGCCATATGATCCATGCCAGGGCTATCGTTCTTTTGTAACACCACTGAAAACCAGTCATGCTCATCCCAACATTTTAAATAAACCCGCCCCTGTTTATCTCGGTCGGTTTCAATTAATCCCATGTTTTCGCAATAATGTTTTACTGACTCGTCAATATCCAAAACATTAAGCATTACATGCCCGGGTCTCATTACACCTGTTATTGCCATTGCTATAATCCTCTTTCAAATAATTAAAATAGATTTTTATTTATAATTCAGTCATCTAACTGGACTAGCTGTTTGTTAACTTATCGATGCAAAAAAATCCTTTTGCTTCATTTTCCCGAGCACGGATAGCTCGATATCTGATTTTGGAAATACTCTACATGCCAGAGCAATTCCCTCTGATTCTTCAGCCACGCTCACATGTTCGCGACTCATAATTTTGGCTTCATATTCACCCGATTTGATCTGCACTTTACAAACTCCACAACCACCATTTCTGCAGCCTACGGGAATTCCTTTATGTCCCAACCTCGTCATGCCTTTGAGTAAATTTTCATTAGCATAACACGCAAAAGATTCATTATTATCCGTGACTAAAACTGTGTATTTCTTGTTCAAATTTAAAATCCGGATAATATTTATGACCACCTGAAACAAAACAGGGTAATGGCTCAATAATTGATACCATTACCCTGCTATTTACTACTTCAGTTAAATCATAAACTCTATGATAAACTTTTATTCAGTGTAGCTCCTATCTATAGTCGCGTAATTGATCCACATCAAACATTTCTTCAGAAATGCGACCTTCTCTATCATCCCATTGTGGATCCATATATAAGGTCGACATGCGCTTGGTAATGTAATTATTCACCATCACATAACGCCACTGAGCATCGCCTTCGGTTGGTCGCCAGGCACGACTATCTTCCCAGTTTCTAAATTTATTACCGCGTGGATCCTCAGTAACATGGTACTGCATGTAGTAAAATTCTTTATCAACCCAGGTACGTCGGTTTGAATACATATACTTGCCGGTCTTGTCTTTAATATCAAGAATCCAGACAGGTCGAAGTTCGAGTTCCAATGATTTGTAATTACACTGATCATCTGTCAGCACAGCAGAATCATAGATATAACCGACTTCAGGCGAAGCAAGTATCCAGCCTTCACCGGCTATTTCATAATCAAACTTTGTGACATCGGTTTTACCCCAATAGGCACGCCAGTCATCCCAGGTTAACTCCTGACCTGATGCAATTGGATCCTGTGCATCCGAACCGGTCAAAAGTCGAGTACGGCGTAAGCTTGGAATAAAGACCTTAAAATCATCATCTTTATCCGCATCAGGATAACGCTGTCTTACACCAGCAAGACCGCGTATATCATTTGGCTCAAGAAAAAAGATGGAGCCGCCTTCAATATAATCTTCTTTACCGTCAACGCTGCCAACAGGCCCCACATTTTGTCGATTATGGTAATGCCACCACCACAAATCGGCCTTGTATTCGGAATCAAGTTTGCCGTTCGCTGTACACGCTCGCATATGAATCGGTTCAAAGTCTAGCGTGTCGGTATTGACCGAATGGGCTACGTAAGACCAGTTTAATTCCAGACCATTTTTTGGATTTAAAAACGGAACGGAAGTCGCACCTGGACCACTCATTAGGGCATAACTACCGTCAGGATAGAGTAATTCACCTCTGTCATTTATCTGTAGTTCTATGCCTTTTTCCTTCAACTCTTTCGTGCCTGCCAAATAACCTTTATGCATATAATAAGTATTGGTAGGGACAATCGTAATTTCCTTGATATTGCTCCAGTCAGATGACAGATGCTCCAACATTTCAGCAGGGAGATAATCCTTTAGCCAAGGAAATTGAGCCGCATTATCCTTGGTAATTTTAAGACCCGGTTTCAACTCGGCCGGTAAATTTGCTTTTTCCATGAGATCGTATGAATCGTATCCACGCAGATCTTTCCATTCTTTAGCCAGTGCTATCGCTTCCGGTTTGGAAATTTCATCCACCCATTTCTGATGATTCGGATTACCGCTACTAGCAGCAAATGCTTTCCAGGCTTCCAGCGCCTTGTTTGTTTCAGCCTGAGCCAGCGGTGCCATCAGTATGCTTACTGCTGTAAAGCTTGCCAGGACTATTCGTAATAATAGTTTATTCATGTCTCCTTCTCCTCAACAAAAGTTGTCGGGTATTTAGATGTTATTGTAGCTTAATTTAATACTATAGTTTGAACTTAGAACTGATAAGTTAAGGAAAATTCAACAAAATCTTTATCATCGTATATTCCTATAGGCGCAGTTTCTGCGCCACCATCAAAGATCATCGCTTCAATTCTTGGACGCCAGCTTTTACCAAAATAATTGAAATCAATTCTTTGGCGATAGAAAGTACCCTGCTGATCAAAATCTCTTATAAATAGTCCTTCCAATACCAGGCGTTGTTGATGTAATGGCGCACTCCAAAGTAGTGTCACAAACTGATGATCCTCAGCCACTTCACTAAAAGCATAAGGCGCTTGTACTAATAGACCCTCATCAGCATCAAAGGTATGGATATTGAAGAACTGGAAGCTGGTAAAGATAGATTTTTCCTGCGTATCCCAACCGGGTACCCATAATGGATAGTCAAAACCAATCATGGTGGACAAAACATCGCTATCGGTAATGGCATCAGCTTGCAATTGTGCTAGGGAGTTACTTCCTGTTGCGGTGACGCCATTTAAAGGAAATGCAGTACCTGCTGGAAATAGACCAAGTGCTTCACCTAAGGGTATTGTTCCTGTTGCCGGGCCAGCAACTCTGGAGCGGTTAAATTTCTTGTTGAATTCATAAGAGGCCTCAAAACGCATTGAAGGCGAGGTATTTTTAGGACCAAAGCGCAGCCACTTGAAGTCACCCATGTCACGGCTAAAGGTAAACCCAAGTACTTTCTGCCGTGCAGTATAATCCAGATCAACGATACCATTAATTGAGCAAGCCACAGTGCCCGCTGCGTTTATCCCCGTTGGATCAATACAGATGGGTGTGCCCAAAACACCATTTGCTGCTTGTGAAAGAGTAGTTAATGGGCTAGCAATAGTAGGCGCTCCTGTAGACAAGCTTCTCAGAAAAGCCAAATAACCACCTGTGGTTGCTCCTAAAAATCCCGGCGCACCATTGACCACAGTAGCCACATCAGCAGCCGACAATCCAACCGGAATCGCTGCACCACTTGCGTTATTAAAACCATCTCCTAGGAACAAAGTACCCCCTTGCAAAGTCAATACTGGTAAATCTTGTCGGCCATAAAAACCATTAATCGTGGCCTGTCCACCAAGGGTATCGAATTTCAGGCGCGCAGAATATTCCGCATCGTCTAGACTCCAGCGCTTAGATGTCTTCTCTCTAATATCGAAACCAAAGCCAACGTATCCAGCTCCAGAAACAGGATCATAGACATCCGGGTAGGGTAGACCAAATGCGCCGCCGCCGCTGGCACCACCAGCGGTGCTGGGGTTCGGGTTATTAATGTTAAAACGACTGTGATGCACTTCAGGGGTAACATTAATCTCAAGTATCGGGCGTTTCATACCCAATGATTCGAAGGCACCGGCAAGACCCATTTTTCTCAGATTAAAATCGGCAGAGACCATGAAGGCGGGTACGCGTAACTCATCTGAATCACGGAAGGCAAAGCGTTCGCGCAGATCCTGCGCATGTAACAAGTCCATCAAGCGCAAACCGTCTGACTGTCCCCAGCCACGTTGTTGCTTACCTACTTTAATGGTGAAGCGGTTTTTCTTATCACGATACTTGACGGATAGTTCCCGCAGAATTTCATTCAGGTCGTTAAATTGACTTTGCTCATGAGAGCCAGAACAAAAAGTATCTGTCACAGATCCGGTACAGTCACTCCTATTGACATGATAAGGTAAAGAATTTCGAAATAATGCGCCAGGTGTTGCATCAAAAGGACTCTTAATACCCTGTGTCTGTCTTAGAAAATCACCACTCTTAGGCGCAAAGTCCCCGCGTAACCAGCCATTGGCAATAAAGGTCCATTGTCGTGATGGCCGCCAGGACCATTTGACCTCAGCCAGATAATTTGTTGGACCATTGGTAACACCCTGATTATCCAGGTCAACCAGCGCCGATGATCCCTGTTTAATACGGCCATTAACGCTGTATTTTTTACCTGCGGCCATAATCTGGACACTGGTAAAGATTAATACCATTGTAATAATAAGTCTTATGCTGTGTTTCATGCTACGCTCCCCTAAAATAGTCATGAATTAATAATTCTTTAATCTTATAAACTTCACATTTAACCTATATTTACTGTAATTGTCTACAGTAAATTAAAGTTATACATCAGATATAACTAGCAAAATAGATACCAAATATTTTTTTAATTAATTCAATAAGTTATATATTCTTTCGAGAAATACTAATGAAATCATTAAATTTAGTTTGAATAAATTTATTGATTTCATCAATCATAGGAACAAACAATACGCTGTAGGAACTTGGTTACTAGTTTTCACGAGCCAGTTTGAAATATTGACCGTGGTTTAAAGATTGTCAGAGCCGCAGGGATAAACAATAAAGAGCCCAACATATTCATAAATAACACTATCCCTAATAACATACCCATTTCAGACTGGAAACGCAGTGGTGACATAAATGCCCAGGGTAATAATGGCCCAATCATAGTCACTGCCGTAATAAAAATGGCGTTACCCGAAGTACGAAAAGCCAGATGAACTGCCTCATAAATACTGCCTGAGATTTTGCTATATTCTTCCTTAATCCTGTCTACCATATAAATACCGTAATCAACGCCCAAACCGACACCCAGTGCTGTCAATGGCAAGGTACTTACATTCAAGCCAACGCCCTTCCAGGCCATAAAAGCATAGGTCAGCGCATTTGCCGTTGCCAGACTCGTCAATAGAATCAGGGCCACGACCAGAGAGCGATAGTAAAGCACAATACAGGCGCCGATCACGAACACGATGGCAATCATAATATTCAAATTTGAACTGGTGATTTCTGCATTTAGTGCCTCGACAATACCCACCTGTCCACCGGAGTAGAGAAAATCAGCTTTGCTGACCTGTTCAGCCTTGTTAGTGAAAAATCCTTTCAGGGTATCGGTCATTTTCGCAATGGTTTCGACACTGTGATCTTCCAAAAAGAACGAGACATTTCCAATCTCCCATTCCTTATTGGTAAAGGCGGCAAAATCACCCGGTTCCCCACGAGAACGATACATATAAATATCAAAACCCACTTCTTCCGTGGTATCGGGTATCACCTCGTAAGAGGGATCACCCTCAAACAGAACAGAATTCACCAATTTGATGATTGGCACCAGACTCTGAGCAGGACGGACCTCAGACATATGTTCATACATGTAACGATCCATTGCCTCGGTCTGATGATAGACGGTTGGATCCAACATGGTATTTTCATCACCTTCGATATAAACCTGCATCATGTCTGAGCCCAAAAATGAAAAGCGGGTATTGATAGACTCTGAATCAAGATTAAATCTGGAATCCGGCCAAAGTATCGCGCTACCTTTGGTATCGCCAACTGCCAGATTAGTTGAGTAAGACAGGCCGACAACCAACAAGATCAAGGTCGTAGCCGCCATCAGGTATTTATGATCTTCGAGATTGATCACTGCTGCCCAAATCGAGTTAAGAATCACCGAACCGGTTTTGTGTGTTTTAGGGATTTTAACCACACATAATAAACACGATCCAAAAATCAGAGCGGGAATGATTGATAATAACCAGACACCACAAATCAATGCCAGGCCTTTAATACTTGGAATCGCCACAAGTCCTAGTACCAGAAAACCCGCGGCATCGGTAATAATGGCAGCGGTACTTGGCACTAATAAACGTCCCAGTCCTAGTCTTGTACATTCCCTAAGATTTTTTTGCCGGGTCCTACAATCATTAAGATTATCCAATATGCGTGTGGTTAGTTGCACAGCGTGCGACAGGACAATGGCAAAGATAAAGGCCGGCAACAAGATCAATAGCGGGTCAAGGTTGTAGTGCAAAAAACCCATTGCTCCCAGACCCCAGATGGTTGCCACAGATGCTGTAGCCATGGGTACAATTACCCCAACTAATGTCTTGAAGTAAAGAAAGAGAACCAGTGCCACAATTAAAAATGAAACCAGCATAATGCTAAATACAGCATCCAATGAATGGTAGATATAACCTAACAAGATGGGTCTGCCGACGACGTTAATAGAAAGGCTATCGTCTTCCATTTCCAGCTTGAGATCATCGAAGAAACTCAATACTTCTTCAAAATCGGCTTCATCCTTAAAGTCGGCAATTACCATAGCAGAAGTCTCATCATCTGATACCAGGAAACCACGATACTGGGCATTAACAGACTGGCGAAACTTAAGCATATCCTGTTCATTTTGAGGAATGCTCGGCCACATGATTGCGGTCACATTAACGGTACCGCCTGTTCCTGTAATCGCCTTTGTTTTCTTTAGAATCAGGGACTGACTTAAATGTCGGTGCGTATCTGGATTGTAATAAACGTCTTCGGCGATTTTCTTATATTTTTTAAGAAATTCAAAATCATAAATATTGCCCTTTTCATTTTTTATTTCGATGAGCGTCGTATTTGCGCCGCCAAATTGGGCACCAAATCTAAGGAATAGATCCACATTTTTTGCGCCTGCTGGCAACATTTCTTCCAGAACAACATTCAAAGACAGACCCTGATATGCGTAATAAGCCGGGATACTAGTCATTGCCAGCAGAATAATAAGAACTGTCCATGCTCGTAAGCAGATAAAATCGGCAAAGCGTTGTATCATTATTTATCTCCCCAACGGTTACTCACTAATTTCACGTTTTTTGCAGTAGCGAGATTAAAAGCTGGACGAAATGTCGATTCATTTGCATTTCCTGTCACAACAAGACCACGAATGCCTGGTGCCCATATTGTGCCATTTTTTGTAACCGAGACCCCCCCCAACCAGATATAATCTAAAGGGAGTTCTGCATCTGTAGATAATTTTGTTATTGTTGTTCCACTTAACTTCATCACTGTAGATTTACCCACAATTATTGCATCGCCATTACCTGAAAGGGTAATGTCAAACAGATGCTCAGTGGTATTTGAATCAACTTTTGCTACATGATATTCGATTTCACTCGTTGGCAAATGAACCACTTCAGGAGGAATGTATTCTTTTTTACGTCGTTTAGCTTTGGCTCGGGCACGTTTTTCTTTTTTTGCCGCATCTTTTAAGAGTTTTGCTGCAATCGCTTCACGTTGTTCATCTGTTGCAATATCCAAACGCGCAATATTTCCATCGAGGCCAACAACATAAGCGGTATCACCTCTGCCTGCGATTGATAACCAGGTAGTTTTGTATTTATTAGGCGTGACCAACCAGGTGTCTCCGCCATTTTCAGTATGCGCTACAGTGCCAAATTCACCTACCAGAATGGCTGTCTCTTTATCTTTGGCATAAATACCATGTAATCTCGGTTTATCACGACCAACAAAACCGAGTAACTCTTGTCGCTGCCAGTTTTTTCCACCATCACTGGTATGCCAGATGCCAGTGTCGTGACCCACCACCCAACCATTATTCCGATCAACAAAATCAACGTCTCTTAAATAAACACCCGGTAATTCCTTTTGAATCTCCCAGGTTTGACCCGCATCTTTAGTATGAAAGATTGAGCCTCGGTGACCGACCGCCCAACCCGTGTTCTCGTCGACAAAAGACATTCTTCGTACCAGCTCGTCTCGACCTATGTAAAAAGCTTCCCAATTTTTTCCACCATCTTGAGTTCGTAAAACGGTACCACTGTACCCGGCAATAAAACCAATATCATCGTTCACAAATTCGACTGCAAAAAGATTATCCGGCCAAAAACGATGAAAGTTGCCTGATTCTGCCTCATTTTGAGAGAAGGAAGTCACTGGAGATGCCATCAACAGAACCAGGCATATAAATCTTATAACGGAAGATAGAATCGAATATGTATTTTGCAAAATAATTGTCCCAAAACTTTACTAAAAAAACACCTTGCTATGAAAACGACATTTCTTGAGAATCACAATAGTGCACTTTATATGCCATTTTATTTTTATATTTAAAATCAATAAATTAAAAAACTATTGGCCTATTTTTTTATTTCAATTTTATCATATCATCAACTATGTGTTCCATGGCAAACAATACTCTTTTAATCACTTACTGCATGTGTGAGAGGTATGCTTAATTATTTCACTGCATCTGTTACCCTACTATCATTTACATCTTACCGGAATGTAATTTGATGAAACAATATTTGTTATCTATATGCATCTTACCTATTTGGTCAATTTCAGTCAGTGCTGACTCAAACCAGGCACTGGATGCCTGGCGTGCATTTTCTACAAAAACAGGAAACCCGGATCATGCAAGATGGGTAGAAGAGATATCAAAACCGGAAGCAATAAAACTCGCCAAACAATGGAAAGAACTCCGTGGCTATGATGCTTATGATTTACTTGCTAAAGCAAACGTAGCAGAAGGTTTTAAGACTGGTGTAACTATCAATAAATCAGATGCTGCCAAATATCCCTGGTTAAAGAAATACATGGCAGACGAGATGTATCAGGCATTATCTACAAAAGAAGGATATATAGATTCTGTTTCTATTGTCCCGACAAATACTTATTACATGCATGCAGGCGTGTTAAAAGCAACTCAGGCAATGATAGATAATAATATCACTCCAGTGACAGACGCTAACAGCACGCTTCTAAACCCTGACGGAACAGCAACACTATTAAATGACGACACCGCCGCTGCCATACCTTACCTTCACCCTAAAGATGGCCTGGAATTAAACTGGGATTATGTCGCTCACGGGATAGGAACAGAGACAGGATTTTTTGACCCCATAGAAGCCAACGCCTGTGGTTCTGATGGGAAAATGGAGCGAGAGTACGTCGCTATGTTGTGGTGGCAAAAATTCCATGGTCGATCATTAATAGGTGATGAAAAAAATATTTTTGGCATGGATGAATTTATCGAAGGGGGTTCAATCTTCGCATTAGCTCCTTATGATATACAAGGCTTCGCTGGGGTAAGACTCCGCTATGGAATTGGTAAAAAAGCAGATGATTTTAAAATTTATTTACCTGCTACAAACAGGACTAGATTATTAAGTGGGACTGATTCACAAGATCCCATGTGGGCGGGTCTTGAACTTTCATGGGACGATTGGCGAGCACATTGGGGGAAAACTGATTTGGATCAGTTTGAATACAAACTTCTTGGAGAAACTCTAATTCTCGCTTCACCAGAGGTAGGTTATATTTATGATTCGAGAAAGCTCGATTCATCAGGCTGTAGAATTGAAGCTATGGAGCTGGAACTCCGCCCGGTATGGATACTTGAAATTACAGATAAGACCGGAGCATACCAATATAAAAAACGGACCACTTATATTGATAAGGAGTTTTATTACATGCAATACCACTTAACAACAGACCAACGAGACACACCATTTCGTACATGGGATGACAGTCGTGCATGGCGACCGACAGACGGAGATTCTCAATGGCGCCATATCACCATACATAATGAAATAAACAATCGCATTAACATGATGCATGTATCTCCTGTTTGGGATGGGCGTGCTGAAGAAGTAACAGAAGAATTGTTTGACGTTGACCAACTACGTGATTACCAATAGTTTCAAGCAATCTATAAGTTAAACTCGATAATGAAAAAAAATAATGCTTCAGTAATTCATGTAACTGGAGGTCCTGATGTATTTCAATTTGAGAAAATAGAACGACCCGAACCAAACTCTGATGAAGTGCTCCTTCGACATACTGCAATTGGTGTTAATTATCTAGATACCTATTATCGTTCCGGTTTATACCCTATCGATCTACCGGCAATACTCGGAGATGAAGCAGTCGGGGTTGTTACCAAAACGGGTAATGGCGTTACAAACTTTAAAGTCGGCGATCGTGTTGCCTACCCTTCTTGTAAAGGCGGTGCTTATGCTGAAGCACGTGTCATAAATAGCAAACTAATTGTTCCAGTACCTGAAACAATGTCAGATGAAATCATTGCTTCCAGTCTTTTAAGAGGGATGACCGTTGAATATTTAGTTCGTCGCTTGTATCAAATAAAATCGGGTGACACCATTCTTGTACACGCAGCTGCAGGAGGGGTTGGTTTAATATTATGTCAATGGGCCAAACATCTGGGCGCAACTGTTATTGGTACTGTTAGTACTGACAGTAAGGCGAGAATTGCTGCTAAATATGGATGCGATTTTCCTATTGTTTATACCGAAGTAGATTTTGTTGAAGAGGTCAAAAAAATTACTGAAGGTAAAATGGTCGATGTTGTTTATGACGGCATAGGTAAGAAAACTTTCATGGACTCTCTTGATTGTTTACGAGCAAGAGGATTGATGGTGAGTTTTGGCAATGCCTCCGGTAAACCGGATCCTATAGATGTCCTAGAACTTTCGAAAAAAGGTTCTTTATTTCTCACCAGACCAACTCTATTTGAATATACGAGAGAACATTCAGAATTACTCGCCGGAGCAAAAGCTTATTTTGATTTGCTAGAGCAAGGCATCATTAAAATAAAAATTGGTAAACGTTTTGCCTTGCAAGATACCGCCGAGGCACATCGATACCTGCAAGATAGAAACCAAATCGGCGCACCTATTTTACACCCTTAATTCCTGGTATAGATTGTTAGAGTGTTTACTGTGATCAATTTATAGTTGATAGCTTTATAGCGAAGACACATAACAAAACAAACAATAGGCAAAACCCGCAGGCAATAACTATCCGAATGCCTTGGGGCAAACCACGTATTTTATCTAGCAGTAACACTCAGTAAATTTTGCTTTATAAAATAATGTTGATATATGTTGCTTATATTAATTTGTGATTATTCAGAAGCCGTCGCCTCATCAGAATCTATTCCGCAAGTATTAATTCCCAATAATGCATACGGTGGACAATACCCAAAGATAGCTGTCCCCATTGGTACCAGGCCAATCAGTCCCCACCAACTTTGAAAATAATAACCTGCTCCCAACATACTAGCCCCTGCAATAATTCTGATTGTTCGATCAATTTTTCCAACATTTTTATTCATAATTATTTCTCCCGATTCTGATAAATTCATTCATTCTTAATTCATCATAAGTAAAACACAAGCACGTTTGAATTCACACTCATTATTTTGAGTATTCTCAATAATTCACCAAGCAGACTGTAACAAGCATAGATTCGTAAGCTCAGCTGAGCTACGCGCCTAAAAGCAGCATAACATACTGAAACTTATGTCTGTTACAAGTCCTATAATTAAGCTGTTTTTGTATCGGATAACCCTAATCCTGAATACTGTAACAAATGAATTTCATCGCGAATCTTTGCCGCCTCTTCAAATTCAAGATCGCGCGCATACTGGTACATTTGCTCTTCCAGTTCTTTCACTTTCTTCATTAGTGATTTAGGCGATAACGATTCATAACTCGCCCTGTCTTCGGCTACTTTTTTGTATGCTTTGCTTATCGTCTGTTTATCAGTATAAGCACCTTCCATTATATCGGTAATTGCTTTTTTAATGCCTTTTGGAGTGATGCCATGCTCTTTATTAAACTCTAATTGTTTCTGTCGGCGACGCACTGTTTCATCAATTGCGTACGTCATAGAATTAGTCACCTTATCGCCATATAAAATCGCCTTGCCGTTTAGATTTCTGGCAGCACGACCTACTGTTTGGATTAACGTCGTTCCCGATCTTAAAAATCCTTCTTTATCAGCATCTAATATTGCAACTAACGAAACCTCAGGCATATCCAGTCCTTCCCGTAACAAATTAATACCAACCAATACATCAAACTCACCTTTTCGTAGATCACGAATAATTTCAACCCGTTCGACAGTATCAATATCAGAATGTAAGTAACGTACTCGAACACCATGTTCGGCAAGATAATCAGTCAAGTCTTCAGACATTCGTTTGGTCAAAGTTGTAATAAGCACTCTTTCATCATCTGCAACACGCTTATTAATTTCTGATAACACATCATCTACTTGTGTCGTTACAGGACGCACTTCGATTTCGGGGTCAAGCAAGCCTGTCGGTCTAACAACTTGTTCTACAATTTGATCTGAATGCTCATTTTCATAAGATCCTGGTGTCGCTGATGTAAAAATAATTTGCGGTGCGAGTTTTTCAAATTCTTCAAATCGTAAAGGTCGATTATCCAATGCTGATGGTAACCGAAAGCCATATTCAACCAGGTTTTGTTTACGCGAACGGTCACCGCGATACATGCCGCCTAATTGCGGAACAGTGACATGACTTTCATCGATAATAACCAAGGCATCACCGGGCAAGTAATCCAGTAATGTTGGTGGCGGTTGGCCGGCAGCACGGCCTGAAAGATAACGGGAATAATTTTCAATGCCCGAGCAATAACCAATTTCATTAATCATTTCGATATCAAAGCGCGTTCGTTGCTCTATTCGTTGCGCTTCAACCAGTTTATTTAATGACTCAAGTTGTTCTATACGTTCTTTTAATTCAACTTTAATTAATTCAACAGCATCAAGCAGAACCTGCCGCCCTGTTACGTAGTGTGACTTGGGATGAATAGTGACACGAGGAAGTTTACGTAACACTTCTCCCGTTAAGGGATCAAATTGGCTAATCGATTCAATTTCATCATCAAACAATTCGATACGTATCGCCTCTCTTTCAGATTCTGCCGGAAAGATATCAATCACATCTCCCCTGACACGAAAAGTACCTCGATGAAGTTCGATATCGTTTCGTTTGTACTGAAGTTCGGTTAATCGCCTTAATAGAGTTCTTTGCTCAAGCATATCGCCACGATCCAGATGCAATACCATTTTCAGATAACTTTTAGGATCGCCCAAACCATAAATTGCCGAAACAGTCGCTACAACGATAGTATCTTGTCGTTCGAGTATTGCTTTTGTCGCTGATAGACGCATCTGTTCAATATGTTCATTAATTGAGGCATCTTTCTCAATATAGGTATCTGTCGTTGGAACATAGGCCTCAGGCTGGAAATAATCGTAATAAGAAACAAAGTATTCAACAGCGTTATGAGGAAAAAACTCACGCATTTCACCATAGAGCTGTGCTGCCAACGTTTTATTTGGCGCCAAAATCAACGTTGGTCTTTGTTGATCTTGAATGACATTGGCTATGGTAAAGGTTTTGCCTGAGCCGGTAACACCTAGCAAAGTCTGGTAGGCTAAGCCGTCAACCAGGCCCTCTTTCAAGTTTTTGATCGCCAGAGGCTGATCGCCTGCAGGAGAATAGTCGGAAATAAGTGAAAATTCTTTCATTTTACTGGTTCTTTACGTACTCAGATTCGAGTATATTACACGCCCTTTGAAACTCGTTCTAAAATTAGGAGACAATTGTTGGATATTTCGTTATCACATCGTGCACAGAGTATTAAACCATCACCAACGCTAGCTGTAGGTGCACACGCAGCAGAACTAAGAGCTGCAGGCAGAGATATTATTAGTCTTGGTGGAGGCGAACCTGACTTTGACACCCCTGAACATATTAAAGTAGCAGCAATTGAAGCCCTGAAAAAAGGTCAAACAAAATACACTGCTGTTGATGGCACTGTCGACTTAAAAGAGGCGATTATTGATAAATTTAAACGGGAAAATAATCTCGAATATAATAAAAATCAGGTTTTAGTCTCATGTGGGGCAAAACACAGTCTTTATAATATATTTCAGGCTACACTCAATGATGGCGATGAAATCATCATCCCTGCACCTTATTGGGTTTCCTATCCTGATATGGCAAAACTGGCAGGAGCTGAACCCGTTATTCTAAAAACAACGGTTGATGACGATTTCAAAATTAGTCCTAAACAATTACAAGGTGCGATTTCTGAAAAGACTCGCATGGTTGTTTTTAATAGCCCTTCAAATCCGACTGGTGTTAGTTACAGCAAAGATGAATTAGCGGCTATGGCAGAGGTGTTGCTTGAACATCCCGAGATTCTTATTGTTACCGATGATATTTATGAACATATACTCTGGGGACAGGATGAATTCGTTAATATTGTCAATGCATGTCCTGATTTATATGAGCGTACTATCGTCGTTAATGGTGTTTCAAAAGCCTATTCTATGACCGGTTGGCGCATAGGCTATGTTGGCGGACCTGAAGACATCATCAAGGGAATGAAAAAGATCCAGTCTCAAAGTACCTCTAATGCCAGCTCGATGGCACAAGCGGCGGCTGTGGCTGCTCTAGATGGCGATCAAACTTATATTAAAGAAAGCACCGTCATTTTTAAAGAAAGACATGATTTCGTACTTAAGTCACTACAGGCAATTGACGGAATTACCTGTGTCGCTTCTGAAGGCACTTTTTATAGCTTTCCAGATATGAATGGATTAATAGAAAAGCTGGATGGAATTAACAATGATATTGAGCTGGCGGAATTCTTTCTGGAAAAAGCAGAAGTTGCGATGGTGCCTGGCTCAGCATTTGGTGCACCCGGCTGCATGCGCATTTCATTCGCCACTAGTATGGAAAACCTTGAAAAGAGTATGCAAAGGATTAAAACAGCATTAAATAATTAGATAGTTGACCATACCTAGCGCCATCAGTACTATACGCGTTCTCGAATATTCCCCGGTAGCTCAGTCGGTAGAGCGGGTGACTGTTAATCACTAGGTCGGCAGTTCGAGCCTGTCCCGGGGAGCCATATCAAATGAAAAGCCTGCATGTTTATGTGGGCTTTTTTTGTGGGTGATATTGTTGTTGCAATTGCGTTGTCTAATTCATAACCCCATCAATATGTGTAAAAAGCTTATTTCTAAATATACAAGGAGTAACTCATGATCTTATTCAAATCACATGAAGACCTACAAAAGCTAACATCCAAAAATCCCGCCTACCCCATCATTCAAGACCTAGTCCAACGACTCATCATCGACTTCATTGCAGAAGGCTGTTAGAACACTATGGACAGTTTGTTTAGGTAAAAAGGGAAAACCTTTAGCCTTAAACTGAAGACCATTCAATTCTTTTAGATCGATATAAACTGTGTGGTCATTATCCATACTGTTTTCTATTAACCTTTCGTGTACTGGTTTTACACCAAAAATCCTGAAGCGCGCTCTTGTATAATCACTGCATGGCCAGTTTTATTAGGATCCAAACAAAAAAGCCTGTCAAAAAATACGACCTATTCTGGTTTACTATACCAAGTACCACGCCCTTTGCCATGACGAACAAGCAAACCTTGTTCAACCAGTTTGGATAGACGATTTTTAATTGTTGGCCTGGTAACTGTCGTTATTAATTTTTCAGCATCACTGATAGTAATACGATGGTTGTTGTCAACATATTGCATGATTAACATACTCTCAATAGGCAAAGCCGAATATTGATCAAGCTGGTTAGTTTTTTCTGCAAGATGGTCTTTTTGTCGTTTCAGGGAATCTAGAAAAAAACGCAACCAGGGTAGCCAATCAATTTTCTCTTCACGTAATGTTCTTTGAGTTCTCTGTAACCCCAGATAATAAGCATCCTTATTTTTTTCTACGATACTTTCAAGTGAGGCATAAGGAATATAACTATAACCTGCCTTGAGAAGTAGAAGACTAACAAGCACGCGAGACAAACGGCCATTACCATCCTGAAAAGGATGAATCGCTAAAAACACAACATTAAACACCCCTGTCACAATCAGCGGGTGATAAGCATTGTCCTCCAATGTTTCCCTTGTCCATACGAGCAAATCTTGTATTTGTGTTGGTGTATCAAAAGGGGGTGCTGTTTCAAAAACAACGCCCAAGCTTTTCCCGTCAGGATCAAAGGCTTCAATACTGTTGGAGTGCTTTTTGTACTCTCCTCTGTGCCGAGTATCTTTTTCAGAATGCCTTAAAAGTGTTGCATGAAGCTGTTTGATATAATTCTCGGTAACCGGAATGTCTACATAATTTTCAAATATGGTTTCCATTACCTCAGCATAGCCAGCTACTTCTTGTTCATCACGGGTTAAGAATGAAGTTTTACCTACATTACTTAATAATCCTTCAATTTCTGAGTTGCTGAGTTTTGAACCCTCAATACGAGTTGAAGAGCCAATACTTTCAATCGTGGCAACATGCCGCAATGCCTGAAGACGCTCAGGGCTTTGCGTGTTCTGTGCACGCCAGCTTCCCTTGAATTCATCTATTTCCGAGATGAGGCGTAGTAATTCGGGAGAAATAGAGAGAGATGTTAAATCCATATTTAGCCAATTTAAAGATATTATTATCCAATAATATCCATAAATATCCAATAATCAAGTTTTTTATCCATATATGGGTTATGGAAAGTTTGCTTTTCTCTCTTATTAGCGGTGTAGTGGCACTTATTTCATGGATATATGGCGATAGAACTACCATGGAAGGTATAAGTATTTAAGCAATTTATTGATCTATTAACTCACCATTAAGACTCAATTATTTCAATTTATTGTACTAATCATGTTCAAGTTCTTCTTCCAACCTCCTCTGCTCTTCCTTTAAATCTTCAATACGTTGTCGCTTCTCATTGCGTTCTGCCTGTTGGTGACACTCTTCCCACTCTTCCCAATTTTGTGTTCCTTTAAGACATGAAATTTTCTCTTGCATTTCAACGATGTGCTTATCTCGTTCCATTTTAAAATCATCATCTGACTCGGCAAAGGCAACATTTATGTACATGAAAAATACTGCTGACAGAAACAGATAAAGACTAGATTGTTTGTTCATTAAATTATCTCCTTTGATTTAATTTGTGCATAAATATAGAACAATAAATAGACCATTCACTTATAAGGAAGATCACGTGTATTGTTAATCACTGGTTCGGTAGTTCGAATCTGTTCAGGGGAGCTAAATCAAAAAAGACCCTAGAGATTTTTTCTGTAAGGTCTTTTTTTGCTCAGGAAAATTGAGCTTATGTTCTACTCGTTTAATACATGGGATATGCTATTAAATATTCTGATCGTTTTAAACAATCAGTTCAAGAATCTAACTTCCATCAAAAGACCTGGTTCTGACTCCGCTATTGACAATAACCCTTACTAATCGACTAAGGAAATGTGTGTTTGAAAAAATAGGGTACTCTATTTTCCAACACGAGCAGCCAGTTTGGAGTTGCCTGACCTGTTCCAGCCAGTTCCACCTGCGGGTGTGATTTTATCATTTCACTCAGGACATCTTCTTGATTGGGTTCCAGATCAATGAAAAAGATATGCTTGTCATTTTTAAGGGCATCGGCAAAGCGCGAAAAGTGAAAGTTGGGCGTTTCCATCCCAATCAGTCCCCCTTCCCAGGTACAAAAACCCAATAACATGATTGCCAGAAAAATAAAAGGAATCCAGCCTGCAGGGGATTCATTCCATCCGAAAAGGTTGGCGACGATTAGAGTGAGTGCAGCCACGCAAATCCCGACTACAGCACCAATCTCGGTAGAATGAACAACATCTTTTTTCATAAAGGATTGAACATAGTTCAAATGATCATGATGCGCTATTTCTGTATCGTGTCGGCTTAGCACGTGAATTTGTGGAGTGGTGACACCGGCAGCTTCCAGCTGTTTCTCAAAGACTTCCAAGTCATCCAAATTATCACTAATGAAATAATGTCTGAGTAATTTCATGATAACTCCTCCTATTTGTATATTTAAGGAGTCCCTTGAAGGACATGTATATTAATTATTATAGAAGTAAAACATGTATTTTTCTTATATATGCACTCAAATTAATTGTGTTTTTTTACTGTGCTATATGATCGCCAATCTTATTCTGTAAATCAGCAAAGGAATGAGCAGCATGCAGAGGTTGGTACACGGGTCGACCCAGTAATCTATTGATATTAGAAGAGGAAAAAATGCCTCTTATCCTTTGTCCATTATTATCTTCGATGACCAAAATATGTGGTTCGTCCAGATCCTTCATGGTTTCTGCAACTTGAGCTACTGTTGATTTTTGTACGGAATTAAAATCGAAGGCAGGAGTCTGTTCAACCGTTGTCATTAACATGTCAGCGCAAATGTCGTTCACCTGCACACTATGTTCCGTTGCATATTTCATTGGCTTCTCGCTTTGAATATCGTAAGCAGTAATGATTCCGCCAATATTACTCTGATTATCCATGACCATTAATAGTCTAACACCGTGTTCCAGCATTCTTTCCAGTGCCTGCGCCAGGGTAGCGTCATGTTTTATTATCAGAGGAATAACTTCGGTGAAATCTGTCATGACTTTAAGTGCCTCATCGTTTTCCGACACGGTCGTATTATCCGAATGCGGGGTATCAACGGGTATGTCGGAAGCTACTTTTAGCAGGGGTATTTTAATTATCTCTTTTGCCATACTATGACCCTCTGTTGGTTCTCTCCAAGATTAGATGTTTATTAGTCTCTATTAAATATAGCACTCAAAAGTGAAGATTGCATGAGCAACAGAGTCGGTAGTTCGAGCCTGTTCAGGGGAGCTAAATCAAAAAAGACCCTAGAGATTTTTTCTGTAAGGTCTTTTTTATTTCTACTTCTAATGACCATCAATCATCGATCCAGCTCAAGGCATCATCTAATGAAGTGAAGGCTCTAACATTAAAACCACTACCTTGAGAGACAACTTGTGATGCATAAGAGATATGTTCCTTAGGATAGATATAGGCATATTTTTTAACATCATTCTTTAATGTTGCTGAGGCATATGCCGCGAATTCAAATTTATCATCCTCAGAAAAAGGTCCTCCTGCATCCGTTACATCAATGATGACCTTATGGATTTTTTTTGCCTGGCATACTTTCAGAATATCATCGGTAATCTGTTGGAACTTAGATACGTTTAGAGAATCTTTAACCATGACAGACAAATAGTCTGAGATTTCAACAATATCATGTGTCGCCATTTAAGTTATCTCATTTTAGAAAGATTCAACATAGTACTAATATATATCAAGCAATCAATAGAATGATTTTCTTGGAAAACACCTGAATCATAGTGTTTCCTGAGTAACGAAATAAAATGTAATGGTGTTTTATACACTACTTCAGTTCTATTTTATATGGAGAAGTTAAAATATTAGAGGATACTAAACATCTGTTCTGATACTTTTGTGATTCAGGTTTTTTAATCTTTCGTCACTGTTAAATTATTTACTGCTTCATGAG
>CAZGBJ010000018.1:0-51857 GCA_964523895.1 uncultured Enterobacteriaceae bacterium
GCTTTATCTGATATTTTCTGACGAAAATCAGACGGCATAACATCGGCTTGTGCTAAATAAGCATATTGCATCAATAAAAAAATCACTAATGCATTGAATTTACTTAAATTTTTCATAAAACACCTCATTTAATTTTCTCCTTTTACTCTAAAAAGGAGCTTAATTGTTATTAACTGATTGTAATTAAAGCAAGTTTCAGGCGAGAGTTATGTAACCTAGGTTACATTTAGGCTGTATTCATTGAGTTTTTCTTTATTCAATAACTGGACTTTTCCGCGTTTATTCTCTATCCAGCCTTCATGTTCCCATTCATTAAGATGGCGGCTAACAACCTCACGGACACTACCCATATCAAGCGCTAATTGTTGATGGGTACTATGAACAATATTGTCGTCGTCTGCTATTTTTAACAAGTATCTCGCCAAACGAATATCAACTCGACTAAAAGCGACCTCATTAACCAGCAGAATCAGATCAGCAAGTAGTTCACCGTAATTATTATGAACAAACTCTCGAAAACGTATAGATTGAGCCATTAATTCATTAAATTTATCTGCTGGAATTGCTGCAAGTAACGTGTCCTGCTCAGCAATACTTTCAGCAGGAAATGCACCACTTGCCATTAAACAAGAAGTCGTTAAGACGCAAGTTTGACCAGCACTGACGCGGTAAAGCAGGATTTCGCGACCAGACTCAGAACTCCGATAGACACGAGTTCGACCACTCAAACACATTAAAAAATTACTGCAATCCCAACCTGGCTGATAAGCAACTTCTCCCTGAGTGAGTTGTTTAAATAAAACAGCATCTTTTAAAAAAGCCTGATGCTCTTCTTCCAGTTCCAATAACTCAGGGAACTGTTCCAACCATTGATCAATATAATCCGACTGCTTCAAGATTTGCTCCTTAAATCACCTCTTATTATGAAACTATTTTAGCATCTTTGTTCTGTCACTTAATAATTAAATCAGGTTATTATTGCCTATGATAAGCTCCTTTATTACCGTCAGATAAACTTGGATAAATTGTTTTATAGCCCTGGTAGCTCAGCTGGATAGAGCGCTCCCCTCCTAAGGGAGAGGCCGCAGGTTCGACTCCTGCTCAGGGCACCAACATTTTAACAAATACAATTAACTCGTTTGCTCTACATCTGTTGTTTTTGTATCAGATCTCAATGCTCTTCGTAATACTTTTCCAACATTGGTTTTTGGCAGTTCAGCATGAAACACAAAATGCTTTGGAACCTTGTAACCGGTAAGGTAATCACGACAATGTTCTATAATTTCATCTTCCGTTAACTCTGTTGCATCCAGAACAACATGAGCCTCAACAACTTCTCCTTTCTCCTCATGCGGCAAACCGACAACGGCTGCTTCACTAATACCGGGATGCAAAGTCAGGATATCTTCTACTTCGTTTGGAAAAACATTGAAGCCGGAGACTATAATCATGTCTTTTTTTCTATCGGCTAAATAAACAAAGCCTTTTTCATTCATATGTCCCACATCACCACTTCTAAACCAGCCACCTTCGAAGAATGCATTTTCTGTTTCCTCCGGTCTTTGCCAATAACCTTCCATTACCTGCGGACCACGTATACAAATTTCACCTACTTCATCAGTAGCAACTGGCTGCCCGGAATCATCCATGACAGCAACCTCGGTGCTGGATACAGGGATGCCGATGGAACCATTAAATTCTTTTATATATAGGGGATTAACCGTAGCAACCGGACTGGTTTCCGTCAGCCCATAACCCTGGGTAATATGACAACCCGTTGTTTCATGCCAGCGTTGAGCAACATCACGTGTTACCGCCATGCCGGCACCAATCGACCATCTTAGTTTACTAAAATCGACTTCTTCAAAACCTTTCGTGTTTAACATGGCATTAAATAAGGTATTAACCCCAATCAAACTTGTAAAACCTGACTTTTTAATCAGATTAATAAAACCACGAAAATCTCTAGGATTGGTGATCAATATAACTTCATCACCATGTTTCAACGGCATAAAAAAAGCAACCGTCAAAGCAAAGATATGATACAGAGGTAGTGCAGTAATTATGATGCCGGGAACGGCATCTTTCATGGAAGGATTCGCCCATAAGGATGATTGCAACACATTAGCGATCATATTTTTATGGCTCAGCATGACCCCTTTAGAAACACCTGTCGTGCCACCTGTATATTGTAAAAAGGCAATATCTTCCTGTTTTATTTCAACATGCGATAAGGGTAAAGGCTTACCTTTGGCTAATACCTTATTGAAACGACTATATTCAGCCAGTTTCCATTTAGGTACCATTCGCTTCACCTTACTCACCATAAAGTTAACGATTTTTGATTTTGGAAAAGGAAACAAATCGCCAATAGCAGTGACGATAATTTTTTCAAGCTTGACCTTGCCGACTATTTTCTCAAGCGTGTGAGCAAAGTTTTCCAGAATAATAACGACCCTTGCTCCAGAGTCATTAAGTTGATGTTCGAGTTCTCGCGGGCTGTACATCGGATTAACATTAACGACAATTCCACCAGCGCGAAGAATACCAAACAGGGCTACCGGATATTGCAAAATGTTGGGCATCATCAAAGCAACACGATCACCCTTCTTTAGTTTTAATTCATTTTGTAAGTAAGCCGCAAATTGCTTGCTGAGTTGATCAACTTCTGCATAGGTGAGCTTGGCTCCCATATTTGTATATGCAGTACGTTCTGAAAACTCATGACATGATGAATTAAAAATATCATTCAATGAATTATATTTGTCGAGACTGATTGTTTCGGGCACGCCTTCTTCATACTGATCAAGCCATGGCGGTTTCTCGGCAGGAAGCGCTTCCGCTGTAGAAATATTGTCATTACCGAATAATCGATTGAATATCCGTTTAATGAATTTCAGAATATTACTAAAGAAAGATTTTGTTGCCATATTAGATTTACTGGAATGATTCACAGATCATGGCAAAACCCATTCCGGTTCCAATACACATACTGACCATGCCATATTTTCCGCCAGTGCATTTTAATCCATGCATCATTGTCGCCGTACGTATTGCCCCGGTTGCTCCCAGTGGATGACCCAGGGCAATCGCACCTCCATTAGGATTGACCTTGTCTCTATCTAATTTTAGCTCATTACACACCGCTAATGCCTGAGCGGCAAAGGCCTCATTTAATTCAATCCAGTCTAATTGTTCCTGTTTCAAACCCGCACGTTTTAAACATAGTGGAATAGCTTCTTTAGGACCTATGCCCATGACTTCGGGTTCTACGCCGATCACTGCAGAAGTCATAAAGCGACCAATGGGTTCAAGTTTGTATTCTTTAAGAATTTTTTCACTGACTAATAATACTGCGGCAGCACCATCAGACATTTGTGATGAATTCGCGGCAGTAACACTACCATCAGCTTTGAATACAGTTCTTAGTTTTGCCAATGCCTCAGGAGTTGAACCCGGACGCGGCCCTTCGTCCTGATTTACAATATAACTTTGCTGTGTGGTTTCCAGTTTACCCGGTGATTGAAAAGATAAATCCACTTCATAATCGAGAATTTCATCACTAAAATAACCTGCCTCGGTAGCAGCGATTGCACGACGGTGTGATTCAACCGCAAACAGATCCTGATCTTCACGACTGACCTTCCAACGTTCAGCGACTTTTTCAGCGGTAATGCCCATACCATAAGCAATCGCGATATTATCATCGACAAACGCCTTTGGATTCATTGCTACTTTATTACCCATCATTGGAATCATGGTCATGGATTCGGTTCCGCCAGCAACCATAACATCGGCTTCACCCACACGAATGCGATCTGCCGCCATGGCAACCGCTTGAGAACCAGAAGAACAAAAACGATTGATGGTAATAGCCGGAACATTATCCGGATAACCGGCCAATAACGTTGCAATACGCGCAACGTTCATACCTTGTTCAGCCTCTGGCATAGCACAGCCGATAATCACATCTTCTATACGTGCTTTTAATTCCGGTGTATCAGCCACCACGCCCTTCAGCACATGAGAGAGGAGGTCATCAGGGCGCGTATATTTAAATTTGCCATTGTATTTTGCTACCGGCGTTCTTAATGCTTTTACGATATAAACATCTTGTAAAGTCTGACTCACAATTCTATCCCTCGGTTAGTTACGCAATGGTTTTCCGGTTGTTAAAGTATGAACAATTCGTTGCTGCGTTTTTTCCGTGCTGATCAATTTTATAAAAAACTCACGTTCAAGTTTCAACAACCAGTCCTGACTCACCAGAGAACCACTTTCCACATCACCTCCGGTCAACACCGTGGCAATACCTTCGGCGATCTTGTAATCATGGGGTGAAATGAAATGACCTTCGAGCATGTTGGTAGCTATCATCATCAATGTAGCTTTGCCTGTTTTGCCTGTAACTTTAATCATTTCATCGCTGCGTGGTGGTTGGTTGGCTCTTTCTGACAATGCTCTGGCTTGAACCAAAGCAACATGCAGTAACTCATGCGGGTTGGAAATCACAACATCCACGGGTGATAACAGTCCCAGATTTTTTGCATCAAGCCCACTGGCAGAAACCTTGGCCATGGCAGTGAGTTCAAAAGCAGCCTGAATATGAGGAAAGATATCTTTACCACCAGCATCATGCATGGCCTTCAGCGCTAATTCTTTTAGTCCACCTCCAGCAGGTAATAGACCGACACCCGCTTCTACTAAACCGATGTAGGATTCCATCGCGGCAACGGTAAGGTTACAGTGCATCTGAAATTCACAACCACCACCCAGAGCCAAACCTTGTACTGCAGCTACAGTCGGTACGCGACAATGTTTGAGCGCCATACTAGCTTGTTGAAATTTTGCAACGATGGCTTCGACTCCGGCAATGTTCCCCGCTTGAAGTTGTTCACCAACCTGACTGAGATCTGCTCCCACTGCGAATGGTGCCGTGGGGTGCCATAGCACTAAGGCGGCATGATTATTACTCGCCTCTTCACAGGCTTCTATAACACTATCTAACACGCCTTCATTAATAGAATGCATCTTCGTTTTAAATGACAAAATCGCAATGTCATCATCACGATGCCATAATCTGGCATGATCATTTTCAAAAATAGTAGTACCTAATGTAGCATGTGAGAAGACAACATCTTCACGTACGATCTGGCGTTGATAAACCGGATTATCTCTGAGCGGTAAATAATTATTTTCAGTTGGTGACCAGGAACCATTTTGACTATGGACTTCAGTAATTTTTTTAGTCCAGTCTGGTAAAGCAGCATCACTCATGGTTTTGCCATTCTTTATTTGTTGTTCCAACGTCTCAATCAATGATGTCCAACCGATAGCTTGCATGATCTCAAACGGCCCTTGTTGCCAGCCAAAGCCCCAACGTATAGCAAGATCGACATCAGCTGTATTAGATGCAATGTCTTGAAGATGGACACAACAGTAGTGAAACAAATCCAATAATGTCAGATAGACAAACTGTGCCTGTTCTGAGGAAGATTCTTGTAAGGCAATAAAGCGTTTTCCCCAATCCTTTTCCTTAAACAGTGCAGTTAATGATTCATCCATTTGTCCATTGGCATCGACGTATTGATTTTCTTGCGGACTAAATGCCTGCTTACCTTTTTTAATATAAATTCCCTTGCCGGCTTTTTGTCCAAGCGCACCTTCACTAATTAAGTTAGCTATGAAATCAGGTAGTTGATAATATTTTAACCAGGGATCATTATTAAGATTATCTTCCATGGTCTTTATGACGTGTGCCAATACATCAAGGCCGACTACGTCCATGGTGCGAAAGGTTCCGGACTTGGCTCGTGCCATGGGTTTACCGGTAATTTGATCAACGACTTCAAAAGGAATATTTAATTGTTGGGCATGATGTATGGTAGCAATCAGATTAAATACACCTATGCGATTGGCAATAAAATTCGGTGTGTCTTTTGCAACGACAACACCTTTACCCAAGGTCGTAACAAGAAATTGTTCCAGTGCAATTAGTGCATCATTATTTGTATTAACACAAGGAATAAGTTCAACCAGATGCATATAACGTGGCGGGTTAAAGAAATGGATGCCGAGAAAATTCTTGCGTGATTTTTCTGGTAAAATTTCTGCCAGAAGATTAATGCTCAAGCCAGAAGTATTCGTTGCAAGTATTGCATCTTCTTTCATAACGCCATTGATTTTTCCGTACAAATCTTTTTTCCACTCGATATTTTCAGCTATGGCCTCTATAACTAAATCGCATTCAGCAAGTTTTTTCAGATCATCATCATAATTGGCGGCTTCGATAAGGTGTTCAACACCATTGGTCGCGAAAGGTGGTGGTTTTAATTTTGTTAATCTTTTTATCGCTTGTTTGCTTAAGGCACTTTTATCTTTTTCCTTAGCGGCCAGTTCAAACAAAATTACTGGCACATTCATATTTGCCAGTAATGCGGCAATTTGTGCACCCATTACACCAGCACCAAGTACGGCGACTTTTTCAAAATGTTTACTCATCATTAAAATATTTTCTCTATTATTTTATTTTTGTGTTATTTAAATTTGGTTCGTAACGACTCCGGTAATGAAACAGGTCGACGTTGTTTACTATCGATCCAGACCATCTTTGCAAAACCCGTTGCGCATATGAAATCAGAATCGCCTTTTGCCCAGACTTCATATTCTGATAGAAAACTGGAACGCCCTGGCTCTGATCCATACATCACAACCTCAACCGTATTCGGATAGACTAACTCCGCCTTGAATTCACCGTGCAGATTTACCAGCACCGGTGTTACCTCATCAAATGACAGTTTCATTTTCATTAACCACTGCACTCGGCACTCCTGCATATAGCCCAGGTATTCCATGCTATTAATGTGACCCAATGCATCCATATCACCCCAACGTGGTTCTATCTGTAAACGCATCAATTCGATGGCATTTGTTGAAATGCTATTTTCCTTTTGCATCCTTTCCTCGTCTAATACGGTCAGAAGATATTAAGCGCTTATTTTCTTAGTCGTCTTTTTAGATGTCGCTTTCTTTTTTGTTTTAGTCTTGGCCTTGGCTTTAGTTTTTGCTTTAGGTTGAGGTTCTATACAGGCACTACGTATCAATTCATCCTGATCAAAGTCATCAACATGTATGATGGACATCAAATGTTCATCAAAGCGCTTTAATTGATCGGCTTCTGATTCACTAATAACTCCTGCTTCATAAGCAGCCAGTACCAATTCAAGTCCCTGTTGTTTTGGCAAAACCTTATCTTTCACCGCCTGACGTATTTTGTCGTTGATAGGTTCAAGCTCAAGACTTTCAATAAATACCGCATTGGCATGTGCCAATGGATTATTATCAGCATCTTCCATATAAAGACCGGTGATCATGCGATCACGTGTTGCATTGTTTTGTGTCAATAAATTCGCCACCTTTTTCTCTAACTCATCGCTAGGTGCGGCAAAGTGCATCCCTATTGGAAATACCGTTAGCTTCAATAATGCAGCTATCGCCCGGTTTGGATAATTTTGAACAATGGCTTTAAATGCTTCCTGATAATCATACAATAGATAATCAAGCGCCCATTGCACAACCGGAAAATCTTCCTCCGGACAGCCTTCGTTTTCATAATGCTTAATCACCATGCTGGCGAGATAGAGATCACTTAACAAATCTCCCATTCTTGCCGACAGCATTTCCATAAATTTCAGTTTCGACTGCAGTGCTAACATACTGACATCTGCTACCAGTGCAAAGGCTGCACTAAATCGGCTTAGTTGTGCGTAATAAGGAGCCAAACGCGGGTGTCCAGGGTTAACGGCAATACGCGATCCAGTCAATGCATACGAAAATGAACGTAACCCATTAGTTATGCTGTAACCAATATGTTTAAACAAGACATCATCAAAGGCGTCAATTACTTCATCAGTACTATCTTGCTGAGCCAGTTCCATTTCTTTTAAGACATAGGGATGGCTACGGGTTGCCCCTTGACCAAATATCATCAAATTTCGGGTAAGAATATTGGCACCTTCTACAGTAATTGCGACAGGAATAGATTCATAACCCGTAGCGATATAATTTTTTGGCCCTTTCATCACAGCTTTGCCACCATGTATATCCATTGCGTCGATAACGCATTGGCGTGCCATTTCAGTACAGTGATATTTAATGATTGCTGATGGAACAGCCGGTTTTTCACCGGCGTCTACCGATTGAATAGTGTGTGTACGTGCTGCATTGATGATGTAGCCAAGTCCTGCCATGCGTGCGAGAGGTTTCTGTATGCCTTCAAAACTCTTCAACTGCACACCGAACTGTTTACGTAAACTGGCATAGGCTGTAGTACCCATGAGCACGCGTTTAGAAAATGCTGCACCGCCTGTAGGCAGGGTAATACAACGTCCCACCGACAAACAATTGACCAACATTCTCCAACCATAACCAGCCATCTCTGTTCCACCGATTATATAGTCCAACGGAACAAAAACATCTTTACCTTCTATCGGGCCATTCAAAAACGCATCACCGACCGGCAAATGACGACGACCAATCATCATGCCTTCGGTTTCGCGCGGTAGTAAGGCGCAGGTAATACCGTAGTCATCAACATCACCAATGAGATGATCTGGATCCTGAAGTTTAAATGCGAGACCGACCAAGGTCGCGATTGGGGCCAACGTAATATAACGTTTATTGAAATTTAAACGCATACCGATAATTTCTTTACCTTCCCACATACCCTTGCACACTACACCGATATCGGGAATCGACGTTGCATCAGAGCCAGCCAAAGGTGCGGTTAATGCAAAACAAGGAATTTCTTTACCGGAGGCTAATCTAGGCAGATAGTGATTCTTTTGTTCTTCAGTACCATACTTAATTAATAATTCACCCGGACCAAGTGAATTTGGTACGGCAACAAGATAGGTGATTGCAGCACCGGTATTGGAAATTTTTACTAGTACTTCAGATTGAGCCACGGCAGATAGCGCCAAACCACCATATTCTTTTGGAATAATCATACCGAGGAAACCATTATCCAGAACATATTGGATGATTTTGTCCGGTATCACATTCCAGTCATGATTGATCTTCCATGCATCAGCCATACGACATAATTCAGTTGCTGGACCGTCGATAAAACCTTGTTCTTCCTGACTTAACTTTGGTTTATCTATACTGGTGAGATTTTTCCAGTTTGGATCACCGCTGAACAACTCCCCGTCCCACCAAACCGTACCAGCATCAATAGCCTCTCTTTCAGTTTCGGATAAGGGTGGAAGCATCTTTTTAAACACTTCAAAAAATGGCCTTGAAAGATGTTCTCGTCTAAGGTCTGTTACATTTGCTAAACCCGTAAGCACGGCCACAAGTCCAAGCAATAATATAAATAGAATATGCAATGACGTAAAAATTGACACAACGAAAGCTATTCCACTGGCAATGGCAATAACGCGTAAACCAGTTTGTTTAAGTACCAATCCTGTCAAAATAACGATAATTGCGAGTGTAATGGCTAGATTCATACTGTCACCTTTCTTCCTTTAATAATTAATGCGAGCGCTCGCTCTATATTCATTGATATTTTAGTCCTAATTATGCTACCCTGTCTAGTAATAATTAACATAATTATAGTTTATGATGAATTTCGAACAATATAAGGCACAATTTCCCTATAAAGGTAAAGCTGTTTACACCACTGTGTATGAACGACACTGTGGTGAAATCAAAACTAAAAAACCTAAATTTGCTGTTAATAATCTGGAAAAGATTTTTAAGGCCACTTTTAAGATTTCATCCAGAATCGGCTTCCATGAGATGTCCTTACGCGATTTATGTAAAGAGACTGGTTTGAGTATGGGTGGCATTTATTCCTGTATCGAATCCAAGGATACCATCGCTATTTTTATCAAGGATCTTGTGCAACACGTTTCATCAGAAACACTAGACACCGCCATTAGTCAAGATAACTCAAAGCAGGCATTGGAAGATATTATCCGACACTCTATTTATACTGCAGACCTATTACATCCCTGGTTTTATTTCCTGTATTTCGAAACACGTTGTCTTTCAAAGAAGCATCAGCAGGATTCTAAAAATATCGAACTGAACATGATTGATACAATGGAAAAACAATTAAAAAAAATAGGACCTAAAAAGAATAGAAAAAATTATCGTATTATCGCAACGATGGCATTAGCAATGATTCAGGATCGTCATCTCAAGCATTGGAAATATAAATCCGGTAATAGCAATCTGGATAAATATGCAGAAGAAGTAATAACACTCGTGCACTCAACATTGAATCAATAAGTTCGAATAAGCTAATACTATGAATCTCGACTCCCCTTTCCGTTTTAAGACTGGTTTTAATCTTTATCCTCCTTTATTTTTTAATCGTACGAGTTGTATAAAGGTGTCAAAAGATTTTCTTGAAGCAGATGTGCGACTACGTTTTTCTTTAATGAATAGAAATTTTAATGGTAGTACTTTTGGCGGCTCTATTTTTATGGCATCTGATCCTTATTATCCATTCATGTATCGTGCAGCATTGTCACATCGAAATATTAACGCACAAGCATGGCTAAAGAAGGCTGAGATAGCTTATTTGAAACCCGCATACAGTGACTTAATCTATCAATTTAAATTAACGCTTGAGGATATGGATTCGGCAGAAATTGCACTTAAGGAAAATGGTCGTTTTGAAAACTGGAATATTGTCGAGGCCACAGATAAGGAGGGTAATGTTTGTGCCCGGGTACGTTTATTATCTTATTTAAAAAGTGATATGTAGATCATTGTTTTGAATTAAACTTGCGCAGCTAATCTTGAACCTTGATCAATCGCACGCTTGGCATCAAGCTCAGTAGCCACATCTGCCCCGCCGATTAATTCGACTGATAATCCAGCATCTTTTAATGTTTGATATAGATCACGTCGTGGTTCTTGACCTGTACATAATATGACATTATCTACGGCATAACATTTTTCTTCATCATCAATTAGTACATGTAAGCCATCATCATCGATGTATTTGTAACTCACACCATTTACCATTTTTACCCCATGCCTTTTTAGACTAGTGCGATGAATCCAACCTGTTGACTTTCCAAGGTTCGCTCCAGGCTTACTGTGTTTACGTTGGAACAATGTTATGTCACGCGATGTAATAATTTCTTCAGGTTTACTTAACAAACCGCCGGCAGCGTGATAATCCTTATCCACGCCCCAATATCTAAGCCAATCTTCTTTGTCTTTGGTTTCAGTATGAACATTTCCACACAAATATTCCGCCACATCAAAACCAATGCCACCAGCCCCCAAAATTGCAATAGATTGTCCCACTGGTTTTTTATATTTTAAAACATCCAGATAGCTCATGACCTTAGAATGATTAAGACCATCAATATCTGGAATACGAGGTGTTACGCCTGTTGCCAATACAACCACATCATACCTTTCCTGTATTAATGTTTTTTCATCCACTTTAGTATTCAAACGTAAGTCAACATCGAGTAATTCAAGTTGCTTACTGTAATAGCGTAAAGTTTCGAAAAATTCCTGTTTACCGGGTATTTGCTTGGCGATATTAAATTGACCACCAATTTCAGTGTCTGTTTCATATAAAGTCACCTGGTGACCACGTTGTCTGGCAACGGTAGTAAAAGCCAATCCAGCAGGACCCGCACCAACAACAGCGATATGTTTCACTTTTTGTGTAGTTGGATAATTTAATTCAGTTTCATGGCAAGCACGCGGATTCACCAAACAAGAAGCAATCTTTTGCGCAAACACATGATCAAGACAAGCTTGATTACAGGCAATGCAGGTATTGATTTCATCAACACGATTGCTATTTGCTTTGTTGATAAATTCCGGATCGGCCAATAATGGTCTTGCCATAGAAACCAAATCAGCATCCCCATTGACTAGTACTTGTTCTGCAATTTCCGGTGTATTTATACGGTTCACTGCTATCAATGGTACAGTGCGATCCAGTGATTCTTTAAAACGTTTTGTAACCCAGGTATATGCCGCTCTTGGCACCATTGTGGCAATAGTAGGTACGCGTGCTTCATGCCAACCAATTCCAGTATTAATAATTGTTGCACCCGCTTCTATTACACCATTACCCAACTCAATAACTTCATCCCACTGACTACCATTACTAACCAAATCTAGCATGGATAAACGAAAGATAATTATAAAATCTGTTCCAACTGCTGCTCGAGTTTTGCGTATGATTTCCAGTGCAAAACGATGTCGGTTTTCGCTTGTTCCTCCCCACTGATCACGACGTTGATTGGTACGAGGAGCAATAAATTGATTTATCAAATAGCCTTCAGAACCCATTATCTCTACGCCGTCATAGCCCGCTTCACGCGCTAACACAGCACATCGAACAAAATCAGAGATAGTATTCTTGATGCCCCGTTGACTTAGTTTCCATGGACGAAATGGTGAAATGGGCGATTTTATCGATGATACTGATACTGCAAAGGGATGATAACTATAGCGTCCGGCATGTAATATTTGTAAGGCTATCTTGGCTCCGTGTTCATGTACCGAATCAGTCATTTGACGATGTTTGTCAATTTGTGCTTGAGAGCGTAAATCAGATGCAAAAGGAGCCAGTCTGCCCCTGCGGTTTGGTGCAAAACCACCCGTAACAATCAGACCAATACCGCCAGCTGCTCTTTCATTATAAAATGCAGTTAGTCGTGATAAATTCTTATGATCCTCTTCAAGACCCGTGTGCATTGACCCCATGACGGCACGATTACGTAAAGTGGTGAATCCCAAATCAATTGGTTGCAATAACTTTGGATATGAAGTTTGACTGGCATTATTCATAGCGGTAGTATATTTTATTTTAAGAGCGAACGCTCGGTTTATTTATCATTAATTGACAAATTTAGAGTATTAATATTTATATGAACAGGTTACGATAATGACAACAAATACTTCTGACAATAGCAATCGTATGCTTTTAGCCATGAATAACAAATGGAAAATGTGGTTATTCTATTTATTTAAATTACCCAGCGCCTGGTTTTGGGGAATAAAGATAAAATCTGCTGATTATGATAAAGGTGTTGTTACCTTGCCCTATTCCTGGTTTAGCAAGAACCCATTTCGTTCTATTTATTTTGCGTCTCAGGCAGGAGCCGCTGAATTATCAACCGGACTTTTAGGTTTGATTACCGTTGAAAACAAACCACCTATATCCATGCTAATAACCGGAGTTGAAGCAAAGTTCGTTAAAAAGGCAGATTCTATGACGACTTTTACCTGTGATGAGGGTAGCAAAATAAGAGAAACTGTTGAGCGTGCGATTGAAACAGGTGAGGGACATGTAGTAACTGTTACTTCGACTGGTGTTGACAGTGCTGGTGAAATTGTTTCTCTTTTCAAATTTACCTGGTCATTTAAATTAAAGAGACCTGATTAAACATCTAAGAAAGCTCTAATTAAGTCTATAAATACAGTTAGTCGTCATTCTGCGCACGACTACACGGACGTAGTCGGTAGAGCGAAGCAGGAGCCTGAGCCGAGGCCAGAATTCAGTCAATACAATTACTTACTGGATGCTGGTATTCACCAGCATGACAGTGAACATACTTAATCTGACTTCTTTAATAACATCGACGCAATAGCGGGCAGCAATAATATTGCACCTAGCATATTAACCAGGAACATAAAGGTCAGTAGGATTCCCATATCTGCCTGGAATTTAAGTGGCGAGAAAATCCAGGTAACCACACCAATCGCCAAGGTAATCCCGGTGAAGATAACACCTGAACCTGTAACCTCCAATGTAGTAGCATAGGCTTCAGTGAGCGATTTTCCACTCTTGAGAACGCTATCCAGTCGGCTATAAATATAGATTCCATAATCCACACCCACGCCTACGCCTAATGCAACAACAGGCAAGGTATTTACCTTGAGACCAATTTCAAGAACAGTCATCAAGGCATAAGCAAGTAATGAAACCAGACCCAATGGTAGAACGATACACAAAGTACCAGCGATAGAACGGAACGTTATTAAACATAAAATAATAATAGCTGAGAAAACATAAATCAAAATCGGAAACTGCGCGGCATCAACTTCTTCATTAGTGGCTGCCATTACACCAACATTACCTGTAGCCAATTTAAACTTTATCGTTTCTGAATCAAATTCACTCGCGAATGATTTTATATTGGCAACAATATTAGAAATGGTTTCTGCTTTATGATCTGTTGTGAAAATTAATACCGGAATGACACTGCAATCACTATTCAATAGACCAGAGGATGTGGGCACATAAGAAACAGACTGGACTAATACCGATTGATTTCGCGGTAGTACCTGCCATTTAATATTTCCTTCATTCCAACCCGCATTAATACGTTTGGCGACTGTCGGCAAACCGATGACAGACTGCACACCATCAACGTTTCTCATCGTCCATTCAAAACGATCTATCGTATCCATGACCTCATAATTGATACAACCTTCTTTGACTGTTTCAACAATAACCGAGATTAGATCGACACCAATGGAAAATCGATCTGCAATAACATCGGTGTCGATATTATATTGAGAGTCACCATGAAGTTCAGGCACACCTCTATGCAAATCACCAATTCTTATATCAGCACCTTTCCAGATTCCAAAGCCAAGTAAAACAAAAGCGACCAGAATAATTTTTGTCGCTGTACCTCGTTCTGAAACACGCGCCAGTTTTGTCCAAATAGGCAACAGCTTGGATGCACGACGCTCCAGTTTATCTCTGTAGTTATCACCCAAATTTATGTAAGAGACCAGTACCGGCAATAGGAAAAGATTAGTCAGAATTATTACGGCAACACCCAAGCTTGCAGTTATTGCCATCTCCTGAATAATTTCAATATCAATCAGCAAAATAGTAATGAAACCAATCGTATCACTTGCCAATGCAATCGAACCAGGCACCAACAATCGCCTGAAACTGATCTTTGCCGAATCCATGCTGCTATTGCCGAAGAAAACTTCCGCTCTAAAAGAGCTTATCATTTGCACGCCATGACTCACACCTATGGCAAAGATAAGAAAAGGAACCAGAATTGACATGGGGTCAATGCCGAAGCCAAGCAGGGGAAGTATTCCCAATTGCCAGATAACCGCCACTAATGAACAGGTTAATGGAATGATGGTTAATTTAAACGATTGCGAATAAAAATAGACCAGTAATGCTGTTATAAAAAAAGCAATAATAAAAAAGACAACAACACGCTTGGCACCTTCAGTAATATCACCAATGACTTTAGCAAAGCCAATGATGTGATAATCGATATCCACACCCACATTTGAGCTACTGTATTTTTGTCTGATGTTTTCTTCCAATTGCCTGGCAACATCCACATAATCCAGACGTTCGCCTGTATTAGGATTAAATTCGAGCAATTGTGCACTGATAAGCGCACCAGAAAAATCATTGGCAACTAATCGTCCAACAATTCCTGCCTTAATAATATTTTCTTTGACCTTGGCAAGTCCTGCTGGTGTATTTTCGTAATCATCGGGAACAACATTACCGCCGGCAATACCATCTTCCACCACTTCGGTAAATCGGACATTGGGTGTAAAGATTGAAGTCACCCGTGTACGATCAACGCCCTCAATAAAGAAGACATCGTCTGTTGCTTGCTTCAGGGCATCAAAGAATTCGGGCGTAAACATATCACCTTCTTTTGCCATCAAGGCAACCAACACACGATTTGCACCCCCAAATTCTTCCCGATGTTTGGTAAAGGTCTGCATATATTCATGTTGCAAAGGTAATAACTTGGAAAAACCAGCATCCACTTTAAGTTTTGTAGCGGATGAGAACATAAACACGGTGATGATAATAAAAAAACCAATCACCCACAGGCGATTAGAAAATAATATTTTCTCTATCCCGTTTATTATTTTTGAATCAGACATGATATTAATTGCTTACTGAAGCAAGCTAACTCCTTTTTCACCGACTGTAATTAATTCACCTTCCGGACTTTTTATTATTGCGGTAAAACCATCCCGATGACCCTGTTCTTGCAATGTAAAGCTTTTCCCCTTGTCATTACTTTTCAAGATTGTTCCGCCCAGACCAGTGACATAGATTCCATCATTTGTAGCAATACCATTAGTCAGCATTTCCTTTGTTGGCGTTTTAATCTCCTGCCAATTTTCACCCGCATCTTCTGTACGAAATAGATGGCCGCGCAAACCAAACACCAATACGGTATCTCCCTCAACAGGTAACACCCCAAACAAAGAACCGATATAGGGTAACGTTAAAGGTATCCAACTATCGCCGGAATCATCTGAGCGATAGACCTTGCCAGCTTCTGCGGCGATATATAACTTACCGTTGTCGGCTAAAGCAATACTGTTTAGATGCAGATCATAAGAATCGAGAAAATCATCATCGTCTTCAGCTTTAGGTTCATCAGAAACTTCTGCTGGTTTTTCCTTGGCAACATTCAATTCACTGATATCCCAGTTTGCTCCACCATCGTCTGAAACAAAATAAAGCCCATAGGCACCTATTGCTATCCCTCGGCTTTCGTCTTTAAACCAGATATCAAATAAAGGCGTTTCACCTTCAGGATCGTCATAGACTTTTTGCCATTGCTTGCCACCATCTGTGGTACGTAAAATAACGGCATCATGGCCTACTATCCAACCATTCTGCGTATCGTGGAAATAAACACCTGTGAGTGTCGTTCTTGTAGGCACAGCAACCTGCTGCCAGTTTTTACCATCGGAAGAAATGAGTACATGACCGCGTTCACCAACCACCGCCATCAAACCTTGTTTGGAAACACCATCAAGCAACATGGATTGGCCTGCCAGCTTAGCCATCATAGAAGACTCTTCTGCCCAGACATCATTTGCCTGAATGCTGACCACACACAACATTAATGAAATAATGAAATATGCAATTCTATTTATGTTTGAACCTGACAAAACTATTTTTTGCATGTGTTTATTCATTTCGTTTTGTGATACGACCGCCATGGATGGCGGAAGTGTCGAAAATGCAGGAGCAATTTTCGACCAGTCCATCCTTGGACATAAAAAAACGCCTGGACTGCATAGTGGCAATACCAAGCGTTTTAATTAGTGACTCATACACAAGTTAGTGAGCAACAGGAATTATGATTTATCTTCTTCCTGCTCTTCTCAAAGCTCCCGGTGTAAATTCTTTTGTCGTTAATTTTGCATTAAAGTTATACGGCTTGCTTTCGTTAGTTAAACCAATTGCAATATAACGCCCCGCCTGCAAATCAGTATGAACTTCTAATGTTGTCCATAAATTAGGCACGTTGTAATGATTGATGGCGAAACCTTCTGAAACGCGCCATAACTGATCCCGATTATCATATTGATCAACTGACAAAATCTGCCATGAATCTTCGTCTATGTAAAAAGTACGTCTTTTATAAAGATGTCTTGCGCCCTCTTTCAATGTCGCATCAACTACCCAAACCCGATGTAATTCATAACGAGGGATTTCAGGATTGATATGTAAAGGCTTCAAGATATCTGAATATTTAACAGAAGGATCCTGAAGCTTATAGTTATTATAAGGAACATAGATTTCTTTTTTACCGACTAACTCCCAGTTGTATCGTTCAGGACTACCGTTGAACATGTCAAACTGGTCGTTGGTACGCATACCATCGGAAGCCGTACCTGGATTATCAAAAGCAACATTCGGAGCACGTCTAACGCGGCGTTGACCTGGGTTATAGAGCCAGGCTTTACGATTTTCCAACTTTTGATTTAGCGTTTCATGAACCAGAAGAATACCACCGGCTAATCTAGCAGGTGATTTAACTTCTTGCTTGAAATACAAAACAATATTATTCAATTTATCCGCAGTCATACCTTCCCGGTTGTATTGCAGGTTAAATTGATCAGAAAAAGTTACCAGTGTGTAATCACCACCGCGTGTAGGTGCTGCTTGCGCAATTGAACGTTCAGCAAAGCCTGCACGCCAGCGAAGAATATGATTCCAGATAGCCTCCAGACCATTTGAGGGAATTGGAAATGGCGTACCTACAATTGCATTTTCAACACCATTACCATCGGCTGTAAGTTTGGCAGCGCCAGCAATTTGCTTGGTAGCATCATACATATGTTGAGGTGCAGCCGCTGACCGATGTGTCGGATAGATATTCATCTTGAAGCTGTCAGGATAGGTTGTAAGGAGTGCCTTATGCCCTTCTGTTAGCTTGTCCGCATGTTCAGCCATATTGCCTGACGTGATCGTTACCTTAATAGCATCGCTAGCATAGGGATCAATATAATATCCCCCTTCAGTGTAACCCGAAGGCGCTTGTGTTAAGCCCCCATCCCAGGCGGGAATGCTCCCATCTGAATTGCCAGCCTTTTCACCACCTAGTGGAGTAAGATCCGCACCAAGACGCGCGACTTCATCGGCAGACATCTCTGCCTTCACAGGTAATGAAACTGCAAACATTAGAACACTGCTAAGGATTATATTTATTTTTTTATCCGTCATATTGATTTCCTCAACCCTAAAAGAATAATTCTAGAAAGAATAACTCAAGTTAAATGCGACAAAATCACGATCATTTAACAAATTATATCGACCCGCTCCCTGAAAAGACGTGTAGCTAACATCGGCTCGCCATTCATTTTGATAATCCGCACCCACTCCTAATGTGATAGCTCTTCGTCCTTCTACAAAATTGCCTCCGGGTCCAGGTGTGATACCGCTAACATCTTGAGATAAAGCAAACCTAGGTGAAACATTCACGGGACCAATAAAATTATTATAAGTTAAACGACCCGCCATACGAAAACCCCAAGACGTGGCATCAGCAAAATTATCCGCACTTTCTGCAGCCTTGCCTGCATGTGCTCCGGTAGCTCCAGCATGAAAAGGGTTACCACTGGTAAATGTGCCAGGGCCATTCAGACGTAAGCTACTTTTATCAGGCATCCCATGAACATGGGTTACACCAACCTCACCGACAAGCACCCCTTGATTAGCACCCATAACTGGACCAAGAACTTTTGTTGCCGTGACCTGAACTTGACTAACATTTCGTTCAATAAAACCAGGAAGACGCTGATCAGTTCCTGTATTCGTGCAACCCGGATCGAGCTGATTTGTTCCAACTGCTGCATTTATTGCAATCAGAGGACATAATGCTTGTAGTAGCAACTCGACATCATCAACCTGTAAAGGAGCATCATGTATTAAAGTATATTCCCCCTGAAAGGCAATCCCTTTTACCTGAGTATTAAAACTTAAACCAATGCGCTGAATATCTTGTGGATACTCAATCTGATAATTCGCTGTCTGTGCATATTGGTCAGTAGCCACAGCACTAGCTACCGCCGTCCTTGCTGCAGCACTACCACCTAGCGCGGCAAGAATTGCAGCACTACCACCAATTCCCACTGCCGAACCTATGGCATTAGTGACACCTGCCCCTGTTCCTGTAACTGCACTAATAATCGGTGTGCGGCTGTGATGATTAATAAAGAAAAGGCCAAATTCTGTATCATTTAATTCTTCAGCGAAATAGCGTAGGGCAAAACCAAACTCACCACCATTTCCTGGCTGATCATCACCTGTTCGCAAGACCCCTAAAAAATCAGGATTAAACGCAGCCAATGGGGTTGCTGTACCTGGTAATACACCATTGATAAGCGCTGTCAGACCACCAAAGGCAGTCCCCCTATCAGATCCAATAAAACCAGTTCCAAATGCGGCTCCACCAAAACCTAACATGACCTTCCTGCCTCCATCACCCACAAAGTCATTGGTTGAGAAATAAGAACCAACTGGCTCTATGACTGTCCGCTCCCAATCATATTGGTAATAACCATCAAAGGATAAATTATCGGTCGGTGCAATAGAAAAACTCACCATACCAACAGGCACCAAGGCATCTTTTATTTGTGAACCAGGTGTACGTAGCTTACTAACATCAAAGGGATTGATGACATTAATGCCATTTTGAATAAAGGTACTCTCACCCCAACTTAATACTTGCTCCCCAACACGAATACTGGCTGGCATGGAACCAATATCAAAATCAGCCCAGATATACAGATCCTGTAAATTGATATTCTCTGTTACTAATCTATCTGCTTCACTGCTTAATGCTATTCGATCGCCAGCATCTTTGTTTTCATAATCTTTAAATCCATTAAAGCGTGTGAAAAGACCGAAGTTCCCGTAGGACAAATCAACTTCTGTAGTGAATTTCCCTAAATTGCTTATTAGTCCATCATTATAATTCTGATTACCATCATCCGAATTTTCAGAAAAAGCCGTACCGGTTATGGAGGCATCTGTACCTGTTAACCCTGCTCCAATAGTATCTCCGGAAAGGCCTATAATTTGACTATCTGCTGTTGACATTCTGAATCCAGATCCATAAATCAGAGTAGTATCAACACTGCCTGATAATTTTCCTTTTTCAAAACTAACAGCACTAACAGAAATTGGAAATTGTAATAACAAAGATGATGCGAAAAGCGGAATAGCGACTCGCGATTTGATTAGTCCTGAAATACTCACTAAACACCCCCTGTAAGTGAAATCCATCAGTTCATTTATTGTTCTTCTGGAACAGTGCTTTATAAAATAAATCACTATTCACTTATTTATAAGTTTAGAGAATACTTCAAAACGTTATTAACTGCAAAATCAAGCAGTTATATTGCGCCGCAACATATTGTATTTCGTAAAATTAAATATCCTGTGATATTTTTTCTGTCGTCGCAGAAAGACGATAAATCAGTGTCCTCAGGAAAACCTTCAGAAACCTTACCTGACAATTTAATGATACTTGAGATATTACCGTTGAATTAATCTTCATCAAGGAAGTATTGCCTCTGGATTTAATCGAGGCAGTACGTTTTGTCTTCGCCAGATAACCCATCTCACCAAAACAGTCGCCTTTCTGTAAAGTACGAATCACGGATGTATTTTTCATTACTTCAACATCACCATTGATAATGATATAGAAACAATCATCCATATCACCTTCAACAATAATATCGTCATCACTATCGTATTCCTGCCAATTACTGGCGCGAAGTATTTCCCATATTTCTGCGTCAGGAAAGCCGGCAAAAAATTCCAGCTTTTTGACGGCATCAAATTTTTCTTGCGCAGAAATATCTTCTTTTGGTTTTTCAAGGCTATCAAATGCCTTAGTCAAATCAGCCGCAAGATCCAAACCCATTTGATAACGATTGGAGACAGCTTTCTCCAGCGCTTTAGAAACAATTTCGCTTAATGCATCAGGTAAATCAGTGCGATGTTCACTCATTGCCGACGGTTCTTCATTCAATATTTTATTAACCAATTGAGAAAAGTTATCTGCCGGGAATGCCTGACGACCTGTGAGTAATTCATACATGACAACGCCTAGAGAATAAATATCAGTCTGAGTTGTCACATGTTCTTCGCGTAGTTGTTCTGGCGACATGTATCTGGGGGAACCCATCATGCCGCCCATCTGCGTTGTGGTTGAATCTGCGTTATAGAGATGAGCAATACTGAAATCACCAATTTTTACATCCTGATCGGGCGTAAAAAGAATGTTTGAAGGTTTGATATCTCTATGTACGACACCTTGTCGGTGAGCATAATCCAGTGCTTTTGCACATTTGAATATAATCTCTACGACCTTGTTTACTGGCAACAGGTTATCTGAACTGCAGTGCTGCTTTAAAGTCTTGCCGCCTTCAATATACTCCATAACAATATAGCAATTATCTTCATCAACACCCGCATCATAAATATTAATTACATTTGGATGTGTTAAAAGACCCGCCGTATGAGCTTCATTGAAAAACATCTTGCGATAACGCTCACCAGACTCAGGATCATTTAATTCGTCGAGAAAAGCGACCTTAAGTGCGACCGGACGATCGATATAGGGATCATGTCCCAGATAGACAACACCCATACTACCCCTGTCGATTTCTTCTACAACCGCATATTTACCTAGTTTTTCAGGGGCACTATGGCTCATTTTTTTATGTCATCAATTTTATAAAAAGACGTGTTCTTTAATGTGCATTGCAACAAATACCACGAAAAAAACCGGATGACATTGTTACAACTTCTTTATAGATAGTAATGTATCTCTATTGATTTTAATAGCAAATATAGTGTCAGGCTGGGGCGACAAACAAGCATACACTTCCTGATAAATTCGCTAGTGTTGACCCTAATTATAAGGTAACTATACTTAAATCATGGGTATGAAGTGGCACACATTGTGTATGCTATATCAGGCTGGATATAAACGGGGATACATATATGACAACAACAGTAAATCAACTGCTTAATAGCAAAAATGATGAGATTTTCTCTGTAGAACCAAACACTCTTGTTATTGACGCCATTAGGATGCTAACTGAACGAAAAGTTGGTGCTTTGCTTGTTATAGAAGGTGATAAATTGGTAGGGATTTTTTCAGAACGAGATTACACCAGAAAAGTTATTCTTAATGACAGAAACTCGTCAGAAACAATAGTCAGCGAAATAATGACATCTGAGGTAAAAACAGTAAGCCCATCTCAAACTATTGATGAGTGCATGGTTATTATGTCGGAAAATCATATTCGACATTTGCCTATTGTCGAAAATGATGTGCCAGTTAGTGTGTTATCAATTATGGACGTTGTGAAAAACATTATTTCCGAAAAAGAATTTATCATTGAACAGCTGGAACACTATATAACAGATACAGCTTGACCGGTTTTACTAGACTAAGGTCATTAAACATACCTCTCCAAATTATTTATAGAGATATTTGCACGATAGTTCTTTAAGCTGACTGCAATATTTTCTATTTACCTGTTAGATGGATAATCAAACCTGTTAAAATGGGCTGTGCTATTTTAAATTTACATATAGCTACACACATTAATGTCTATATCAACTGAAAAACAAACCATCAATAAACAATTAACATCGCATTATCAAGCGATGCGAAATATTCACATGCGTGATTTATTTATGCATGACAAACAAAGAGGAAATAAATTCTTATATCAATTTTCTGAACTTTATATTGATTATTCAAAAAATATTATTTCATCTGAAACATTAGATTTGCTTTATAAATTTGCCAAAGCATCCGATATTGAAAAGTCGATTAAAGCAATGTTTAACGGTGAAAAAATTAATGTCACTGAAAACCGTGCAGTATTACACACCGCTTTAAGAAGTAATTCTGATCAAAGCCTGAAAATAGACGGCATTAATATTATCGAACAAGTACACAGCGCACTCGAAAAAATTAAACAGCTTGTAACAGCAATTCATGATGGCAATTTTAAAGGCTGGACAGGAAAACCAATTGATACCTTCGTTAATATTGGCATAGGTGGTTCTGATCTCGGCTCAAAAATGGTAATTGATGCATTAACTGAATATCGACAAGGTAATACACGTTCTTTCTTTATCTCCAATGTCGATTATCAGGCTATAGCTTCTTTACAAAAAACAATAAATCCTGAAACAACGCTATTTATTATTTCCTCCAAATCTTTCAGCACGCAAGAAACCCTGACAAATGCAAACACATTAAAAGAATGGATGCTGGAATCCGGCTGTCCGGACATCAATAAACATTTCATTGCCGTTACTAATAATCTACAAGCAGCAAAAGAATTTGGTATTGATTCGGAAAATATTTTCGAAATATGGGACTGGGTCGGCGGCCGTTTCTCACTTTGGTCAGCAATGGGGGTACCTATAGCACTCGCTATTGGTTTTGATAATTTCAAGAATCTGCTTACAGGTGCTCGTGAGATGGATGAGCATTTTATGCAAACATCCATTGAAGAAAACATCCCGGTCACCCTCGCCTTGCTTGATTATTGGTACAATAATTATTTTGATGCGCGGACACATGCGTTTATACCTTACGATGAATCACTCAAACTCTTTCCCGAATATTTATCGCAATTGTTTATGGAGAGCAATGGTAAATCATCCGACTTGTCAGGACATAGGATCGATCACAAAACCATGCCAGTGACATGGGGCTCTGTAGGCACACAAGCACAACATTCTTTTTTTCAATTGTTACATCAGGGAACACAGATGGTATCCATCGATTTTCTTGCACCATTATCAAAAAAAGGAAATCAAGAACATCATGCTTTGTTATTGGCCAACTGCTTCGCACAATCTCAGGCCTTGATGCATGGAGAAAATAATACTGATCCACACAAATATTTTGCTGGTAATAAGCCCAGTACCACTATTTTATATTCTGAATTAACACCCAAAACACTAGGTTCATTGATAGCAATGTATGAACACCGTACCTTTGTTCAAGGTTTATTATGGCAAATCAATTCATTTGACCAATGGGGCGTTGAGCTAGGGAAAAAAATGGCTGTGAAACTCTATGAAAACCTGAACTCAAAAACGGCAGACGAAGAACTGGATTCCTCCACAAAAAACCTGATTGAACTCTATAAGAAAACTAAACAATAAAAAAATCTGGCTTATTCCTGTCTGGAAGCATACATCGCGGTAGTATCTGAAAGACGTTTAACCAGGGTCTGCATGAAGACGCGACTAAAGTGTAACTGACATTCAATTGATACCTGTTCAATTAATGTTGCATTCACTTTCATTAACTCAACACGATTCTTGGCTAGGATTGTTGCCGTTCGTTCAGCCTTGCTAAGATAAGCCATTTCGCCAAAGCAGTCTCCGCTCTCTAGATGTCCGACAAGTGCACCATCCTTATAGACATCTACTTCACCTGAAGTAATGATATAAAATGAATCATCAATATCCCCTTCAACAATAATTTGAGCCCCGGCGTCAAATGACTGCCAAATACAAGCCTGTATGATTTCCCATATTTCTGACTCGGGAAATTCATTAAAAAAATTTAATGACTGGATTGTATTAAATTTTTCCTGAGCTTCAACATCTTGTTGAGGCTCTTCAAGATAATCAAATGCCAGGCTCAAATCTGCAGCAAAGTTTAAACCCATCTTGTATCTTTTTTCAGGATTCTTCTGTAAAGCATGGTAAATGATCTTTTCAAGAATTTCCGGAACATCGGATCGGTGCGTACTTAAAGCTGGATGTTTCTCGTTTATAATCATATGAATCAAACGAGAAAAACTATCGGCAGTAAAAGGATGTTTGCCAGTTAATAATTCATACATGACGATGCCCAATGAGAACAAATCCGTTTGATTTGTTATCACATCTTCCTGCACCTGTTCTGGCGACATGTATCGTGGTGAACCAACAAAGCCCATAGGCATAGTATTAGTTGTGTCGGAAGTCATTAAATGCGCAATACTAAAATCTGCAATCTTCACATCTCGATCTTTGGTAATCAGGATATTAGTTGGCTTAATATCCCGATGAATAACGCCATTACGATGTGCATAATCTAATGCCTTTGCACATTTAAATATAATTTCAACAACTGTTTCGAAAGGCAACAGATTCTGGGCATTGCAATAAGTTTTAAGCGTATCGCCATTTTCGACTAATTCCATAACGATATAGCAATGATCGCCATCATCGCTTTCTTCAACACCCGCATCCAATATCCCGACAATATTTGGATGTTTTAATGTTCCAGCAGTATGCGCTTCATTAAAGAACATTCTGCGGTATCTTTCTCCTGACTCCTTGTCGTTTAAAGACTCTGACATAGCCACTTTCACGGCAACATCTTGATCAGCAAATGGATCATGTCCCTTGTAAACAATCCCCATACTGCCACGACCGACTTGCTCTTTTATTTCATATTTGCCAAGTTTTTCAGGAATATTCATTTATAGATTAAAATACATTATTTATAATGAGTTACATCATATAATTAAAACACATTATTGATAAAGGGTCTGTTTATCTTTCATTTTTACCACTGCTGGCGATTATTTTTGTATCCAGCGAGGCGGAAAGAGCGAGGTGTAGTTATTCTACATGAGCGATTGACAACGACGCTGGAGGCAAAAATGAAAGATAAACAGACACTAAATTGAGTCTTATCTGAAGATTGTTAATTAAACGCCTTCAACAACATGGTCACATTTTTAGAAATGAGTATAGTTGCCAATAAACGACATACCTCTGTCCTTGTTTGCTAAGACATTTAAAAAAAGGTTAAACCACACATTATGAAGGCTATTATTCTTGCTGCAGGCATAGGCAACCGGCTCGGTGATCTATCAGGAGACAAACCTAAATCTTTACTTGAATTTGAAGGCAAAAGTTTATTAAAACGCCATATTGAAATTCTTGAAGCAAATAAGATTAATGAAATAACTATTGTTACTGGCTATCAATCAGAAATGATTATGAGTCATCTTGAAGATTCAGCCGTTTCGATAAAGTACGTCTATAATGAACGATATACTGAAGGCAGCATTATTAGTCTAGGTTGCGCACATGAAATACTCTTCAATGAAGCTGAATTCATCCTCATGGATGCTGATGTACTCTATGATCAGGAAATGATTCGTCGCCTGGCCAACACAGAGATAAATAATTGCCTGTTAATGGACAAAGATTTTATTCCCGGCGACGAACCCGTTAAAATTTGTGTTGATAACAACGGCAGCATTAATGAATTTAGAAAACAAATCGCTGACGATCTCGAATATAATACCCAAGGTGAGTCCGTTGGATTTTTCAAATTTACCAAGCTTATTGGCACCTCTCTACTTGGACGTATAGATGATTATCTGTCTAAGGGAGAAAATGATACGCCCTATGAAGAAGCAATACGCGACTTGTTATTAACCTATCCGGAACAATTTGGTTATGAAGATGTCACTGGTGTGCCATGGATTGAAATAGATTTTCCTGAAGATATAAAACGCGCGCAAGAAGAAATATTACCTGCGCTAAGCTCCATCAATAACTAATTAGTTCTGTGCTATATAATGTCCCCAAAAAAAATGTCTAATCATAGTAAATGTAAACAACTTCGATCACTGCTTGAGTCAGGCGAACTTGAATTTATCCTTGAAGCACATAATGGTGTTTCTGCCAGTATTGTTGAACGTGCTGGTTTTAAAGGAATATGGGGAAGTGGGCTTGCCCTATCCTCACAGTTTGGTGTCAGAGATAGTAATGAAGCCAGCTGGACGCAGGTGGTCGACATGCTTGAATTTATGTCTGATGCGACATCAATACCTATATTACTTGACGGTGATACAGGTTATGGCAATTTCAACAATATGCGTCGGCTTGTAAGGAAACTCGAACAACGTAATATCGCTGGCGTTTGCATTGAAGACAAACAATTCCCAAAAACAAATAGTTTTATCGATGGTAATAAACAACCTTTGGCTGATATCGATGAATTCTGTGGAAAAATAAAAGCAGGTAAAGACAGTCAAGCTGATGATGATTTTACAATTGTTGCCAGAGTAGAAGCATTGATTGCCGGTTGGGGCTTAACTGAAGCGCTTAAAAGAGCAGAGGCTTATCACAAAGCTGGAGCTAATGGCATATTAATTCATAGTAAGTCATCAAGACCTGATGAAATTCTCGCTTTTGCTAAAGAATGGGCAGGACGTTCACCACTGGTTATCGTACCTACCAAGTATTACAGCACGCCAACCGATGCTTTTCGCAAAGCCGGTATTGACCTGGTTATCTGGGCAAACCATATGATTCGTTCATCCATTTCAGCAATGGAAAAAACGAGTAAAACTATTTTTGAGTCGGAATCATTAGCGGATGTCGAAGATAAAATTGCCAGCGTCGATCATATCTTTGAATTACAGGGCACAGATGAATTAAGCCGCGCTCAAAAACGTTATCTTAATCAAGAATCTAATATTCATGCGATTATTCTTGCTGCTAGCAGAGGTAATGAATTACACGAATTAACACATGACAAACCCAAAGCAATGATTAGCATTGGCGGCAAAACTTTATTGGCTCGATTAATGGATGGATTGAAAAAAGCAGGCATTAATAAATCAACCGTCATTGCCGGTTATAAAGCAGACGCTATTAATTTAACTGGAATTGAAAAATGTATTAATGATGATTTTGAAAATGGCGATGAGTTACAAACATTGATTTGCGCACAAGATAATTTCAATGATGATATGTTGATCCTCTATAGCGATCTGCTATTCAGGGAATACATTCTCAGAGACTTGATTGAGACAGAGGGCGAAGTTGTCATTATTGTCGATTCAGCTTTAGATAATCCCAATATTTCCGGTTCACCTGATTATGCCTATTGCAGTAAAGACGATGATCGTTCTCCGTTTATGCAAAATGTAACACTGACACAAGTTTCTTCATCAGCAACTGAATCACGCAAAAGCCCATCCGGTTACTGGATCGGTATGATGCGCGTTAGACAACAAGGACGCGAGTGGCTGGAAGCAGCTCTGGAAGAATTAAAATCTGAATCAAACTTTAATGATCTGACATTACCTGATCTATTGAATTATTTGATACAGCAAGGAAAACCCATCAATGTACATTATATTGACGGACACTGGCTTGATGTAAATTCGCTTGATGATATAGATCGCGCTGGCGACTTCACCCAATGAGAACCATGCACGAATGATCTTTTGCCCTCATACTTCGTTGAACATGTGCTCGAATGCTCATTTATTATATATAAACTCCGCTTCTGCGCGCATTTTCGCTTCGTCTGAGAACAAAATTCCTATCCGTGCAAGGCTCTCATAAAATAATCAAATAGGAATTTACTTTGATAGAAGCAAAAGAATTTGTCGAAGCCGCACGAGAACTCGGCTTTACTCGTTATACCGGTGTTCCCTGTTCATTCCTGACACCCTTTATTAATTACGTCATTAATGATGATACTTTGGAGTATGTTTCATCAGCTAATGAAGGTGATGCTCTGGCAACGGCAGCAGGCTCAGCCATTGCCGGACAGGCTTCCATCGTCATGATGCAAAATTCAGGCTTGGGTAATGCCGTTAGTCCAATAACATCGCTGTCTTATGTGTTTCGTATTCCAAATTTGATCATTAGCACACATCGTGGTCAACCCGGTGTAAAAGATGAACCCCAACATGAATTGATGGGACAAATTACTAAAGAGCTCTTTGATCTCATGCGTGTACCCTGGGAAATTTTTCCAAAAACGAAAGAAGAGATTGCGCCTGCATTAAAACGCGCTAATGAATACATGAAAAAAGAACAACGCCCCTATGCTTTTATAATGCAAAAAGGAACCGTTGCACCCCAAGCCTTGAATAAAAATCCTGTAAAGGATATTTCAGCTCGCAAAACAGAGTATCGCTCTTCACATAATCCGGATGCGGTGATAACGGATCGTAATAACGCATTACGACGTATTATTGATCATTCCCCTAAAAAACAAACCATCTTGATTGCAACCACCGGTTTCAGTGGTCGAGAATTATTTGCAGTCGATGATCGAGAAAATCAACTTTATATGGTGGGTTCAATGGGTTGCGCTTCTTCATTAGGTCTGGGTGTTGCACTAGCCAGACCTGATTTAAAAGTTGTTGTCATTGATGGCGATGGTGCCGGACTCATGCGCATGGGCAATTTTGCCACGATAGGTAGTTATGCTGGAAATAATTTAATACATATATTATTAGACAATGAAGTACATGATTCTACCGGTGGTCAAGCTACCGTTGCTGGCAACATTAATTTTGCCAGGATAGCAGAAGCAAGTGGCTATAGTGTTTCTTTAACGGGAAATGAAATCGAACTGATCGACGAACTATTTGCATTAAAAGAACACGACGGTCCTGTTTTTGCTCATTTAAAAATTCGCTCTGGTACAATTGAAGACTTACCCAGACCGAACGTGACACCAAACGAGGTGTTAACACGACTTATGCAACACATAGATAGCAATTTTACATCATGACCATACTACTTAATCCAGGCCCCGTAGTTTTAAGCGATCGTGTAAGACAGGCTTTACTAAAACCTGATCTCTGTCATCGTGAACAGGAATTCATTGATTTACAAAACAAGATAAAAAACGATCTGTTAAATGTATATCAACTCCCTGCCGACAAATGGGCAGGCATTGTCTTTACTGGTTCTGGCTCATCAGCAATGGAAGCCATGATGACCAGCCTTATACCTGCGCACGGTAAAGTGTTGATCATTGAAAATGGGGTTTATGGCGAACGCTTAAGCAAGATTGCGCAGGTACATAATATTGACCATGTTGTTTTTCACCACGAATGGGGGGAAGAAATAGATCTGGAAAAACTTGAAGGCGAACTTCGCTATCACAAAGAATTATCACACGTTGCTGTAGTTCATCACGAGACAACAACCGGTCGTTTAAACAATATTGATTCAATCGCAGAACTTTGTAAAAAGCATGGCAATGTTCCAATCCTGCTCGATGGCGTTAGTAGCTTCGCTGCTGAAGAAATAAAATTTGAAGAGTGGAATATTGCCGCCTGTGCTGCGACAGCAAACAAATGTTGTCATGCCGTACCCGGGACATCATTTGTAATAGTAAATAGAGAAGCAATAGAACAGATGTCGGCAACGCCTGCACGTACACTTTATCTTGATTTGGTGACATATCTAAAAACTCAGGATGATAATGGCACACCGTTCACGCAATCAATACAAACCTTCTATGCACTTGCTGAAGCATTAGATGAGTTAAGTGACAACGGCGGTTGGAAAAAACGCCAACAAGACTATTGGAAACGAATGGATATCGTTCGTGAAGGATTAAAAAAATTAAGTATCAAGCCCTGCTTTGATAAAGAAGATTGTTCCTCTGTATTAAATGCATTCCATCTACCCAAAGGTGTAAGTTATCAAGTACTACATGACAAGCTAAAATCAGCAGGTTTTGTTATCTATGCCGGACAAGGTGGCTTCAAAAAATCACTATTCAGAATTTCATGCATGGGGGAGATTAGTGAAAGTGATATGGAAAGGTTTGTAGTAGAAGTGGGGAAGATAGTTAACTCATAATCACACTACAGTCATTCCCGTGAAAACGGGAATCTAGTAAACACCATACTCCATTAATTCTTTTACTTTTGCTTTTCGCCTGATGGCACCTTACTTTTCTTTAAAGAAAAGTAAGCAAAAGAACCCCTCCCTAATGCTTTGGCCTACGGCTCCCCGAGTTATGCAATATCGATAACGCGTCGTGCATAGGGTCGTCCCTGACCCAATGCACTAAAACGGACGTCCTGTCCGTTTTCCCCTATCAATATTACATAACTCGGCAAAGCAACACGGGAAAAACAACACGCCCACTGGATCTTCAAATGTTCTGACATTAGAGTAAGGCAACTCACAGATAAAAAGAGAGAATCACCATGTCTACACCAAGTTCCCCAACATACTTTTAAGAGAATAAAATGGCTGGAAACGCATGGGGAGCTGACTGGGCTTGTTATCACAAAGAAAAACAACTAAAAAAAGATAAGGCAATTGCGAGGAAAAATCGAACACCGTGCATATATTTACTTTATAAATGTCATAAAAGCCTAACCTTCTTTGGGAATCCTCAACTAATTATAAAAGTAGGTAAAAGTGAAAGAAATGCATTAACTAGGTATTCAGAACAAAAGTGGAAGGGATTTTATTTGGAACAGTCCTGGAATATTGATAAATCAATATTGAGTAAATGCGAACTTGAAGTTATTCATGAACTAAAAGATAAATTTGGTGCACCCATTGAGGGAAGAGAGACATTCCTAGCTTGTGAAATAGAAATTGTAAAAAATATTATTTCTAATGTAATAGAAAAATATGCGTAGATCTCCCAAATTCTAAATCAACAGGGTCAGTGTCGATTGGACTTTAATTTCCCCGTATTGCTTGCCTCGTTCTTGTTTTATTTTAAAGGGTTGAGCAACACGGATGTTGCGAGAGCGTATTGACGACAAGGATGTTGTCTATGCGCGTGCTGTTTAAAATAAAACAAGAACGAGGGAACCCGTAGGGCAAGCTATTTGGGGGAAGATTTTTTGGTTACTTTTTCATCCGAAAAAGTGACTCGCCGTAGAAGGCGAAATCAAATCTCAAAAACAAAATCACCTATGCTGCTACATCAATAAATTCAATACTAGAAGAAGCTTCAGGAATAGGCTGCCCATCTTCTTTTAACCCTTCAATGTGAAACTCAATTGCTTCGTGTATTAATTTAACAACTTCATCTCTGCTATCAGCAGTAGCAACACAGCCAGGTAAATCGGGCACATAAGCACCGAAACTTGTATTACCTTGTTCAATTACGACGGCATATTTCATAATGGCTACCTCACTTCTTGAGTCTTGCTTGTTTAAGTATGGCATTTAATGTGCCGGGTGGCACGTCAATACTGCTTTTCCCAGCAACCGTAACTGTGCCAGGTTTATCAGGATGCTTGAATTGACGATGACTGCCTCGTGTACGAACGAGAGACCAATTATCCTTTTCCAGTTTCTTTATTAAATCCCTGACTTTCATAAAACAGGGTTCTCCTTAACCCTACATAAAAAATTAACTACGATGCACTACTTAATTTCTGATCCCTTTCAGATTCATCCACCTGTTCAGAAATAAACTTAAGAATACCTTCATAATCCAGTCCAGCATCCCTTAACATATCTTCTCTTGAACCATGTGGAAGTAATCTATCCGGTAAACCATAGTTAGCAATTCGTTGTGCAATTCCATGTGTTGCAATAACTTCATTAACTGCTGAGCCTGCGCCACCTTGAATTGCATTTTCTTCTACGGTAATGATCAAATCATGAACAGCACACATATCAAGGATGAGTGTTTCATCGATAGGTTTAACAAAACGCATATTAACAACTGTTGCATTTAATTCTTCAGCGATTTTTTCACAGTCCGCCACCATCGCTCCGAAAGCAAGAATGGCAAGGTTCTTTCCTTTACGTTTAATTTCAGCCTTACCGATAGGTAACTCAGTCATTTCTTTTTGTACTTCAACACCAGGTCCTGTGCCGCGTGGATAACGTACTGAGACAGCGCAGTTTTGTTTGTATCCGGTATAGAGCATTTGACGACATTCGTTTTCATCTGCCGGAGCCATAACAATTATATTGGGTAAGCAACGCATATAACTATAATCATAAGCACCATTATGCGTTGGACCATCAGCGCCCACACAACCAGCCCGATCGATTGCGAACAAAACGGGTAAGTTTTGTACGACGACGTCATGAATCAACTGATCATAAGCGCGTTGCAAAAACGTTGAGTAGATAGCAACGACGGGTTTTAAACCATCGCAAGCCATCGCCGCGGCAACTGTAACGCTATGTTGTTCAGCAATGGCGACATCAAAATATTTATCTGGGTGTTCTTTTTCGAACTGCACCAAACCCGAACCTTCGCGCATTGCCGGTGTTATTGCCGCAAAACGATGATCTTCATTAGCCATATCAATTGCCCAATCGCCAAACACTTTACTGTAAGTCGGAGCGGATGCAGGTTTACCTGAAGGGACAATGCCTTTATGCGGGTCGAACGGCGTGACGCCATGATATTTAACCGGATCTTCTTCTGCTGGAGCGTAGCCTTTCCCTTTTTTAGTAATAATGTGTAAAAACTGGGGACCTTCTAACTCTCTAATATTTTTTAACGTGGCTAATAACGCATGTATGTCATGTCCATCTACTGGGCCAATATAATTAAAACCAAATTCTTCAAATAAGGTGCCGGGGACAATTAAACCTTTTACATGTTCTTCTGCGCGTTTTGCTATTTCGAGTGCGTTGGGAATATTTGATAATACCTTTTTACTACCTTTACGAACGCTGGAATATATTTTCCCGGATAGTATTTGCGCAAAACGATTTGAAAGCGCACCTACATTCGGTGAAATCGCCATATTATTATCATTCAAGATAACCAAAATATCGCTATGCTCGGCTCCAGCGTGATTCATTGCTTCAAATACCATTCCGGCCGTCAAACCACCGTCGCCAATAATCGCTACAGATTTTCGACCAGAGCCTGTACGGGCAGCAGCAATTGACATCCCCAAAGCAGCACTAATAGACGTACTTGAATGCCCAACACCAAAGCAGTCATATTCGCTCTCGTCTCGTTTCGGAAATGGCGCTAATCCTTCCCATTGACGAATGCTATGTAGTCGATCTTTTCTGCCAGTCAGTATTTTATGGATATAAGCCTGATGTCCTACATCCCAAACCAAGCGATCTTCAGGTGTGTTATATAAATAGTGTAAGGCAACCGTCAATTCGGTAACACCAAGACTCGCCGCAAAGTGGCCACCACTCTTGCTTACAGAATGGAGCAAAAATAATCTGATTTCTTCGACGAGTTGTTCTAATTGCGATTCTGGCAATTTTCTCAGATCTGCCGGACAATCAATTTGATCTAAAAGAGGCGTGTTAATTTCGTTATTCATTAACTTAAGGACTAAAAAAAGACGCTTATTATGAATAGTGCCCCCCAAGCATGCAAGAAGATCCATTCAAGATTAGATGTAAACCATAAAAATCAAGCCGGACAACTCGAGCTGTACATTTATATGGTCATCGCTTATCTTAGCGCTTTTTTAGCGAAATACCGCTAGAATACGGGCAAATCTAATAAGTAAGTCAACAATCTGGAGTCGTTTTAATGGGTGTCCCTCTTATTCAACAATACAAAATGGGTAAATATATCCTTGGGAAGAAATTCAGTGGCGTAAAAAAATACCCACTGGTATTGATGCTGGAACCCTTATTTCGTTGTAATTTGGCCTGTGCTGGCTGTGGCAAAATTGATTATCCCAAAGAAATTCTGGATAAACGCCTAACTTATGATGAATGCATGAATGCCATTGATGAATGTGGTGCACCGGTGGTTTCTATTGCTGGTGGCGAACCATTAATACACAAGGAAATGCAGAAAATCGTTGCCGGTTATGTTGAACGCAAAAAATTTGTTTATCTGTGTACCAATGCCCTGCTACTGAAAAAACACATTGACGAATACACACCCTCCCCCTATTTGACCCTATCAATTCATCTGGATGGCAATAAAGAACGTCATGATGCTTCTGTTTGCCTGGAAGGTGTTTACGAGAAATGTATTAAAGTCATCAAACTTGCTGTTGAAAAAGGTTTCCGCGTAACCATCAACTGTACCTTGTTTCAAAATGAACCCGCAGATGAAGTTGCTGAATTTATGGACATGGCCATGAACCTGGGTGTTGAAGGCGTGACTATTTCACCGGGATACCATTACGAAAGAGCGCCAAAACAGGATGTCTTCTTGAAAAAACGTGAAAGCAAACAGCTATTCCGTGATTTATTTAAAATAGGCGTCGGTAAAAAATGGCGTTTTAATCAATCTTCGCTCTATCTGGATTTTCTTGCTGGTAACCAAACCTATGAATGTACACCTTGGGGCAATCCCACGCGAAATGTCTTTGGCTGGCAAAAACCCTGCTACCTCTTAGTCGGTGAAGGTTATGCCTCCACATTTTCTGGCTTAATGGAAGAAACCGAATGGCAAAACTACGGTACCGGTCGCAATCCTAAATGTGATAACTGTATGGTTCATTGCGGTTTCGAAGCGACTGCTGTTAATGACACGGTTAATAATCCCTTTAAAGCACTTGGGGTATTCCTGAAAGGACCAAAAACAGACGGTGAAATGGCGCCTGAACTCCCTACCCTTTACGACGAAGATGAAATATTGAAACCAACGTTGGTTGCAGAAACCAAAGCCACTAGTAGCTGCAGTAGTAGTAAACAAGTCGCTTAAACCTAGATTCCGCAGTTGACCGCTACTAGTATGCGCTGAAATATTGATAAAAATAAAGATATTGTCACTATTTAAATTCATCCACAAAATGGAAGCGCTACAACATGTATAGCAGCCCTGTTTGCCCGTCTGACTATGTGAAAAATATCACTAAGGGAATGACCATTAGCTCATTTTTTCACTACGCCAGCCAAACAAACAGAACCACTCTACATGCAGTCCAACTACGGATTCTAGGTTAATGGAACCCTCTCTCCTGGCAGTATTGCCAGGATTGCTAATCTGGCTATCGATTCTTCTTTTACCCTGGCGTCCGTGGAGCACACGGGAATCACTGGATAGCCAGTCAGACATTCAAAACCGGGATTTATCTGACATCACGGTACTTATTCCAGCCAGGAATGAAGCATTAACCATAGCAGAAACACTTTCCGCACTTAAACAACAGGGTAACGATTTAAACATTATTCTGGTGGATGATCAGTCTTCCGATAACACTGCCGAACTCGCAAAATCAATCAAACTAAATAAGCTCTCCATTATTTCTGGAACTGAAATACCCGAAGGATGGAGTGGTAAATTGTGGGCTCTGGAACAAGGACGACAGTATGTCGAAACACCCTATCTTATCTTGCTCGATGCCGATATTGTTTTAGAAAAAAATCTTATTCCTGTTGTTTTGGAAAAAGTAAAAAGCGAACAGCTACAAATGCTCTCATTAATGGCCTTTCTAAAAATGCATTCATTTTGGGAAAAACTATTAATGCCCGCTTTTATTTTTTTCTTCAAATTACTCTACCCGTTCCACCTTTCAAACAAACCGGGTTCAAGAATTGCCGCAGCCGCAGGCGGTTTTATCTTTATTGGAACAAACGTCCTTGAAGAATTAGGCGGTTTTAACTGTATTAAAGATGCCTTAATTGATGATTGCTCACTGGCCAAACAAGTGAAACAAAAAAAACATAAAATATGGACAGGCATGACTCATTCGGCCACTAGTATTCGCAGTTATGATACGTTATCAAGTATATGGCAAATGGTGGCCAGAACGGCATATACACAACTCTTTTATTCACCCTTGTTGTTGCTACTTTGTACCCTGTTGATGATCGCCGCATTTGGACTTCCTATAGCGGCGTTGCTACAAAGCCAAAGCCTTATTTTTACTATGGGATTGTTCATACTTGGCTTACAAGTAATTTGCTACTTACCCACCTTACGCTACTATTCAATGAATCCGGTGTATGCGCTGACATTACCATTTATCGGCATGTTATACCTTGTTATGACATGGAGTTCAGCATATCGTTACTATTTTGGTAAAGGTGCCAACTGGAAAGGTCGTTACTATAATTGAAACAAATATGGAAAAATATCGTCAATAGATTAAGTATCAATAAAAACAGAATATAATGAAATCAAAAGATCAGCACATTCAACCTGTCTTCAAAATATTGTTTGGCATTTATCTGTTTTTTTCGGCAAATCTACTTTCTGCTGAAATCGAACAAAAACAGGAAATACAGGCTCCTGTAAATCAGTTGCATGACACACTAATTCACATAATGGAAACTGCTGACTCATCCAGTTTTCAAGATCGTTACGCACTTATGGAGAGCGTCATCACTAATAAATTTAACACTGCTTTGATATCCAGAGTGGTATTGAGTCGATACTGGAAATCGCTTGATGAAAAAACACAAACTGATTTTATAGCCTTATTCGATCGCTTGACGATATCAACCTACGTTAATCGTTTTGATTCGTTTAACGGGGAATCATTCAGGAATATATCTATTGAACCGATGAAAAAGAACAGATTCATGGTAAAAACTGAATTAACGCAAATTGACGACAAACCGGTTTCCTTTAATTACATTGTTCAAAATGATAATGAGCAATGGAAGATTATTAGTGTTATTGCTAACGGCATTAACGACTTGTCCCTGAAACGAGCGGAATATTCATCGGTAATTAAAGATAAAGGCTTTGATGCTCTGGTCACAAGCCTGGAAGAAAAAATCAGTGATTTGCAGCCAAAAACATCACAATAATGGACATTATAAATTGTCTCACCAACCAAGGTATGGCAATATCCGCCGTTACTAAATAGTAACTGCACCAACAGATTACATGAGAGAAGCAAGATGACTGGATCGCATTTATTTAACTTATCAAAGCACCTTATTTTTATTGGCATTCTGTCCATAGTGGCGGGTTGTGCTACTACACAAACTTCAGATGACGTTGGCAATGTTGATTCACTCGAATCGACAAACCGTGTGTTTTTTGATGTCAACGAAACACTGGACAAACATCTGATGAAGCCCATCGCTGAAACATATGTGGAAATGACCCCTGCTGTTATCAGAACCAGTGTCACCAATTTTTTCGATAATCTGACTTATCTTAATGTTATTTTAAATGATTTTTTACAAGGTAAATTTGATCAGGGTCTCACTGATATACTTCGTTTTACCTATAATTCGATTTTTGGCATTGCAGGTCTTTTTGATGTTTCCACGGCTGCGGGAATGCCTGCAAATGATGAAGATTTTGGACAAACGCTTGCTGTTTGGGGATTTGATTCAGGCTCTTATCTTTATATTCCATTTTTAGGGCCAAATACAGTTCGTGATGTAACGGACACAGTTCCAAGTACATTCTTGAACCCATTTTTTTACATTACCAGTACAATTTTATATCCAGTCAGTGCACTAAATGCGATAAATACCAGAGCAAATCTGCTAGAAGCATCAAATCTTCGTGATGAAGCAGCTATTGATCCTTATTCCTTCACCCGCGAAGCTCATCTGCAACAACGTGAATTTCTCATTTACGATGGCAATCCGCCTGTAACGGGTTACGATGATATTTTCAGTGATGCCGACGATGAAGAATCAGGTGGAACATTGGTAATCGAATAGATTACCTATTCAATAAACAGATAAATAGAGCATTCATAAATAAGCCGTTTTAGGAATTTATCCTAAAACGGCTTATTTATTTAACATTTATAAATTTCTGCTGAACTCTGGTATAAACCTTCCGCTCTAACTCCCAAAATACATCATAAATATTTTAGGGAGTATATCGCATGAATAAACTAGCTCATCTTGGCCTCATTGCCAGTATGGTAATGCTCTCGGCATGCAACCCTACCAAGCAAGATATTGGCGGCCTTATAGGTGCTGGCACAGGAGCCTATGTAGGCAGTCAAATTGGAAACGGAACCGGACAACTTGCAGCGGTTGCCATAGGGGCATTATTAGGTGGTTATCTTGGTGGTAGTCTTGGCGAAAATATGGATGAACTGGATCGCCGCCGTGCAAACAGTACTCTTGAAACAAGCCCGACCGGGACAACCGTCGCCTGGAACAATCCAGATACAGGGGTAGGATATAAAGTCACTCCCACCAACACCTACGAAGAAGCATCAGGCCCTTGCCGTGATTACACCACCGAAGCTGTTATTGAAGGTCGTGCAGAAGTGGTACACGGAACAGCGTGTAGACAAGCGGATGGAAGTTGGCACGCCGTTAATTAATTCTGAGTTTTAATTTACAAAAAACAAATATGCCACAGAGGAAGAAGAGAACACAGAGAAAAACTAAATAATAAAATCACATAAAAAGCAGATTTCAATAATATACCAAAGAAAAATATATTCTTTTATTTTCTCTACTCTGCGTCCTCTGAGTTCTCTGTGGCTAATTATTTTTATTAACTAAAAGCCACACAAATTAAACTTCTAGTCTATTAATTCAGCGACCTCTTCAATCCAGTGCCTTACTGGCACTGGGCTCACTTGCTGCAAGTGCTGATGACAGCCTATATTTGCAGTTAGAATCATTTCGGGTTTGCCCTGCATCAAGTTATCAATTTTGTTTTTTTGTAATTTGCTTGCTATTTCTTTTTCCAATAAGGAGTAAACGCCTGCAGATCCACAACACAAATGTGAGTCCGCAACTTCTGTCAAATTAAATCCCAGTTTTGTTAACAATCTTTCGGTAACACCATCCAGTTTCTGACCATGCTGCAATGTACAGGGACTTTGAAAAGCGATTTCTTTTGGCGCTTCCATTTTTAATTTGTCCAAATCAAATTCCTGTAAATATTCAGAAATATCTTTTGTTAGTGATGATATCTTTTCAGCCTTACTCGCATACTCTTCATCATCTCGGAGTAAATAGCCATAGTCTTTTATATGCACACCACAACCACTGGCAGAACTGATAATAGCTTCTGAGCCAGATTCAATTGATGGCCAGAATAAATCAATATTATGTCGCATGAATTCTGCGGCCTGCTCTTCTGCATTAAGGTGATGGCTCAAAGCACCGCAACATTGTTCGTCATCAATTTCAATTGCAGAAACATCTAAATGATTTAATACTTTTATCAGCGATTGATTTATTTCTGGCGCTAACGCCGGTTGCACACAGCCAGAGAAAAGAATAACTTTTCGAGTATGATTCCTGGAATTAAATGCCACATTTTTTACTGAATAAGTAGGAATTTTATTTCGATATGTCTCTGGAAGAAAAGGCCGAAATATCTGCCCGAGCTTTAATAAAATGTTAAATCTCTTTTTGTAAGGTAACGATTGCAACAATAAAAAACGAAACAAATTTTTATGCCAAGGACGTGATACCTTTTTCTCTACATAGTGCCGACCAATATCGAGTAGTTTCCCGTATTCAACACCGGAAGGGCATGATGTTTCACAAGCACGACAAGTCAAACAACGATCTAGATGCTTCATCGTTTGATTTGAAACCGCTTCACCTTCCAGCATTGATTTAATCAGATATATACGTCCGCGTGGACCATCAAGCTCATCGCCTAATAATTGATACGTAGGACAAGTTGCCGTACAAAAGCCACAATGGACACAAGAACGTAAGATACGTTCGGCTTCCTGTCCATGAGCAGTGTCAGCAATTGATTGTTCGATAAATGTTTGCATATTGTCTAAAGCTTTTTGTACATTTTTTCCCTGTTTAATATTCGATGTGGATCGAAGGCTTGTTTTAATTCTTGCTGAAGTTTAAATAGCCCATCTGCCAGAGGTTGAAAAATATCGCCATTACGATCGCCATTACGAAATAATAAAGCACTACCACCTAGCGCTTCTGCCATAGTGAAAATTTTATTTGCTGGGCGATCAGATGCAAACCAATACTGAGCACCTCCCCAATCGATTAAATATTCATCATTTTCCAGATTAACATTTGATGTGGAAGGAACTGATAAACGCCATATGGGTTTATCTGAATGAAATATCGGTAAATCATAATCACGTAGTTCTCTCCAAAATTTCCTGGCTTCTTTATATTCCTCGAAACCATCTGCTTTTAAAGACTCTTTAACAACTTTTTCATTGCCGGAAAACCTGACAAACATTGTTTTTCCATCATAACAACTAGCAGAAACAGGAACAGCCCTGGAAGCTATTTCATGTATTTTATCCAATGCTTTTTGTAAGGACATTTCTTTAAAACCTGTTAATTCAAATTCAGGGATGGGTAATACTTTTAATGTGACTTCAGTAATAATGCCCAATGTACCGAATGCACCGGTCATCAATCGAGACAGGTCATAACCTGCAACATTTTTCATTACCTGTCCGCCAAACGATAATTCCTTAGCTAGACCATTGATACAACGAACGCCAAGAACAAAATCACGTACGGAACCGGCATAAGGACGACGCGGACCACTTAAACCTGTGGCAACAACACCGCCCATTGTTGTTTTTTCATTAACTTCGGCTGGTTCGAATGCCAGCATTTGGCCTTGTTCAGCCAACAGTTGTTTGACATCACTGAGTAAGGTTCCGGCTTTAACAGTAATATAAAGCTCAGTCGGCTCATAACTGATAACACCAGTATAATCAGCCATTTCAATTTGCGTTCCAGTGATGTTTCTTGCCATGAACGATTTGCTGCCGCCGCCGATAATATCAAGTGGCTGCCCCTGCTCTATTGCGGCTAATATCTGCTCTTTAATTTTGATTATTTTCTGCTGCATAACATCAATTTAGTTTCATATTTAAAATATACTGAAAATTCAGTCACATAAAGGATATATTTTATTAAAGTTTATTTATTCTTAGCCGAAACAATAATAATCACCGATTTTACTGTATATCGTATAACAAAAAACTATGAAGATATTGCTCGCGGAAGACTCAAAATCAATGATGCTGACGACAACGGCAATTATTAATCAATCTGCTCATGAAGTAGTTCAAGCTTTTGATGGGAAAGAGGCATTGTCTCTTTATTACTCTGAAGAACCTGAACTCATTTTACTTGATATAGAAATGCCTGAATTGAACGGCTTTCAAGTTGCAGAAAGAATTCGTGCTGAAGATAGCGATAAATGGGTGCCTATTATTTTCTTAACCAGTCATAGAGATGATGAGCACTTATCACAGGGGATTAAGTCGGGTGGAGACGATTATCTTACCAAGCCTGTGAGTCAGGTTGTACTAACTTCGAAATTAATAGCAATGCAACGTATTTTGGAAATGCAAAATAAACTTTCTTCTATGACAAGAGAGTTATCAGAAGTAAACGATAAATTGCGTCGAAGTGTTATTACTGATCCATTAACAGGTGCGAAAAACCGTCTCTATATGGATGAATGCATTAAACACGAATGGTATCGTGCTATGCGTAATAAAACGGAATTATCAGTTCTTCTTCTTGACGCTGATAATTTTAAAACATTGAATGATACAAACGGACATCAGGCAGGAGACAAATGCCTGATTGATCTTGTAAAAATAATGAGTTCACATTTAAAACGGGCAACCGACGTGCTTTGCCGTTATGGTGGAGATGAGTTTGAAATAATATTACCTGATACATCATCTATAGATGCTATGCGTATTGCTGAACAAATAAGACAAAGTATTGACGATACTAAGTTCGTTAACGAAACAGATACGCCTGTAAAAATAACTGCCAGCATTGGTAGTGCTTCGTGCATACCCGATAAATCAATATCGTATTCTGAATTTTTAAATTACGCCGACAAGGCACTCTATACAGCTAAAAATGCAGGACGAAATTGTATTGTTGAATCCGAAATTTCTAAAAATAGAAACGTAGCTGCGTAAGGATGCTTCCGAAATTAGGATTTTTTATCGTGAGAGCAAGAAAGCACCGCGCGCACGACTGCATGGATGCAGGAGGTAGAGCGACGCAGGAAGCCAAAGCCGAGAACCATCATTTAGAATGAATGAGGGCAGTTTTTTGCTCCTGCAAAAATTGCATTCCCACCATCCATGGCGATCATTCGAGCACGTAGCTGACGCCTCTTACCGTGAATAATTTATAAAGAACGGCATATTAATCGCGAAAAAAGACATTTTCGGAAGTATTCTTTAGAAACGTTCAAGATCAGGAAATTTATCTTCTCCGTTATGCACATGCATCGCACCAAATTCCGCACAGCGATTTAAAGTAGGAACTGCCTTGCCTGGATTTAACAATCCTTTTTTATCAAATGCCGCTTTTACTGCATGAAATTGTTCCAGCTCATCTTCACTAAATTGAACACACATTTCCCGTATCTTCTCTACACCGACACCATGTTCACCAGTAATAGTCCCTCCTACTGAAATACATAACTCAAGAATTTCACTACCGAAACTTTCAGCACGTTTTAATTCGCCTGGAACTGCAACGTTGTATAAAATTAATGGATGTAAATTTCCATCACCCGCATGAAAAACATTAACCACAGCAAGTTGGTATTTTTCAGAAAACATATTTATTTTGGATAACACTTCAGCAATGTGCTTTCGAGGAATCGTACCATCCATACAATAAAAATCTGGCGCAATTCGACCTACCGCTGGAAATGCTGCTTTTCGCCCTAGCCAGAATCGTTGTGACTCATCTTCATCACGCGCAACACGAACTTCAATCGCACCGTATCCATTTAATAAATTTTCAACTTTACTTATGCTTGTTAGCAGCTCTTCTTCAGAACCATCAAGCTCGCAGAGTAAAATCGCTTCTGCTTCGGTGGGATAACCGGCATGAATATAATCTTCAACTGCACAAATTCCGGCCTTATCCATCATTTCCAATCCTGCTGGAATAATACCATTGGCAATTATGCCGGCAACACTGTTTCCCGCTTTTTCAATATCATCAAATGCAGCGAGCAAAACCCGACTATACGGCGGCTTCGGAAGTAGCTTCACTGTCACTTCAACAATCACACCCAGCATTCCTTCTGAACCGGTAAATAAAGCAAGCAAATCATAACCGGGAGAATCTAATGCATGACTACCAATGGTGATCAACTCACCATCCATTGTAATAATTTTTAACTGTAAAATATTGTGTACAGTTAGTCCGTATTTCAAACAATGAACACCACCGGAATTTTCTGCAACGTTACCACCAATTGTGCAAGCAATTTGAGATGAAGGATCAGGCGCATAATAAAGGCCATACGGTTTGGCAGCTGTAGATATTGCCAGATTTCGAACACCAGGCTGAACACGTGCCGATCTTTGTATTGGATCAATGTCGACTATCTGATCAAACTTAGCCAAGCTTAATAGTACGCCCTGTTTATGTGGCATTGCGCCACCCGACAAACCGGTTCCAGCACCACGAGCCACAACTGGAATATCATTGGCGTAGCAATAACGCAATACAGATTGAACCTGTTCGACCGTACTCGGTAAAATCACACATCCCGGCATAACCCGATGGGAAGATAAAGCATCACATTCGTAAACACGCCGGGACTCTTCACTGAGAAGAAGCGCGTCATCTGGCAGAAATTGCCTTAATTCATCAAATTTCATTCGTTTATTTTATGCTGATTCGGCCTAAACAGCACAGTAATTCCTTGTTTTTTGGGAGTATTTCATCCATACAGGAAAATAAGATAATGATATAATCAAATCATCCGAATTGTTACCTAATATAAATTACAGATATATATGGCGCTGAATTCCCATGAGTGAAGAAATCCTGATTAATGTTACTCCGCAAGAAACACGCGTTGCCGTTGTTGAAAATGGCATCTTGCAGGAAGTTCACATTGAACGTACACAAAAACGCGGATTAGTTGGTAATATTTTCAAGGGACGAGTCTCGCGCGTCCTGCCAGGAATGCAAGCTGCTTTCATTGATATAGGACTCGAACGAACCGGTTTTCTGCACAGTTCGGATATCGTTGCTAATAACATTGAACATGATTCTGAAGTGAATGAGTCAGAACAATCTCAATCGATAGAGTCCATCATCAAAGAAGGTAGCGAAATACTTGTTCAGGTTGTTAAAGACCCAATTGGTAGCAAGGGTGCAAGATTAACAACACGACTGTCAGTACCATCACGTTACGTCGTATTTGTCCCTGATTATCCATCAATAGGCATCTCTCAACGAATCGAAGATGAGCAGGAAAAAGAAAGACTTCGAAATATTATTTTAAATTACGTTTCGGGTACTGAAAAACAGGCTGTCGTAAACGGAGACAATGTTGTTTTGCATAGTGCTGTCACCGAAGCTGAAATATTAAAAAAAGGCGGTTTCATTGTTAGAACGGCAGCGGAACATATTCCCGATGAAGATATTTTTAAAGATATTGAATTCCTAAAAAAAATATGGGATTCAATTATGGTTCGGGCAAAAAATACCTTCCCTCCTGGAAATATTTATGAAGACCTGCCTTTAGTGATGCGTACCATGCGTGATTTAGTACATTTTGAAATAGGAAAAGTACGTATTGATTCCAAAGAAACTTTTCAACGAGTAATGGAATTTTCCAAACACTTTATCCCCGAACTTCTGGCAAGAATTGAATACTATACCGGTAACCACCCTATTCTGGATATGTACTCAGTAGAAGATGAAATACAACGCTCACTGAACAGAAAAGTACCATTAAAGTCAGGCGGTCATTTAATTATTGATCAGACTGAAGCAATGACAACAATTGATGTCAATACAGGTGCTTTTGTAGGCCATCGTAATCAGGAAGAAACCATTTATAAAACGAATCTGGAAGCAGCTCATACCATTGCCCGGCAGCTTCGTCTGCGTAACCTGGGCGGAATTATCATTATAGATTTTATTGATATGAAGGATGCTGAGCATGGTAGACAAGTATTACGTTCACTGGAAAAAAATGTTAGCCGTGACCACTCCAAAACCATCATAAGTGAGATGACATCACTGGGACTCGTGCAATTGACTCGAAAAAGAACTCGGGAAAGCCTGGAACATATTCTTAGTGAAACTTGTCCTACTTGTAATGGTAGAGCATCAATCAAAACATCTGAAACTATCTGTTATGAAATTTTTCGGGAAATACTACGAGAAGTTAGACAATTTGATGCTAATAAACTTTTGGTCGTTGCCTCGCAACGCGTGGTAGATATGCTGTTAGACGATGAATCAACCAGTGTTGCAGAACTGGAAGCTTTTATTGGCAGACCAATAACGTTTCAGGTAGAAACATTATACACACAGGAACAATACGACATCGTTCTACTCTAGTCTTTCTACATGATAAAAAGAATTTTTACAGGGTTATATCATTTTACATGGTATGCATTTGCATTCATTGTGCTAAATGCAGCTGTAATAGTTACTGTAGTGCGTCTGGCATTGCCTGAGATTGGTGGCTATAAAGATGAGATACAATCCTGGGTTAGTGAATACATGGACTACCCTGTTGTTATTAATGATATAAGTGCGGAATGGCAAGGCTGGGCACCCCATTTATATCTAAAAAATATCGATCTCTATACTGTAGATAATTCCCGTCTGATTACTAAATTTGATTCTGCGCATCTAGGTATCGATCTCATTGCCAGTCTTAATCAACGTGAGCTGGTTCCAAACCATTTGTCAGTCAGCGGACTTGATCTCGAATTGAGCAGAAATATTGATGGCTCTATTTCCATTAGCAATGATAAAAATAATAGTCTGAATACCAGTCCAGATAACAATGCTGCCTTATCTGAATGGTTATTAAAACAAAAACATATCTTGATTGAAAATGCTAATTTAGCATGGCATGACAAAAAAGCGTCTAAAGAAAAACAGCAGTTTTCTAATGTGCAGCTCGAATTAAAAACACAAGAACAACGCGTTCAAGCCGCAGCGTATATTGCTCTGCCAGAACAACATGGTCAGTCTTTAACTATAAGAATGGATGTAACAGGCAATATATTAACGCCTGACTGGGATGGTTCAGTTTATCTTGAAGCAAAAGAAATTAATCCTACAAATTTATTAGATGATTTATCTGTCAAAAGTTTTGGTGGGAGTGCAAATGTTAAATTGTGGACTAACTGGAATAAATCAAAACTAATCGATATTAGCAGTGAAATAGATTTTTCCAATTTCTCACTAAACACAGAACAATATAACTTACCGATAAACTATATAAGCCTGAATTTATATGCTGAACGTAAAAAAGATAAAGATTGGTTGTTAAATGTAAAAATTGAAGATTTGCAAACAGAAAATGGTTTATGGCCATCATCAAATTATCAATTAAAAGTTGAAAAAAATGACTCTGAAAATAATTATAGCTACCGTGGATTTTTTTCTTATTTAAAGATCGAGGAAATTTTACCTTTTATTGTTGCCAGCAACATCATATCTGAAGACACCCTTAAAAAAATTCACTGGCAATCTATTAGCGGCGAATTAACAAACATAAACGTTGGCTATGACCCTGAATCTAAAACAGAAGAAATTATCTGGTTTAATTCATTATTTAAAAATCTTGATCTGGCTTCATATGATAAAGATCATTCTGTTTCTGGATTGGAAGGCACAATAAGTGCCAGTAACAAACTTACAAAAATTCAATTAGAAAGCAAATATACAGAAATCAATCTAGGCTCACTGCTTGATAAACCACTCATGCTATCAGCAATCAAAGCCGAGCTTGAATTAATTAACAATGATTCTTTTGAACTACTAATCAAAAAGTTTCATATAGAAGACCAGATTATTTCTGCGAATTCATCGGGGAAAATAACATTCGATGAAACATCCCCATTTATCGATGTTGTGGCTCATATAGATGAAGCTAGTATTGAAAACCTTCCCGCTTATTTGCCCAAACAAACAACACCGAAATTACGAGAGTGGTTCACACAGGCCCTGCTTGGCGGACAATTATTATCGGGGGATTTAATTTTTCACGGACGTAGTGCTGATTTCCCGTTTAAAAATTCTGAAGGCAACTTCAAAGCCATTCTAAATGTCGATAATGCAACTTTTAATTATGCTGAAGATTGGCCGCCAATTGATAATTTAACAGCTGAAGTCATCATCAATAATGATGACTTATACGTTTCTTCAAACTCCGGTCATGTCTTTGATGCAACAATTGACAATTTTTCAGCCAATATTATAAATCTGGGGCAATACAATCCTCATGTGATAGTAAATGGCTCTATAGATGGACACACCAGTGATGCAGGAAATTTTATCAGGCAAAGTCCTTTAAATGAAGATTCCTCCCTAAGCGAGTTAACTGAAAATGTATCCGGTGGTATTAATCTCAAACTGCATCTTGATATCGCACTCGAATCGCTTGAAACTTATACTGAAGGATTAATTACCTTTTCTGATACAACGCTCGAATCAAACCTACCTGGATTAGCACTTGAAGATGTAAATGGCATAGTCAACTTCACAACAGAAGAAGTTTGGGCAAATGATGTAGACGCGCTTTACCACGGCAAGCCTGTTAAATTTACTATACCTAGATTTAATATAGATGAATCAATTTCTGAAACATATGTAATATCAGGTATCGCTGATAAAGAATTTATTATTAATCAACTTACCAGCTTTTTCCCTTCACTTTATAATTTGAGCGATAATATTAGTAATAGCTTTAGCGGCGAAAGCACATGGTCTCTTTACCTGAAAAGATTATCAAGCAATGAAAAAATAGAACGAAGAGAAGTTGAACTGATTTCTGACCTAAAAGGTATTGCTATTAACTTGCCTTACCCACTTGGCAAAGAGGCAAAAGAAAGAACGTCACTAAGCGTAAAAACAGAACTGGCTGATTTATCAATTAATGCCATTAATATTAATTACGATAATAATTTTTTCACTGACTTCAATGTCGACAATACCGAAGATCTGTTGATAAAAAATATACTCATCGGGCTAGGTCAACAACATCCTGCAACATCGACATCCAGCAACATATCTATTCAGGGAGAGCTTGAAAAATTTAATGTTTCAGAATGGACTGATTTTATTAACCTGGAAAAAGCGCCTCCATCTCAAAACATCAATACAAATAAAAAGGAAACGATTAACGGAGATGTTTATGTTAAACAACTCAATATGCTTGGCAATGAATTCAATAACGTCAATATAAATTTGAGTAATCCAACTGATGGCTGGCAAGTTTTATTTGACAGCGAAGAACTTAAAGGTCAGGCAAGCTTTATAAAGACAGATAAAGCTCGTTTACACGCCAATTTAGAAAAACTGACCTTAAAAAAATCTGATGAGAATGAAAATAAAAATCAGATTGCAATTGATAAAATACCAGAACTTGAAGTCAATATAGATAAATTCACCTATAACGATAATGAGCTTGGACAACTAAATTTGCAAACCAATAATATTGATAATGGCATCAATATAAATAATCTTAGTATCACTAAACCCGGTTTCAGCATTAAAGCAAAAGGAGAATGGATGCGCATTGATGATGTCGACCGTTCTGATTTTTATACTATGCTCAAAGCGGATTCGATTGAGACTATGCTCAGCACATTCAATTTTAATTCAGCAAATATAAAAGAAGGTCAAACCAGCATAGAGATGAAGGCAAACTGGATGGATACACCGATGAATTTTTCTATGGAAAATATTGATGGTGAACTCGATATGAATATAGCTAAAGGTCAATTTCTGGATATTAACCCTTCGGCAGGTCGTTTATTTGGCTTGCTTAGCCTACAAACCTTACCGAGACGTTTGACACTGGATTTTACTGATCTTTTCGATGAAGGATTCGCCTTCGATACTATTAAAGGAAACTTTAGTTTGGAACGAGGACAGGCCTACACTAATAACCTGGAAATGACAGGTCCATCTGCAAATATCGTAGTCAGTGGTCGTACTGGATTAGCAACGGAAGATTATGATCAAATTGCAACTGTTACACCAAAAATATCCAGTGGCCTACCTGTTGCCAGCGCATTATTCGGACCCGTTGGCGTCGGCGTCGGTGCTGTAATCTATCTTGCCGGAGAATTATTTGAATCTATACCGAAAAAGATTGATCAAATATTAAAAGCACAATATACCATCACTGGTAGTTGGGATAATCCCAATATAGATAAGATAGAAGAAGAAAAAGAGAGTGGTTAACAAATTACTGCTATCAACTCAAGTTGAAAAATACTATATATTAGTAATAAGCCGAAATAGTTTCCGTATAGTAAATAGATGTGAAATTTAAAGGGATATAAAAATCGCCCATAATCCAATATTTATATTACAGGTCATTGATTATTATAAAAGGAATTACAGTTACTATGTTCATGAATAACGATTACTCAAAGCCATTAATTAATACACTATATGGAATCCATGTTTAACATACTAACCCGATTCCATATAACATACTGTTAGGCGAAACAAGCACATAAAACAAACTAATTTTATAAGTTGAATAAATAGTGAAAAATAAAACTCAAGATAAATATTCAGTCAATGAAAACCAGCCTTCAAATTGGTTTGAGCCTCTATATGCTGACTCGAATACAAATGGAGAAGGTGTTCCTTGGGCGAATATGGAGACTCATCCATCTTTTGCTAATTGGCTAACTGAAAACCAACTAAACGGGGACGGAAAATCAGCGTTAGTTGTAGGATGTGGTATGGGTGATGATGCTATCGAATTAGATGCTCTTGGCTTTGAGGTAACAGCCTTTGATGTTTCCGAATCAGCAATAACATTTTGTAAAGAACGTTTTCCTCATTCAAAGGTAGAGTTTGTCCAGGCAGATCTTTTAGAAAACCAACCCCAATGGCAGAAAAAATATGACTTTGTTCTTGAAATATTTACAGTTCAAGCACTACCCCCAAAATATGAAAAAGATCTAATTCAAAATATATGTAACTTTGTCTCGCCTAAAGGTAACTTACTCGTTATTGCTGAAGTAGGCGGAGAGGAAAGAACTTTCGAAAATGGTCCTCCATGGCTACTAACTCCCCAGCATATAGATTCATATGAATCATGTGGTTTTAAAGTTATACAAAAATATATAGAGAAAAATTCTGAAAGTATTGGCGAAATAGGCACATATGTCACAGCATTCAATAAAACCGCCTAACAAGGCGCTGCACGCGGACAAAATAAAGCTGCGCTCGTTCCTCGCTACGCTTTATTTTGCCGGTGAGCTTGGTCGTTAGGGGCTAAAAACTTGATTTTATAGTACCACTATAGTACTATATATTCATGCCTCCCAAAATTAGAGAATTAATCAGTCAATTACAATCTTCCGGTTTCGAAAACAGAGGAGGCAAAGGCAGTCATCGTAACTTCACGCATCAAAAAGGAAGCAAAATTACAATCAGTGGAAAAACTGGCGATGATGCAAAACCATATCAAATCAAGGCAGTAAATAAAGCAGTTAGCGAGGTATCATAATGAGATTAAGTGATCAATATTTAAAAATAGTGGAATGGTCTGAAGAAGACCAGTGCTATATAGGTCATTGCCCTAATTTAATGTTAGGTGGTGTTCATGGTGATGATGAAGCAAAGGTTTATAAAGAGTTATGCAAAACTGTAGAAGAATGGATAGATATTTATAAACAAGATGGTACTTTTCTTCCTAAACCAACAGCAGGAAAAAAATACTCTGGTAAGTTTAACCTACGCGTTGGTAAAGAGTTGCATGAACAATTAAGTATTGATGCCTTAAGAAAAGGTGAAAGCCTTAATTCATATTGTTTAAAAATGCTTCAAGGCTTGCAATCACATCGCCCCTAACAAGCGGGTCAAGTGCGACTGATCTTACCCCGATCTAGTTGACACCTCCTTCAACCGAGTTAGAAGAGGT
>CAZGBJ010000019.1:0-47502 GCA_964523895.1 uncultured Enterobacteriaceae bacterium
GCTTTATCTGATATTTTCTGACGAAAATCAGACGGCATAACATCGGCTTGTGCTATAGAAAATGTCATTAAGCTAATGATTAATAAGTATATTATATTTAGGCCTGAATGTTTCATGTCTGAGCTCTCCAAAAGGACTATGTTTTATTGTTATTTTTATGACTATTACTATAAGAATTAGTTTTATATATTCTAAATGAATAATATCGATTTTTTGCTGCAAGTTTGATTGTTGCGTCGCAACAAGACATGTATTTTTTAGTTGTTTAAAGGCTTAACTATTCGCTTGTCTAAATGTCTATTTTTTAATAAAAAAAATGCCTTGCGCCATTCGGGAAAATTTCCTAAACTCTCCTCGTATTTAATAATTTAGGTAGTAAAATTAGCATTTTAAAGTAAAGAAATTATTGTAATTTAATAATAAGTTGTTCTAATCTATTTCAAATGCTGGCGTTTACCTTTATAATCTATCTAGTTTAGATAATAAAAATAACTAACTAATGGTTTGGAAACCTTTCTAACCATACTACTCGAAGGAATTGGCTAAATATAATAATATGCATTTACCTGCATTACTGTTGTTAAACCCATTCAACTTTGCTGGCTCTTCAGCAGCCAATCCTCGTGTTCAATTCAAACGTTTCTCCTTTGCTGCGACTGTGGCAATGGTTCCTATCAGTTTTAAAACTCTATAACACTTTATGATCTCGAGGTGTTATATAGTTATTTGTGTTACGAGATCAAAGTTACATGATCAACTAAATAGAGGAGGAGGTCATGAGTAAATTATCAATAAAGAAATGCCTTGTTGCCTTATTGGCATTAGGACTTTCGACTTCAGTTATGGCGAACGATGAAGTTCGTAAACTGAACGACAATCCTAACTACTGGGCTTATCCTGGCGGTGACTACAATAACTGGCGTTATACTGCGTTGAATCAAATCAACACAAAAAATGCTAGCAAAATTGTTGCTGCTTGGACATTTTCAACTGGCCGTCTACAAGGTCATGAAGGTGGACCACTAGTATTACCTGGAAGCGCAACTGGCTTAGGTGGTGATACTTTATATATCCATTCTTCATTCCCTAATGACGTTTTTGCTATCAGCTTGGATACGCTTAATATCATTTGGTATTATGAGCCACAACAAGACGAAGCTGAAACCGTGCCTGTAATGTGTTGCGATATCGTAAACCGCGGCTTAGGTTACAGCATGGGTCAAATCTATCTGCAACAAGCTGATACCACTTTGGTTGCCTTGAATGCTAAAACCGGTGCAGTTAACTGGAGTGTAAAACAAGGTAGCGAAGTGACTGGCGATCTTAATTCCAAAGAAGGACGCGGAGTTAGCCCAGCTAGTGGTATGACCAACACCAATGCGCCACACCCAATTAAAGACAAAGTCTTTACTGGTTGTTCTGGTGCTGAATTCGGTGTTCGTTGTTGGATTGCTGCTTACAATGCAAAAGACGGTTCTCTTGCATGGCGTGCTTTCAGCATGGGTCCTGATGAAGACATCATTTTCGACAAAAATACCACTTCATTAGGTAAGAAAGTCGGCAAAGATTCTTCATTAAAGACTTGGTGTTCAAACTCAGACTGGAAAGCGCCTTCACTTGGACCTAACAAATGTAAAGGTTTAAGCGATGCTTGGAAATCAGGCGGTGGTTCAGTTTGGGGTTGGTGGCCAGCGGATTTTGAAGAAAATCTAGTCTACTACGGTAATGGTAACCCATCTACCTGGAACCCAGTCGTACGTCCTGGTGACAACAAATGGTCTATGACCATGTTCGCTCGTGACATCGACACAGGTGTTGCTCGTTGGGTTTATCAAATGACTCCACATGATGAGTGGGATTATGATGGCATTAACGAAATGATTCTTGCTGACATCAAAGTTAAGGGCAAAATGACCCCGGCTTTGGTTCACTTTGATCGTAACGGTTATGGCTATACCATGAATCGTAAAACGGGTGCTTTACTCGTCGCTGAAAAGTATGATCCTGCTGTTAACTGGTCTACCCACGTTGACATGAAAACGGGTTATCCTCAAACGGTTAACAGTAAATCTACTCACTTCCAGGGTGAAGACGTAGTGTCTAAGGACGTTTGTCCTGCAGCACTTGGTACTAAAGATCAGCAGCCTGCTGCTTTCTCTCCACGTACCAATCTGTTCTATGTCCCAACCAACCATGTATGTATGACTTATGAGCCTGTAAGTTATTCTGCTGGTGGTAACCAGTACACTGCAGGTGCAGCATATGTAAATGCTAACCTGACAATGTATCCTGCTGGCGCTGTATGCCCAGATTGTCCTAACAATAACGCTGCTCACGACAACATGGGTAACTTCATTGCTTGGGATGCTGGCACTGGTAAAATCGTATGGAACATTGTTGAACAATGGTCTGTATGGTCTGGTGTACTTACTACAGCTGGCGACGTAGTGTTCTATGGAACACTTGACGCATATGCTAAAGCAGTTGATGCTAAAACCGGTAAGTTGCTTTGGAAATTCAAAGCACCTTCTGGAATCATTGGCAACTTCAACTCTTGGGCGCATAAAGGTAAGCAATACGTTGGTGTCCTTTCGGGTATCGGCGGTTGGGCTGGCGCGGTTGTCGCTATCCCTGGCTTAGCGGCTGCTCCTGGTGAAGCTGCTCTAGGTGCTGTTGGTGGTTATCGTGCACTATTGAATTCTTCGCGTAATGCGGGAATTTTGATGGTGTTTAGCCTACCTTAAGTACTAAAACAGACGTAAGTTTGTTAAAGTCCCCGGCACTTCGGTGTCGGGGACTTTTTTTATGTACAGGATGTACTGGTCGAAAATTGCTAGATAATATGTTCCAGACATTATCAACCGACTTCATCCGTGAAGTCGTCCTGCATTTTCGACACTTCCGCCATCCATGGCGGTCGTATGTTGCAGGTAGAGGACGCGCAGGAGCGACCAGTAACAGGATGTAAAGTCAGGATTTGTGTTCCTGACACCAAAGTAGGCGCTTTAAGCGATGTTGCGAGACGTTTACAGGAAGTAAGCGGAAGAGTGAAGCTGGAACAAGAGATCGATGAGTCCGAAGTAACGATGTACAGAATGCATAAGTACTTAAATAGGAAAAAGTTCCCTAAATAAATTAGTCATTTAAAAGAACTTGCTGTAAATTACACAGTCTTACATATAATCTGATGATTAAACAAAGTCAGACTTAATAATACATAGATATGAAAGTTGGAACGTCAATTATTTGGACGACACTATTAAATTCCGCTTTATTTTTTAAATTGAAATTATATTAATAATAATAACGTAATAACTTTTTTGGAGATGATTATCATGACAAAAAGAACAATATTGACCACATTATTGGCTATTTTTTCTTTTATATTGCCAAACCTTGTGAATGCTGCTGAACATAGCGTTAATGCAGAGGCGAGAGTATTTAATCCCGCAATTATTTATATTGCTCCTGGTGATACGGTAAAATTCAATAACATGACTTCACATAATGCTGTCAGCTATGTAGTACCTGAAGGCGGTACAGTGTTTGGTGAACACGGTAAAATGGCAGGTAGCTCTATGAGTGTGACACCTGACAAAGAAGGTGTTTGGGGCTATGTATGTGAACCCCATGTTGGTTTTGGTATGGTGGGTGTAATTGTTGTTGGTGATGTGACCGCTGAACAAAAAGACGCAGCAAAAGCAAAAGCCATGGCCGAATTAGAAGGTCCTTTCAAACGACTTATTGGTAAAATCAATAAGATAAAACCAACAAAATAAGTCTTCTGATTTCATCATCAAATAAACAATGGACAGTCCGCTCAATTTAAAGAGCGGACTGCTTTATTTTCATGAAAAAAACAATCACAATTTTATTATCTACATTTTTATTCCATGCAGTTTTTGCTGAAGAAGCTCTTCCTGATTCTGAATATCTCAAGGTATGTGCAGATCCTTATATGCTACCTTTTTCAAATAAAAAGGAAGAAGGATATGAAAATAAAATTGCAGAATTATTAGCTAAGAAGTTAGGTTTAAAACTAAAATACGAATTCTTCCCTCAACGAATGGGCTTTATCAGAAATACGCTGCGTGCCGAATCTGAAGAAAGTGAAGGTTATAAATGTGATTTAGTCATTAACGTGCCATCTCAATTTGAATTAGCCGCAACCACCGAGCCTTACTATCGTACTACTTATGCATTAGTTTACGCTAAAGGAAGAGGCCTGGATGACGTCACAGAGCCAGAAATGTTGGCTAAGGTTATAAAAGAGAAGCAGTTGGATGATATAAAGATTGGTCTTTCTGATCGTGGTGATCCGGCTCAATTATGGTTTTTTTATCAGGAATTAATGGGATATACAATACCATATCAAGGACATCCCGGTGATCCAAAACTTAACCCTGGTCATACTCTTATTAAGGATATTGCTGACGGTAAAATTGATGTGGCTATTATTTGGGGACCAACAGCGGGTTATTACGCTAAAGTTTATAAGGATAAGGCTGAGCTGGTTTTATTACCACTAAAAGATGATGTAAAGAAAAATCGCCAAATGAGATTCTCGTACAGTAATTCCATGGCTGTGAGATATGGCGAAAAAGAATGGAAAGAAAAAATTAACAACTTAATTAAAGAAAATAAAACAGAAATTGAAAAAATATTAACAGACTATGGTATTCCATTAGTTAAATAGTTGAGAGTGTATATGAGATTTATTGTCAATTTAGTAATTGCAGTTAGCACATTAACTTTAATGAGCAGCAATTTATTAGCTGAAGAATCAAGCCAGAATATCGCGCCTACAAGAGGTGGCACTGCTCTAACTCAGGAAGAACTGGATTCAAGTATTGGTCGATATGGTGAAGTAGACGAGATTCCAGAAGGTTTTAAATTCAATGATGCTGAAACAAAATTATGGCTTTCTGACCATTTGGCAAATATAAAAAAACCAGTCAGCTTATATTATGAATTTGTTAAGTCAGGAACTTTTGAAGAGGGTTTTAGTGATTCGGTTTATCTGAAAATACTGGAATTAAATGATGACGGCAGCAAGAATGCCCAGCTGGATTTTTTTACAGCAGAAAAAAAACAGGCTGTAAATGCTGATAATGTCACAGGTATTTTTGGTAACCCTGTATTAGGAATTTTTATGCAAGGTGATGTTTATGAAATGAATCGACTTGCAGAAGGACACTGGAGATATTTCCATAAGCAAATAAAAGTTTCACTAAGAGAAGATGCCGTTATTGAACCGACGACATTCAGCTTTAATGGTAAAGAATATCAAGGTGAAAAATTATTTTTTTCACCTTATTTGAATGATCCTCATCGTCGTGACTTTGAAAAATTTGCCGAGAAATATTATGAATTCATCTTTTCAGATGATATTCCAGGCACCCTGTATAAAATAACAACGGTGATCCCGGATACTAATGCGGAGTCTGCTGAGCCGCTTATATTAGAAACATTGACATTAATAGATGTGAAAAATAACGAGTCCTGATTTGATTCATTTGCGTCGTTTATATCAATTCTAAAACATCAATCAGTTAAACTGAATAAACATTAACAATAGAATTTTCTGATTTTTTTAGTCTATCGTTGCAGACTTATTTTTTGATCTTAAACTGTTTTTCTATTGATTCTATCGTGTGTACGCGTTCCTTTTCTTAGATTAACCGAGCAGAACTTAAATTCAGGTATTTTCCCAAATGGATCCAGTGCTTCATTAGTAATCAGGTTGGCGGCTGCCTCGCTATAAGTAAACGGCATCATCACGACACCTTCAAGCATATGTTCATCAGCACGTGTCGTAGCTGCAATTCGGCCACGTCGAGATTCTATAACCAGTATATCGCCTGTTTTAAGATTAAATTTTGCCAGGTCGCTTGGGTTAATCATGACACAGGGTCCTGGTTCAATGGCATCCAACACGCGAGAATGACGTGTCATAGTGCCCGTATGCCAGTGTTCTAATTGACGACCGGTAACAAATACAAATGGGTAATCTTTATCAGGTAATTCTGCTGCTTCAATGTATTCCGCTGCAACGAATCGTCCTTTGCCATCATCAGTTGGGAAAATTCCATCTTTAAAGATGATTGGTTCTCCTGCATCACCTTCATTTTCAAGTGGGTAGGTTAATGAATCTTCTTCTTCAAGTCGTTTCCAAGTGATACCAGCCATACTTGGTACGGCTTTACGAATCTCTTCAAACACTTCTTCTGGGCCAGAATAATTCCAATCAAGACCAATACGGTTGGCAATTTCTTGAATGATCCACAAATCTTGCTTTGCATCACCAGGTGGGTCAATTGCCTGCCGACCCATTTGTACACGTCGATCTGTATTTGTAAATGTACCTGATTTTTCAGGAAATGCACTTGCTGGCAATATAACGTCGGCATAGCTACATGTTTCAGTAAAGAAAATATCCTGTACAACACAATGTTCAAGTTTTGATAGGGCTTCTCTTGCATGATTTAGATTTGGATCTGACATAGCCGGATTTTCACCCATAATGTAGAGTCCATTTAAATCACCATCATGTATAGCGTGCATAATTTCAACAACAGTCTTGCCAGGATTAGGATCGAGCTCTTGACCCCATAGTTCTTCAAACTTTGCTCTAACATCTGGATCTGAAACGGGCTGATAGTCAGGGTAGACCATCGGGATAAGGCCAACGTCAGAAGTGCCTTGCACGTTATTTTGTCCTCGTAAAGGATGTAGGCCAGTGCTAGGTCTACCAATTTGGCCAGTCATTAAAGCCAAAGAAATTAAACAACGGGCATTATCAGTGCCATGTATATGTTGTGAGATACCCATGCCCCAGAATATGATCGCTGTTTCTGCATTTGCATATAATCTTGCAACGGTTTTAATCGTCTCAGGGGGAATAGCACAGATAGGTGCAACTTCTTCGGGGCTGTATTTAAGTACAGTTTCTTTTAAAGCTTCAAAGCCATCTGTATGTTCATCAATAAATTTCTGGTTGTATAGATTTTCATCGATGATTGTATGCATTATTGCATTTAATAATAAAACATCTGTTCCAGGTCTTAATTGTAGTAAATGTTCTGCATGCAAATACATCTCAGAACCATAGGGTTCTATTAGAATTAATTTACTACCACGTTCTGTCGCATTCTTAATGAATGTTGCCGCGACAGGGTGATTATCATTAGGTCGTGCACCGATAACAACGATGACTTCTGCCTCAGAACCGTCAGAAACCTGATTTGAAACAGCACCAGAACCAATTGTTTCTAATAAAGCAGCAACAGATGACGCGTGACATAATCTCGTGCAGTGATCAACATTATTCGTTCCAAAACCAGTGCGTACCAGTTTTTGTACTAGATAAGCTTCTTCATTACTGCCTTTGGCACAACCAAAACCAGCAAGGGCATCAGGTCCTTTAGAATCTCTTATATCATTTAAGCCTTTGGCAGTTAAATCCAGGGCCTCTTCCCAAGTCGCTTCGCGGAAATACTTATGTACCTCAAGTGGGTCGATCAAAGCTGCCGTTTTTTCAGCCCCTTCACGACGGATTAAAGGTTTAGTGAGTCGATCCGGGTGGTGGACATAATCAAAACCGTAACGACCCTTAACGCACAATCTACTTTTGTTAGCAGGACCATCACGACCATCAACATATTGAATATGATTATTTTTAACATTATAGGTTAGCAAACAACCAACACCGCAATAGGGACAGACAGATTCAACTTTTGTATCGGGTTCGACTAAACCTACATTTTTTGCTGGCATAAGAGCGCCAGTAGGGCAGGCTTGTACACATTCGCCACAGGCAACACAAGTACTTTCTCCCATGGGTTCTGCCATATCGAAAACAATCTCTGCATGTTTTCCACGAAATGCCATGCCTATAACATCATTAACTTGTTCTTCTCTACAGGCTCTTACACAGCGTGTACATTGAATACATGCATCAAGATTGACAGCTATTGCAGGATGAGAAAGATCAGAGACAGGTTGTTCTCGTTGTTCAAAGCGCGGATCATAAATTTCAAATTTATTTGCCCAATAGTCCAATTCGGAATTTAATTTATAAGGTGATTTTCCTTGTTGCGGCATGTCTGCGAGTAATAATTCCAAAACCATTTTTTGTGAATGAGTGGCTCGTTCATTATCACTTTCAACTTTCATTCCTTCCGTTGGTTGTCGGCAGCACGATGGTGCTAGAACTCGCTCACCATCAATTTCGACCATACACGCACGACAGTTACCATCGGGACGATAACCTTCCTTATAGCAAAGGTGTGGTATTTCAACATCATTACGTTTAGCAGCTTGAAGGATAGTTTCGTCACCATAAGCTTCAATACTTTCCCCATTTAAACTAAATGAAGTTACTTTTTCGTTCATAACCTTAGGGTTGGCAGCCATTATTCAAATTCCTCAGGAAAATATTTTATAGCACAACGCAATGGATTTGGCGCAGCTTGTCCAAGCCCACAAATAGAAGCATCTTCCATTGCTTTTGCTAGCTCTTCTAGCAAGGGTTGATCCCATTCCTCTTTTTCCATTAGTTTAGCTGCTTTTGATGTGCCGACTCGACAGGGCGTACATTGACCACAAGATTCATCTTCAAAAAATTTCATCGCATTTAGAGCCATTTCTTTTGCGTTATCCTTATCGGATAAAACAACAATAGCTGCTGATCCAATGAAGCAACCATGTGGCTGTAATGTATCAAAATCGAGAGGAACATTACCTAATGAAGCAGGCAGAATGCCACCAGATGCACCGCCTGGAAAATAACCGTAAAAGTCATGTCCGTCGATCATGCCGCCACAATATTCATCTATGAGTTCTTGCATCGTTATACCTGCAGGCGCTAGATGAACCCCGGGTTTATTTACTCGTCCGCTTACTGAGAATGAACGCAAGCCTTTCCGATCATTTCGGCCATGTTTAGAAAACCATTCTGGACCATTTTCAATAATGTCTCGAACCCAGTGCATGCTTTCCATGTTCTGCTCTAAAGTAGGGCGACCAAATAAACCAACCTGAGCAACATAAGGTGGTCTGAGTCTTGGTAATCCACGTTTACCTTCGATAGATTCAATCATGGCAGACTCTTCGCCACAAATATAAGCACCAGCGCCACGACGCAAATGTATTTCGGGTAAGTCACATGGCGGGTCTTGTTTTAAAGATTCAAGCTCACGTTCAAGCATCTTTCTACAACCAGCATATTCATCTCTTAAATAAATATAAATATTTTCAGCTTCGATAGCCCAATGAGCAATTAAAGTACCTTCTATAAAGCGATGCGGGTCCTGTTCGAGATAAACTCTGTCCTTAAATGTTCCCGGTTCACCTTCGTCGATATTGATGGCAATTAATTTAGGTTTTGCTTGTTCATTGAGGATGCGCCATTTACGACCCGTTGGAAAACCCGCTCCGCCAAGTCCGCGAAGGTTGGAATCTTCTAATAAAGAGATGATGTCTTCTTGCTTGTATTTGCCTGCTACGCAATCTTGTAAAGTTTGATAACCACCATTATTTTTATAGTCAGTATAAGCAATGGAATCTGGTTCACTATCTTCGAAATCATTATTATCGATTGCAGTTTTTATTTTATCTGTATCGGCTGAATCAATCGGTTTGGTTCCAACAACAGCGACCGGTGCAGTATTACATCTGCCGACACATGGGACTGGCTGGATACGCACATCTTTCATACCTTCAGCATTAAGCTGCTTGATTAATGCTTTTGCGCCAAACATCTCACAAGTGAGCGATTCACATACTCTTACCGTTTTTGTTGGTGGTGGCAGTTCATTTTGTCCTAGCACGTCAAAGTGATGATAGAACGTTGCGGTTTCAAAGACTTCAGACATAGGGAGCTGCATATCTATCGCAAGTGCGAGGATATGACGATTTGATATATGGTGATAATGATCCTGGATTTTATGCAGATGTTCTATCAACATATCACGGCTACGAGGTGCATCACCAAGCAACTGCCTGATTTCAGCTAAAGATTTATGTGGTGTAGTACGGCCTTCAACACGACCTTTCTTTCCGCGAGTACGTTTCATTAATCTAGTTTATCAATTATTTGTAAAATTAGAATTTCGCCTTTGCCATTACGTGCCAGGTCACCAGAAAAACGATGAGCAGTTGGTCCATATTTATTGAATATTTGAAATTCCGGATCCATAGCGGCTAGCTGAGTAAATAATAAGCGTAGAAATTGCATCTTCAGATTACCGTTACTTTTAAATGTCGCTGAAATATGAACAGGTCTTTTTGCCAGAATAATGCTGCCTCTGCGCATTCCTTCACCGGGATTTTTGCCTACTTTATTCAAGGCAATTATTGTTCCTGCATGTATTCGACTACCGCAGTAATCACCTGATTTACCCTGGATGATTATTATACCACGTCGCATACGATCGCCGACTCTATCACCCGCATTACCGGTGATATTGATTAAGCCGTTTCTCATGCCAAATGCATCACCTGGTAATCCACCACCAACATAATCTGTAGCATTACCATTAATATTAATTCTGCCACCGGACATATCATTCCCCGCCCACGAACCACTATTTCCTTTTACCGTAATAGTGCCACCTTTCATGCTTTGGCCGAGAAAATCTCCAACATCACCATTAATATTGAGACTGCCTTTGGTCATGCCTTGACCGACATACATGAGTTTATTGCAACTTTTTTCTATCCGTATTTCTTCAGCATTACGTCCTTTAACGGAAAATAATTCATCAACGTTTACTGTTTCTTTTCCATAGACAAGAGGAAGTCTTTTAATCTTAGCTAGCGTTTTTCCTTCCAGATTATCGGGCGTCAATGGAGAGACATCCAGGGTAAATTTAGGCGTGTGTTTTAGTGTGAAGCATAAAGCCGTCATTTGAGTAACTTCCTCAGGTAAAACAAATGCGGACCTAAATTACCACCATAATTTCCTGCGCTGATACGGTATATCCCTTTCTTTGGTCCAAATTTACAAGCAGCACGTATACCAACACGCATGGCTTCGCGAATCGATTCTTCATCAAGACCATCGATAACAATTTCTAATACCGAACCAATATCAACGCCCAATTCAGATTTGACCTGACCTTTTAATGTTGGACAATAGGCTTCATTGGTTGAAGCCGTCAAAAAATCATACTTTGAACCGACTTTCGATCCTGAACCGACGACGCCACCAGGAAATGCGGTAATGACACCGGGTACTTTTTTAATGGCATCAACGGCTTTTTCACATGCGGTCAGTCCTTGTCGTGCGGTTTTTGCCAGTACCAGAAAATTTCCACCACCAACGGCTTTTCTTACGCCGATAGTATCTTCGCAAATAAATTCGCCGTGCATGACCGGGATACGCCAGAAACGTTTACCATTAACGACTTTGGATATTTGAAAGCCATCGCCAAAAAAACGCAAGCTTTTACCCATTGATACTTTTTTGTCGCTGTCTAAACCAGAAAAACAGGCCGTCGTAGCTGTTGTCATGACAGATTGACCGACGCGGGTGGGGATATGTTTTTCAAGCTCTTTAACAGACATGGCAAAAATCATAACCGATACACCTGGGCGCCCATCTGGCGTTTCTGAAGGTTTGAGTTCGCGTTCTATATCTGCTTCGATGCCACAGGCAATTACTGAAGAGGCAAAGCCACGAATGGCATTAGCCGCACGATGCGCCCATTTTAAATTCATTGCTGTAATGATGATACGCGTCGCCTTCATCGGAAAGGCTTCGGCAAATGTATCATCTATTAGTACGCCATTAATTTTCATGAATAACTCTACGTGCAAGGTTGAACAATGATTTTTCCATTGCCATGTTCAACAATTTCATCATCATCAATTTTAAAATTACCAAGGCTGATAGCCTGATAGTTATCAAAATAACGTTTTAGGGACTTTTCGATGCCGCTATCAAATTCTGGTCGCAAGGTATGTGTTGCTCCCTGTACTACTTTAGTGATTTTTCCATTACGTACGATCACTTCACCATCTTTAAAAACATAATCTGGTTTACTAAACATTTTTTCTTTATCTTTATTGTTGCTATAGACGGTAATATCTGCAACTGCACCGGAACCTAAATGTCCCCGGTTTTTCAGTCCAAGACTTCTAGCCGGCGCAGCTCGCGTCATGATGGCAATATCATATAAAGAATATTCTCTATCAATACTGGAAAGAGTGCTTGCTATGGCAGCGTCCTTATTAATCGTCGATAACATGTCATTTCTGAAGCTGCGATCCATTAATAGACGGATAAGATGCGGGTAACTGGTAAACGGAGCACCATTAGGATGATCGGTGGTTAAAAAGATTCTCCATGGGTCATCAACTAATAAAAATAATTCAAGACCTATGGCCCACTGTAAGGCATTGACGAAGTTCTTATCTTTATATTTAAAAGGAACAACGCCGCAACCAGCATCACATTCAATGTCCATAACCACCCATTTTTTTGGATGAGCATGCCAATGACCCGCATATTGGCGCATTGAATCACCTGAGGCAGTGACTGTTTGACCAAATAGCACTTGTCCAACATCAATCGAAATATTGGGGTTTTTATTCACGGCTTCAGCAATTTCTGCAGCACCGGATGAAAAGTTCTTATCACCTTCAGTACCATAGCTATGAAATTGGATGTGAGTTATATGCATACGCATGCCTTCCACAGCCTTAATGGTATCTAAAGTTGTTTGCATATTACCGGGCACACCGAGATTACAACCATGTACATGTAAAGGATGTGGTATTCCGAGTTCTGTTACAGCTCGAGCAAGTGCTATGAGGATTTCACGTGGTGAAGTGCCGTAGTATTGATTGACTTCATCTAGTTCAAGTTGACGCTGATTAAATTTGAAAGCACTAATACCGCCAGGGTTAACAACTTTAATTCCCAGTGCTTGAGATGCATTAATTGTCCAACCAACATAATCACTGATAGCCTCTTGATCTTTTTTAGATGCAAGCATGCGAAGAAAAAAATCATCGCTACCTAACATCGCATAGGCGCCTTTGTCCACCATCGGGGTGTCTGCCATTTCCATATGTGCCTGGCGTGCATTAGCAGGGAGCATTGCCGGTTCAAAACAGGCGGTATAACCCATTTCAGCATAGCGATAACCTGCTGTTAATGTAGAAGGCGCAGCATAACCACAACCAGAGCGGGTTAACTCAGTTCGACTTACCAGATCAGCTTGATGATCTTCTGGCAGCATCATTCTGGCAATATTGACCTTGCCACCACCGATATGCGTGTGGATATCGATAGCACCTGACATGATGATTTTGTTTTTCAGATCATAGGTTTTATCTATTTTTGTATTGCTTGATGGCTTGCGAGTGATATAGCCATCACGAATATAGATATCTCTGCGTTCCCCATTAATGCCGTGAACTGGATCATAGACTATGCCGTTTGTTAATTTAATATACATCGCGTTTTAGCTTACATCCTTTCGATGACTTGTTTGAGTATTGAATCAACACTTGAATAGGGTGATTGTCGAACTTGTTTCAATGGTAAAGCAACTACGCTATCTGTACGAAACAATTGACCACTATGATCAACGCCGGGCGTCGATACCGGAATAAAGACATCGGGCTTGAATTTTAGTTTAGTCTCGGGTGTGCCAAGAACGATGCTAGGAATTGATGCGCGTGGTGGATTTACAATTGAATTGAAACTGTTAATCCAGAGTAGGGCATCAGCCTCTTTATTCTTGAGTACATTATGAGTTGAATAACGGTGCGCATCGTAGTCAGGATAACCCTTGTTAAAATTGACGCGTAATGGGTAACCACTTTGCCATGCACAAATACTATTTGCTGTTGTTGCGCCATCATTGCCAGCTAATGAAAATCCGGCAAAACGGGTTGTTCGGGTCATGTATTTAACGATTTCACAAAAATTCTGAATAGTTAGTTCGGCATGCGGGATATTCAGTTCAGCAGGAGACCAGACGATGACGCCATATTTTGCTGATTTCATCTTTTCGGCCAAGGCTTCTACTGCCTTGGTTTTAATGCCGGCGATCTCTTTTGTGTTGATGGTTTCACCGGCAACCATGGCATGCAGACTAGAAATGACTTCGCCTATTTGCTCATTTTTACAATTGAGTACCGTAGGACGTTTACCATTTGGATTAATACCGGGTTTAGTGTTGAGTTTGTCACCAATATAGACAATTTGCCGTTGGTCATTTTTTAGCTTAAACATGGATTGTTTATTCCAGACAACTCGCTCGAAAAATCGCGGGAAATTCGTTGTGTCAGTGCCAGCGAAAATAATCATATCGGCCCGATTTCTGATCTCTGACAGGGTGGTCATGATCCAGCCAAGATCTTGTAATACCAACGTATTACGAATCAGGGCATCACCATGCATATGGTCAATGATAGCACCTGTATTATCTGCAAGATGCATCATTTGTCGAATACCTCCGGCATCACTAGCCAGGCCGGCAAACAATGGGGTATGTGATTTTTTGAGGATCTGACAAACAGCATTAATTGCTTCATCAAGTGAAACTTTTTTGCCTTTTAATTTTGGAGAATTGACGGATACTTCGCCTTCGAAGGCGGCGATGGCTTTGGGACAGCCATTTTCAAGAATACTTAATCTTTCATTTTGATTCTGAATAACAAGGTCATCACATAGTATTCCGCAAAAAGGACAAGTCACCTCACGGGTGATAGCCGCAGTCGAATTTGACTTCTTAACCAATGATAATTCCTTTGTTTTCTTTAATTATTATGCTTTAAATCGTGCGAACTAGCGGCGCAACGATATTGTTTTGCATTTAAATGGTCAATAGCGAATAAATGCAAGAATTACTAAGTATTCTAAGCGAAAAGCGGGGGCGAGTCAGAAAAATATTATCAATATATTTATTTATTTATGGCGAGCATTTCATCAACATAAGTAAATTTTTCACGTGGTTTTCCCTTAGGTTCACCACGTTCTACTTCTTTAGCATCAATATTTTTCCATTGTTCATAATTGATGTGTTCTATATTTTTACTATCGAGGATGGCATAAATAGCAGCAGCACCGGTTTTACTCGTTCCATCGTCTAATTTCTCAATATCTTCAAGTAAACAATTAACGGTTTCGACACTACAAGCCCGATTTGTGCCAATAATGCCGCTAGGGCCGCGTTTAATCCAGCCGGAGGTGTAGAGTCCAGTGACAACGGTGTCATCATTAGTCACTCTGCCTGATTCATTCGGTATGGTTCCCCAGCTTTCGTGAAAGGGAACGCCAGGTATAGCGACTCCTCGGTAACCAATACTACGAAATAAGATTCCTGCTTCAAGTTCAATCGTCTCACCAGTTCCTCTGGCGGATTGTTTAAAAGGTTCTCCGCTTAATTTATTCTTTTCCAGAATAACCTTTTCCAATCTGTCATTACCGATTAATTCCTTTGGGCCTAAGAGAAAGCTAAAGAAACAGCTTCGTGATTTAGATGAGTCGGGTTCAAGTTTTGAAAAATCACAAAACATGTCGTAGATTTTTTTGCAGCCGATATTAGTTTTTTCTTCGAGCTCTTTTGCGCTTTCAGGATTGAGTAACATGTCTTGTTCCAGAACCATCGGATTGCAGTCAGCAAGTTCAGCAAATTCGCGTAGTTCTTTGGGTGTTAGTTTAGCTTGTGCAGGACCCCGTCGACCGATGACATGTATTTCCTTGATTTTACTTTCGGCCAATACGTCTAAAGCGTGTTGAGCAATATCCGTATGTTTAAGTTCGTCTACTGTCTTCGATAATATTCTACTGACATCGGCAGCGACATTGCCTTGACCAATAATAACGGCGACATCATGTGATAAATCGTATTCACGATCACGATAATCAGGGTGGCCATTATACCAACCTACAAATTCGGTTGCGGTATGGCTGCCGCGTAAATCTTCACCAGGGATGCCCAGTCTTCGATCTGTTTCGGCACCACAGGTAAAAATGACAGCATGATGTGAGGCACAAAGCTCATCAACAGAAATGTCCGTTCCCACAGTAACATTAGAGATAAGATTGAAGTCTTCCGAAGTTGCAATTTTTTCGTAAAGCTTTATTGCTTGCTTGAGTTTTTGATGATCAGGTGCAACACCACTGCGAACCAGTCCGTAAGGTGAGGGTAGACGTTCGATTATATCGACCTTGACGTTTATTTCTGATTTAAACAGTGCTTCAGCAGCATAGAAACCACTGGGGCCACTGCCAACAATGGCAACCAATAAAGGATTATCTTCAGTACCGAGAGTAGTCATGATTTATTTTAAATAATTTATTGTTTGTATGATGTAATTAGAAGCCCAGTTCCGCTTTGCGTTCTTCAGCGCCAGGTAAAGGTTCCATTTGTTCTTCACAAACAGGAAGATCAGGTGCTTTTTCAGCATTAATTTCAATCCAGTTTTCTTGATCTTCAGGAATGTCATCGCCTTCAAAAATAGCTTGCACAGGACATTCTGGAATACAGGCACTGCAATCAATACAAGTGTCTGGATCGATATATAACATTTCATCGTCATAATGAAAGCATGCGACTGGACAAACTGTTACACAGTCCGTAAATCGACAGTTTTTACAATTTTCAGTTACGATTGTAGTCATCGTTTTCTCCTCAGCCTAAGTGGCAATTTACTCTGGTAATTTTATTATTTACCTGCGTATAAAAGAATTTCCCCTCGGTTTAACTCTATTGAATCTCCACACCAACGTTCAAACGTTCCATTCAGAAAAGTTTCATCGATATTGAGTCCCAACGTTTTTAAATATTTATAATAATGTCGAATAAAAGAAGGTTGATAATGGCAGCTATGACTAAAGGTCGGGATCATTTCCGCGTTATGTAGGCTAATAATAGTGCCTCGTTTCATTCCTGCGCCGGTTCGTATGCCCATTTCGCCGAGTACAATAATAGTTCCTGCAAGCATGTTAACGCCGGTGAAATCGCCTGAATTACCACCAACTACAATTAAGCCTCGTCGCATGACGTGGCCTGTTTCATTTTTTACATTGCCATGAACAATAATTTCACCGCCTTGCATACCGACAGTACTACCTCGATATCCGCTGCCTACCATATGGCCGGCATCACCTTTAACAGTAATCTTGCCACCCAACATTTCAGGACCAAGCCAATCGTTAGCATTACCGCTAATAAGTATTTCTCCGCCACTCATCACAGCACCAGTATGAACTCCGACATTGCCTTCAATTGTTATTTTGCCGAATGACATGACAGAACCTATGTGTTTAATATTGTTACAATCACCATCAATAACAATTTCGCCATCAAACTCACCTGAACAATCAAAGAATTCACCTAATGGAACCTGACGATTACCATGGAAAACTATTTGAGCAGAAACTTCTGAATTACTTAGTGACTGAAATCGATCAGGACTAATACAGTCTGCTTCTAGCGGGACATCAGGTTGGGTGTGTAATTTTAGTTTTAGAGCCATTATGCAGCTCCCAGTATTTGATGTAATTTCAAATGGTATTGACCAAGATCACCACCATAATTACCCGCAGATATTTGTTTTATACCAGGTTTGGCTGCCGCATTCATACCTACGCGCATTGCTTCTTCAACGGCTTCGGGATTCAATCCATCAATAACGATTTCAAGGACGCTATTAATGCCATCGCCTAATTCTGATTTCTTAACAACACCACGTAGTGTTGGACAGTAAGCATGATTGGTCGAAGCGATTAGTGTCTTATACTTAGATCCAACCTTACTACCACTACGAACAACGCCATTTGGAAAGGGCAGAATGATATCTGGTAACGCTCGCATGGCTTTGGTTGCTGCTCTTGCAGCCTTAAGTGTGGCTTTTTGATCTTTGCCAAGGATTAAAATATTTCCGCCACCGACAGACTCTTGAACATTAAAAGAATCATCAATGAGAAACTCGCCATCCATGACAGGAATACGCCAAAATTTATTTTCACCCATGACTTTACTGCTTTGATTACCGTCACCGAAGTATCGTAATTGACCGCCAACTGTGACAGGTGAACCATTTTCTAAGCCGTTGTAACAAGCTGTACTAGGACAGGTCATGACACATTGTCCTATGCGTTCCACTAAACGTTTGCCTAAGCTTTCCGCATCCATGGCAAATATTAAAACGCTAACACCGGGTCTTAGGTCTGGAGAGTCTTCAGCTGCTATTTCAGATTCAATTCCTGCTTCACATTTGCAACCAATAACTGAAGTCGCAAAACCGGTTATTGATTGTGCTGCCGCCATTGCCCATTCTTTCGTTTCCGCCGTGATAATAATTCGGCTGCCAACCATTTTGAATGCTTCGGCAAAGGTATCGACTATTTCTGTTGCCTTAATCTTCATTTTTAATATCCATTTTCATGCTTATACTTTCTCACATGGAATGACTTCATGATCATGTAAGTAACTATCGTTGACAGCATAATTGGAAAACTCGATGGAATAGTAACTTTCGAAGAAGGGTTTCAATACTTCTTCGATCTTATTGTCATACTCTGGTTCAATATGTAATTGTTTACCGATAAAATCCGTTATAAATTCATGGTTTGCAATAATAGTATGACCTGACTTAATGACATAACGCGGTGCATTAAACATCATTTCCTTATTTTCCATTTCATCATAAATGGTAATGTCTGCATCCGCCCCGACACCTAAATGACCTTTGTTTTTCAAGCCAAGTACCTTAGCTGGCCCAGCTCGAGTAATAATGGCAATTTCATTCAATGTATATTCGCGTTCTAAATCACGTAAAGAACATTGGTCTAGTGCGCTTTGATTAACTCGTTTCATTTCTTCACGTCGGAATGACTTATCCATTAATAATTTAATTAGTTTTGGATAACTCATAAACGAACCACCATTCGGATGATCTGTAGATAAAAGTACGCGCCAGGGATCTTTTGACATCAAGAATAATTCCAAGCCAATCGCCCATTGAAGTGTATGTATGAAAATATGTTCCTGGTAATTGAAAGGTACGATGCCGCAACCACTTTCACATTCGGTATCAGCATTAATCCATTTACCTTTGGTATGACCTTTCAAAACATAAGCCAATGGTGCATCAGCCGTCATAATGGTCGCTTTACCAAACATGACTTGACCTACATCACAGGTAATATTGGGATGTTCATTAACGTACTCAATGATTTCTTTTGCTTTAGAATTTGGGTTCTTGCCCAACTCGCCGCCGTAGCTGTGGAACTGAATGTGTGCAAGATGAACACGCATGTCACCTGCCGTTTTCATTGTTTCTAATGTAGTGATGTAATTACCACTGTGTCCGAGGTTATTACAATGAATATGCGGTGGTTTTGGAAAACCTTGTTTGTTTGCTGAAGTAATAAAGGCTTCGATAATTTGACGAGGTGATAACTCCTCATCGTTTTTTTCATCAATGTTAGCGACGTTAGAATTCTTTTTACCTTTCCAAGGCTCATCTCCACCCGGATTAACCAACTTTACCGTATAAGCCTTAGTCGCATTAATCCACCAGGCAAGCGCTTGATCAAATTCTTCTGTACGCTTATCACGAAGTAGTTGTTGCAAGAAAATATTGTTAGCAAGCAAGACATAAAAGCCTTTATCTATTACAGGTGTGTCATGGAATTCTTCTAAAGTGTGACGTGCGCCAATAGGAGTGGCAGCAGCTTCCATTGCTGTTGTATAACCTAAAGTAGCGTAGCGATAACCTGTAGTAAAAGTTGAAGGAACAGTTCCGCCTGTACCCGAGCGGGTAAAAGGTGTTCCTGGATGAACATCATGACGATGGTCTTCGGGTTGCAGTTTTCTGGCGGCGTTAACTTTTGTGCCGGCAATATGGCAGTGTATATCTACGGCACCTGGCATGATAACCATGCCTTTAGCATCAATGACTGTCGCATCATCTGCAACAGACTCAACGATCTTGCCATCCTTGATGCAAATCTCTTTTACTTCGCCATCAATGTTATTGGATGGGTCATAAACCTTGCCATTGATGATGCGCGTTGACGATGCCATCAAATACCCCTAAATATTTTAGTTATATTTAATACCCGTGATATTTGGAAATGTGGGATTTATAGCCCATCTATTTTCATCCAGAGCGTCGTTGCTCCTCCTTACAGGGAGCGCCATGCGCGTCGTCGTGCCTCGCTCTGAATAAAAATAGATGCACTCTAAATCCCGCATTTTCAAGTATTACGGGTATATGAGTAATTTTACGATGACTGTTTATTGAAGTTCTCTAAACAAAATAGTTTTAATAGACAACTATTTTGTTTAGTTTGTAATTCTCGTAAATGGTCTCAGTAAATCAAAACAATTATATTATAAATCTATCACTATTATGTCGTAATTAAAATTAAAGTGGCGCCATTTCTACTGTATCTTTGAAGCTACTTTCGCTTCGCCACTTGCTCCTCTTGCTTGATGCTTGACCAGCATTAATTCTTGAACGCGTTTCTTAATTCCTGTCAAAATTGATTCATCGTCTGGAAACGGAGATTCAAATGCCGGTCTTAATGTTATTGGTACATCATCCATACGGTATGCGGTGCCTGTTGTATTAATGCCATAAGTTGATGTTTTGAAGGCAACATGTGCGTCTTTTGTTGTCTCGGTACGTTTGGTATCCAGCGCTACCACAGGAATACTCTTCAAGTGGTCAATTGCTTTTTTGGGAAAATTAGCACCAGGGTCGGAGGCGATAATTAATGCGGCATCTGCATGACCGTTGGATAAGGTATCTACAGTAGTAAATTCCCCTGGATTAAAGCGTGGAAAACCGCGACTAAAATTAACACCAAAAGGATAGCCCGTTTGCCAGGACACAACATTGTCAGCACCGGTAACGTTTCCATGACCACGAACAGGTTTTGCAACAAAATGAGTAAATTCGTTTAGATCGGTCGCTAAAGCAAGTAGGGCGCCTGAATTGAAATGACGACCACGGGTCATGGTGAGTCCCATGCCAAAGAATAAAACCCCAAATTGACAGTTTTTCATGCGGTCGGCTAAGTCTTCTAGGGCCTCAAGAGGAACACCCGTCACTTCTTCAATATTACTGGCTAATTTTTTACCTTTTACCAGTGCTCTTAGCGCCCATAACACTTCAAAATCTTTACCTAATTTAGGTTTAATTAATATATCAGCAACCGGAGAACTTTTTGTCTTGCGTACATCCACCATTACAATCGTTCTATCTTTCTTGCCGCCAGGAGTAAACATGCCTTTGGCTGTAACAGCATAACGCCCAAAGTGACGAGGATGAGATTCTGCGGGATTACCGCCCCAATAGATGACTAAGTCGGCTCTGTTTTTTACTTCTCCAAGCGTACTGGTACTTTCGCCAATTCCCTGGAATGCCAGGCCAGAAGGGCCATGACAAACTGATGTTGTGGTATCAATACTTCCATGAATATAGTCGGTAATCGCAACTGCCTCGCGCTGAGCTTCACTGGTTGTGTCACTTAGGCCATATGTAATTGGAAATTTTGCTTTTACTAAGGTTTGGGCTGCTTCTTCTATAGCTTCTTCTACGGAAACTTCTTTACCATCAATCATTGCTGCAGGAGCGTCTTCTTCGATTGTGTGTTCTAAAAACCATGCCTTGCCTAGAATACAGGCTTTTTTTGCTTTGACGATACGTTTTTCTTCTACGTCAACATGAAGTTCCATATCGTCACAAACACAGCCACAAAAAGTGCATGTGGCATCTTTAACAATCTTGATATTTTCACTCATACGAACTCACCTCAGTCTAATCCATATGCATAGTATGCGTTTAACTTACTATTTTCTCAATTTCTACTTCCATATGCTTGGACAGGGGCATGCCGCTACCTGCAGTATCACTATCCATTAGTTGACTGGATGGTGGACCATAGGGGAGAAATAGTGTGCCAACGGGTAATTCCTCTGGTTTTTTTGCAATGCAGCGAACAATTGTTTCACCAATTTCGTTTTTTAAACGGACTTCATCGCCATCTACCAATTTGAGTTTTGTCATGTCATCAGGGTGCATCTCAAGGGTAGAGGTCACTTTAATATATTCTTCTTTGAGTTTTCCCTCATTCAAAGAAGTGCCTTGCTTGCTTGAGCGAACAGGAACGAGAATCATTTTTTCTGCCACAAATTTCCCCTAATATGGATTGCAACTGATTATAAGCTGCTCTCTTGATTAAGAACAAATCCAATTTTAATAAGTTTAAATCTTATATGAAATACTATCTAAAAATAACAACTTACAGTATTATGTTCTGTTTTTCGTTACCCAAAATCAGTTCAGTTTTCCCATAATTAAAAATGAAAAATAATCAATCAAATGTAAATTCGAGGTTTGTTAGTGTTCGAGCGCCGGCACGACTGCATTTAGGTTTTTTAGACATGCATGGTGGTTATGGCCGTAAGTTTGGTAGTTTAGGACTGTCAATAACGGACGTTGATACCTCATTAATTGCTGAATACGCTGATGATATTAATATCACAGGACCCTCTTCTAAACGCGCTGAAAATTATGCTGAACAAGTATTATCGCATTTTGGCATTGATGGTGGCGTTAAAATGACGATCAAATCTGCCATTCCTGAACATTCTGGTTTGGGATCAGGCACACAATTATCTCTCGCCGTTGCATCAGCCATCGTTAAACTTTATGAATTACCTGAACAACAAGCTGGTCGTCTGGCGGCGATGTTACATCGTGGCGCAAGATCGGGGATTGGTATTGGTACTTTCATGCATGGCGGTTTCATTGTCGATGGTGGTAGGGGAGAAAATACTGAAGTCCCCCCGGTTATTAGTCACATGCCATTCCCTGAACATTGGCGAATTGTTTTAATCTTTGACGATCATGCGGATGGAATTAACGGTGTTCCGGAAAGACGTGCATTTAATACCTTAGGAGCAATGGATGAGGATACCTCAGCTGCATTGTGTCGATTAACATTAATGCAAGCGCTACCGTCAATTAGTGAAAATGATTGCACTCGTTTTGGAGATGCGATTACTCAGATTCAAAACATTGTTGGTGATTATTTTGCTGATGCACAGGGAGGGCGTTATACCTCGCCACTACTTAAGCCAATTCTTGAAGCAATGACGAATGGAGGGGCGACAGGGATAGGACAAAGTTCTTGGGGACCGACTGGTTTTGCACTCTTTCCCGACGAAACAATGGCTTTTCAGGCTATGAAGAAGGTGAGAGATGAGTGGCAATCTGAATCAAGATTACGTTTTGTCATGAGTAAGGCATGTAATACCCATGCATTAATCACAGTTAATGAGTCAAGATCGTCTTTAGAGGACGAAGTTCTAAACGTAAAAAACCTTTAAACAATCAGGATAAAAAATAAAAATGAAAGACCCGTATTTGCTACATATGTTTAACCCAACTAAAAACGTTAGCCCATTTGATGTCAATATGGCCTATGAAGCTGAGTTTGATGGTGTGATTCCTTATACCGAAGTTGCGTTGGATGACTTATATGCTTTAACTCAGGACACTATTTTTTCTCGTGGCAAGAAAGGCATTAAACGGACGGGTATCTTTATCGGTGGCAGAGAATTTGGTTTAGCGATTGATATGTTGAATCGTGCCAAAATGGCCATGGTTCCGCCATTTGAAGTTTCTGTTTTTGCCGATCCGAGTGGTGCTATTACGACTGCTGCGGCATTAATGGCCTGTATTGAGGTGCAGTTGAAAAAGAAAACAGGCAATGGTTTCGATGGAAGACGTATTGATATTATTGGTGGTACGGGCCCAGTCGGTGTGTGTGCCGGCATATTAGCGGCTAATTGTGGTGCAGAAGTGTATTTAACCAGTCGACGAGGCACCAAGGTAGCCAGAGAATATGCCGCTGAATATAACGCACGTTTTGGTGTTGAGATGTTAGGTGAAGATAGTGGTTCGGACGAAAAGATAATGGATTTTTTGCCTAAATGTGATGTTGTTATTGGCGCTGCTAAGGCAGGAATTCAGGTATTGTCACAAAGTCAATTAGCAGAAGCGACTAATCTTATTGTTGCAGCAGACGTTAATGCTGTTCCTCCCTTGGGAATTGAAGGTGTTGGAATACATGATATGGGCGTTGAACTTCCTGTTACACCAAAAAAAGCAGTGGGTATTGGTGCTTTGGCGGTGGGAGATATTAAATACAAGGTTCATTTTAATTTGTTTGACATGATGAAAAATGCGGATAAACCACTTTATCTTGATCATGAAGCAGCCTTTGAGGTGGCGAGAGAGTTAGCAGCAGAACTCTAAATTGTTATTTCAAGCATTGTTGGTCAAAGAAATTCTATCATAGGACTAATTTTAATAAGTTTTGATTAATGGCTAATATTCTCATTATTGCCCGTTCTGCAAGAGCATTAGCCGCTTCTGCTAAACGGGCAGATCATAATGTGCATGTCATGGATTATTTCACTGATGAGGACACAAAGTCTTTGTCCGATTCAGCACAACAACTACAGTATTCTTGTGATGGTTTTTCTAAAGTACAGTTACTAGAACAATGTCGAGATGTGATTTCTCAGCAGCCAAATATCAATATTGTTATTGGCACTGGCTTTGAAGCTAATCCAGAGCTAGTTGAAAGCCTGAATACACTAGCCCCTGTTCTTGCGAATAGTAAAACCACCGTAACTAATCTAAAAGATCCTGTGCTGTTTTGCGAGATGTTAGATAGAAATGGAATTAAGCATCCAGCAACATCAGTTTCGCGACTGAAAGAGTCAGAAAAATGCTTGTTGAAAAAAACAGCCGGCATTGGTGGCGGTCATGTGCAATGGTTAGAGCAAACATCCTCAGAAAGTAAATCGAATTATTATTATCAAGAATATATTTCAGGCATGGTAGCTAGCGTGGTGTTTCTTGCTAATGGGGTCGAAGCAAAAATCGTTGGTTTTAATCAGCAAATGCAAACGGCTCAATTTATTAATATGCCTTTTTTATATCAAGGGGCAATGACTGTTAATGCAACTAGTGCTCAACATGAACAGCTTATTGGAGACATTATTAATATAATCACTAAGGAAACCGGGCTAAAGGGCTTATGTGGGCTGGATTATATTATCGATGAAACGGACGATATCTATGTGCTTGAGCTTAACCCACGACCACCTTCTACATTTGAATTGCATGAAGCAGATGAATCATTGTTTGATGCGCATTTGGCTTGTTTTGATGGAAAATTAATTGATTACAAGAGCAATCAAGCGCTGTCTCAAGGTGTTGTCATCTTTTATGCTAAAAAAGAGATTCAGGTGAGTGATAAAATAAATTGGCCAATATGGGTTAAAGATAGACCCTCCCCAGGGACAACTATTCCGGAACAATTCCCTGTATGTACGATTCATGCAGAAGAGAATTCAATAGACAAGCTTAAAGCCTTACTATTTAATCGACTGAAACAAATTGAATCGACAGTTGCAGCAATGCAAAATGCGGCATAAGTTATAATTACTAACAACAATAGAGGAAAGCAAAGCGTGAATCAGCAGTCATCTCCAAGTATTAATAAACTAACAGCTCCTTTGGTTCAATATTTAGTGTCAAATTCCGCTTCATTACGATTAGACGTATCTGAGCTGGATAATGGTTGTTGTATTATCGATGCCGGTATTAATGTCTCCGGCGGACTCGAAGCTGGTCGTATTATTTCCGAAATATGCATGGGCGGTTTGGGTACGGTAAAGTTGCGTGCCTCAACAAATTTTCGTAATTGGTCATGGCATCTGGATGTGCATAGTACAAACCCGGTCTTATCTTGTTTAGGCAGCCAATATGCCGGTTGGAGTTTGAATCATGGCGAGGGTAAGGGAGCATTTAATGCTTTAGGTTCTGGACCTGCTCGCGCAATGGGTAGTAGTGAAGAGTTATATGATGAATTGGGTTATCGAGATTCAGGTGATAATGCTTATATGGTTATCGAAGCAGATAAAGTTCCTCCGCTAGAAATAGCAGATAAAATAGCTGAAAAATGTGAAATTCCTGCATCCGCTTTAACCATTATTCTAACACCGACGTCAAGTCTGGCCGGATCAGTACAAGTGGTTGGTCGTGTTCTGGAAACCGCCTTACATAAGGCTCATGCTTTGCACTTTCCCTTAGATAAAATTATTGATGGCGCCGGTAGTGCACCGATATGCCCACCATCAAAAGATTTTCTAATTGCGATGAGTCGTACTAATGATTCGATATTATTTGCCGGGCAAATTCACTTGTTTGTCGAAGCCAGTGATGAAGATGCTGAAGAACTTGCTAATAATTTACCTAGTAGCGCCTCAAGTGATTATGGTCGACCTTTTGGTGAAATCTTCAAAAGTGTAGGTTACGATTTTTATAAAGTTGATCCACAGTTATTTAGCCCTGCACGTGTTGCAATTAGTTCATTAACCACCGGTCATACCTTTCATGCTGGCAAAATTGATCTTGATTTGTTAGATAAGTCTTTTAATCAATAAAACGTGAGTGAAAGACAAAGAAAAGTTGCAATAATTACTGACGATCCGGGTTGGCATGGACGGCAGTTAACCGCATCGTTGAAAGATCATGGTCTGGATAGCCAGTATTTATCATTAACAGATTGCGTTATTGAAATAAGTGGCGATGGCCAGGAACTGTCTTTTCCCGGTTTTGATTCACTGCCATTAGGTATTTTTGTCCGAGGTGTACCTGGCGGTAGTCTCGAACAAGTCATCTTTCGACTTGATATCTTACATGCACTTCATGATTTGGGCGTCACTGTCTATAACACGCCGCGGGCAATTGAACGCACTGTCGACAAGCCATTGACCAGTCTATTATTAAGTCGCTCCGGTTTACCAACACCAGCAACATGGATATGCGAATCAGCAGAACATGCCAGCAACATACTGGAACAAGAATCTGCAAAAGGACATCAACTTGTGCTTAAGCCACTATTTGGGTCACAAGGAATAGGTGTCCACCTTGTCGATAAACAGACGGGTTTGATACATGATGAAAAATTCGCCGGTATTTACTATTTACAACGGTTTATTGAACGTAAGAATAATGAGTTTACTGACATTCGTGTCTTGGTGGTGGATGGCGTAGCCAAATCAGCCATGTTAAGACGTGGCGAAGACTGGGTTACCAATCGAGCTCAAGGTGCAAATTGTGAAGCTATAAAGATGGATACGGAAATAGCAACATTGGCTGAATCAGCCTGTAAAGTACTGGATATTGATTATGCTGGCGTTGATCTTATGCAAGATAAGAAAGGTCAGTTTTACATTATCGAAGTCAATAGTATTCCCGCCTGGTACGGTCTTCAAAATGTAGTGAACTATAATATAGCCTCTTGTTTGATAGACTCATTCGTAAAGCATATTGCTGATAATAACCAGCTTAAAGCTTGCTCTAATTAATTTCGTATGGATAGAAGCGCATTAGAAGCGGCTGTCATGGCCAGCTTCATAGCTGAAATTGAAGCCTATAAACCGGGCAATGTCAGTATCTATGCTGATGGTCATGATATGACTGTGAAAGACTTTATCGTGAGTGCAGAGGTTTCAGTTCCCATACTCTGTCGGTCGCAAACAAATTTAGGGCAACGTGTACTGGAAAGTGTTAAAGCAACACGCAATGCTGTTGGCTGTAATACAAATTTGGGTATGCTGTTATTGTTTGCGCCGATTATAATGGCTGCTGAAGCTGATTTTAATGATATTAATAGTTTACGTCATGAGCTAGAAATTACTTTAGATTCATTGACGCAAAGCGACGCAGATCAAGTCTATGAAGCAATTCGACTTGCAAATCCTGGAGGATTAGGCAGCACAGAGAGCCAGGATGTTAATAAAAAGCCTGATTGTTGTTTGATAGAGGCGATGGAATTAGCCAGTCATAGGGATTCTGTCGCATTGCAATATACCAATAACTTTAGCGAGATATTCGAAACCGGATTTGTGACCATTAAAAGCTTTGACAAATCCTGGAATAGTGTAAAATGGTCGGCCGTTTCGTGCTATATGGTGTTTTTATCATCGATTATTGACTCCCATATCGAACGTAAATACGGGCAGCAAATAGCTGAAAAAATAAAAATAAAAAGCGGGATTATAGCGGACAGGTTTCTTAAGGTCGCAGATCCAGAAAAGGAAATAACTCTAATAGAAGAGTTTGATAAAGAACTTAAAGCTAAAAACTATAATCCAGGAACTTGTGCTGACTTAACCGCAGCCAGTTTATTGGTCTATAAATTGATCGAAAAAAAGAATTAATAACAAATTACGGACGTAAAGAACTTGTTCTTTTTGTCAGTTATAACTGGGTAGGGGTAATGCCCCTTTTTACTTTTAAATAAACGATAGGAATACAGCGATGTCAATATTAGGAAACCTCTGTAGCTTTCTATTTGGTGGAGATAAGAAAATGGCAGTGATTGATAGAACATTAGTTGGTGAAGCATTAGTGGGCGATGGTAATGAAGTTGCTCATATCGATTTAATGGTGGGTCCTCGTGGTAGTGCTGCTGAATCAGCATTTGCTACTGCATTGACCAATAACAAAGACGGTTTCAGCACTTTATTAGCGGTTGTTGCTCCAAACCTACTTTGCAAACCTGCAACCATTCTTTTCAACAAAGTAACCATTAAAGGTGCTAAGCAAGCGGTACAAATGTTTGGCCCTGCGCAACGTGCTGTTGCTATGGCGGTTATGGATTGTGTTGAAGATGGAACCATTCCTGCTGATGAAGCGGATGATATCTTCATTTCTGTAGGTGTTTTCATTCACTGGTTGGCTGATGATGATGCCAAAATCCAGGAATATAACTACGAAGCAACCAAGCTTTCACTCAAACGTGCTGTTGCTCGTGAGCCAAAAGCTGCAGAAGTAGTAAGCAAGAAAGGTTCAGCTGAACATCCATTCGCAGCTAACTAATTATTTCTGAAAAGAAATAAGAAGTTTGCTGAATTAGATTTCAGCGCAAACACAAGCCCCGATTTATCGGGGCTTTTTTATGTACAGGATGTACTGGTCGAAAATTGCTCCTGCATTTTCGACACTTCCGCCATCCATGGCGGTCGTATGCTGCGGGCGCAGGAAGCACAGGAGCGGTGATGTTTATCCTTTATCCATCTAAGAACTGTTCTAAATCTTCCTTGGTGATTGCACCTGTATGTAGTGCTGTAGCAAGCAATACACCTTTAACACCCATTGAGTTTAGTTGCATGAGATCATCACTATTTCGCACGCCTCCCGCTGCATAAATCTCGTTGTTTCCAGCAAGCTTTAAAATATTATGCAGACATTGCGTATCTATGCCTTTGTTTGAGCCAACTCGAGAAAGCATCATGATAATGAGTTGTTTTGTCCATATTGCGGCTTCTTCTAATAGATAGCTGTTTTCAATTAATTTATTCTTAATAAAATCCAGAGATAATATAAGGTCAGGATTGTTTTTGATTAAAGCAATGAGTTCGTCTTTAGCTAATTTATTTTCTGAACCTAATATAAGTTTTATATTGCTAGATGAATAATTGCTTAATCTGTTATGTATAGATTCAATTCCTGCATCGACCCAGAATTCGCATTGCTTATAATGTGAGGCTATTTCTGAAATCAAACTATTCTGCCCAGTCATCCCTTGAATAGCATCAAGATCGGCAATATAAATTGTTTTGAAAGGGTATAATTCCAAAAAAGAAGAAAGTACAGGCTCGGGTTCTGCGCTTGTTGATATTACAGACGTGATCGGTTGATATGATGCACGCTGTCCTTGTTTTGCATGAACAACCATGCCGCGACTTAAATCAATTACAGGAATAATTAGCATCTTATTTTATGCGTCATTTTTTATTTGAGTTTATCACAGGAGGAGGACTCTCCGGCCAGAGCTTATCAGAAACATTGATAAAGGAAGGTGAAATCATGGTGCAAACATTAATTAACGAATTAAGTGAACTGGATGGTTCGAATATATCATTAACTAGAGACAGTAGAGTTAGCTTGTTTGAAAATAACACGAGGCAATATGTCGTTGAAGATACAATAGACGAGAAACTGGCAGAGCTTATTAATGACTCTGATGTGTCGTGGTTGATTGCACCTGAAACAAATTATTGTTTAATAAAATATGCAGAATTATTCATTAAACATGGAAATATATTTATTGGCTCCATTCCTGATGCCATAAAAACGGCAAGCAGTAAATATTTAACTAATAAAATACTGTCTGAAGCAGGTGTTAATGTTGTTGATACAAAATTAATTAGTGAAAAATATCCTGATAGTAAAACAGGCTGGGTAGTGAAACCTGATGATGGCGTAGGTGGTGAAGGGATACGTTTAATTAATAATGAAAATAGTTTATCTGAATTGATAGAAGCAGAGGGGACTAAAAATTTAATAGTGCAGCCCTATTTGGAAGGAAAGCACTTGAGTATGTCTTTGCTGGTTTTTAATGGGGAGGTTCAATTGCTCGCATGTAATGAGCAGTATGTTGAAATTAAGAATGGTTCAATTAAGTTGAAGGCGATAGGTGTTAATGAATGTTTGTCGTTCAAAGATGTTATGTTGGAACTAGCCAGAAAAATTGTTTCTGTAATATCGGGCTTTGCCGGATATATTGGTGTTGATTTAATAGAGGTAGAAAAGCAATTGTATGTACTTGAAATCAACCCAAGGTTTACAACAGCATATGCTGGCATTTCAAAATCGATAAATTGCAATGTGACGGCTAAAATATTAGATACATTCTTAAATAAAAAAATGCCCAATATTGAATTAGAATCGGCTAAGCCGGTGAAAATAAAAGTATACTAAGAACATGAGTCATTCTAATTTTATAGGTTGGGATATTGGTGGGGCACATCTTAAAGTCGCCAGTGTTAATGTGGCGGGGAGAATAGAATTTGTTGAGCAATTTGCTTCGCCACTTTGGCAGGGACTGGAGCAACTTGAAGAACTATTTCCGAAAACTATAGGACAATTACCTCAAGGTTCGCATTCTCACGCATTTACAATCACAGCAGAACTGGTTGATATTTTTAAAGATAGAGAAGAAGGAATGAACACGCTCATTGACGTCTGTGAAAAAAATCTGGGTGATAATATTAATTTATATGCAACAGATGAAGGAATATTAAGACTAGAGAAAGCAAGAGAGAATATAAATCGGGTTGCTTCAGCTAATTGGCATGCAAGTGCTGCATATACAGCATCGTTGATTGATTCAGGATTGTTTATAGATGTCGGTAGTACAACAACAGATATTATTCCTTTTTCTGATAACAATCTTAATAACCGCGGTTTTGATGATCAAACTCGGCTACGTTTTGATGAATTAGTTTATACCGGCGTTATTAGAACGTCGTTAATGTCATTGACAAACAAAGTACCATTTGATGGTGAATGGCAGAATATTGCGGCAGAAAATTTTGCGACAACTGCTGATGTATATCGAATATTAACCAGCCTTAAGGAAAGTGATGATTTGATGGAAACGGCAGATGGAAGTAGTAAAGATATTGCTGGAAGCATTAGACGACTTGCCAGAATGATAGGGACAGATTCTATTAATTCAATTGAAGCACAGCGTTGGTATAAGTTGGCAGAATATTTTGAGGAAACACAATTACAATTGATAACGAATGCCGTGTTAAGAGTATTATCAAAATCACCTGATAGTGATGGCAAGATCGTTGCTGCTGGAGCCGGACGATTTTTAATAAAGAAAATCGCGCAAAGAATAAATATTCCGTACATGGAATTTAGTGATTTATGTGAAACTGAAACCGACTTGCAACACAAATGCAATGTTTGTGCGCCTGCTGTTGCAATAGCTCAATTAAATCGCCAACTTTCTTTATAATGAAAGTTTCAGAATTACCCTATCATCGCGATTCTGCAACGTTGTTCGCTAAAGTAGCAGACGATCCCTGGAGTATGTTTCTGGATAGTGCTTATCCCGATTGTGATATGGGTCGCTACGACATTATTGTTTCTCGACCGATGGTTACGCTGGAAACTTATAATGACACCACTCATATTATTGAAAATGATAAAAACAAAAAACTGACTTCTAACGAAGATCCATTTGAGCTTGTTAAACAATATCTTGGTGATAGTGATAAAAATTTTACTGGTTTACCTTTTTGTGGAGGAGCCTTAGGTTATTTTTCTTATGATTTAGGACGATGTTTAGAAACACTTCCGGAAATAGCGAAACAAGATATTAATATGCCGGATATGGCGATAGGTATTTATGACTGGGCAGTGGTCGTCGATCATCACCTTCGCCGTTCATGGCTAGCCAGTTTTTGTCGATTTGAAAAGACAACACTAATCTGGACGGAGTTACAGGAATTATTTTCAAATGTTTCAAGCAATGAAGGAAAAGGGTTTCAGATTAAAACTAATGTTGAATCGAATACATCCAGGGAAGAATATAGAGAAGCATTTGACCGTATAAAAAACTATATTCTTGATGGCGACTGTTATCAGGTTAATTTAGCACAACGATTTTCTGCTGAATTTGAGGGAGATAGTTGGTCAGCCTATTTACAATTACGACAAGTTAACCCTGCACCTTTTGCTGCGTATATTAATATTCCTTCAGGAGCAGTTTTAAGTTCATCACCAGAACGGTTTTTAAAAGTGATAGGCAATCAAGTTGAAACAAAACCTATAAAGGGAACACAACGCCGTTCTGATTTTGCTTACGAGGATAAGGCACTTGCCGTTTGTTTACTTGAGAGTGAAAAAGATCGTGCTGAAAATCTGATGATTGTCGATTTGCTGCGTAACGATATCAGTAAATCCTGCGAGTCAGGTTCGGTTGTTGTGCCAAAATTATTTTCTTTAGAAAGCTATGCCACGGTTCATCATTTAGTTAGTACTATTTCCGGTCGTTTATCAAAGAATAAACAGGCACTGGATTTATTACGCGATTGTTTTCCCGGCGGTTCAATTACCGGCGCGCCGAAATTGAGATCGATGGAAATTATTGAGGAACTCGAGCCACATCGTCGTTCAGTTTATTGTGGTTCGATTGCCTATGTTGGTTTTGATAGAAATATGGACAGCAATATCTGTATCAGGACGCTGCTTAAATACGAAGATAAACTCTATTTTCATGCCGGTGGAGGAATTGTATGGGATTCCAAAGTCGATGCTGAGTATAAAGAATGTTTTGACAAAGCCGCTGCCATGTTGAAATTATTTAAACATGAGGAATTTCATTGAGCCTAACGGTGATAAAACTAGGCGGTAGTTTAATGCGTAGTGATGAATTATCTTCCTGGTTGAGCAGCATTGAGTCTCTATCAACAAATTCAACTGTTATTATTGTGCCTGGCGGTGGTGAATTCGCTGATTCAGTTCGGAATTTGCAAAAAATACATGGGTTTAATGATCATACGGCACACCGAATGTCGTTATTGGCAATGTGCCAGTATGGTCACTTGTTAGCAGGGATGAGTCCAAATCTGCAAATTATCGAAGATATTGATGTCATCTCACCCTCTTTCGGTAAAAACAGGCCGCTTTTATGGTTGCCGCTAAGCTTGTGTGATGATGATTCAGAAATCAGCGCTAGCTGGGATTTTACCTCCGATAGTATTGCCTTATGGCTAGCAACTAAATTACTGGCAAAGAAATTAGTGTTGGTTAAATCCATAGATTTAAATGCTGCTAATTTGTCAATTCGAAATCACATTAAGATGAATCATTTAGATAAAGGATTTCAACAGCTTATTGAAGATTATTCAGGTAAAATCTTGTTCTTGGAAAAAAGCCAGCACGGACAATTAATAGATCTAAGCTAAGAATAGTAGAAATCCTGTTCAGAATAGCCTCCCTTCGATTCGCTCAATAATGATTTAAATTAAATCGATTTCAATTTTCAAGTAATTGGCATAAGTGATGCTTTAGTGAAAGTTATTAAAAAAATAGTAAAGATATTTGCCTGAAGGCCGAAAAACTAAATACAGGCATTTTTTAAATCATTTGCTGCTGAAATTAAAGCTGAAAGCAGGAGTATAAGTATGGAGAAGTTAGTGACAAATTTAAGTATAGGCAAACAATTTTACATGTTTACTGGTTTTGTTTGCATCGGTCTAATTGCGTTGCAATCAGTTATTTATTTTGCCGAGCTTGAAATCACAGGGATTATTTTGGCGAGTTTTATACTGGCGCTGACAAGCCTGGGCATCTCGCATTATGTCGGCAGTATAAATGGTAAACGCGCTGAATTAATAGTAGGGGGCATGAGTGCGATGTCAAAAGGCGATTTGACACATAAAGTTAATATTACCGGTAAGGATGAATTTGCCTGGATGTGTTGGGAGTATTCACAAGGACGCAAAGGATTTGCGGAACTGGTAAAAGAAATACTCGGTAGCGCGGGACAATTAGCCGCAGCAGCAGAAGAACTCTCGGCAATTACCGAACAAAGTAATACCGGTGTACTTCGTCAGCAAGGTGAAATCGAACAAGTAGCGACGGCCATGAATGAAATGTCCGCCACTGTTACAGAAGTATCAAGAAATGCAAGTAGTGCCGCAACGGCAGCACAGGAAGCAGATGATAGGGCCAAAGATGGTTGTGAAGTAGTTAACACCACAGTGCAAACGATTAATAATCTGGCGGCTGAAGTTGAAAGTACCTCACAAGTTATTGAGAATCTGAAAGGAGATAGTATCAGTATTGGTACTGTACTTGATGTCATTCGTGATATTGCTGAACAAACTAATTTATTGGCACTTAATGCCGCTATTGAAGCAGCACGAGCAGGTGAACAGGGTCGAGGTTTTGCTGTTGTCGCTGATGAAGTTAGAACGTTGGCAAGTCGCACACAACAATCAACACGTGAAATTAACGATATGATTGAACGTTTGCAAAATGGTGCAAATCAAGCGGTGACTGTTATGGAAATGGGACGTAGCAAAGCAGAGGAAAGTGTCGATCAAGCTGCTAAAGCGGGTGAAGCACTACAAGCTATTACTGGTGTTGTCGATAATATCAGGAGTATGAATATACAGATTGCCAGTGCGGCTGAAGAACAGAGTTCTACAGCTGAAGAGATTAACCGTAACATTGTTAATATAAGTGAAGTTGCTCAGGAAACAGCGGGCGGTTCACAGCAAACAGCCAGCGCCAGTGATGAACTGGCAAAATTAGCTTCCGATCTTCAAAGCCAGGTAAGTAAATTCAAGATTGTGAATTAATTGCTATATCCAGGGACGCTTACAGGGAAGTAAGCGGTACGATTACAGGAGGTAATCGGTAGAGTCGAGTCAGGAACAGAGACCGAGAGCGAAGCAGGATGCCTACACGGATGTACGACTGCAAGGATGCAGGAGGTAGAACGATTCAGGAGACAAAGTCGAGGTAGTAGAGTAATGCAGGAGCAATTACCGAACAGAGCCGAGAGCTTACAGGGAAGTAATCGGTTGTTCGCTATTCACACTTGGGTCATCATGTTTATTTGAAGTTTCAATTGCTAGTTTTTCGTAAGCCTTGAGTGCGGCAGGCATACCAAAGTCCAGTGCAATGCGATAACAATCCATTAAACTGGAGTCTTCCATTTCATCAACGCCAGGTTGCTTAAGCTGTTGTTGCATTTATTTTCTCCATTTCTGTTGTCTTGCTATACAATAATTTTAAAATAGAAGTCTTATAAGCTGTAAAGACTTCTATACTGAATAAGAAGGCCTGGTATCCGGAAGAGGCTGGAGATACCAGGCAATAACCGAGCATCCATCTCGGTTCCCGCTAAGGCGGTCACGGTAAACTTGTTAAGAGGGCTTTCAAATATTAGTCCCAAGTTAATGCGCCCCCCGTTTGATATTCGGTAACACGCGTTTCAAAGAAATTCTTTTCTTTACGTAAATTGGCTTGTTCATCTAACCAGGGTAATGCTGATTCAGCACCAGGGAAGGGCTCTTCACCTAAACCAAGTTGGTTAGCGCGTCTATTGGCAATATATTGAAATTGTGCGAGATGTGTTTCAGCTGAGTAGCCGAGGATTGGGTCTCTAAGAATATAGCTGGTATATGCTTTTTCAGCTTCATAAGCCTCATCCCACATCTGACGTATTTCCTTTGTGTCCAGCGTCAGATTTTCTTCTTCTATTATTTGTTTAACGACACGAATACCAAAAGCAGCATGCATGACTTCATCACGCATAATGTATTGTAATTGTTCGGAAGTACCTTTCATTAAACCGCGACGTTGCAATGCAAAGATAGGGCTGAAACCATTATAGAACCAGCAGCCTTCAAAGATTGCGGAGAAGAACATATAGGAGATGACAAAATTGTGCAGTTCATCTCGATCACTTAAATCAATATCTGATCGCAAGACCGAACTTAAACGACGATTAGCAACAGATATTTTTTGATGTATTTCAGGAACAACACGATAACGGTTATAGATCTCGCCCTGATCAAGACCAATGGTTTCAATGCAATGTTGATAAGTCCATGTATGCAATGCTTCCTCGTATACTTGACGTGCCTGATAAATCTGTAATTCAGGCGCAGACATTTTTTCCATAACAGCCAGACCAATATTACGCATGGCTAAAATGTCTGAGGTTGTCAGATAAGATAATACGTTTTCATAAACATGTTTTTCTTCAAGTGTCAGTTTGTGGCGATAATCTGTCACATCCTGAGCCATATTGATATCTAATGGTGTCCAGTGATTTTTATTTGCATTAAGGAAAAAATTCCAGGCCCACGGGTATTTAAACGGTGCCAGTTGGTTGATATCGGTCTGTCCATTGATAACGCGTTTATCTGCTGGATTAACGGGATCAAGTTTTTTTGTAACAACCTTAAGTTCCGGTTTGCTACTGACATCTATTGCAGGTCCACTTAATGCATTTTTAACAATAGCAGGTTCAACCTTATCCGTTTGTACCGGTTTTGCTAAAGGGTCATTCCAATCCAACATTTTGTTACCTCGTATTTTTTATTTATGCCTACTGACAGGCTTCGCAATCCGGGTCTAGAATTGAGCAAACTTTGGGTTCTTCTTCAGTTTGCTCTGTGCCATTACTGTTACTTTTTTCCATGTGAGTGGCACCGAGTGAACGCAGGTAATAGGTTGTTTTTAAACCTCGAATCCACGCGAGTTTATAAAGGTTATCCAGCTTTTTGCCACTCGGCTCGGCCATATAAAAGTTTACTGACTGACCCTGGTCTATCCATTTTTGTCGTCGTGATGCAGCTTCAACCAGCCAGCGTGAATCGACTTCAAATGCGGTGGCATAGATTTCTTTTAATTTATCTGGAACACGGTCTATCGCTTGTACACTGCCATCAAAATATTTGAGGTCATTAACCATGACATCATCCCAAACACCCTCTGCTTTCATATCTCGTACGAGATAGGGGTTAACAACAGTAAACTCACCGGAAAGATTGGATTTAACAAACAGGTTTTGATAAGTCGGTTCAATAGATTGACTAATACCACAGATATTGGAGATGGTTGCTGTTGGTGCAATCGCCATGCAATTTGAATTACGCATACCCACTTTCATGACGCGCTCACGCAAGTCATCCCAATTTAAAGTCTGGTCAAAATTAGCTTGTAAGTAGTCCCCACGTTCATCAGCCAGACGTTGCATCGAGTCGATAGGCATAATGCCCTGACTCCATAAAGAACCGTTATAGGTCGAATAAGAGCCTCGTTCTTCAGCTAAATGAGTTGATGCTTTGATGGCATAGTAGCTAATTGCTTCCATGCTTGTATCTGCAAAATTAACCGCTTCTTCGGAGCTATAGGCTAAACGTAATTTATACAAGGCATCCTGAAAACCCATGACACCAAGGCCAATAGGACGGTGGCGTAAATTAGAACGTCTCGCCTTTGGTACACTGTAATAGTTGTAATCAATAACGTTATCGAGCATACGGATGGCGGTATTAATGGTCTTTTCCAGTTTTTCTGCATTCAAACCATTCTCATCAATATGCTGTGGTAAATTAACCGAACCCAGATTACAGACAGCTATTTCATCTTCAGATGTATTGAGTGTGATCTCGGTGCAAAGGTTTGATGAATGTACAACACCGGTATGTGATTGTGGTGAACGTATGTTGCAAGGATCTTTAAAGGTGATCCAGGGATGTCCTGTTTCGAACAGCATCGATAACATTTTGCGCCATAAGTCATTTGCTGCAATGACTTTGAAATTATTAATTTTACCTTCAGCCGCTTGTTGTTCGTACTCAACATAACGTTTATCAAATGCCTCACCGTAAAGATCATGCAAATCAGGTGTTTCGTGCGGCGAAAACAAGGTCCAGTTACTTTCTTCAGCAACCCGTTTCATGAATAGATCCGGTATCCAGTTTGCCGTATTCATGTCATGGGTACGACGGCGTTCATCACCGGTGTTCTTGCGTAAATCAAGAAACTCTTCAATGTCCATATGCCAGGTTTCAAGATAGGCACACATAGCGCCTTTACGTTTACCGCCTTGATTGACTGCCACAGCGGTATCGTTAGCCACTTTAAGAAAGGGGACAACGCCTTGTGATTTACCATTTGTGCCTTTTATGTGCGCACCCAAGGCACGAACCGGCGTCCAGTCATTACCCAGTCCACCGGCAAATTTGGATAACATAGCATCATCTTTAATGGCACAAAAAATACCATCAAGATCGTCTGGAACCGTTGTCAGATAACAACTTGATAATTGAGGACGACAGGTACCTGAATTAAACAGGGTCGGTGTTGAACTCATGAAATCAAATGATGACAGCAGTTGGTAGAATTCTATAGCTCGTGCTTCACGATCCAGTTCATTGATAGCCAGACCCATTGCCACTCGCATGAAAAAGGCTTGTGGTAATTCAAAACGAATATCTTCCTCAGTATGAATGAAATAACGATCGTAAAGCGTTTGTAAACTAAGATAAGTAAATTGATGATCGCGACTGGCATCTATAGCGGAACCTAATTTATCCAGATCATATTTTACGAGTTCATGGTCAAGTAAACCTAATTCAGCGCCACGTTGAATATAGGATTTGAAGTATTCAGGATAGCGTTTGCTCATTTCCTTATGCGTCGCCAGGGTCATGCTGCCATTGATAAAGCTTAAGGCTTCCTGACGTAATTTATCCAGTAACAAACCCGCTGCGGCATAACTATAATTTGGATCTTTCTCAATCAATGTTCTGGCACTCATGACCAGTGCATGATTAACATCAGCTTCATCAATACCGTCAAATAAATTCTTATGCGTTTCATCGCTAATAAGCTTTGCATCAACTTCAGACAAACCTTCACAGGTTTCGTTAATGATGGATTGTAAGCGAACCATATCCAATGGCACTTTACTGCCATCCAGTCGTTTAACATTAATCTGGCTCGAGGGAGTGTCTTCTGCAGAATCAGTATCTGTTGTGGGTTCAGCAGTACGTTCACGAGAACGTTCTTCGCGATAAATAACATACGCTCGGGCTACTTTTTGTGCACCGGCACGCATTAGAGATAGCTCTACCTGATCTTGAATATCTTCGATATGCAAGGTACCACCGTCCGGCATGCGTCGTGTTAAGGCATTAACAATTTGTTGCGTCAGTGATTCTACTGTTTGATGGATACGAGTTGAGGCTGCTGCAGTGCCGCCTTCTACGTCAATAAATGCCTTGGTCATGGCAACTGAAATTTTACTTAGATCGAACGAAGTAACCTTACCATTACGGCGAATGACGCGGTAATGACTGAGTTGATTGGATAAATAATTACTTTGACTCTGGCTAGAAACAGCCTGAGTAATACTTGTATCCAAATTACTGTCGGCTGTGCTAGCCGGCGGCGCTATATTAGCAGTACCTTCCGCCTCCATTTACCCCTCCAAATCTATTTTTTTATTGTTTCAAGTCGATGAACATAGCTCGAAACTTGTTGATGTTTATTCTGTAAATGAATGTATAGCACCACAATAAAATGTGGTCAAGCACTTATTAAACCACAAGATGATGTGGTATTGACTGTGAACTAGCTTAGAGTTTCCTGTGGATAAGCTGGGCAAAAAAGGCTTGTTAGACCAGCTTGCAAGATAAAATATGAAGTAATTCAGCAGCTTAAGATAAGAGCTGAGATTTAATGTTTTTGCTGGCTAGTTTTGTGCAAAACTTACTGAAAATAGACTCAAAAAAGCGATTTTTATTTGTCTAAACAGTGAGATAGTCGACTTTTACCCTTTTGTTTTTTTAGTGGATATTTCAACGGGTTTTGAAGTGAAATTTGAGGATTATTTTTATAATATTTTGCTTCAAGCGGATGCCAGAATTTAATTTCCTGGTCTTTTATGACTGGAATTGATTTTAAAATGTAATCGTCACGTTTCGCATTATGCTGACACATACTAACAGGACCATCTTGAGTCATGGTATTGAACACACAAGCATCAATGCGTTCTTGTTCAATATGACAAGCATCCATAAAATTATGAATAAAGAACGACAAGCTGTTTATTTTGCCTTTACTTTTTAGCAGATCATTTTTTATTTTTTTAAATAAACGACATGCCCATTTTGATATTGGCAATATGTAAGCAGGTTGTGACAAACTCCAATAAAAAATTTTTGCAGCGGTCTTTAATTTGTATTTTCGATCCAGCGTAATGTGTGCTGTTGCTGTTTGTAATTCACTAATGAAGTCCGATTCAGCAAACAGGTCATAAGCTTTTCCGTTTGTAATCAAGCTCATAGCATAGCGATTACAATGTTTGTGTCCCGCTTGAATTGCATCATGATTGAGTCTGGTTCCAAGTGCTTCTTCTATTTCTTTCCAAACAGTATCAGGTGTTATAACAATGTCGCGCTTACCAGCAATGCCACGTCCAATATCTGCTTGTAATTGAAAAGACACGGTTCTAATTGAATCAGCATGTGATTTAAAGAAACGAACCAAATCGGGCACGTCATTAAAATTATCTTTATGTATGGTTGTATTAAACATCACAGAAAGTCCGGAACCTTTTGTGTTGTTAATGTATTTCAGGCGTGTGTTGTTTAATGATTTTTCATCGGTTGCATGTTTGATGTTCTGTGTTGTGTCGACATGAAAAGCAACGTCAGTTAATCCTGCTTGCGCTAGTTCAATTAATAACGGGCGTGTCGCACGTATGCCATTGGTCATTAAAGTTGTACGCATGTTTTTTTGTTTAATGTAACGAATGATAGAAATAAGTTCGTCACGTTGCCTTAAAGTCGGATCGCCTCCGGTCACTTGTACGTCTGTGTTCGGACCATACAAAGAATAGATTTGATCAATTCGTCTAAAAATTTCTTCAATTGGAATATCGGCAACAGCTTCGGAATGTTCTGATAGATAGCAAAGTGAGCAATCCAGATTGCAACGTTGTGTGATCTCAAGTGCAACGCAACCTATCGCCCAGCGCCGTCCCATCAATTGTTGATTTGACCAGCAACCGGTGTCGATCATGGCTTGCTTGGCAGTATCTTTTGATGTAAACCACTGTTTTTTATAGTGATTTTTCATTATAAGAGTTTGTTATTAATGTTTATTCAGGGACCAATCATAATCAAGAAAAATAATACTTATGTCGTTAGCCGGATTAAATCTTTCTGACTTGGCGGTTAGTAACTTTCGTACCTCAGGATCATCGCTAATATAAGGCGCAATAAAATCTTTTAATGAACCTTGCTTGCTAAAGTCACCGGTAAACCAGTTAAAGATGGAAGAAATTTCCAGTAACTTTTTGTCTTTATCAAAACGATTTCGTTCCGGATCACGCATAAATTGAATGGTGGCTTGTTCGAGTTGTTCATCAAGTTGAGTAGCGATATAAGCACGCTTTTGCAGAGCAGGGCAACCCTTAGAGGCGCAATTTACAGCAAAGTGTATGCGTGGTTCATTGTATTTTTCACGCAGAACATCATGTTCGATATAACCAAGACTGGTTTTCTTGCCAAACAGGGTAAAGAATTTTTTATCCCAGGGGCTGGAAAAAATTAAGCCACCCAGATCGCGTATTGATTCAATATCAGGATAATTATTAACAATAAGTTTTAGGGTAAACGCGTTATAGGCATTAATCAGAAAAGCGAGTTGTTGATTTTTATCCCAACTATCAAAATCCTGTTTTGTAACAGCTTCGAGCTGCGTAAGATAACTATCAAGCATTAGCGGATTAGCTTTAAGATAGTCGTAATCGACAAAGGTTTGTGGTCCTTTCTCAGTGACAACGGTGTTTAATAGTTTATCAAAGGCCTGGTGGCTATGATCAAATGCGTAAGTCGGCAGTGACAATAAAAATAATAATAAAAGGAGGAGGTGGCGCATTGTTTTTATATTTATTAGTGGATGTTAATGCGTATTGACCAAGATAACGGCGTTAAGTTTCTCCTGATTGATTATTTTTAGGATATTAGCTCAGATTTTGTCTGACTGAATTTAGTTAAAGTTTTGAATGACTACCATCACACAGTGGAGTATTTTCCGTTTGTTTACAGGCACAGAACCAGACAGTCTTTGATTCTGTTGCCTTGTATTGTATTGGTGAGAATTCTGTGCCGCTATGGGAACCATCGCAAAAGGGCTGCTTTTTACTTTTTCCACAGGCGCACCACCAGTAATCTTTGCCGTCTTCAACATCAATAGAAATAGGTTCTTTTTGTGGAATTTCTGCTGTGCTCATTATTGTTTCTCCGTTACAAAAGATTGATAAACAGAGTTTATTTAAAAAACTATTAAACTGCGAGTATTAGAAGAGGATCAGAAAATAAAAAGAACGCAATTTATGGTAGATAAAGTGAAAAACAGCCGCCGCCATCAATGCCATCATTAGTCGTTGTTATATAACCATTTTTTCCTTTATTTTTATGAAGTTCCGCGACTAGTTTAGAGAAATAAAGGCCGAGGCCGGTATTTGCTTTATCAAAAGAAATATTTGTTTGAAGATTATCTTCGTCATGAGTGACAATCATGTTTTCAGGATAGCCAGGGCCATTATCCTGTATTTTGATAACAAGGTAGCCTTCTTCTTTAACGGCGGATATCAATAATTTATCTTTTGTATATTTATAAAGATTATTAACCACATTACTGATAACGCCGGTGATTAGATCGCGATCAAAAAACCAGTAGAGATCGTCATTACATTCCAAGGCTTCCTTTATGTTTCGATTACGGATCATGTTTTCATGTTGGCTAATATTTTCTTGCAGAAACTCGCGTACAGAATACTCATCAATATTCGCGCTGTATTGGTCATTATTAATTCGATATATTGCCAGTAAGCCAACCAGATCATCGTTGACGCGTTTGCCTTCATACTGAATTTGAGAAAAGATTTTATTCGTGGTGTTGTTTTCGTCAGAAGTGGATAAAACCTGGTCGATAGAATTTAGTAACATATTCAGTGAATTTTTCACTTCATGAATAGAGTTAGCCAAAAGGGTGGAATAATCAAATTCAGGTGTCGTGCTCATGATATTATATCCTGTGTTTATATATTCAGGCTGCCTTTGTCTCTGCTTTAGCACTGATTTGTTGCAGCATTTCCATTAATTCATGATACTTCTTGTTTGAAGGATCAATTTTATGTACACGTTCAAGATAGTTTGCTACACGCGAAGAATATTTTTTAATTTTTCCCGTTTTTTGCATTTGCATCAAAATTGAATAAGCGGTATTTAGATTGACAACTATATTGTCAGGCATGCCACGTGCAGCTTTCATAAAAAGCTCTATAGATTCTTCCAGCTTTCCTTCTTTTAATAAATGTGCGCCTTTATTATTGATATCGACTATTTCGTTTGTGGTTTTTTCAATTAGCGCATTACCTGCATCTGATTTTCCTGCGGCTGAATAAATTTCCTTTGTTTTTTCTATCAGCTTCTTATCATCATGATTGTTGCGAATAAGATTCCTGGTGATTTCAGCTGCTTCATCATCTTTGCCAGAGGATAAACATAAGTCAGTTAATTCGAGTGCAATATCGGTAGAAAGCCCTTGCGGATTTTGCTTAAATAAATTTAATGCATCTTGCAGTGTTTTTTCAGCTGATGTTTGATCACCTTTTGATGTATGAATCATGCCTGTGGTTATCGCGGCAACCATTTCGGCATTTGCGTTATTTTTGAAATCTTTGTTAATTTTTTCTACGACATTAAATGCCTCATCAGCTTTGCCTGACTCTACCAGTGTTTTAGCAAGCGCATTATAATCATCCGCTTTTTTATAACAGGAATGTTGTCCGACCTGTATAGCATGTTCATACGCTTTTTGTGCTGCATCGATATCGTTATTTTTATAGGCGACTTCGGCGAGATTGCGTTGTCGCAATAATGATTTTGGTGATTTAGCTACACCAATATTCAGCATTTCCTGCGCTTTGCCAAATTCATTCATCGCTTCATAGGTTTTTGCCAGCCAATCGTAAGCGGTTACATTGGATGAATTTTCCTTAATTAAACCTTCAAGCACTTCAATTGCTTCATCGTAATTTTGTTGGAAATATCGAACTTTACCCAAAGACAAATAAGCCCAGGGAATATCCCGTTCTTCAATAATATCTTCATAAAGATCCGCTGCTTTTTCATATTCACCAATATTACTTAATTGCTCACCTTTGATTTTGAGTAAATCGAGCCTGTTTGACGCTTTGTTGTTAAGTAATTTGTCACAAAGTTGTATAGCGCCTGCATAATTATTGACAGATAGGGCCTGTGATATTTCATTCAGATTTTCCTTCTTTTCCAGTTGCTTTTTAAGACGTGCGTGAATGACGGTGCGATTAAAAGGTTTGGAGATGTATTCATCGGGTAGATATTCGATAGCACCCATGACCATATCGGAGGTGTTTTCTGCCGTTGCCATTATGTAAATTGAGGAATAAGCGAGCAGTTCCAGGTGCTTTGCTTCTTCAAGAATTTGCTGTCCATCTTTGCCTTTGCCGAGGTTGTAATCACAAAAAACAACATCAATTTTGTTTTCTTCCATGCACTCAATAGCTTCTATGCCATTTTGAGCAAGCTTGATAAGGTCAGGTGCTAATGGCTCTATCATTTTCCGTAACATGACTCGCATCTCCTGAAAATCATCAATGATCAGGACTTTTTTCCCTTTTAAACTCCAGATAGCCATAATTTTTCCTACTAGATAGTGTTTGGAATTATTGTCGTATTCAAAGTTAACGGCAGTTTTAAGGCAAATCTTTAGAGATTTCAGGAGGTTTGCAGATAAATCTATAAATAAGGGATATTTTAAGAAACAGTTTAAAAAATAATACGTTATATGAATAACATTGATTGATAGGCGCCAAATTGTTAATTCATTAAGTTTCCTATTTAATTTAGGAGTATTATCTTTAAAAAAAATAATTTACTAGATTTAGAGAGGGGCATAAAAAATGAGCGCGAATCCTAAAGTTGAAACCGCCTTTGGCGGCTGTCCACATGATTGTCCCGACACCTGTGCCATGGTCTTCGATATCGAGGACGGCAAGGTCATTGGTGTTCACGGCAATAAAGAGCACCCGATGACTCGTGGTGGTCTCTGCGTCAAATTAAAAGATTACGAAAAACGGCATTATCATCCTGATCGCATCCTGCACCCTATGAAGCGTGTCGGAGCCAAAGGCAGCAAACAATTCGAACAAATCAGCTGGGACGAAGCCATCGATACCATTGCGGATAAATGGAAAGCCCTGATCGAAGAATTTGGTCCACAATCTATCCTGCCAGTCAGTTATTTGGGGCACCAAGGTTTGGTACACGGTTTAAATGGCGGCGATGCCTTCTTTAATAAAATGGGTGCGACCGTTTGTGAACGTACTTATTGTGGTGAAGGTTCTTGTACCGCCTGGTTATTAACTGTCGGCCCGACTGCCGGTGTCGATGTCGAAAGCTATATTCATTCTAAATATATTGTCATCTGGGCCTGTAATAGTGTCAGTACCAATCTGCATCACTGGGCAATTGTTAAAGATGCACAACAAAAAGGCGCCAAGGTCGTTGTAATCGATGCCTATAAATCAAAAACAGCGAAACAGGCGGACTGGCATATCGCACCAAAACCATCAACAGATGGTGCATTAGCAATGGCGGTCATTAACAGCATTATCGAACAGGGTCTGGTTGACCAGGATTATGTTGATAATTACACCGAGGGCTACGAAGACCTCGCTGAACATGCCAAGAAACATACCCCGGAATGGGCGGAAGAAATCACCGGTGTTCCTGCTGATGATATTCGAAAACTCGCCAAGGAAATCGCTACTGAACAACCCGCAGCCATTCGTATGGGTGTAGGTCTGGAACGTCATTATGGTGGTGGTCAAACCATCCGTGCGGTTACCTGTATTCCAGCACTAACAGGCGCATGGCGTCATGTTGGCGGCGGTGTCACGCAATTCCCGGTTTGGGAACACCCATACAAATTTGATGTTATCTGCGCACCTGAATTAATTCCTGAAGGCACGCAAGTAGTGAGTATCCTGCAATTAGGTCGGGCGTTAACAGGCGAACAAGATTTAAAAACGCCAATTAAATCTGTCATGACCTGGAATACCAATCCGGTAACGCAATCACCGGAAGCGGATAAGGTCGTTGCAGGTCTGGAACAAGAAGATATCTTCCATGTTGCTGCCGATCATTTTATTACCGATACCGCATCGTACGCCGATATCGTGTTACCGGCTTCCATGGGTGCAGAGATGGAAGACATCATTCTTTCATGGGGACATTTGTACCTGACCTACAATGCCAAGAGCGTGGAATCGCCGGGAGAATGCTTACCCAATAATGAAATCTTCCGTCGTTTAGCAGAAAAAATGGGCTACGACGAAGACCGTTTGAAATGGTCGGATTCAGAATGCCTGGAAAACTTTGTTGATTGGGATTCACCTGCCTGTGACGGTATTGATTTGGAATATTTACGCAATAACGGCTTTGCCCGTTTAACAGTGGGAACGAAAGATGATCGTTGTCCGCATAAAGAAGGTAACTTCCCAACAGAAAATGGTAAGTGTAATTTCAAGGTCGAAGGCGCAAAGAACTTTGTCGCACCTCCGTTCAGACAAATGTACGAAGGTTTTCAACCGGGAGAAGATATCGATCCTTTACCAGACTACATGGATCCGTATGAACGACCCGAAACCAATCCGGAAATGGCAAAGAAATATCCATTAAACATTGTCACGCCAAAGAGCCATGCCTTTCTGAATTCCTGTTATGCCAACATGAAACAGAAAGAGCAGGGCGATCAATTCGTCATTATGAATCCTGCTGATGCCGGGTCACGCAGTATTAATGATGGTGATCAAGTAAAAGTGTTTAACGATCGCGGTGCGTTTGAAGGCGTCGCAAAAGTGACTGATGATGTGAACGCAGGTGTCTGTGTAGCAACACTCGGTTACTGGCGACAGTTGAACAAAGGAACAGTGAACATCATTAGCTCAGCAGAGTTTGCTGACATGGGACATGCACCCACGTTCTTCGATAA
>CAZGBJ010000020.1:0-43870 GCA_964523895.1 uncultured Enterobacteriaceae bacterium
GCTGGGTAGCTATGTACGGACGGGATAACCGCTGAAAGCATCTAAGCGGGAAGCCCCCCTCAAGATGAGATCTCCCTGGGAATTTAATTCCCCTGAAGGGCCCTTGAAGACTACAAGGTTGATAGGCTGGGTGTGGAAGCACAGTAATGTGTGAAGCTAACCAGTACTAATTGCCCGTGAGGCTTGACCATATAATGCTCAAGCAGTTTGTGACGCACTATAGCGTATACTTTAATCAGTTTTCCGAACGTGAGTTAGCTGTTTTAGAACAGCTAACTCCATCAGTTTGCCTGGCGGCAATAGCGAGCGTGAACCACCCGATCCCATCTCGAACTCGGAAGTGAAACCGTTTAGCGCCGATGATAGTGTGGGAGTTCCCATGTGAAAGTAGGTCACTGCCAGGCTCTTATATATCAAAATCCTCGACTATTTAGTCGAGGATTTTTTTTGCCAGTTTTTCTAATAGGTAGTGACCTGATTGTATTTATGTAGGTCCCCTAAAGGATAAACCCGCTATGCGGGCAAAACTGCCAGGCTCTTATTCAAAGCCCCTGATGAGAAATCATCAGGGGCTTTTTCATCTATGTGAGTGCGGGACAATGTTATTAATATATGACAAGTTGCCTTACTAGTTCTGTATGTGCCAATACTTCAGTTATTTCTGCATTTATAGATGTTTTTGTTTTTTGAGTTAAAGCAGGATCATCTCGCGTTAACACGATTACAGTTGCTGGATGAACAAATAAATCTTTAGTGTGATAACACTCAACAGGTGCTTTTGGTAAGGCACCATCATGGTGATAATCTTTTTCTAAATTGTCATGAGATATCTTTTGTAAATTATTTTTTAGCGCTAAGGTTTGTGCCAGATATTCATCACATTGTGGCAAGCGAAACCGCGCACTCTCAAAAACATTTTCGGATAAGGATAATAATTTTTTTGCATACTTGTTTATATCACTAGACTTAATAGTATTGTTTTCTAAACTAGCCACTAATTTTTTGGCAGCTATTTCATAATCTGCTAATAACCCTGCTGTTATTGATAGACGTTGACGTTGTTCTTCACTCTTTACCTCTGTACGACTAACATTATTAACTTCATCATTATTCATTGTGCCACTGGCATAGCTGCCATTAGTGAAGCCCATAAATATGGAAATAGTTAATAAAATAAAAGACTTAGGGGAATACATGATATCTCCAGAATAGATTCATTAATAAATGGAAGTAATTCTATAAGGTATAGTTTGTTGTTCAATAATAGAATTACTGAAAGATTGATGAGTACTTAGTTAGAAAGGATTCCAGGTTTTTTCGCGAGTATATTTCATGTAACCAACATTAACTCCTGCTCTGAGACCGGCACCTAATCTCAAAGGTGCAAGAATAATTTTATCTGATTGGTGATAATTGGCGCTAATTCCGCCAATGAAATAAAGACTGCCATCAATTGCCGGGAAACGTTGAAACAAGGCATCTGTATTGGGTAAGTGATACACCAGGACATACACTTTCGAAGCATTTCCGCCTGCGTCAAAACCGATGGAAGGTCCTGTCCAATGAACAGTCGTATTTTTTCCCGATTTGTTTGTTAGTGTCCCGTTACCGTATCGAGCACCAATACCTAATGCACCGCTTATTTCTTCACCTTTAATAACTGCATTGGGTCGCCCATGATCCTTAAATACTTTTTCCATGACTTCAGCAAGCCCCTCTGTCCCCTCACCAAAAAAATCGGAGGCATCATCTAATACAGTACGTTTGTCATAATTATCATCTCCAGCAAATACAGCAGGAGAAAGAAGGCAGAAGAATAAACTTAAAATAAATGCGGTATATTTGCTCATAATTTCTCTTATAGTTTCGTTTAATTTATTGTTGATTATAAAATGAAAAAATACCTATGTATAAACAGATTACGTGACCTTATTCACATCCATAAGAACATGAATTAACTTGATATTTTTTTATGTAAATGCGGCATGGATGATTTATCGCCCGCTTTCATATACCTTTTTTCGCTACCTGTTGCGGTCATATTTTCATATACGCCGTCATCCCGTTTAACTAATTTAGTAAAACCATGCTCTTTAAGCTTTGAATTACCAGTCGGAACGTTAATAGCAATGGGCCTGATTACCAGTCTGACGGGAGCTAACATATCGGTGTCGCCAAGAGGTGTTTGTGTAGCAAAACAGACTTCACCCCATGTTTTTAATTTCGTATTGATATCGTGATTAACTTCGACAGTTATGTCATTAGTTTCACAGAAGTAGTCGTAGTTTGGCATAGCGTCTATATTTTGGTATTCGTTGTTAGATAATACGATTATAGAACAGTTTTTTGCTCCTGCAAAAACTGCATTTCCGCCATCCATGGCGGTCATTTATTCCCATTCCAGTTCTGTAAATGCTTTAGAAACATTGCTGGCATGTCGATCTTTAAATAACAACCAGTTCGATTTATTATCTTTATCAATTGTTTCCATCGCATCATTTATAAATTCACCCTCAGCTATCGCTTTTCGGGTTTCAATAAGTAATCGCTTAAAATAGCCTTCTTCCTGTTCAAGTGCTATATCAATCGAAGTTGCGACATCCCCATGACCTGGTATGACAAGCTTGGCATCAATCGAATGCAAATCATCTATCACTTTTAACCAGTCTTTAAGGCTACCGGTTAGTGAAGGAATACGTTGTCTAAATATTAAATCACCAGCCCAGAAAGTCCCGGTTTTTTTATCTAAAACTGTTAGATCGGTATTCGTATGTGCAACTGGATATGAAGTTAATACTAATAGTCTGTTTCCAAGATCAAGAGTCATACTGCCATCTATCAACGTATCAGGACCAATGATCATATCTTTACTCGGATTTGGTCCAAGATCGTTGCTGAATTGTTTTAAAAAGAATTCACGGTTTTGTTCTATTACTTCGGGTAAATTCTGATGACCGACATATTTCGGTTTTTCGTCTAGAAACACATGGTTTCCCAAGACATGATCAAAATGTATATGGGTATTAATGACATAACAGATCGGTTTTTCTGTAATTGAACGAATACTATCAAGCAATTTTTGACCAATATTAACCGATCCTCCGGTATCTATGACGGCAACACACTTGTCACCGATGATGAATCCAATATTTGCGATATCGTCATGTTGTTTATCATCAATTGAAACATGAATACCCGAATGTAAATAATTGCCCTCTGAAACTTCCGCTAAATTAAAATTTTGATCTACTTCTGAAGCGATAGAAAATTCTGAAAAATATAGAAAGATCAAAGAAAAACAATAGATAAGAATTTTTTTATTATGTGTTTTCATAGTTAGTATTGATTTGTATTTTTAATTAGTCCGTAGATAGGCTAGATAATTCCCAATATAAGTCAAATTATTGATAGCTGTTTATGCAAGCTTTATAGAGAAAGTGATTATCATATAAATCATTGATAATAATGTAATTATTTTTTTATTCTTGTGGAATCAGAAAATCTGGGCTAGGGTTAAATTAAGGGATATGAGAAACCTTTCTAAAATAACCATTCTATGAATTGTCTTATTACAGGACAAAAGTCTAATGTAATTCGTACGAAGTACCTGCGCGGCTATATCTTTATACTTGATTTGCTAGTTTTATCATTTACTTGAAAAGGGGGTGTTATGTTTGAATATGATCAAGAAATAGTTAACTCGTTATTAAATAATAACAATGATTTTAAACGGCTGTATGATAAACACGATATATTAAAAAATACGGTAAGGGAGGCGAACGAGGGCAATGTTGATATGGATCAGCTTTCGCTTGAAGAGCTAAAAAAAGAAAAGTTAGATTTAAAAGATCGAATGTCTTTAATAATAGAAAATCATAGGCAGAATCAAGCTTAATCTTTTTATCTCCATGGATGGAGTGTACGTCGCGAGAGGGCAGGAAGCCCGAAGCGACGCTTTAACAGGATGTGCTGTCAATATTTTTGCTCTAAGCGACAACAATAGACACTCTAGGCGAACCCTAAGACTAAAAATTAGAAAGCAAGCCGTACCCCGATTACTAACAACATCCCTGCTAATAGAGGGCGCATAATTTTATCTGGAAGCAAAGTTCCGAAGTGGCTGCCCAGGTAGATACCAGGTAATGATCCAACTAATAAACTGCCCAACAATATGTAGTCCACTGTTCCTATATGTGCATGTCCGAGGCCGGCTATAGCGGTGATGGGAATGGCATGAGCGAGGTCAGTAGCAACTATTTGTACCGTTTTATATCTGGGATAAAGAAAGAATAATAATGCGGCACCAATGACGCCGGCACCGACAGAAGATATGGTAACTAATGCACCAATTAATACCCCTGCTAATATGGTGACTTGATCACGAAATCTTTTGTGAATAATTTTTATAGCTGCGAATTTTTCATTTGTACTTAGTTTTTGTAATAATTTTTTGCTCAATAAAAATATTGCAGTGAGAATCAAGGCGATACTCAGTGTCGTCATAATTAAACTGTCATAATTTATTCCTGCAGCATCTAATTTTTTAATAAGAAAAAGAGCACAGATTGCAGCGGGAATACTTCCCATAGACAGTAAGCCGACGACTCTCCATTGGATATTTCCGTGCTTATGGTGCACAAATACACCACCAGATTTTGTAATTGCGGCATAAAGTAGATCTGTTCCTACCGCGATGGCGGGTTTAATGCCAAAACCTAGTACGAGAATAGGTGTCATTAAGGAGCCGCCGCCAACGCCGGTCATGCCGATGATAAAGCCGACAGCAAAACCTATTATTGTAAGTGTAAAATCCATATATCTTTGTTACTTAAGATTAAAATTATGCTTTATTTAAAAAAACGGAGTAATTTACAGGGTGTGTTCTATTCTGAAAAGGAATTATTATGTATATTTTTATAATATTTCCTTATAAAGGAGCAAAAGATGAAAATTCAGCAGCTCAAGTATATTTGGGAAGTGGCGAACCACGATCTAAATGTGTCAGCGACAGCAGTCAGCTTGTTTACTTCACAACCCGGTATCAGTAAGCAAATACGTATGCTTGAGGATGAGCTTGATGTTCAGATATTCCAACGAAATGGTAAGCATCTAACCGAAATTACGCCAGCTGGCCGAATTATCATCGATATGGCTGGTGATATATTAGACAAGGTCGAAGGTGTGAAACGTGTCGCTGATGATTTTAGTAATAAGCGAAAAGGTAGTCTTTCTATAGCAACAACGCATACCCAGGCGCGATATGTGTTGCCAATGATAATTCAGGATTTTATCAAACTTTATCCTGACGTTTCTTTAGATATGCATCAGGGCACACCCGTACAAATATCCGAATTAGCGTCTAAAGGCACGGTAGATTTTGCTATTGCTACTGAAGCTTTGGAGCTTTTTGACAACCTTGTGATGATGCCTTGCTATCGGTGGAACAGGAGTGTCATTGTTGCCCATGATCATCCTTTGGCTAACACAACGTCATTAACTTTAAAAACACTGGCTGAATATCCTATCGTCACTTATGTATTTGGTTTCACCGGACGTTCGCAATTGGATCAAGCCTTTCAAAAGGCAGGCTTGTCACCAAACCTGGTTTTTACAGCTTCTGATGCAGACGTTATCAAGACCTATGTCAAAATGAATTTGGGTGTCGGGATTGTGGCAAGCATGGCTTATGATCCTGAAATTGATACAGAGCTAGTTTCAATTGACGCAGGTCATTTATTTGAACCGAGTGTCACCAGAATTGGTTTTCGGCGAGGGACGTTTTTACGCGGTTATATGTATGAATTTATAAGGCTATTTGCTCCGCACCTGACTCAGGAGGTTATTCAACAATCAACGCAGACCAAAACAAAACAGGAATTGGAAAAAATATTTAAGAATATAGAACTACCGGATTACTAGTAACAAGAGTGCTTTTGAAAATAGGATTTTTTTGTGAGAGCAAGGAAGCACCACGCGTAGAACCGGAATGTATGTGTAATACATGAGGATTCGAGCATGGAGCTAACGCGGCTTACCATGGATAATTAATAAGGAACGGCATATTAATCGCTAAAAAAGACATTTCCAAAGGGACTCTTTAAAGAAAATCCAAATCGGGATTTGCATCCAATATGTCTTTCGCTGCGTCTTCTTCACTGGTCTTGCCGTTCAGAACTTCATTTACAAATTTGAAATAGACGGTATACACAACCGTCTCCTTGCCTTCATCCTCAACAATAAAAAATGGCGCATGATCAACTGAATACTGCTTAGCCAATTGCATTCCCTCACTGTTACTATCACGTTCATCTGCAATAACCGTCCGATCTATCCTGTCGATATAGGCTTCTTTTTCAAGACGTGATTGAACTTCAGCACATTTTCGACAAGGGCTGCCATCAGCTTTTATCTTTTTGACAAATGTAATATTCATAGAAAATTATTTCTTCAAGTTTTTTGTTTCATGTTTCCGGCATGTAAACCACATTCTTTTTGGGTTGCTTCTTCCCACCACCAGCGACCTGCTCGTTCATGTTGGTTAGGCAGGGTTGCACGGGTACAAGGCTCACAACCAATACTAATATAACCCTGTTCATGCAGAGCATTAAAAGGCACATCATTAGTTCTAATGTAATCCCAAACTTCTGCCGAACTCCAGTTTGAAAGTGGATTAAATTTAATTAGTTTCTTGGTGGTGCTGGAAAAAGCAGCATCATTTTCTACTACCGGCACGGTATTTCTAGTATCAGGACTTTGATCTTTCCTTTGTCCCGTTATCCATGAATCCAGAGTAGCAAGTTTACGTCGTAACGGAATAACTTTACGCACACCACAACATTCTTTATGCCCATCTTTATAAAAACTATATAAACCTTTTTCTCGCACCAGATTTTGTACGGACTCGGTATCCGGGGAGAGCACATCAATTTCAATATTGTAATGTTCACGAACCTGTTCAATGAACCGATAGGTTTCGGCATGCAATCGCCCTGTATCCAGTGAAAAAACGTTCACATCCGATTTAATTTTAGTTGCCATGTCGATTAATACGACATCTTCAGCACCACTAAACGAAATGGCGATGTTGTCAAAATTTTCAAGAGCCAATTTTATAATTGCTACAGGCGACTGATTTTCATACTCATTTGCCAATTGTTCAGGATTAAATTTTGATTTATTCATGATGCAGATTAACGTATGTTATTGATTTTTTGGTTTAATATTAAAAAAGAGCAGCGATTTTATCAGAAAGATTTATTCCAACATATAATATGTCCTTATATTTATAGTCCATTTTCATATAAATTTGTTTTTAGGTAGAAAGATGACGCATACTGGCTAGTATTACTAAATATGTGTTTGAAATAGTGTTATTTTATCGGACTCATCCGATAAACTCGCAAGAGTTGATAATTTTTTGTGGAGTCAGAATAAATGAGTGATAAATCACCTGAAATGACCGAAATTAAAACTATGTGGTCAGAGAGCTTGCTTGAGCACCTTTATCTCGCTTTTAAAAAAGAAAAAGATGATGCATTTATTCAGGAGCTCATCGTTGAGCTTCGTGCGAAAGAGTACGATGATGAATACCTTATTAATAAGGTAACGAAAAAAGTAGGGCCTACGGCTGCTACAAGAATGAAAGCTTTATTAGCTGGAAATTCCGCCAGTGTCGATACCAGTGCCAGTGGAGATAAACCTTTGAGTAAAGCAGATCAAGCTAGAGCCAACGCAGCAAAAAAGCGAGCTAAGGAAAACCCAGGTTTGGTAGGAAAGATAAAAGGGATATTTGGTGGCAGTTAAAAGCTAGAAAGTATGGCTTTCCAGATATTTAACCGGGATATAGGTTCCGTGAGCTGAAAGATCCGTCAAATAAAGCGTATTTGTGTCATCTGTTTCGATTACCAGATGCATGCGGGAGATATCTCGTAAGTTTGGATCTAGCATAATATCGCTCTTACTATCGCGCCCAATCACATTTTTCCCTATTTTTAAATCGTAACTTCGTCCTGATTCATCAATAAATTTACTGCTGGAATCTCCACCGATAATCTTGCATTGATGTTTAGACAATAAGATATCGATTTCTCTGCCTGCTTTCATTCTTATAGTGACATTTTCACCCTTGGGCATTTTGTCCATATCACTGCCAGTTTTGTTTTCTGACAGTGGTTCAAATACAGTATTTTCAAGCATTAAAGTGTCTTTATAATCAATGTTTGCTTCTGCATCACTAGAAGATGAGGTTGATTTAACATGCTTTTTCTTTTCAGAATAAAGATATTTGATTATTTCCTGCCGAGATGAGAGGTACTGCATGTATTTCACAAGGGCAACACGTCTAAATTCATTTAATTCTTCATCGCCGGCATGAAGGCCAGCAATGATGGTACGCCAGCCATGATCCTGCGAAAAAATCTGGGCATCCATTTCACGCAAGGCGTGGTTAATGCTTCCAGGGTCCTCTATTGATTTTGAAAGCATAGATACGAATTTTTTTTCAATTTCTTTAATGGTTCTCGCTTCTTTTTTAAGTTCATCCAGAGAGAACTTCACCATATTGATAATTTTTTTTGAAGGTACCGACGTTCTGCCAGCGACACAAAATTCAAAATCCGCGAGCGAGGAAAATTTTAGAGTTTGTTCACCAATAGTGATTTCTATGGGTTTGGCAAAAAACTTATTTAACATCTTGTATTAAATGATAATAGAGTTCTTGAAGGATATAGGTTTAGTCTAGTTTATTACTCGTCAAATATAAAACTTGTGAACCAGTTAACACTTAACGATGATGAATATCATCGTGTGCACTGTGGAGAGTGTAGCAATATTTAGCTTCAACATTCAAATTCAATTTTTCGTTTTTCCAGAATTTCCTTTCGTTTCATTGAATTACAGTCTGAAAGTGATTTACTAAAAGAATAGAATCGGGGCAGATCTTTCTCCAGTTTTTCATATATTTCAATAAATGCAGGGAAATATCTTCTGTAAGTAACGATAGCAGCTAATTTTGCATTATTAATTTCTGTTGAGAACCATTTTTTATAAGGTTTGTTTTTCCATGTTTGACTTATCTGCAAATACTCATTGGTCATTTGTTGCAACGATTCTTTCTTTCGTTTTCGCGCTGTAGCTTCATTTTCAGCTGATTGATAAATATCGCTCAAAATTGATTTGTAGCGCATTATCAGATCTATGAATTCTTTTTCCTGATATTGAGATTGTTTATACTCTTTAAGCAAGTTTTTATCAGGATCTTGCGCGAGCCATTTTGTGACACCAATATAGGCTACTGCATCAGCATAAGCTTCATTAAATTCCGTGTCGTTTTTGATATACAGTTGTTGATGGGCAAGCTCATGAAACATGACAGTAGCCAGACGTATATCACTCCATCTGAGCATTGTGTTTAGCACCGGGTCATCAAACCAGCCAAGGGTTGAATATGCAGAAACACCACCAAGATAAATATCATAGCCTTGATCTTTCAATTTTTTTGCCTGTTGTCGAGCATTTGCCTGAGAAAAATAACCTCGATAACTCAAACAACCAACGATCAGATAACACCATACAACAGGCTCAAGAGAAAACTCTTCAGTCGCAAATATATTCCAGATGACATAGTCCCGCTCAAGATCAGTATAGGACAAGTAGCTATTGTTCTTTGGTAGACCAAGTTGCTGAATAGAAAAATTTCTTAATAGCAAAACTGTATTTAGTTTGCTTCTAAGCGAGTTTGAAATATTCTTATTTTTAATAACATCATTAATAGCTTGACGTTTTTGTAGTACTTCAAACTGACCTTGTACCGATTGACTGTAGTAATTAATAGAGGCACAACCCGAAAGTAAAAATACAATTAATAGTGTTGTCGTCTGCCTATAATAATGTCGATTTTGTGTCATCATGTCATTATCGTCATAAGATATAATAATGAATTTGTACGAGCTATTAAGTACAGGGTAAAAATAATGTTTACAACTTTAATTGATACTGATTTATTGCTCAATGGGCGTGAGAATCCTGATTGGCTCATTTTTGATACGCGTTATGATTTAGCGGATAAGAATGCGGGCAAGGAAGCTTATCTACAAGGACATATTCCTGGTGCGATCTATGTGGACTTACATAATGATTTAAGTCGACCGCCGGCAACAAATAAAGGGCGACATCCCTTACCTACTGTCGATACTATGAATACACTCTTTTCGGAACTGGGAATTCAATCGGAATCTCAAGTAATCATCTATGATAGTGCTTTCGGTGCTTTTGCTGCGCGTTTATGGTGGATGCTAAGACATATGCAACATGAAAATGTTGCTGTGCTGGATGGTGGTTGGCAATCGTGGCTAGCAGCAGCTGGGCCAGTATGCTCAAATAATGAAGCACGCTCAGAAAGTACATTTAATAATTTGGCGACCGAACAAGATGTGATAGCTATTGAACAAGTTCAAGAAGTTGGCTTGCTTGTCGATTCAAGAGAGCCAGCTCGATTCGCAGGCGAATCAGAACCTATTGATAACGCAGCAGGTCACATACCCGGTGCTATTAATCGATTCTGGAAAAATAATCTGTCTGAAAATGGTTGTTTCAAGGAAAATCAGACGCTGAGGCAGGAATTTGAGGAAATATGGGGAAATACGCCAGCAGCAGAGTCGGTGTTCTACTGTGGTTCAGGTGTTACTGCCTGCCATAATTTGCTTGCAGCTGTGCATGCGGGCTTTGATTTGCCAAAGTTATATGCCGGATCGTGGAGTGAATGGAGTAGTAACACAGAGAAACCCGTTGCTACCGGCTCTTAAGCCAATTCTATAATGATTTAAGCAAAACATTTCAGTATGTTACGAATAGACTTATAATAGACAATTTGGACAATCTAATATCTCTTTAACATGGATAAAATGTTTAAACTAATTCTGAAAACCTTTCTAATCCTGCTGAGTATGAATATTCATGCTGAGCCGGAGTCAATATTACCTGTTGTAGATACGGGAATTGAACCTGTTGAGGCTGCGCTCACTGAAGCTGCAGAAGAACTCCTTCCAGAGGAAACAGAACTATTTGAAGAAGCTATTCTAGCTGACGAAATTGATGCCGTTGAAGAGCAGACGAGTTTTAGTGTCGAAGATGAACAAGCAGATATGGGTGTTGAAGTAGCACTAATCAAGGACGTTATTTTAGTACTGGATAATTCTGGCAGCATGAAAAAGAACGACCCGAACTTTCTGGTCAATAAAGCGGTAAAAGAATTTATTAGCCAACAAGATGAAAACACGCGTGTTGGTATTGTTATTTTTGATCAAGGCGTACGATTGCCTGTCCCTTTGACAGATGCTTCATTAGCTAATCGTGAGCTTATTCTTAATAGTATTGAACAAATAAATTATAAAGGGCTGTTCACTGATAGCCCGGCAGGTATCGAGCGTGCCATTTATGAATTGAAGAATAACGGTCGTGATGATGCGCAAAAATCCATCATCTTTATGACGGATGGTATTGTTGATACTGGTGCAGCAGATCGTGATCTGGAAAAGTCAAAATGGTTAAAGGAAGATCTGGCACCTGATGCTGCAGATAATGAAATCAAGATATTTGGTATTGCGTTTACTGATGCGGCTGATTTTCAGTTAATTCAATCTATTTCTCAAAAAACTGAAGGTGAATATTATCGTGCATTGACGGTAGATGATTTACCTCAGGTTTTTGAAAAAATTAATGACATTATAAATACGCTACCTGAACCCGAGCCAGTACCCGAAGTGATTCAGCCTGTTCCTGTAGAAGTGCCTACTCCTGTTATACAACAGGCACCAGTTGCACCCGTTATTATCGAAGTGCCCGTACAAGGGATGGGTGAAGAAGAACGTATTCGTTCAATGATCATGATTGCGGCGGCAATCGTTTTAGCAATTACCCTGTTAGGGATATTGATTCTGCTTTTACGACGTAATCGTGAGTTAAAAGCGGGAGCAGATGAATTTGTTCAGGAAGCTTATATCAATGATCTACAGGGGAAGACAGACAAACAAACGCATAAGTTAGGTACCCGACCGACAATGTTTGGTCGCGTTGCCGGAAAAGATACGGATCATCTGGATTATATTGTTGTCAATGAATCAACCATTGGTCGTCGCCATGCATTAATCGAGTTTAAAGATTATTCATTCTGGATTATTGATCAGGGCAGTATTAACGGTACTTTTGTAAATGGAGAGCCGGTAAATAGTGAAGTTAGATTAAAACACGGTGACCGTTTACGGCTACATAAATGTGACTTTGAATTCATTATGCCGGAAATGGAAGAGAGTGGTATGACAGTCATATCTAATACGGTTTTTGCTGCACAACCAGAGGTAACAGACGATTCAGAAGACGCGACTGAAATTCGTGATCATGATAGTCCAGCAGATCCAGATGCGGCAGCTGGTGCAGACATGGACTTTGACATAACCGGCACAGATTCGGCGGATGAATTATCTGATTTATATGAACCTGATCCTGATGAAGAAGATACAATCATTCGTGATTTACCCGATGTTGCTGAGAGTACGGATGAACCTGAATTTGTTCTAGATGAAGACGATGTCGATTCTGAAGATGAAACAATTATGTTGGATGATGATGATGATGCACATTCAGATGATGATGCAACCCTACGTAAAGATGATATCTAAATGAGTCGTAAATCATTATTGATTTAAATTATTCTTACCTATGAAAAAGGGACATGCTTCTCTGCTATCAAAAATTTCAGATGGTAAGTTTCATTCAGGAGAAGGACTCGCATCTCAGCTTAATATTTCCAGAGCAGCAATATGGAAATCGATAAAGCATCTTGAATCACTGGGGCTTCATATTGAAGCAATACGTGGTAAAGGCTACCGTTTATCTCACCGCATAGAATTACTATCCGAAGAACGGATCAAAAAATTGTTATCTCCTCTGGCAAGTGAATATTGCCGAAACATTGAGGTGCTATTTAAAACAGAATCAACGAATTCCTGTTTATTCAATCGATTGGCTACAGAACAAATTCATGGCAATGCTGTAATAGCAGAATATCAATCACATGGTCGAGGTCGAAGAGGCAACAAATGGTTCTCACCTTTAGCAAGTGGCATTATTTTTTCTGTTGGCTGGCGATTTGATATTGCACCAACAGCGTTAAGTTTATTGTCTCTGTATATGGGAGTTGCTATGGCTCGTGCTTTACACTCAGTAAAAATTGCTAATGTGGGTTTAAAGTGGCCAAATGATATTGTTGTTATGAATAAAAAAATAGGCGGAATATTGCTAGAAGTTCGAGGTGAATCGAGTGGCCCTGTTGATGTAGTCATTGGCATAGGCATGAATTATGATTTAGCTGAAGAGTTTAAATCCAATATAGAACAAGCGGTAACGGATATCTGTAGTCATACAGAACAACGACTATCGAGAAATATCTTAGTAGCAACATTCCTGTCAAACGTGTTTGAGATACTAGAGGGTTTGAACACAGATCAAAACTCAAATCTACTTGAGGAATGGCGGGCACTGGATTGTTATGTTGAACAGCAAGCAAAATTATTATTACCCAATGAAGAAATTGAGGGTGTATTAAAAGGTGTGGATAATCAAGGTTTGTTATTAATGTCTGTTGATGGAGAAGTGAAGCGTTACACGTCGGGCGAAATTAGCCTAAGGGTGCCATCATAATGAATCTCTTGTTAGACATAGGAAATTCATCAGTAAACTGGGTGTTGCAAGAACAAGATGAGTTTGCTTCTGGCGGTGCGTTTAGCTATGAAAAAAATAACCTTGAACAAAGTCTACAAGAAAATTTGTTATTTTTAGAAAAGCCATCTTCTGTTTTAGTTTCAAATGTTGCCGGAGTTAAAGTTTCTAATTCTCTTAATAGTTGGGTGAAGAAACAGTGGCAACAAGAACTATGGCAACCTTGTGTATCAACTAAATTTAAAGATTTAAAAAACAGTTATAGTGATGTTCAGCAGATGGGACTTGATCGCTGGTTAGCTATGGTGGCCGGCTGGGAAGAGCATCAAACAGCGTTATGTCTGGTTGGTTGTGGTACAGCATTAACCATAGATGTAATCGATTCTAGTGGGGAACATCTTGGCGGTTATATTGTTCCCGGTATAGAGCTAATGCAGCGGGCTTTGGTAAGCAGCACCGAACAAATTAATGTCGTTGTTAATAATAAAGCCTCGCTTGAATATGCAAAAGATACTCAAGCAGCAATTAATAATGGCGCTTTTTTGGCAGCGGTGTCCATGATCGATCATGTGCGAGATAAATTTGCCAATGAATCAAAGTGTAAACCAAAATGTATAATATCAGGTGGTATGGCAGAGTTGATTAAACCATTTTTAGATTACCCATTCGAATATGAACCGAATCTGGTGTTAACTGGACTTTCAATGCTTCATAAGGCATCCCAATGAAGTGGTTCTTTATATTATTATTATTAGCTAATGTTATATATCTGGGTTGGGAAATTGATCGTGATGCTCTGTTAAACCGCGTTAATGTTTCATCCGCGATCAGAGTTCCTGCGGGTACGCAGCAGTTGGTGTTACTAAGTGAGCTGGAAAAATTACCGGAGACAAGAAGTCATATTAAACTCGATAATGAACTTTCCGTAGAAAACTATAATTCAGAACCTGTGTTACCCATTGCATTGAATCCTAATACAGAGAGGATGGTGGATGAGCTTTTAACGGAAACTCTGATTACCAAGCTGGATAATGAGTTAGAAGAAGTCGACAGTCAGGAAGAGAATTCATTTTCTGAACCATTGGTTTCTGTCCCGGCAAAAATAGTATGTTATACCTATGGCCCTATCCCGAATCTGGAAGAATCTACGTTACTATCAACATGGTTTGATGAAAGGGATATTTTATACAAACAAAGACAAACAGATGAACAGGGAAAACAGTTATTCTGGGTCTATCTGGCGGCGCAAGAATCACGCGCACAGGCAGAGGCAGCATTGAAAGATCTCAAGCAAAAAGGCGTTAAGGATATGAGATTAGTCAGGGAAGGTGATCTATCAAATGCTGTTTCATTGGGCTTATTTTCCAGCCAGGCTGCAGTAAATCGTCGTTTAAACGAGATTAAGGCAAAAGGCTATCAATCAGTTGTTGTGCCTTATTCTGGCGGTAAAGATGTACATTGGTTTGATGTTAGAATCGTCCAGAACTCCAGTTATGTGAATGATTTATTCACTGGCTTTCCGGCACGATTTAACGCATTACCTGTTGATTGTAATGAAATTGCACTGCGATAAAGAAATCCTTAGAATGTGCTCACAAAATTTTCCAAACTTGTGTTTTTGAATTACGTTGAGGCAATGGCTATCGTTGCCCCGATAGTTAAATGGTATAACCGGTGATTTGTAATCACCTATTGGGGGTTCGATTCCCTCTCGGGGCTCCAATAAGGGTAAGATAGACACAGAAAGGCTTATCAATTCACTATAATGGAACTATCCATGACTTTTTATAAAACGATTATTTCAATATTTCTGAGTTTTTTTTTCTGTTCGGCCAATGTTCTTGCACAAACATCTTACGGCGATATCCAGCTTTTAATTAATGAAGGGCAATATAAAGAGGCTCTAAAATTAACAGAAGATCAACTGTCCAGAAATGCCTCAGATATAAAACTACGGTTTATGCAGGGTTTGATATTAACGCGTCTTGATAGATACAGTGAGGCAGAAAATGTATTTATCCAATTAACCAAAGAAAATCCTGATTTGCCAGAACCATTCAATAATCTTGCTGTTGTTTATGCTGCTCAGGGTAAATACACAGAAGCTTCAGAGGCGCTTAAGAGCGCCATTAATACCCACCCAACTTATGCCACAGCACACGAAAATTTAGGTGATATTTACGCCAAAATGGCTAGTCGCGCGTACAACCAGGCATTGGAATTGGATACCAGCAATAATACGGCTAGAGAAAAACTATCCCTGGTCAATGAATTGATATCTTCCCCATCAGAGCCTGAACCAGAAAAAACAGTGGTGGCTGCTATTACTCCTGAGCCTAAACCTAAACTAGAAGAAAAACCGGTGATGCAAGAGCCGGAAATTATCACAATCCCTGCGAAATCAGAGCCTAAAGTGGCTGAAGAAGTTCAGGAAAAACCCGTGATAGTTCCGGTTAAAACGGTGGATGTTGAAGAACAACAAACACAAACCAGAAACGCGGTAGAATCGGCGGCAAAAAAATGGGCGAAAGCCTGGTCAGCTCAGGACGTTGATACTTATCTTGCAAGTTATGCCAGAGAATTTGTGCCACCAAAGCGATTGAGTCGAGCAGCATGGGAAAAAGAACGACGCGTACGTTTAAGTAAACCAAGTTTCATTAAAATCACATTGTCTGCTTTGAAGATAAATCTTCATGGAAAAGATTATGCTGAAATCAGGTTTACACAAAGTTATCAGTCTGATACTTATGGTGATAAGGTTAAAAAAGAAATACTAATGCGAAAAGTGGAAGATAAATGGTTGATCACACAGGAGAGAACGCGATAATTTATGCGCGCGTTAACAATGAAAACTAAATACAAACATCTTCTGTTTCTATTCTGTCTCGGCTTGTGTCATCCGGCAATTGCCGCCGATCTCCTGTCAAAAGCCACTTCTAATCAAGGTTTATCAACACACTCTGAGAGTCTTCTAATTAATGCTCTGGAAAATATTAATAATGATAAAACAGAGCAGGCAATAAAAGACTTGCGCCAGTTAATAAAAGTCAACCCGAACTTCAGAGTCGCACAATTGATCTATGCTGACATGATGTTGGCACGTTCTCAGGCAATTACTGATTTTGGTAATTTACCCAATGTTTCTTTTGAACGTATTACGGCTTTACGTGATGAAGCTCAGGCACGCTGGCAATATCATAAATTACCGGTTGATCGAGATAAAATACCTGAATCATTAATTCAACTGGCAAGTAAGCAAGATCATGTGATTGTTGTAGATTCATCTCGGTCGCGTTTGTTTTTGTTCAAAAATCAGGCTGGTGTGCCAATATTGATAAAGGATTTTTACGTTACGATTGGCAAGAATGGCACTGGAAAATATGTTGAAGGCGATCAGAAGACACCTGTTGGAGTATATTTTGTAACCGGGTTTATTAATCCAGAAGAATTACCTGACCTTTATGGTGATGGTGCTTACCCGATAGACTACCCCAATGCATGGGATCAACGCCATGGTCGTACAGGTTATGGTATCTGGTTGCATGGTACGCCAAGTAGTATATATAGCCGGCCTCCGAGAGACAGTAATGGCTGTGTCATTGTTAGTAATCAGGATTTAAACGTATTGTCTCCATTTATTAATAAAGGACAAACTCCCGTCATTATTTCTGATTCTATTAACTGGATTGCAAAAAAGGAATGGAAAGAACATCAGGATAATTATGAGTTATTCGTTGAGCAATGGCGAAATGATTGGGAAAGTCGGGATGTGGATTTATATTTACGACATTATTCAAAAGAATATTCAGGCTTGGGAAAAGATTATAAATCCTGGGTTGAATATAAGCGTAGAGTTAACCCCTCGAAAAAATTTATCAAAGTTAACATAACAAATACGAGTATGTTTCTTTATCCGGGCGAAAAACAATTAATGGTTGTTACCTTTGTTCAGGATTATGCCAGTGATAATTTTCACAGGAAGTTTACCAAACGCCAGTATTGGCGTATGGAAGATGATGGGCAATGGCGAATAATTTACGAGGGTGCTGCGTCCTGATCCTTTTTCTGCGATTCGTTATAAGCTTCTTCAGTAATGTTTTTACTTAACCACCTTACCATATCCCGCCAGATATCATTTATCTCTTTTCTTGTTGGCATAATACCGGCATAGGGAAGTTCAATAGTTACAACCGGAATCTTACGTTGAATTCCAGCATAATTTCCTAGAGAACCCGGGTATGTTCCTAATAAATTCAGGTGAAGACGCCCCAGCTTATAGGGGCCGTTGTGAGGTCCATCGTAGTCAACAATGCCATGAGGCGCGTGTACTGCAACGATCACATCCGGGTTATATTCGTTTATGTGATCAACCAGCCAGTTTGATTCAGGTTCGCTTAATGCGTGTTTGCCTGGGTAGCGCCTGGCATTTTTTCCAGTAACTTCGATCCAATGTTTAAGCGCAGTGTTTTCCCAATCGTCCATGGGAAAGTTGCGATTTAAATCGACGTTGTTCTCGTTCATGCGTTGTGATTTTCTTCTCAACAGTCCGTCTGGATTTAACAGTGGAACAACATGCCAATGAAATAAACCGGAGTGATGTGCATCGAGTGTTCTCATCCACTTGAATATAATGCTAACGGAAGAATATTCATCTCCATGAATACCGCCTAGTAACAAAACTTTGCCCAGAGGTGAACGTCTTGCCAGAGGAGGGTATTCTTTTAGCAGGATAGCCGCGTTTTTAACTGAACGGCCATCGCTAGCAGTCAAATTTATATTTAAACAATCCTGGATATTAACGCTACCTAATTTGTTACCAATTTTCGTGCATTCTATTTTAACCAGTTCGTCATGGTCTTCAGCCTTTAATGGAGATAATGGCAATAAAGTTAGAAGGGTTAAATATATAAAAGATTTAAACATTATTATTAATTATAAAATCAAGAAATAAGCCAATGAAAATAGTTAGGCCAAACCAGTTATTGTTTAAAAAAGCCTTCATGCATCGATCAGGTTTCCTGTTCCAGATCAAACTTAACTGATAAATAAAGAAACAGGATGCGACAGCAAGACCAATAAAATAGCTTGTTCCCAGTTGTGCCTGTCTCCCGGTCATTATTAATGTTATTAATACAAGTACCTGAATTATACCGATGATAACGCGGTCAGCATCATCAAACAAAATCGCTGTTGATTTCACCCCAATTTTCAGGTCATCTTGCCGATCAACCATAGCATACATCGTATCATAGACAACCGACCAAAGAACATTTGCGATGAGTAATAACCAGGCAATTTGAGGTACGGAACCTGTTTGTGCTGCGAATGCCATTGGAATCGACCAGCCGAATGTCAAACCTAAAAAAAACTGGGGCAAATAGGTGTAGCGTTTCATAAAAGGATAAATACCAGCGAGTATGATGGCGACAAAAGCCAGTTGTACAGTTAGCCAGTTCATTGTTAACACGAGTAAAAAAGCAATAAAGATTAAACTGCCGGCAACGATTAACGCTTCGAAAGGAGAGACTTTTCCGCTAGCCAATGGTCGACTTTGCGTGCGTGTAACTAGTGGGTCGAAACGTTGATCAGCGATATCATTTAGAACGCATCCGGCAGAACGCATAAAGATAACACCAAGGACAAAAACGATTAATACAGCAGGATCAGGGAATCCTTTTGCTGCAATCCATAAACCCCAGAGTGTAGGCCATAACAACAATAAAATACCAATAGGTCGATCCAGCCTGATTAATATTGCATATTGCCCAAGTCGCTCACGCACCGTTGGCCAATAGGCTCTATAAGTGATTAATAATTTATTGCTGACAGTAAGAATAATAGCCCGGATTTTGTTTACATAAGTGATGATGACTGCCCCGATTTTACAGGACAGTATCAATATTTTTTTTAAAATAGAGTTTAGTTTTTGTTGCATTGTAGAATCGCGGGTAAGAATATTTCAGTTATAAGTAAAGGTTGTTGCTCAGTATAAAATAGCGACTGTCTTCCCCATAATTCGGAAGTGATATTTAGCTCTTTTGTTGCCTCACTATGAAGTTGGCATCCTACATGAATTTTTGCATAGCACATGTCTGTACGATACGTTGTCTCATCATTAAATAGAACATCCCCTAACGGTGTCGTCCCCAGTTTTGTCAATTTTTGATTTTTCCCGGCAAGCGTTTTCTTTGGGATGACTGTGCGAGCATAGACTAATGCCTGATTATCACATTTTAAGCGAGATTCTCTGATAAATGGAGTTTCATTATCTGGCAGGGACAATAGCTGCGTTTCCTCCGGCATAGCTTGAGTCCAGGATTCAGTTATCAGTTCTATATTAAAAACACCTTTACAATGTTGTTGTATAAAACGTGTAAGCGAACCTTTCTGAAATAGAAAGTCATGTACTCGTTTATCATCAAGATTTAATCGAGCAGCTTCCTCGTTTTGCCAATGAATTTTCAATTTGTTATCCAATTAAACATTACTGTATTCGATGCTTCGACCTAGCCATCTATGAATTAATAATTCTACCTTGTCAGGATTTTTTTCGAGTAAAAGTTTAGCTGTATTTTGAATTTCGGGTAATAAATGGGCGTCACGCATTAGATCAGCGACACGCATATCCGGTATGCCCGCTTGACGCGTACCTAATACTTCCCCTGGCCCACGTAGCTCAAGGTCTTTTTCTGCAATGATGAAACCATTGCTGCTAGTACGCATGATTTCAAGTCGCTGTCTGGCCAAATCACCCAGAGGAGGTTGATACATTAAGATGCAATCGCTTTTAATTTCACCACGACCGATGCGACCACGTAATTGGTGTAATTGTGACAGACCAAATCGTTCTGCATTATCAATAATCATTAAGCTTGCATTGGGTACATCTACACCAACTTCAATCACCGTAGTCGCAACCAGAAGATCAATTTTACCTTCTTTAAATTTATGCATCGTAGTTTCTTTTTCGTTTGCTTTCATGCGGCCATGTATTAATCCTACATTAACCGAATCCAGTTTCTCTTTAAGAGTGTCAGCAGTTTCAATTGCTGTTTCGCATTGCAATGTTTCTGATTCTTCTATTAAAGTACAAACCCAATAAACCTGACGTCCCTTTGCACAAATATGTTTTATTCTGTCTATTATGTCATCACGCCGTTCATTTGAAATAACACTGGTCGTTATCGTTTTTCGTCCAGGAGGTAATTCATCGATGACAGTATGATCGAGATCTGCATAGGCAGTCATAGTTAATGTCCTTGGGATAGGTGTCGCAGTCATTATCAATTGGTGTGGATATTGATTATGTTGTTGTCCTTTTTCCAGTAAGGAAAGTCGTTGATGCACACCAAAGCGATGCTGTTCATCAATAATAATTAATCCCAGTTTTGCAAAAGATACAGAATCCTGAAATAGAGCATGAGTTCCGATAGCAATTACAGGAGATTCTTCTTGCAGTCGTATTTCAGCTTCAATTCGTAAGGCTTTTTTTAATTTCCCTGTCAGAAATACAACATCGATATTAAAAGGTTTAAACCAGTGTACAAAATTACTATAGTGTTGTGCGGAAAGTAATTCGGTTGGCGCCATAATAGCAACCTGATAACCTGCCTCAATAGTCTGTAGCGCAGCTATCGCTGCGACGATGGTCTTACCTGAACCAACATCACCTTGTATAAGTCTCAACATCGCTTCTGTTTTATTTAAATCAAATGCTATTGTTTTACAGGCTCGATGTTGTGCACTAGTTAATTTAAAATTTAATGCTTCTAAAAAATCAGGAACAAGCTGAGTGCTTTTATCAAAAGCAGGAGATTGTTCCGCTCTAAATTCTTTACGTAGCTCGAGCAGACTTAATTGATGCGCAAGTAATTCTTCAAATGCCAGTCTTTGTTGTGCCGGGTGTTTTCCTTCTATCAAGCTTTGTACATCGGCATCAGGTGGCGGTCGGTGCACATAAGTCAGTGCATCGGCCAATGTTGGCAAGTTCTGTTCGATTAATATATTTTCCGGTAATAATTCAACCAGGCCTTTTTTATCATTATTTAGTGCTAGTAAAGCTTGCTCCGTTAATTTACGCAAACGGGCTTGTTGTAAACCTTCAGTGCCTGGATAAACGGCAGTTAATTGTTCATCCAGCTCGTTGTCTTTATGTTCACTGAGAACACGGTATTCAGGATGAATTATTTCTAATGAGCCTTGACCACGACGAATCTGACCATAACAGCGTAATGATAAGCCTTGCTGTAATCCTTTTTCCTGGGATTTGGAAAAATAAAAAAACCGTAAAATGATTGAGCCACTACCATCGCTAATTCGACATAATAATGAACGACGTCTGCCAAAACGGATTTGTGTCAATTCTATCTTTCCCTGAATATAGGCATCATGTCCTGGTCGTAACGATCCTATTGGCGATAAATGTGTTCGGTCAATATAACGATAAGGCAAGTGAAATAATAAATCCTGAATATTACTAATCCCGATACGTTCCAGTTTTTCTTGCAAGCGAGGCCCAACGCCACTTAATGAAGTGACGGGATCAGAAAGAGAATGTTGTTTATTAATTACCAAAGTAAAAATAGACCCTGAAAGGAACTATATACCCGTGATACTTGAAAATGCGTGATTTAGAGTGTGTCTATTTTTATTCAGGGCAAGGCGCAACGATGCGTATGGTCGCTCCCTGCAAAGAGGAGCAACGCCGCCATGGATGAAAATAGGCGTGCTATAAATAGGCATTTTCAGGTATCACGGGTATAAACTATCAGTAAAAATTAAACCGTCATTATTGCGTCCATTTCTACTAAGGCAGCTTTAGGTAAACTTGCAACGCCAACAGCTGCTCGTGCAGGATAGGGCTCAGAAAAATATTCAGCCATGATTTCATTAACTAAAGGGAAGTGGGATAAATCGGTTAGAAAAATATTAAGTTTGCTAATGTCTGCTAATGAACCTCCGGCCGCTTTTGCAACAGCAGTGAGATTATCGAATACTTGTGTAATTTGAGCGCGCATATCACCTTCAATTAATTCCATTGTTTCGGGTATTAAGGGAATTTGTCCGGAAAGGTATATGGTATTCCCGACTTTTACTGCTTGTGAATAGGTTCCTATAGCTTGTGGTGCGTCTGTTGTTGATATGATTTCTCGCTGCATTACTTTCCCCTCGTATTAATCGTATATGTTGTAATTAAAAATTCCTTAAGTGCGTGTAATTTGAGAAACACTTTTTAGCGCTCTGACTTTTCGCATTACATTAGCTAAATGAACCCGGCTTTGTACTTCAACAATAAATCGTAATGAAGTGTATCTATCATCTCGATCTTTCATTTCTACATTCTCGATATTCGCGCCTGCGTCTGCAATGGTGCTGGCAACAGTGGCAAGTACACCACGTTGATTACTGGCATTCATGGAGATCTTTACCTGAAATTCACGTTCAATATCCGCTTCCCATTCTACTTGAACCCATTTTTCCTGATGGTTTTGGTATTCTGCAATATTTTTACAACTTTGCCGATGCACAACAATACCTCTCCCGGAAGTAACAAAACCGTGTATTGGATCACCGGGTATCGGATAACAACATTTTGGAAAACTGACGACCATTCCTTCAGTACCTTTTATTGATAGTGGAATAGTTTCCTTCGACCGAATTATTTTACTTTCTTGTTTGGTTAATTTTTCAAATGCGATTAATTGCCTTGCAATTAGTGGTGCAAATTTATTCCCTAGTCCTATTTCCTGAAATAGTTCATCTTCACTTTCGTTTTTATTTTCAGAAAGTAAGTATTGCATATCAGCTTCGCTAATGTCCTGGTAAGTGTAAGCAAAGGGTTCGAGTTCACGATTCAACAAACGTTTCCCCAATGCAATTGCCTCACTGTTTTTGAGGTTTTTCAGGAAGTGTCTGATTTGAGTTCGAGCTTTAGCTGTAACAACAAAGTTTAGCCATGCTGGGTCAGGCCGACCGCTGGAAGCAGTAATGATTTCAATAGTGTCACCACTGGCTAATTGTGTACCTAGTGGAAACAACTTTCTGTTAATTCTTGCTCCAACACAATTGTTACCAATGTCAGTATGAATTGCATAAGCGAGATCAACCGCTGTTGCTCCGTACGGCAGCTCCATGATCTTTCCTTTTGGAGTAAAAACGTAAACATCATCTGGAAACAAGTCTATTTTTACATTCTCGAAAAATTCTTCCGGGTTTCCAGCAGATTTATTTAATTCAACAATGTTTCGTAGCCATTCTCTTGCACGACGATGTGCCCCACTTCGATTATTGCCGCGACGGACGGGGCTTTTTGATTTTCCTTCTGCTTTGTAAAGCCAGTGTGCTGCAATTCCCGCTTCTGCAACATCATCTATTTCTTTAGTTCGGATCTGAATTTCAATCGGGACACCATAGGGACCGAACAAAACCGTGTGTAGAGACTGATAACCATTAGCTTTAGGGATGGCAATATAATCCTTGAATTTACCCGGGACGGGTTTATACAGATTATGTACAGTACCTATAGTGCGATAACAGGTATCGACATCATCAACCATTAAGCGGAAGGCATAAACATCATAAACTTCAGAAAATGATAAATGTTGTTCCCGCATTTTCAAATAAATTCCGTAAAGATGTTTTTCTCTACCTAAAATTTGCCCCGGAATTTTTTCCTGACGCATACGACGTTTTAAAGCAGTACGGATTTTGCTGATAATTTCTTTACGATGCCCGCGCGCCTTGTTTATTTGTTCATTCAATATCCTGTAACGCATAGGATACAAGGTTGCAAAACCGAGTTCTTCCAGCTCCAGACGTATTGAATTAACCCCCAGTCGTAATGCAATAGGCGCATATACTTCAAGTGTTTCTCGGGCAATGCGTCGGCGTTTTTCAGGTTTTAATGCTTCAAGTGTGCGCATGTTATGCAGGCGATCCGCCAACTTGACCAGAATGACGCGGATATCATCACTCATCGCCATTAACATTTTACGAAAATTATGTGCTTGAGCCTCGGCAAAACTTTCAAATTCAATCTTGTCGAGTTTACTGACACCGTCAACCAATTCGGCAACACCTTTACCAAATTTTCGACTTATTTCAGTTTTAACGGTAGGCGTATCTTCAATAACATCATGCAGTATGGCTGCCATTAATGTTTGGTGGTCCATATGCATTTCGCCAAGAATACGGGCCACTTCCAATGGGTGACAAATATAGGGCTCACCACTTCTTCGTTTTTGTCCTTCATGTGCTTTAGCACTGAAATGGTAGGCACGCTGCACTTTCTCGACCTGATCTGCTTGCAGGTAAGTACCGATAAGTTTACTTAGGTCGTTAATCGTTAGCACTGGTTCAATTTAATAAGATGTTTCAATATTTATCTACGGTGGATTCCGTATTGAACCTGTATTTTGATGTAATCTTGGGTATACGACAACATAAAGGCGCATGCTACGCCTTTGTACTTATGAAAGAGATGTCTAAAAGTAAAGCCTGTATAACAGGCTTGGCTACATTAATTACTCAGCTGGAGTAGCAGGGGCAGGGATGGCAAAATCTGCTTCTGTGAATTCTTCTTCTGTATCAAACTGATTTATTTTGTCGATATTCTCATTATTAACAAGATTTTCTGCAATTTCTCGTAATGCAATGACCGTAGGTTTATCGTCGTTAGCAGCTAGCAAAGGTTCTGCTCCCATTGCAATTTGACGAGCACGTTTACTTGCCAGTAAAACCAGATCATAGCGGTTATTCACATTTTCCAGGCAATCTTCAACGGTTAATCTGGCCATGTTATCTATGTTCCTAAATAGTAATTTCAATTTTAGCCGGTTAAAAAATGACCAGCTTTTAAAGTGGAGGGCTATTCTACTGAATTCAGGGGCTGTTGTGCAATAAATGAATTAACCGAAAATATCTGTTAATCCACATGAGAGAGGATTTGGCTGACAAAATCATCATAAAAAACCGATTGGCGGCAGCTACCGAGATTCGTTGCAGTAATAATGGTCTTGATTTCGGTTAAAGTCTGTTCAAAATCATCATTTATTACGATGTAATCAAATTCCTTGTAATGCGATATTTCTTCGCGGGCAGCGTCCATTCTGCGATTAATCGTTTCTTGTTCATCATTTTGACGTCCTAGCAGTCTTTCTCTTAGCGTATGATAGTCAGGTGGCAGGATAAAAATACCAACGCTATTACGAAATTGTGATTTTATTTGTTGAGCGCCTTGCCAATCAATTTCAAGAATAATATTTTTGCCGGAGGCCAATTCTTTCTCAACCCAGTCACGAGACGTTCCATAATGATGGTCAAAGACGCTTGCATGTTCGAGAAAGCGATTTTGTTTAATTAGCGTTTTAAACTCGTTTTCGTCAATGAAATGATAAGCCTCTCCGTTTTTTTCGTCATGTCGTGGGGCGCGTGTTGTATAAGAGATAGAGACTTCAATATTGTCAACTTGCTCAATTATTGCTTTTACCAGAGAAGTTTTGCCCGCACCAGAAGGTGCAGCAATAATAAATAAGGTTCCGCTTTTACTATTCATAATAAATATATTAATTATTCTATATTCTGGATCTGCTCTCTCATCTGCTCTATCAGTACCTTTAAATCGACAGATGAATTTGTCGTATCAAGGTGAGCTGATTTTGATCCTAATGTATTTGATTCTCGATTCATTTCCTGCATTAAAAAATCCAATCGACGCCCAACAGGTCCTTTTTGCTCAAGTACCCGGCTTACTTCATCGATATGTGCATCAAGGCGATCCATTTCTTCGGCAACATCCATTTTTTGAGTTAACAAAAGTAATTCCTGTTCCAGACGGTCATTATTAAACTCGTTGCTGAGCTCTTGTGCGCGTTGTAATAATTTTTCACGTAAATTTTCGAGGATGTTTGGCATTAATTCACGAACATTAGAAACGATTTCTTTTGTCGTTGAACAGCGATCCAGAACCATTGTTTTAATCTTATCACCTTCACGTTGGCGAGTATCAATGACCGATTCCAGAGTTTGATTGATTAATTCGAGTAATGGTGCTCCTATCTCTTCCGGATCAGGTACATCTTTATCCAGAACGCCTGGCCAACGTAATAATTCCAATGGATTTATTGGAGCGGCTATCTTTAATTTCGAATTCGTTTCTTCAGCAGTCTCAATTACCTTGGCTAATAATTCTTGATTGACTGGTAAAGCGCCTTTTGAGCTATCAGTTTGTGCAAAACGAATATTGCAATCCACTTTGCCACGTTTTAATTTATTGGAAACCTGTTCACGAATTTTTTGTTCAAGGAAGCGCAACTCTTCCGGCAGACGTAGAGACATTTCCAGATAGCGATGATTGACGGTTCGAATTTCGCATGAAGCCTCCCCCCAGTCTCCTGAATGTTCCGTTCGACCGTATGCCGTCATGCTTTTAATCATTTTGTAACCTTTTCATTTATATTATTCGTCAATAGTAACGTTTCATTAGACTATACCCAAGTTACCCTAAAACTCTGCTGAATCCTACATTCTGAGATAACTTGGCTATATTGGAAATACGTAGACAGATTTTATCGCTATAATGCAGCACTTTTTTATCCAGGAGATTTATATGCGCCCAAGTGGACGTACAGCCGACCAACTCAGACCCATCACTATAACAAGAAATTTTACCTGTCATGCTGAAGGTTCAGTATTGATTGAGTTTGGCAATACAAAAGTCATCTGTACAGCCAGTTTTGATTCGGGTGTGCCCGGGTTTCTGCGTGGTAAGGGCAAAGGTTGGGTCACTGGTGAATATGGCATGTTGCCACGTTCCACCGGATCGCGAATGCGTCGCGAAGCGACACAAAGCAAACAAGGTGGACGCACCATGGAAATTCAACGATTAATAGGTCGTTCTCTACGCGCAATCGTAGATATGGATGCGCTTGGCGAGAATACCATCGTCATTGATTGTGATGTTATTCAGGCAGATGGTGGTACTCGAACGGCATCCATCACGGGGGCATACGTTGCGCTGGTTGATGCTATCAATAAGGCTAAAGAGAAAGGGTTAATTGAGTCCGAACCGTTAAAAGGACAGATTGCATCTGTTTCTGTTGGAATTCACGATGGTAAGCCTGTTCTGGATCTGGATTATGCTGAGGACTCCACTGCCGAGACGGATATGAATGTGGTAATGAATGATGAGAATCATTTTATTGAAGTGCAGGGCACTGCAGAAGGCCATCCATTTTCAGCTGAAGAATTAAACAGCATGTTGGAACTAGCTAAAAAAGGCATTAACGAATTATTTGAACATCAGCGTAACGCACTTAAGTAATGAGCAATCAGTAAAAAATAGTGATAGAAAAACAAACAATTGTTCTGGCGAGTAATAATCCGGGTAAGACTAAAGAGATAAACGCATTACTTGATGATTCAAGTTTTAATGTTGTCTCGCAATCTGAGTTTAATGTTGAGGAAGTTGAAGAAACCGGATTAACGTTTATTGAGAACGCATTAATCAAAGCACGTAACGCAGCTAGATACACTGACCATCCGGTTATAGCTGATGATTCAGGTATAGCTGTGCCCGCATTAAATGGCAGTCCGGGTATTTACTCTGCACGCTATGCCGGATGTAATGCCAGTGATGAAGATAATCTCAACAAACTTATTAAAGATATAAAGCTGTTGAAGGAAGAAGATCGAAAAGCACAATTTGTTTGTGTCATGGTCTTTCTAAAATACGCAGAAGATCCGACTCCCATTATTGCCCAGGGAGTATGGCATGGTTCAGTCATTACCGAGCCACGGGGCGTAAACGGGTTTGGTTATGATCCTATGTTTTACGTGCCAACACATGATTGTACATCTGCTGAATTATCAGCAGAAATAAAAAACCAACTCAGTCATCGAGGTCAGGCACTGAAACAGTTGATAGTTGAAATCAATACTCGTCTATAAATCAGCACTTCTGCTCTCAGGAATGGCCTCTCTATTAACATTACATGAAAACCCACCGCTTTCTTTATATCTCCATTTACCTTGGTGCGTTAAGAAGTGTCCCTATTGCGATTTTAATTCACATGAATTGACCCCGTCAGGGGATGATGAAGATACCTATATCAATGCATTAATTCGTGATCTTGAAGCAGAGCTTCCGCGAATATGGGGCAGAACCATTACCAGTGTTTTTATCGGTGGCGGAACCCCAAGTCTTTTTTCGGTTGAATCATTGGATAAATTACTTAGTGCGATACGCGCAAGATTAAATATTCATTCAGGAATTGAAATAACACTGGAAGCAAATCCAGGAACGGCAGAAGCTGAAAAATTTCGTGGTTATAGAGAGACGGGAATTAATCGTTTATCTATAGGCGTGCAAAGTTTTAATGATGGAAACTTGAAAGCATTAGGACGAATTCATAATGCTAACGAAGCACTGCATGCCATTGAACTGGGAAAGGAGGCCGGCTTTGATAATTTCAATATTGATTTAATGTTTGGTTTGCCAGAACAAACAATCGACAATGCATTACACGATCTTGAAGTTGCAGTAGCACAATCACCTACACATATATCCTGGTATCAATTGACGATTGAACCTAATACGGTATTTTATTCCAAACCACCTGATATTCCGTCAGATGATGAAACATGGTTAATCCAGGAACAGGGACAAATATTCTTGCAGGAAAATCATTATAAACAATACGAAATATCTGCTTATGCAAAAGACAAACATATTGCGTTACATAATATGAATTACTGGGAGTTTGGTGATTATTTAGGAATTGGTGCGGGAGCGCATGGAAAAATAACTAATGTTGCCGAAGGCAAAATAGAACGGTTTGCACGCCATAGAATTCCAAAACGGTATTGTGAGTTAGCCGGCCAAGAATCAGTTATAGTAGAAACGAGAAAACTGGGACGCAACGATTTACCTTTGGAATTTATGATGAATGTGTTGCGGCTAACAGAAGGCGTGCCGGAAAATTTATTTTTGCAGCGAACGGGTATACCGTTAAAAGCTGTGGAAAAGGAATTATTACTTGCTGTAGAACGGAAGCTGTTGGATTGGCAACTGGATAAATTAAAAGCTTCTTTAAAGGGACAGCGTTATCTGAATGAGTTACTTGAAATGTTTGTGAAATAGTCGTTAATTTGCGACTATATACTCAGTTGATTTCTGGCTTTCCAGCATCAAAGAAGATAATATTTTTTTATCTTCTTGTAACTCCCTGAAAATCATATCTATTGTATTATTGAATATGTTAACTGAAGCAATGAAACAAAATATTACTTCTCTCAGCCTGTCTGAGCTGGAGTCACTGTGCGAAGAGTTCCTTGCTGAGAATGGCGAACACACTGAAGAGGAGTTCATTTCACACCTATATCATCAGAAGCGTATAACCGCGACAGAATACAAGAACATCCAGGCACACGAAAAGATTGATTCAATTTCAATTGGTGATATCAGTGACTTCGGAAAAGGGGTTTCTGAATCGGGTAAGACCAAGATCGATGGTACTTATGTCGAGAACGAGGATTACACTGTTCTTGAATCAATAGATGAAGGAGCGATGGGTGAAATTCTGATTGCCAGAGATAATAAACTTAATCGAACCGTCGCTTATAAAAAAATTCATGAGCACGTAGCCGAAATTCCAAGTTATCTGGGACGATTTTACATGGAAGCTCAGGTTACTGCACAGTTACAACACCCGAACATCGTTCCTGTTTACGGTTTGATGGCAAGTGAAGGACATGTTGGTTATGCCATGAAACTGATTGATGGCATAACACTAAAAGCTTACATCAAGGAAACTCAGGATCAATATGTTGAGCAAGGTTATCCCGATGAACATCATAATTTGCATGCCAGGCTAGAACACTTTTTAAAAGTTTGTGATGCAATGCATTATGCGCATCGTAAAGGTGTCCTGCATCGTGATCTTAAACCACTGAATATTATGATTGGTCCATATAACGAAGTTTATGTTATGGATTGGGGTATTGCGAAAACGGTCGAAGTCGATAAAGACATGTTCGGTGATAAGACTGTGTTGGTAGGACATGAAGAGGTTGATGAAGATGACAAGACCAGGATGGGGCAAGTTATGGGTACTCCGGCATACATGTCACCGGAACAGGCAGAAGGTGAGCATGATATTCTTGACCACCGTAGTGATCTATATGCACTAGGTTTGATTTTGTTTGAATTGGTTACATTTCATCGTGCTATCAGTGGTAAAACGACCGATCAAGTGATGATGAAAGCACGTCGCGGAACTATTGACCCGGCCCCTGAGTATGGTAAGCAGCAAGATGCACAAGAACAGTTATTAGCGATTGTTAAAAAGGCAACGGAATATATGCCGGAGAATCGTTATCCGACGGTTGCAGATTTTGCTGATGATATTCGTCGTTTTATGCATGGTGATGCAATCAAGGCGCGGCCTGAATCTAGAAAACAAAAAATCATGCGTTGGGTAGCACATCATAGAAAAGCAGCAGTTAATATTGTTGCTCTTTCGACATTGGGTTCATTTGCATTAGCTGTAGCCGTTCTATTTATGCAAATGCAAACAATGAAAGAAACGCAGAGCGAAGGACAAAAGACGAATAAATTTATAAATATAGTTGAAAATAAATCACAGCAGATTGATACACAATTTTTGAAATATGAAGGTATTTTAGAAGGCTTAACCATTGGAGCAACTAATTTGTTAACTCAGGGAACTATGGATAATTCTCCCTATTATACAAACGATACCATCGCAATTACCTCTAAAGGACCAGAAGATTATAAATTTTCTGAAGTCTATGGTTTCCCAATTAGTGTTGATTATCATGTTTATAAGCTTGCCCCCGGAGTAGAAGAATACAAGGTCAAGAGTACCCTGCAGCGATTAAACCCATTACGTCATTCATTTAAGTCGTTAATGTTAAAAAGTTATAAAGAAGACGTAGCGGCTGATGATAATAAGGCGGCACATGAAATAATAATGAATGAAGGATTGCCTTTGGTCTGGTCCTATATCGGACTGGAAGAAGGTATTATTGCAGATTATCCGGGAAAGACGGGTTATCCAGATGCCTATGATCCAAGGCAGCGTCCATGGTATCGCAGTACGGTTAATAAGAAAGGTATAAATTGGTTGCAACCCTATATTGATGTTGGTGGACGCGGTGTTTTATTACCTGCAACCAGCCCATTATATAATAACCATGGAGAGTTTATTGGTGTGGCAGGCGTAGAATTAACACTGGAATACATCCGTAAAGAATTAATGCCATTGTATGGAATAAAAGGTCTGGAAATAACTTATTTGCTAAATGATAAGGCAGAGATCATAGTGACATCATCAGACAAAACTCAGGTGTATAGTCTGGGAACATTAATTAATTCAATGGAAGACCTTGAAGTTTTCCAGAATGAATACGTTGTTAAAAAAGTTAAAAAAGGTCACTCAGGCCATTATTTTTACATAGAGCGTGGCCGTGAAAAAGTCATTGCCTTTTACAAACTAAGTTCAACCGGGTGGTATTACGTTGCCATAGCAGATGCGGAAGAATTATTAAACGATTTTTAACGACGCCAAATTACAACGTTTCTACCATTCCATAGTATTTATTCACATAGAGCGTTTTACATTGTTTGACTGGAAAGTATATCTTCTACGTTGTTCGGATAACTCTCTTTATACAGGTATCACCCGGGATTTAAATCGAAGACTAAATGAACATAATAATAATGATCGTCTTGCTTCAGCGTATACTCGGGCACGTCGACCAGTAGTACTGGTTTATCATGAATCTTATGTGAATCGATCGTCTGCAAGCAAACGTGAAGCGGTGATAAAAAAAATGACAAAATTTGAAAAAGAAAAATTAGTTACAAAAAAATATGGCAAAAGATAGTGTAAAAAATATTGAACGTCCAAAGGCAAGCAGTCTGCAACCTTTGAAGCTAGCTTTGCCTTTTATGCGACCTTATGTCGCTAGATTACTTCTTGCCTTTACGTTCCTAACGATTGCCTCGGTGTCGATGTTGGCCATGCCAGTTGCGATTAGATATGTTATTGATTACGGCTTTTCCAGCGACAACGCAGGTATTATCAACACCTATTTTATGGCGTTGTTTTGTCTGGCTATTATTTTTGCTGTGTTTGGTTCTCTACGTTATTACCTGGTGATGTGGATAGGTGAACGTGTTGTTGCAGATATACGCTCGGCTGTTTATAAACACGTTATTAAAATGAGTCCTACCTTTTTTGAGGTAACTCGCACTGGTGAAGTATTGTCACGATTAACAACTGATACAACACTGGTTCAAACCGTATTTGGTGCAGGTATGTCAATTGCGCTACGTAGTTTATTTAGTGTTATCGGATGTCTGATAATGCTATTCATAACCAGTCCAAAATTAACAGTCATGATTATCGGATTGGTACCCGTCGTTGTAATCCCAATACTGGTGTATAGCCGTAAAGTTCGTCGTTTATCACGTGCTAATCAGGATCGTGTTGCTGATTCCAGCAGTATTGCTGATGAATCGCTTAATGCAATACATATTATTCAGGCATTTACATTAGAAGGTTTTCTTGGGGAACGTTTTGGTAAGTCAGTAGAAGATACGTTTAAAGCAGCAAGACAGCGTTTGCGAGTTAGCTCTGTTTTATCTGGCGTGATTATTTTAACGGCATTTGGTTCAATGGTTTTTGTACTCTGGATTGGTGCTCATGCTGTAGTAGACGGTTCTATGAGTCCCGGAACGCTGGGACAATTTTTACTGTATGCCACTTTTTTAGCAGGTAGTACAACATCGCTTGGCGAAGTATGGAATGATATTCAACGTGCTGCGGGTGCGATGGAACGCTTGATGGAATTATTACAAGTACAGCCGGAAATAAAAGCGCCAGACAATGTTGTTGCTTTGCCTGCTGAGGGTCGAGGTCATATTCAGATAGAAGATGTCTGTTTTAATTATCCTTCGCGTCCAGGCATAAAAGCACTCGAACATTTTAGTCTGGAAATAAAACCGGGTGAAACCGTAGCGTTAGTCGGTCCTTCAGGCGCAGGAAAGAGTACGGTGTTCCAGTTATTATTACGTTTCTATGATCCACAGTCAGGAAAACTTTTATTAGACGGTGTTGATATAAAAGAAGCTGATCCGGCAGAGATACGAAAACGCATTGCGATTGTTCCACAAAATACTGTTTTGTTTGCAACAACGGCAATGGAAAATATTCGTTATGGTAGACCAGAGGCAACGGACGAAGAAATTAAAATTGCAGCACATGCTGCGATAGCAGATGAATTTATTGAAAAACAACCGCAAGCGTACCAGACTTTTTTAGGTGAAAAAGGTATGCGCTTATCTGGCGGACAACAACAACGTATTGCTATTGCCAGAGCCATATTAAAAAATCCGCCGATCATGTTATTAGATGAAGCCACCAGTGCACTTGATTCCGAAAGCGAAAAACTGGTTCAGGAAGCACTGGATCATCTTATGCAGGATCATACAACGTTAGTTATCGCGCATCGTTTATCAACGGTGACAAAAGCTGATCGTATTGTTGTTATGGATGAGGGACAAATCGTTGACATCGGTCAACATCATGAATTAATTCAAAAGAGTGGTTTATATAAGCGGCTTGCTGATTTACAGTTTCAACATTCTGGTTCACACAATAGAGGAGCAACAGAGGTGGAGTTACTCAATGAAAATTAGCACAATTTATTTATCTATTATTATCAGTTTGCTGACAGGCTGCACTTCCCCTGCTACTAATCAGGAACTTGAACAATTAAACATTACTGACTGGCATGTACACGTTGCTGGATTAGGGCACGGTAATTCCGGTAATTATATTAATGAAGTGATGCACAATAATTACCGCTTTAAATTTTTTCTGAGATGGATGAGTGTGACGGAAGAGGAACTGGAAACACACGGCGATCAACTTATTGTGAAACGATTGAATGACAAAATCGAACAATCAAAATATATCGATAAGGCGGTTATCCTGGCACTTGATGGTGTTATCGATAAAGAAACCGGGCAATTGGATAAAGCGGAGACGCAGTTTTATGTCGATAATGATTTTGTTGCAAACCAGGCCAGTAAATATCCGAAATTATTGTTTGGTGCCAGTATCAACCCTAGTCGAGAAAACAGTATTGAGTTACTGGAAAAAGTACAACGTCAGGGTGCAGTACTAATAAAATGGATACCGTCGATAATGCATTTTGATCCGGCTAACAAGAAATATGAACCGTTCTATCGCAAGATGGCGGAGTTGGATATTCCCCTGCTTAGTCATACAGGCATGGAAAAATCTTTTCCCAATACTAATGATGCACTGGCTGATCCAAGACGACTGGAGTTGGCATTAAGATCGGGTGTTACCGTTATCGCGGCACATATTGCTACTACTGGCGAGTCGGAAGGACAAGATAACTTTGAACGCATAATGCCGATGTTCAAAGAGTTTCCAAATCTCTATACCGAAATATCCAGCCTGACTCAAATTAATAAACTCGGTTATTTGGCCAAAGCACTGAAACAACCTGGATTAAAAGACAGGATGCTCTACGGTACTGACTGGCCATTGCAATATTTCCCCTTAGTCTCGCCCTGGTATCACGTCAGACATATAGGCATAGGCGAAGCATGGCGATTGATAAAAATAAAAAATGAATGGGATCGGGATATTGAATTGAAACAAGCCTTTGGTGTTCCCCATACTGTTTTTTCTCGAATGATTGGACGCATAAATGATCTGCAATGATTAAATACGCAATTGAATCAGCGAATTTTGATTTGGATCAATAAGAACATGTAGTCGAATTTGAAATTAGCATGTATCACCGCGGCAAAGCTCTAGATATTAGCTAAGAAACTCCAGCAAGCTAATGAATAATGTCGATTTCCTGACGTTTTTTAAGGAAAAACGGCTCAAACAAGCCGCTAAAAAGTCAGATATCTCACTGAAAATAGGCTGTAATCCCTTTGGAAACTCACTCTTAGTGAACTATACTTTTATGGTATAGAGATTGCTTTGTACTTACGTAGGCAAATACACCTGAGGAGGTGTCCAATGATTCCTACTAATGTTATGCCATTTCCGGAAATCGAATATAGCGTGCGCTGTGGAGTTTGTCCGAAATGTGGAAAAAGTGATGGCTTCGTAAATTTAGGCAAAGAGCATTGGTTCATCTGTCGTGTTCATAAATCAAAATGGTTTGCCGGAGTTAATCTATTTGAAGGTTGGCAAAATCAGACGGTGGCACAAGCAGAAAGTATTGAACTCATGTTGAATGGTTATAAGGACGTTGTTCCTGTAAGAAGCATTGATGAAGAACGCAAATTAGGTGTTAATGCGATATAGAAGAAGTAATAAATAATTTTCCTCCCGCTAGCTGATATGCACTCTTTCCTCTGGTTTAAATACCAGAGGAACTACTTTTTTAATTTTAATTATGTTTAATATGTGGTGCTAGAAAAACAACCATTAGAAATATAAATTAAAATGTGAGCTGTTTACTTAGCAAGTGCCTGTTTAATATGTAGACGAACATCTTCTTTAACAACACTATCTTTAGTGCCACTTTTTCTTTTATAAATAATTTTTTTGTTTTTATCGATGACAAAAAGCCCAGGTGTTCCCTTAACGCCGTATTCATCTGCAACTAAATCACCTGATAATAGTAGTGTAAATGTAAAACCTTTCTTCTCAAAATAACGAACAGGATCAATATCGCCGTCTTCAAAGATATCGATTGCGTAAAATCGTAGGCCGTTTTTCTTGTATTCCTGGTAAACTTTCTGGAGATGCGGCATTAGTCTGGTGCAATACGGACACCAGGTTGCCCAGAATAGAATTACTGATACTTTATCATCGCTATCCTGATAATAATCGACAGATTCGCCTGCTCCAGTTTGTAATACCCAGTTAGGGGCAGTACCTCCTACGGATAATGACGGTTCAGCATAGGTTAAAGAAGAACAGAGTAGTAAAATCAGAAGTAGTCTCATAGTGATAGCCTTAAGAGTTATTTACCTGGTCGTGATCTTGATGAATGACACATAAACTAGATAAGTATCGATAATAAAAGTTCATACTATCGAGTGCATTCGTTAAAATTAGAGATTAACCGATCCTGAGATAATAAGCAGAAATGGAAACTCCCGTTCAATGCTCGCAAACTGATAACCGAGTGACAAGTGATATCCCGTCATTAGCTGTTTGTCTGAGTATATTGATACATTTATTATGCCTACTTTATACAAGTAATAGTGTTGCTGTAGCAGGAGATGAATTAATCGTGACTGGCAGTGTTGTAAATTTAAGAGCAGCACCTACGACCAGCGCCGATACGCGAATAAAGTTGTTGAAAGACCGTAAAGTCACCGAAATACAGCGTCAGGACAATTGGATAGAAGTTGAAACACATCGACAAGACATAAAAACAGGTTGGATACATGAGTCTTTACTTGGTAAAGCAGCGTTAAAACAAAATACTACTTCGCCGACGCGCTTTGATCGATTTAAACAACGCTTTAATAATCACAACGAGCTTATAAAAAAGCAAAACGGTGTAATTTATTTCTCAGAAGTACAAGATAAAGGACAAGGGCAAATCGAAGTCATTGCAACTGAAGCATGGTTAAAATCGCAGCAAGATAAGCGCGGAACGACTATGAATAGCGTATTTAAATTATGGGGTAAATTTGTTCCTGTGGGCAGTTCAATGTCGGTACGTGTTTTTGATAAACAAGGCGAGCAACATATGCTGATGGTACGTTAGGAAAATAAAATCTATGTTAGTCGAAGTTATACATCAGCAACATCTTGAGCTACGCGAGCTCTTTGCGCGTCATCAAGAGGCGTTATTACAGGGGAAATTTGAAGAAGCAAAAAGCTGTCTGGATAATTTTAATATATTTCAAAAAGCGCATATGCAAATTGAAGATAGATATCTGCTTCCGAAATTTGCCAAAATAAAAAGAAACTCGAGATGGGATGTATCGGTCTATGAAAAAGAGCACGATAAGATAAGCAAGCTCTGTAATAATGTCACAAATGACCTTGACTGGTTAAGTGAACAGGAACTCAGTGAATCAGAGAAATACCGAAATATCATTGCTCTATTGGATAAGGAAAAAACCTTAAAAGGGCTAAATGAACACCATGAAGAGCGCGAAGAAGAGGCTCTGTTGAAAGAACTGGATGAACAATTGGAACAACGACAGCTCAAAGAATTAAAACTGGATATAAAATTAACCTGGGCAGAAGTAATTGCTTCTGTGAGAGAAACAACGTTTTAAAAATTAAGGCACATATAAAATGCAAAACTTACTTACACTATTCTTACTTTGTTTAATGTCAGTTAGCGTTATGGCTGAAACTGATTTTTCTGCCATCGAATCACAAGAGCGCGCACAAATTATTTCGGAGCTAACATTTCATCTGGACACTAAACAGGTTTGCACACAGAAATTAATATGGGATGACAGCGGATCAGGTGCAGATCTGGATGGTTATTTTTTCAATCCTGTGGTTGCTAACAATGAATATATGATTGGCGGTCATGCTTCACAAAAGCAGCGCTCAAAATATCATTGTGTGACAGTGGTCAGTTTACCTGCGAACGAACAGAAAGGTGCTCCACCATTATTAGTTAGCCCGGTTGAATGGAAACAAATATGGAAAGATTCAGGTAGCGGTGCATCAAAAGATGGGTCATTTTGGCAAGCGATACCTCCTGACAGTAATTACAAATGCATTGGAAGTATTTCTCAACTGGGACACAGTCAAAAACCGGCTTTGTCCAACTATCGTTGTGTACACAGGAGTCTTACAGACAAGATCGTGACAAGTGCTATCGTCTGGTCAGACAAAGGTACCGGCGCTGATCAACAGGTCACTATATTGGGTCTTCCCGCAACAGGTACATTCATCGCTGTGGGATCAAGAGTTAACAAAATAGAAACCTATGATCTAAAGAAAAATGCAGTCAATGTGCCGGATGCAAAAATGGTGGAAGCTATACTTGCTAAAAGAATGGCGCCTCTAAAAGCAGATATTGAAGCAAAGGCGAAGGCAGTACAGGAGCAAAAAGAAATTGCCAAAAAAGAAGAAGCCAGTAAAGCCGCAGCTAAAAAAGCAGAGCAGGAAAAAATCGCCGCAGCAGAAGAAAAGAAAAAACAAGCAAAAATAGCGGAGCAAAAAGCTTTAGCTGCACAGCAAGAGAAAGAAGATAGTGCTGAAGAAGCACAAAGCTTAAAAGAAGCAGAACGCTTGAAAGAAGAACAGCAAGCACGCATAGCAAAAGCAATGGAAGAAAAATCGGTCACTGAAATAGAAAAACAGAAAATTGTCAGACAAGAAGAAGCTGTTTCAGAACAAGTTCAGCCCGAGAAAGCAGAAGCCGAAACCATGAAGGAAGAATTTGCGCAAATCGAACCGGAACCAATAAAACCGGTAGAGTCTGACAGTGATAAATTTAGCACAAGCGAAGCTGGAGAAGAGTCAAAAGGTCTGAGCGATATACTGATGTTTTTTGTAAAGGTATTTGCAATGATGGTGGGTGGCGTAATTGTGTTTATCGTTGCTTTTAAAGTTCTATTTGGCAAGAAGAAGCCTGCCTAGAGGAGCACTAACAGTAGGCACTTTAAGCGATACTGTCATTATCACGGGTATAATAAGGTACTGAAGTTGCGGAATACTTCGGGATAATTTTAATTTGCTTAATGAGGAGGGAATCATGACGCGTGCCTATAATTTCTGCGCTGGCCCGGCTGCTCTACCAGAGTCGGTATTACAAAAAGCGAAAGAGGAATTACTTAACTGGGGTGAGGTCGGTGCCTCGATTATGGAAATGAGCCATCGCAGTGAGGCCTTTCTTCAGATCGCTGCAGATGCCGAGCAGGATCTACGTGATCTGATGCACGTTCCAGATAACTATCATGTACTATTTCTTCAAGGTGGAGCCAGCACCCAGTTCGCTGTTATTCCCATGAATCTGTTACGGGGTAATAACAAGGCCGATTATGTTCGTACCGGGGTCTGGTCACATAAGGCAGTGGATCAGGCAAAATCGTTTTGCGACGTTAATCTTGTCGCAGATACCATGGACAAGGGTTATCACTATATTCCTGATATAGATTCCTGGAACCTCGATTCGGACGCAGCTTATTTTCATTACACACCGAATGAAACTATCGGCGGAGTGGAATTCAACTTCATCCCCGATACAGGAGACGTCCCTATCGTGGCTGATATGTCTTCCAATATTTTGTCACGACCGATTGATGTTTCAAAATTCGGATTGATCTATGCTGGTGCCCAGAAAAACATCGGACCTTCCGGTATCACCGTTGTCATCGTACGTGATGATTTGCTCGGCAATGCACTACCGATCACACCAGAACCCTTTAACTATGATGTTCAGGCAGAAGATGCCTCACTCTATAACACACCACCTACCTTTGCCTGGTATTTAACCGGGCTGGCATTCAAATGGTTAAAAGAGCAGGGTGGCCCGGAAGCCATGGCCGTAGTCAATGAACGTAAAGCGAAGAAACTTTATGCTGCCATCGATGCTACTGATTTCTACAGCAATGATGTTGCCGCTGATTGTCGTTCATGGATGAATGTACCATTTCAATTACAAAATAAAAGCATGGACGTAAAATTTGTTACAGAAGCAGCAGAAAATGGGATGTTGAACCTGAACGGTTGGCGTACTGTTGGCGGCATGCGTGCCAGTCTCTATAATGCCGTCCCGGAAGAAGCTGTGGATGCATTAGTTTCCTTTATGAAAGACTTTGAATTATAACATGGCTGACACCTACATGGTTAATGGAGAAAGTAGAGTTGTGCCGGGAAAAAACGTCACAATTAAAAATGCAATTTCCTGTTAGTTCTACACAATTGAATAAAGGCTTGTCATGCGTATTACTCATACTGTTGGCAGGTTGTAACATTGCAGATATCCGTAATTTAGGTGTCATAGCTGATGATCCTGAAAAAGCCGCACAAGTTCTGGAAAGCAAAGGTCGATACTATGCAACGAATCCAGAACAACTACCCGCTGATCTGAAAGCCTTTAAAGCCAGAATAAAAGAATTTGTAAACGATATTACTAATATATGGGGTGAGGACGATGCCAGGCAAGCTGGTCCAAAAGACTATGTAAAATATACCGACAAATATTACAACCGTGCTCATGTTGATTTTGAGAGCGGCACCGTCACTATCGAAACCCTGGCACCGGACTCACAAAAAAAGTATTTAAAGAAAGCCATCATTACAACCTTACTAACGCCAGATGACCCCAGACAAGTCGATCTCTATTCTGATGCCATTCCCGAAAGCGACGGCCATCCGTTTCTCTACGAACAGGTATTAGATCACGAAGGTATTGCCATTCAATGGCAATGGCGCGCCAATCGTTATGCCGACTATCTAATCAAAAACAAAATAAGCAAAGTTAAAATAGGCAATAAAAACGGACTAAGAGTCGTTTTTCCATTAGTTAAAACCCATCAGAAAATTCGTGCCTATAAATACGCATCACTAGTGCGGAAATACAGTAAAAAATATAATGTCACTGAAAGTCTGATCTATGGGATTATTAAAACAGAAAGCAGTTTTAATCCCTTTGCAGTAAGTCATGCCCCGGCTTATGGTTTGATGCAGGTCGTACCCAGTACCGCCGGAAGGGATGTATTTGAAAAAATTAAACAACGTTCGGGACAACCCACGCCACAAAATCTGTACAACCCGGAATACAATATCGATATAGGCACGGCCTATGTGAAAATATTACAAGAGCAATACCTAGTAAAAGTTAAAGATCAAAATGCCCGACGCTACACAGTTATCTCCGCCTACAACGGTGGCGCCGGTAATGTGTTAAAAACCTTTTCATCTAATCGAGATCAGGCAGTGGTAAAGATAAACCAGCTATCCCCCAGCCAGGTATATCAACAACTCACCAACAAACATCCCAAACAAGAATCACGACGATATCTTTATAAAGTAAACGAAGCGCAAAAAGAGTTTTGGAAAACGCCTGCATGGAAGTAGGTCGACTCCAAGGACGGAGGAGGTAGAGTAACGTCTGGAACAGTTACCGAGGTAGAGTCGAGCCGGGATGCCTACACGGATATAGGTAGTAGAGTACCAACAGTAGGCGCTTTAGGCGATGCAGGAGCAATTACCGAGCAGAGACCGAGGGAAGAATTTTGAATTCCGCTTTATTTTTAGCGGCATGTGTATTCCTGTTAACACGTTAACCGGACAGCAATAAAACATCATCTAAATTTTTTGCTAGCTTTTTTCATCCCCTCAAATACGGGTTGAGCAATATCTTCAGGAAAGCCAGGCGGTAGCTTTGAAGTGACCTTATTAATAACGCCATCAAGTTCAGTTATTGATTGATCAATAATTTCTTGCATGTCTGTTTCCGGGAAATCGTTTTTCTTACTTTCAGCTAACCAATGTCGTGGTAACATATTGTGCCAATGATAATGTGTGTTTTTACTATGTAAGGCCATTGCCATCTTCATATCCTGATATTCAAGTTGTCGTTTTTCTGCAAGTGGATAAGCAGAGATAATGTCATAGAGTGGCGTTAACTGAAATCGACCACCTTGTTTTAAAAAAATACTGAAATTCTTTGCATGTCCATCAATAGCGCCAAGCAACCAGAACAGGAAAACCGATCGAATAAATTGCTTTCGGTCATCTTCAGGTTGAAGCGAAGATTTGAGTAGTTCCATTATTGTAGAAATTCCCGGACCACCATCGCTTTCATATTTTAGTCCTGGAGAAATGGAGCTCGCTTGACACATATCTTCTTGAGGGTGTCGAATAATCCAGCTTTTATCTTGAGAGAGCTCGCGGTCAAAACGTTCAATAATAAGTACTTTTACATCCTTAAATTTTTTTATACGGGCATTTGCAACAGGTAAACCAAATTCCCGCATTACTTCCATACAAAGCCATTCGTTTTCAACGCTATCAGATAGATCAATAGCACTATGTTCTATCTTGCCGATAGGTAATTTAAAAATATGCGTTGTTGGAGTGGCGCCTGTGGGTCGTTGCCATTTTTCATCATGCCAAAGTAAAGCCGTTTTTTCCTGTGCACCGGCAAGTGATATTCTAAACTCATTATCTTTCGACATTCCAAGAGGTAATGTCTCGTAGTTTTTCAGTTCTTTAGCGATTTCATTTTCATTAAGTGGCGTGCCAGAAATATTTTTCACATCAACATCTGCCTGTTCAGATATAAGTTGAATTGCGCCTACACAATCTTTCCCAATTAAAGAGAGCAAGTCGAAAGGCTTGTCAGTTTTTGCACCAAATCTCGCCTGGATACGTTTTCTTATATCTTTACTGTCTGGTAACAGATTCTCGAAATAATTATATACGCTATCTCCTTTATGCTTTTTGTCAGTCAGAGGCAGTGATAGAGATAAAGGAATTGCACTCTTTAGTTCTTGCCATGAATCACTGTAAACGAATTCCTGCATACCACCTTTGCGTTGAATATATTCGCCAACTTCATAACCATTCATGTAAACAAACAAGGATGCCATCACCAAAGTGCCTTATCATTTTGTGTTTTGGCGCGAGGTTCCAGGTGCATTTCCAGGCTGAGCGCAGACATATATCTGAATACTGTTTCAAGTCGTACCCCCGGTCGTCCTGACTCAATTCCTGATATTGAACTTTGAAGAATGTTAAACTTTTTACCTGCATTGCTTTGTGTTAATCCTTGTTCTTTTCTGTAACGTCGCAGGACTTTGCCAAGGGTTTCAGATGAGGTAATAGGTATCATGATCGGTCTCGCCTTTAAAAGTGATATTAAAAATATAGCTGTAAGTATATAAAACAAAAATATAGCTGTAAATAGATAATCTTGAAATATAGCTGTAAATGTATAAAAATTATCTAAGTATTTGAAATATATATAAATATTTGTTTAGATGACATCATGTTTCGTACAATTTTATTGTGTATTTTTATACTCAATAGCTTCAATCAATACTGAGCATACGATTAAATGCTTGTGAGCTGAAGGATGAACAGAGGTGTTAACCAGGTCGAATAACTGATACGAGTTTACTTCTAAATAGTAGAAAATGGTC
>CAZGBJ010000021.1:0-41998 GCA_964523895.1 uncultured Enterobacteriaceae bacterium
CCGACCGCGTTATTGAGTTATCATGATATCTCAACGACATTGATAAGATACGAGGCCTTACATTTGACATTTTTATACGCCTCCTTCATATGATTTAACTGCTCGACTCACTGTCGCATAGCTCACATCAAAATACTCACCGACATTTGATAATGTATAATGTCCGCTCAAGTAGGCTTTAGCCATGGCTACTTTACGGTTACTGTCTCTCTTCTCAAAATAGGCCAGAGGTTTTATCGCGGCTTGTTTTTGCTTTCTCGGAATATCCTTTAATGATTGCTCGGGGTCGAGTTTGCATTGCACATCATCGATAAATGTATCGCTGCCCAGGTAAATTTGGTTCTTGAGTGATTCCCAAGGCGAAGGTTGATTCTTGCCTGCTTGTACGAATTTACGATAACGTTCCTGGGATAGCTTTTTCTTGGCTGCAAAACAGGATAACAACCAGTCTGTTGTTAAATAGGATGGCGCATCCTTATAGCCTGCTGTTGCTCGATAGCTACTCCATTGCCATTGTTTAGCCGTTCTTACCATTCGTGCTCGCACTGGGTTTAATACGATATAGCGCGCCAGTTCCAGCAAATAACTGTCTTTCTCGACTATGATGGCTTTGTATCTGCCTTGAAAAACATGGCCGACTCGTCGATGTTTTCTATTGTAGCTCTGTGTATAGCTTCCATTGATAGTCTTCATTCCTTTCGATAGGTTTGGGTTACCTGTCTCTATTAATAAATGATAATGATTACTCATCAAACAGTAGGCATGGCAATACCAATTATAACGTTTACAAGCTTTATCAAGTAATTTCAAAAACATTTCTCTATCTTCATCATTAACATAGATATCTTCTCGCGCATTACCTCTAGTAGTAATATGGTATAAACCGCCTGCAAATTCTATCCTTAATGGTCTTGCCATTTTTAAAGTCCTTTTCTAAGTGAAATCGTTTCACTCTATTTAATTCACATATCAATCATCTAATCAAACAAATGTCATATGTAAGGCCTGACCCTGATGCTTTTTCGAACCGAGATGCGACACAATATCTAATGGAGCGGAAATATCTGTCACTGAATCCAAACTTTGAAAAGAAAGTGCATCAGGGTTGATATTAATGATATCAACCACCTCTGTTACCAACTGTGCAAACAAATCATATTGCTGCCCAAATAGTCCCACAAAACCTGCACTATTAAACGTGCTGGTTTCAACAGTAACTTGTGGAAACAACAAGCTGAATACTGATGCTAGATGGCCACCTAAGGAATGACCAGTAACATTAAGCGACGTACTATCTGTTATGTTATCAAAACCTGTTGCCGTACTGGATTGATTCAATATTCCGTACTCAACAATCTCCTCCCCACCTATCATTAGTCTTGAGATTTCATAATAGGGTTGACTTGGTGGAGGTAAATCGCTTGCCAATATAACGGTATCAAATTCATATTGTGGAACATCGACATTAGTATCTTGTGTTAGACGTAGATAAAAATTCAACATATCTACAACCTGGTTTGTAGCAATTCCACTTACACCATTATTGTAATTGGCATCCTGCCAATCAGCACCAAAGAAACCTTCATCCGTGCCACGCATGGAAAAATGATATTCATTTGTATGTATATTTTGAAACAATGTTGCTGAAAAACCGCTAGCAGTTGTATCTTGTTGTTGTATTACTCTATAATTATCAGCGAAGTATTCGGCTTGTGCGGTCGTCATATCAGCACCGAATTCTGAATTTGTAAGTGCGGCTACAAGAGCTGAACCAGACAGTCCAGAATCCAAATTATCTGCATACGCTGCTTGAGATAATAATGAACCATCAAATATATCCGTAATATTCATAATATTAATCCTTATTTTTTGTTAAACACATGATATAAAAGGGATCTATGACCTTTGTTAAAAAAATAGAATCCTTTTTCATCTTGACCTTTAGGACAATATATCCTTGGCCGTTTATTTGATCCCAACGCTTTAAATAAACCAACATAGGCAACACCACTAACAGCTTTCCCTAGTACTTTTGAATCGCTTTTTCTTGTGACAATAGTTTGTGTTGAGTAGATTGGCCCCATAAATGAAACTTTAATATTTTTCATATAATCATAAATATAATTTTGTTCAAATTGTTGTTGATTTAACATCATATTTTCACCAAATATGAACCTCTCATCTAAATCCCCTGGACCTTTATCATCCGGGAAAGATATAAAATACTCTTCCCCTAAATCTACTTTTTCATAGATAAATAAACCTACATTAGTTTTGCAGTAATGTTCAAATACTGTCTTTGTTACTATGCGATGTCCAAAAATAATACTTATTACAATGCTTATAATACTTACCGCTATCCAACGTTTTTTAATTCTCATTTATTTAATATCCCTCTACTAGTCTTTGGGGTCAGATACCGTCTTAAAGATCAAGCGAATTTCTCATCAAACGGTACCCCATTTTTCAATACACCATAAATAATGTGAACAAGTTTACGCATGGCTGCGCCGACAATAGCCATTTTCGATTTACCTGCTTTCGTTAGTCGTAATTTTAATTCCATGATTAATGGGTTATGCCTTAATGCAACTAATGCCGGCATAAAGAACGCTTTGCGTAAATTAGAACGTCCCATCTTTGACATTCTTGCTCGTGAACGCAAGGAGGTTCCTGACTCTCGTGTTTTCGGTGCAACACCAATGAACGCCGCTAAGCTTTTTGCAAGCTTTTTGGGGTCAGGTCTTGAATCTTGAATTTATTCATACTTCCTTCTCCTCATATTTTTTAAGGGTCAATCAAGGGGTCAGAACACTTGAAATATGATTTGTTACACTTTTCATTGTTACATCTGTTTAAATGTTTCACTTTTTCTATCTCCTCCATGCTCGCATTTAGTTATCTTACGTTTCAACATCCGTTCAATTTCTTCTTTAAATCTGTCATTGCCTAATACTTGATCTTTATTTGTCGCCTTACGAATAGCTTCCAACGTTTCGTCTTCAATATGACTGTGGAATAATGCCTGGTAGTGCTCTGCACGCTCTTCTACGCTCCGACCTAATTTAAGATAGAGAGCATGCGGCTGGATAATTGAATTTAATTGCCCTAATGCATTGCGTCGGTAACTTGACCATTCATAATCCTCAGGGCACGCTACCATGCCAGCACGGACTGGGTTCAGTTCAATGTATCTTGAGCAAATGAGGTAATAGAAATCGTCTTGTATCAGGCTATGTTTGAAACGCCCTTCCCACAATGTCCCGGTGCGTTTATAGGTCTTGTTGATATATCGAACATAACGCCGACCTATTGATTGCATCATGTATGATATCCCTGTTGCTAGCGTTGGCGTGACCAATATATGGACATGATTCGTCATTAATACATAAGCATGAATGGCACACTCGTGCTCTTCACTTACTTGCTTGAGCGCGTCTAAATAAAAATGATTGTCTTGATCCGAATAAAACGTAGCACTACGATTATTGCCACGTTGAATGATATGGACTGGGTGGCCGGGTAATACGATCCTTGGCTTTCTAGGCATCACAATTCCTTTGTAACGAGTCTCGCTCATAGCGTATTAAAGTCTTGATTCCATTTCAAGTGTTCTGACCCCTTGATTTTTTCTTGATTTTTCTTGATTTTTATTTCCTTGATTTTATATCGTAATTATATTTTTGAGATAGACATCATTTTTCCCTAACGCTCTCATCCTTATAACGAAGCAACGGACTTAATAAATATTTATTAGTCGTCGTTTACCTACGCGGATTTGTTGGAGTCAGACTAATCCTACCCCAATTTGAGTTACACTTTCTGTAATCTATGGAGCAGGATTAGCCTGACCCTATAGATTTAAGACATTTTCAGGGAAGGTGCGCCATCCATAGCGCGAATTCATCCGTGACCGCATCCATACAATTTATCCACATCCGTGAGCTATGACTATAAAGAGTTTAGTTGACGAGAACTATTATCAATAAAGAGGAGAAATAATGTGTTATTCCCTACTCACAAAGAAGGAGGGTGATTTTTTTAAAACAGGAAATAAGATAAGGAAATAACAAACACCAGCATTATCATACTCAGACCCATAGCAAGAGATAATTGAATAGTTAACTTCTCATCAAAATAATGAGCCAGTTTTAAATCAGAGAACTGTCGATTTAAATAATTTTGTAAATGAGTCAAATTATGAAACACATGATTTGATATTACTGGAATCAACTTTCTATAGAGCCAGTCAAAATCAAGGCTGATGGTAAGTGTCCTTTTCATCAGCGGCAACATAATAAAGAAAGCCAGGCCGGAAAATAAAAGTAATTGCAATTGTGTTACAACATGCGCCGCTGTGTAGGGAACATAATTCACTTCATAAGGCAGCATAAAATATAATATGTTTGGAAAGACGCCTAACAAGATACAAACAACGGCAAAGAAAATCATACCCATTTGCATATTAAGTGGTGGGTCATCGGGTCGCAGACCACTGTCTTTTTGAAAGAAAACAAACCAGGGAAATTTTATTCCTGCATGCAAAAACACACCGGCAGAGGCAGCTTGTAATAATAGCCACACCCATAATAAATGTTCATCAACAGAAGCCTGTGTCACCATGGATTTGCTAACAAAACCGGAAGTGAGTGGAAATGAAGATATCGCTAGTGCGCCAATAATTCCGCAAACCGCAGTGACCGGCATAGACTGAATCAAGCCACCCAAGTCAGTGCATTTACGTTTACCCGTCATATATAAAACCGAACCTGCAGACATTAATAACAACGCCTTATATATAATGTGTGTAAATGCATGTGCCGCGGCGCCATTTAATGCCATCTCGGTACCGATACCGATACCACAAAGCATGAAACCAACCTGATTGATAATGCTATAGGCAAGAATACGGCGCATATCATTTTCAAGTAAGGCGTATATGATCCCGTAAAAGATCATAAATAAACCGAGATACAACAGTATCTCTGTTCCCGGAAAACCTCGCAGTAAAACATAAACTGCGGTTTTTGTAGTAAAGGCACTTAAAAATACCGTGCCACTAAATGAAGCTTCAGGATAAGCATCTGCCAACCATGCAGTTAATGGTGGTGCTCCTGCATTTAACAGGAAGCCACAAAGAATTAATCCTGTTGCAATACTATCCGGCTGCATTGCAGTAAACAGTATCGAACCCGTTTCATGAACATGTGCAGTAATACCACACATTAATATAACGCCACCAAATAAATGAATGACGATATAACGTATCCCTGCTCGCCCTGAACTATTATTTTGCGCTGACCAAATCAACAGAGTTGATGCCAGCGCCATTAACTCCCAGAATATAAATAAACTAATAAGATCACCGGCAAGCACCACTGACATCGCGCCACCCGCATAGACAAAGGCAGAAGCGAGTTCTTTTGAATTGGCTTGTTTACAACAAAATAAACTACCGCAGAAAACAGTAATAGCAAATACGGTAACAAATAATCGACTTAACGCATCAAGATTAATTAATGTTAATTCATAATCAAGATATTGAATTGAACAATCATTACCATATGACATATTCCAGACACTGGCTAAGGCAAGACAAGGAATGAGTAAAACAAACAGTGTTCTTCTTGTTCCATGAAAAAAAGGAATCAATAATCCTGATAGAATTAATAGCAAACCGGGATGGAAGAGACTACAGGTCATAATAGTCATCCTTGCGCTTAATTAGGAAACCTAAAAACTTTGCGAAAACTATCATAATAACGCAGCTGAAAAATCCAAATAGCGCATGAAAGCCGAATAAATCTTCTATTTTAAAATGTGGGTGCAGTGCGATAACAATTTCGGCTAAGACAGTTAATGCCAATACAACGATAGCGCCAATCCAGAGTTTCTTAATTGATGATTTTCTATAAAACCAGTTTTGTTTCATAAGTTACCTGCCAACATGTTAAGCAGTTGTAATGGAATTGCCGGAAATAAAAATAATAATATTGTTATCGATGCTGTTAATGTTAATGCAAGCACGATGGCTGTTGGCGCTTCTTGATAAGTTAGAACGCCGTCGGCTGGCTTCTTAAAAAAAGCAGCGTAGATTATCGGTAAAAAATAGCCTGCATTCAATAAAGTACTAATAACAATTACCGATATTGCAAACCATGATTCAATTTCAAAAGCGCCTTGCAAGATATACCATTTACTTAAAAACCCAACAGTGGGAGGCACACCAATCATGGACAAACTGGCGATAGCAAACGCAGTCATTGTCCATGGCATTGCTTTTCCTATGCCATCCAGTTCGCTTACTGCTGTTTTCTTCGTTGCCGTATAAATTGAACCTGCTGCAAAGAACAAGGTAATTTTACCAAAGGCATGTGCAAGAATATGCAGCGCAGCACCCATAATAGAAATCGGAACGAGCAATGCTGTGGCTAAAATAACATAAGATAATTGACTAATAGTTGAGTAAGCTAATCGGCGTTTTAAGTTATCCGCACGTAAGGCAACAATTGAAGCGACGATAATAGTCATGCCCGCCAGATAAAGCAGGATATTAACTTCAATAACATCCGATAATAATGCCGGACTAAATATATAAGTGATAATTTTAACGATACTGAAGACACCTGCTTTAACAACGGCAACCGCATGTAGTAATGCACTGACGGGTGTTGGCGCAACCATTGCTGCTGGCAACCATCGATGCATGGGCATTAATGCTGCCTTGCCTATTCCATAAGCGTATAACATTAATAAAATCAATATCACGCCACGCCCGGTATCATTATTAAGTATGCCGCCATCAACAAAATCTGTTGTACCCGCCAATACATTCGTCCATATAATCGCTGGCAGAAAAAAACAAATCGAGGTAAAGAGAAGCACACCAAGATAAACGCGGCCAGCTCGTTTCGCATCTTCACTACCTTTATGCGTAACCAATGGATAAGTCGAAAGTGTTAATGCCTCATAAAATATAAATAAGGTAATCAAGTTTGCCGAAAAAGCGATGCCTATGGTGCTGGCGATGGCTATGGCAAAATAAATATAAAAACGAGTTTGATGTTTTTCATTATTGCTGCGCATATAACCAATGGAGTAAATAGAATTAATGAGCCATAAGAATGATGCAATACAAGCGAACAACATACCCAAGGGTTCAATCTTAAAATGTATGCTCAGCCCCGGTAAAAATTCAAGCAAATGAAATTGTGGCTGCTCACCATTCAATACTCTCACTAACAATGAATAAACAACGAGTATCAAACATACCGAGCTTAGTAAGGTACATGCTTCCCTTAAATTTATATTGGGATTAATATTTTTGTGTGTAATGGCGATCAAAGCCGCCGCTATCAGCGGAATACACAGGGCGAGAATGATTAGCTGTTGATCAGTCATAATTATCGACTAAAAAAGTCATGGGCAATAGCATTAGCGACATCGACACTAAGATACGAATCAACACCAAAATAAATATTGGCAAAAACAAAAACAGATAATGCGAAAAATAATAAGTAAGGTGTTTTCCGATCGCCATCAATTACAATAGCGTCCTTATCTGCCGATTTAAAATAAGCAATTTCTACGAATTTCCAGATATAGACAATCGCCAGCATTGATGAAAAGACGATAACTAAAATCAATCCCCAATACCCCGCTTCAAATGAAGCCTTGATCAAAAACCATTTACTGACAAAACCTGCTGTCAATGGCACACCGATTAAACTCAAACCACCAATAAGAAAAGAAACCATCAGTAAAGGCATCGTTTTAGCCAATCCTGCAAGTTTAGAAATTGAATCTGTCTTCGTATAAAAAATGATAACAATAATAGATAAAAACAAACTGACTTTAATAATGGCATGATTAAAAACATGAATTAGACCCGCAGCTAAACCGGTTTGCGTCGCTAATGAAATACCTAATAGCATATAACCCAGTTGCGCAATACTGGAATAGGCCAATAAGCGTTTCAAACTGTCCTGTTTAATCGCCAGATAAGAACCATACAAAATTCCAGCACAGGCCAATATCATTAATAAACTAAATGTCTCCTGAACAAACACAGCTTCATAGGCAAACACAGAATAAATAAATCGTATCAGAACATAAATAAAAACTTTGGTCGTCGTTCCTGCAAGAAACGTGGAGACAATGGAGGGCGAGTAACTATAGGCATCGGGCAACCACAAATGTAATGGAAAGATGGCTGCTTTTATTCCTACACCCACCACAAAAAACACCAATGCTGTCGTTAATGTCTTTGTGTTCTCAACATCTGGCAAACGTTGAAAGATATCAGCCATATTTAATGTGCCAGTAACTACATAAAGTAAACCAACAGAGATCAGAATAAAACTGGCACCTATTGTTCCAAAGATAAGATATTTAAAAGCAGCATATAAACAACGTCGATCATTGCCAATACTGATCATGGCGTAAGATGACAGCGAGGCTATCTCAATAAAAACAAACAAGTTAAACGCGTCACCGGTCATGATGACACCCAATAAACCGGTCAGGTTTAACAAGAATGCCGTATAAAATAAATAAAGTCGATCAGATGAAATTTCACTTGTAAGACTTTCTCGCGCACCAAGCAATACAAGGCTTGCCACTGCATTAATGATCAACAACATAAATACGGTTAATTTATCCAACCGATATTCAATTCCCCAGGGACTAAGCCAGCCACCAAGTGCATAAGACACCACGCCTTCGAGAAAAACTTGATTGAATAATACACAGGAAATGACAAAGGATAGAAAACAAACAAGTACTGCCAACAACCAACTCAAAGTGCCTTGACGTAAAATGACACATATTGGCGCAGCTATCAGAGGTAAAATTACCTGCAGGATAGGCAAATGAGAACTAATCACTTTCGGACTCCTCTGAAAATGTCTTTTATTCGCGATAGCGGCGTCAGCACCGTACTCGAATTCTCATGTATTGCACATACACTGCGGTTCTGCGTGCGGTGCTTCCTTGCTCTCACGAAAAAATCCTATCTTCAGAAGAGTCCTTCTTCATCTCCTGCTGTATTTCATCATCTTCTACAGTACCAAAGGCATGATAAAGCCGAATAACGATGGCAAGAGCTAAAGCCGTTGTCGATATACCGACGACTATCGCTGTCAGGATCAACACATGAGGTAAGGGACTGGAATAAGGTAAATCTGTTTCAGTCAATATCGGCGCTGTACCACCCGATATTTTTCCCATTGAGATAAACAGAATAAATATCGATGTTTGAAAAATATTTATTCCGATTAATTTTTTTACCAGATTCTTATGCGCGATAACAATATAGAGTCCAATCATCATTAATATGATGACGACCCAGTAATTAAATACCCCCAGTACATCCATCCAGTTAAAACCTGTTTTATTTTATTTTTTTAGATTAAAACAAACCCGAATAAACGGGTTTAATTTTGAGAGGCTATTATATAGAAAAAAACGTCTAAATGAGGAAAATGCCACAGAGGGCACAGAGAAAAGCATTAAAATTATCTAATACCGGAAAAATATGGCAGTTTCGTTAATTAACTTCTAATTACGTTCCATTTTTTCAATTTTTTGACTTTCTCTGTGCCCTCAGTGGCTTATTTAAAGTTAATGCTGAAACCTAACAACGTAAAATACTAGCCATTAACCAGAAAATGAACCCAGATGCTTGCTGCATAACCTATTGCTATTGCCCAGGTCCATTTAAGATGGGCAAAGAAAGTATAAATACCTCTCGCCTGCCCCATTACTGCAACACCTGCAGCAGAACCAACAGATAATAACGAACCACCTGTACCTGCCGTTAATGTCACTAACAACCATTGATGATGACTCATTTCAGGCAACATCGTCAATACAGCAAACATTACCGGAATATTGTCAATAATGGCAGATAAAAGACCGACTAACACATTCGCTGTTGTGGGCCCTAAATCTCCATACATAAACTCTGACAATGCAGCAAGATATCCCATCGTACCCAAACCACCGACACAGAGAATAACGCCGTAGAAGAACATCAAAGTATCCCACTCCGCTCTGGCCAGTTTTCTAAAGATATTAAACTCTTCCTGTTTTTCACCACGGCCATCGCCAAATGATTCAACACCCAAAGCACCTGCGCCACCGTCATCTCTTTCCATGTTATTTTCACGTTTTATTTTCATCTTCAGAAAATAACCAAACAATTTCAAAAGTGCCAAACCGGTCATCATGCCAAGTACGGGAGGTAAATGAAGAAAGTTATGTGCACACACTGCCATGGCAATAGTAATAATAAATAAAACAACAACAACAACGGCGCCATCTTTTAACTCAACTTTTTCTTCAATGGCATCCGGTTTTTCACTTGATACAAAACATGACATAATTGCGGCTGGTATTAACCAATTAACTAATGAAGGAATTAACAGGATAAAAAATTCCTGGAACTGAACAATTCCCTTTTGCCAGACCATTAATGTCGTAATATCACCAAACGGACTAAAAGCACCACCGGCATTTGCTGCAACAACGATATTGACACATGCTATTGAAACGAACTTGATATTAGTACCACCAACGGCCATCGCCACTGTCGACATTAATAATGCTGTCGTTAAATTGTCTGCAATCGGTGATAAGAGAAAAGAAATAGCACCGGTAATCCAGAAAATAGTGCGCAATGAAAATCCCTGGGAAACCAGCCATGCACGCAATTTATCAAACACATTGCGATCTTCCATAGTATTGATATAAGTCATCGCAGCGAGTAAGAATAAAAACAGTTCACCAAACTCAAGTAAATTATGTCTCACCATAATTTCAGCGGTATGTTTGTCTCCGTGTTGCGCGTAGACAATAGCAACGATCATCCAGATCAAGCCCGCTGCTAGCATAACCGGTTTCGATTTACGTAGATGAATTTGTTCTTCTGCAATAACCAGACTATAGGCAAGGCAGAAAACTATAACGCAAACAATCCCGCCCCAATGGGCGGTAAAGTCCTGCAGGTGTGCCTCACCGGAAGCGAAAACATGTGTGGGCAACAACCATAGAAAAGCCAAGACAAGAATAAATAAATTTTTTCCATTAATTTTCATTACTACACTCCTGTTTTTATTTAAGAAAGCTCTGATTAAGTATGTTCACCGTCATGCTGATGAATACCAGCATCCAGTAAGTAATTGTATTGACTGGATTCTGGCCTACGCCAGAATGACGACTAACTGTATTTTTAGACTTAATCAGAGATTCCTTAATTATGTATACATATTAATCACTGGCAATGTTTTTTAAGAGAAAAGAATAAATAGTTGTCAATCCGCATCGTCAGTATTGATGTACTCCCATTCGTACTCAACATTCAATCTCTTACCACTGTCACTGTATTCATACTTTCTACATAAACTCGCTATCAAACTTATGCCTCTACCACTCTTTTTCATGTTTACACCGTCTTCTGATACAACTTGGTCAAGATCAAAACCTGCTCCATTATGTACCAGAGTGATAGAGACAATGCCTTTTGAATCCTCTGCATAGTGTTCAATATCAATTAATATTTGTCCATCAAGTAATTCTTTAAGCATGGCTTGACGAAGTTCATAATATTTTTGAAAGCCATTTTTTTCTTCCTTAATAGAAGAATCGAGTTTCATGAGACCATGTTCTACTGCATTTGAATACATTTCTGTTAATATTAGAAAGAGTTTTTCACGATGATTACCCAGCCCTTGCATATCAGATATAGCTTGAATAAGGATTGGTGTCGGGTTTGAATTACGGATAAAACCCGACTGAAAATCCAGTTTTATATGCCAGTCCATAGGCGCTAATACAGCAAGATGATTCTTATTCTTATTCTTTGGTCTGACAAGAGAACTATCACATTTAATTTCTAACAACAGAATGTCGTCTGTCTGCTCTGAACTGCCCTTAAATTCATTTGCATTATTTACAATTGCATCAACCCGATTTCCCACAGTATTAGCGGATTTAATGATTTCAAGTAATCGCTGTTCCCCCAGCATTTCATCCATTTCATTAAAAATTTCAGTCAAGCCATCAGTAAAAATATAAATAAGATCATCTTTATCAACATTTATTCTCATTGGAATCACATCGCTTACTTTCATCGGTTGAATACCCAATGGCATGTGTATTGATGGCAGCCTCTGTTTTACGCTCCCATCAGCATTGCATATAAGGATATCAGGAAGCCCCGCATTCCATACTTTCATTACAAGATATTCTTCATCAATTTCAATGATTGATGCAGCAAGAAAACGGTCAATTGGCAATAACCTATATAGTTTCTTATTTATTTCCTCCATGATCGTCTCGACATCAAATCCTTTTTTTACCATCGTATAAAATGTTTCGCAGGTAATCATTGAGCCTATAGTTGCGGGCAATCCATGGCCCGTATTATCACCAACCAACATAACATGATTATTAGATGGGCTCTTCGCAGAACAAATAATATCTCCACTTAAAATATTTTGTGGCTTAAGTATCCAGTTAATATTTTCCGATGCATAGAAAAGAGGCTTATGGATATTTTGAATAACTTTGTCAGCATCCATTAGATCTTTTGTTTGCAGGCCATTAAATATAGCAATGCTTTCTTTTTCCTGACGTAATTCATCATACATATTTTTCATACGCAAAAGCACATTGAGTTTAGCTTTTAATATATTTTCTCGTATAGGTCTTACTATATAATCATCGCCACCTGATTCCAGACAATGTTCTAATATTCCTTTATCAGCATCGGAAGCTACAAACGCGATGGGGATAAATTGATCTCCGAAAAGATTTTTGAGCTGTTTTATGATTTCAACACCATTTATTTCAGGCATGTATAAATCTATAAATACAATATCGGGCTGGCATTCATTAAAGACATCAATAGCCATATGTCCATTTGTAGCAGTGTATACATCATAACCATTTTTTAATAACAGCTTTTCCAGAATCATACGATCCATTCTTGCATCATCTATAATAAGCGCCTTCAATCTATTTTCAGGAGTGAAATCACCATTAACAGCTGTATGATCAATTTCTGGAAGCATAGTGGCTTTTAAATGACGGAAAATATTTTATCGAAGTTAGCAATTGATAGAATTTGCAAAATATTACCACTCGCATTTTTAATAATTACCTTGCCATTATCCTTTTCAGCATGTTCTTTTAATTGCAACATCATGCCTAACGCTGAACTATCCATATAAGTTGTATTCCGAAGATTAACGATAAACTTTTTTGCATTCTCATTTCCTTCATACGCCTTGCGAAAGTCAGAATGCACAGAAAAATCAAATCGCTCAGGTAAATTCATAATAACTTCGCGTCCATCTTCCGTTAGTTTTGTCTGTAATGACATGATTTTATACTCCTGGTTACCTGTTAAGTCTTCGTTGCAGTTAAATAATTAAAATAACTCAATATCACCGTCATTCATGGATTTTTGATGTACCGGTTTTGTTGCTGGCATATCGGTCAATTCTATTAAAAAATCGCCAAGTTTCTCACGAAGATTACTAATTTTTTCAGTATGAGCATCTTCATCTTCTATTTCCTCAATAGAACAAATCTCCGAGGTGGTATATTCAAAAAATTCCTTTAACGGATCAATTTTTTTATCCGCATGTTCAGAAACCTGTCGCACCATATCCTCGAATTGTAAATTGGTCACTGCCAAAGATGTTTGATGCCCAATTCGTTTGTTAATACCTTCCGCTTCTTCCAGGGTTGTATTAACCGATTCATTTAACTTTTGCATTTCACTGCTCATAGCTTCCACTTTTGATTTGGAAGAGAAAATAAAGCTAAAATCCTGTGAAGCTGAATCGCCGACTAACTTTCTCGTACTATCAATCGTATCCTGAGCCTTACCAACGCATTGCTTGATATGATCATTCAAATTATTTGAATTAAGTGAGAGTGTTCTAACTTCATCAGCAACAACGGCAAAACCGCGACCGGCTTCTCCAGCACGCGCAGCTTCAATAGCGGCATTCAAAGCCAATAGGTTAGTTTGATCGGCAATTGTTTTTATATCAGCCAGAACATTGAATATTTCTTCCATTTGTTCTGACATATCATCAATCATACTGACGACGTCCATACCATGTTTACTATTTTGAGTCATCACATCAATAAAATTTTTCAATGTATCATTGGTATGACTAATAAACTCATCCATGCTAATATTACTTTCCTGTTCATCCTCACTTTCTCCTGCTACGCTTTCTTCGGATTGATCCATTTTTCCGGTAAGATTTTCCATTAATATGGTTTGCTGACTAACATCATCATTTACAGCATTAAAACTTTGATTCAGATTGCCAATTGACTCAGTAATTATTGTGCGTACTTGTGAGGTTTCTTCCTTAACAGAATGTATCCCTTCTGAAACAATTTCATTAATCTCTGCAACCAATGTTCTTAATGCCTTTGGATCATGAGCAGAATGTTTATTATCTTCTTCAATAAGTTCAGATTGAAACTGCTTCACTTTTTTATCGCGCAGCAACATAGTGATAATCCAACAAGCACTAAGCGCCATCAGACTATAAGCTGCAAACACTGATTCCACAGCATAGGCAAAACAAGCGCCGATAAGCAAAGGTCCTGTATAGTATTTAATGTCTGACTTACTCACTGCCAATATTCGCCTTAATTATTAATAATCTCTATCCTATTTAGCGTCATTTTCAGGAAATTCTTTAAGCTTATGCTGCCTTTTCTGCACTCAATCTAGTCAATCTGGATGCTATTTTATTCAGGGGCAAAATTGAGTCCGCGGCATCACGTTTTACCGCCTCGCCAGGCATACCCCAGACGACACTGCTGCGCTCATCCTGAGCAATGGTTACGGCGCCAGTTTGTTTCATTTCCAACATACCCTGCGCGCCATCATCTCCCATGCCGGTTAAAATAACACCAATAGCGTTTTGACCAAGTTGATTAGCGACCGAACGAAACAGAACATTCACTGAAGGTTTATGTCGATTAACGGCAGGACCATTATTCAAACGGCAAATATAACGAGCACCACTTCTTTCAACTAACAAATGTTGTCCTCCGGGTGCAATATAAGCATGTCCTGCCAATATCTGTTGTCCCTCTGTCGCTTCACAAACTTTCATGAGTGAAGCCTTATCCATTCGTCTAGCAAAACTTTTGCTAAATTTTCCCGGGATATGTTGGGTAATCACGATACCGGGAGAATCGGCTGGCATTCCAATAAGTACATCTTTTATTGCCTCCGTTCCTCCGGTCGATGCCCCAATAGCAATTATCGTATCGGTTAACTTGTAATTACGTTTTCCATTATTCTTTTGTAATATTGCATCTGCTGAATTCTTGGGTTTTGCCTCTAATTTTTTAATATTTTTTGATGCTTGTCGCTTACCTGATGTTGACCTGACTGTTACTTGAGCCGCTACTTTTACTTTTTCAATTAAGTCTTCAGCATATTCCTGGATAGTATTACTAAAATCAATTTTTGGCTTAGCGATAAAATCAATAGCACCTAATTCAAGTGCATCCAAAGTAATTTCAGCGCCTTCCTCTGTTAATGTAGAAACCATAACAACGGGCATAGGGCGTAGTCGCATCAAGTTACTCAGAAAACTAATGCCATCCATACGTGGCATTTCCACATCCAGGGTTAATACATCCGGATTGAGTTGCTTAATCTTTTCTCGAGCTATTATAGGATCGGCTGCAGTACCAACCACTTCAATCTCTTTGTTAGAATCGAGTATTTCAGTCAACATTTGCCTGACTAATGCTGAGTCATCAATAATTAATACTTTTATTTTATTTTTTGACATAACACTTTCTCTACATAATCATTCGACTAAAATAATTCAATATCACCATCAATTTTTCGCTTTTCAATTTCTTTCTTATAATCTTTTTCGCGAGAAATAATTGTTTTATTATTTAAAGAGCGCAATTTTTTTACCTGAAGTTTCCCCGTCTTTGGAAAATAACGTACTTTGCGCGGACAAGTTTCACCCACATCTGCTGTCGTGACTGAATAACCTTCTCTTTCCAAGTACTCTTTAATAAATACGATGTTCTTTGCACCGATATTATTCATATCTCCTAATATCTGACCTCCACCGGTTATTTTTATTTCAAACCGTTTTTTTCTACCGCCATTTTTCAGTAGTTCATTAATAAGATGCTCCATAGCATCCGTTCCATAACGTGCCGCTTTGTCTATTTCGTTATACTTCCAACTGTCATCCTCTTTTTTATTATTCTCAGGTAACATGAAATGATTCATGCCTCCTATACCCAAATTTGGATCGCGAATACAAACTGAAATACAGGAACCCAGCACCGTCGCAATAATCTCATCACTGCTTGTCACATAAAATTCACCAGGGAGAATCTTTACCATTTCCATACCTAATTCACGACACCTGAATCGATTTACATTCTCAAAACCGGGTAAAACTCTATTTACCTGATTTTTTATCGTATGGACTTTTCTCGTGACCGTCATAATAGCTATATGTTAAGCCGCCTTCTTATGTATCGACTTGCCTATTAAATTAAATCTATCTGTTATCTTATGCAGGTTTTCTGAATGCCCGATAAACATACAACCATCTTCTTTAAGTATATTTGAAAATCGTTCAAATAAAATTCGTTGCGTATCCTTATTAAAATAAATCACTACGTTTCGGCAAAACAAGATGTCAAACTGACCTTTCATTGGCCAATTGTGCATTAAGTTTAGTTGCTTAAATGTAATTAGCTCTTTAAGTTTCGAACTAACCTTTACATCAGGAGAATCAGACGAACTGGGTTTTAAAAACCACTTTTTTAAGCGCGTATTATTAATGCCATTGATACGCTCTTTTTGGTAAATACCCTCGCTCGCTTTTGCAAGAACATTAGTATCAATATCAGTGGCTAATATTTTAATATCCCAACGATCAATATCAGGAATTGATTCGCGCAACGTCATCGCAATCGTATAAGGCTCTTCGCCAGTAGAACAACCTGCCGACCAAATACGGATCCGTTTTTCCTGCCTTCGTTGCTGCTGCAAATATTTAAGTACCGTGCCGCCTAAATATTCAAAATGATGTGCTTCTCTATAAAAATTGGTTAAATTCGTTGTAATTGAATTTACAAACTCAACCATTTCATCTTCCGGGCGCTCTTTTAAAAGTTCGATATATTGATCAAAACTATTAAACTTAAGTCTTCTTAAACATCGAGCTAATCGACTATAAACAAGTTCACGTTTTTTATCGGAAAGAGCAATTCCTGTTTTATCCATAACCAAGTTAACAAACCAGTTAAAATGTTTATCGGTAAAATCAAATTCATGATTATTATTCAATTCTGTAAACCTTCTATATTTTTTATGCTGCTGAAGGAAGATTAATAATATCTTTCAAGCCCAATAATTTCGCTGCATGACAAAATGCTTCACTCGGTTTATTCCAAGTAATTTTTTTACCTGATTTAATAGAAAATAAATAAAAGCCTGACAATAGTTGCAGCGCTGCTGTATCAATCTTTTCCACTTGTTCTGATTCAAATATCAATTCAGTTGCATCAGTATTTATATTATTCAACTCATCCATCAATTCAGTTATATCCCTGATAGTAATTGCACTATTTAATTTAATAACACAGGGATCATCTTCCTCTACTTCATTATTTGCAGACATTTCTTTTTCTGTACTTTCATTAAGCACTGATTCTTTTTCTTCCTCACTTAACCAGGCAAGAGGATCGACACCAATTAAATTTGATTTTCCTTCAGCAGCAGAAAGGTCATTGTCATTTGTTTTTGATTCATCATTCATTGTTTTATCCTCTTTAAAGCGTTCGTCCGTGCGCCAAATCCAGTGCGAGTGATCCGTAATCCATTGCACCATTACTATTTTTTCGATATTCAAAAATTGTTTTGCCAAAGCTTGGGCATTCAGCAAGCGCTGCCGCTTCACGTATTTTGGTAGCAAGAACTTGTTTTGGAAAATACTGTTTAAGCGTATCCATCACTTGTTGTGGCAATCGTCGGCGCGTATTAAAGCGCGTCATAACAAATGATTCTTTAATTTTATGGCCCAATTTTTCAAAATTTTTGAATGTGCCAATCAAATAAGATAAGCCTTGTAAAGACAAGTAATCTCCAGCGACGGGAATCAAAGCTTCATGTGTGGAAAACAAGGCATTGATAACTAATAAACCTGATGCAGGTGGACAATCAATTAACACATAATCCTGATCCTGAAACTTACCCGCCATAGCATCGCGTAATCGCGTGCCACGCTTAATACCACGCATGGCTTCATGTTCAAGATTACCCAAATCTGATCCGGAAGAAACCAACGATAAACCAGGGCGCACCTGTTGAATACAATCTTCTATTGGGTAGTCGTGTAATAAAACAGAATCCAATGCCGGTTGTTGCAAATAATTGATTCCCAGACTAGTCGACAAATGCCCCTGTGGATCCAGATCAATGACTGTCACCTTGTGTTGATTTAAAACAAGCGCATGCGCTAAATTTGCTGTCGTCGTTGTTTTACCTACACCACCTTTTTGATTAATTATCGCTATCGTGCGCATTTTAACTCCTTGTTTTTGTATGTGAAACGTGAAGCACATAAAAAAATGTTCCACTCTAATAATTCAGCATATACAACTAAACTGTTCCACCTTTACGCTTATACTCTTAATCCTGCACGTTTCACTTTTAACCCTTCACTCTTCACGTTTTAAAATTCTTCCCATTCACTATCACCACCAGCACTTGCTGCTTTTTTCTCTGCTTTCGAAGCAGGTTTAGATTGTGGTTTATCTCCTTTCCAGGGGCGTTCATTACTACGACGTTCAGAATTATGGCCAGCATTAGCACCTGCTGTTGAACCTTCACCTGTATTAAAAAAACCAATCAACTCGGTTAAGCCTTTTGATTGCTCATCCATGGACTCACTTGCTGCCGCCGCTTCTTCAACTAGCGATGCGTTTTGTTGCGTCATCTCATCCATTTGTGAGATCGTTTTATTTATCTGTTCTATTCCTGTAGATTGCTCACTACTCGCCGCCGCAATCTCAGCAATAATATCGTTAACTTTTTGTACTGAATTAACAATTTCTTCCAAGGTACTACCTGATTCATCAACCAGTCTTGAGCCTTCATCCACTTTTTGCACACTATCATTAATCAATGTTTTAATTTCTTTAGCCGCACCCGCACTACGTTGAGCCAGATTTCTAACTTCGGCTGCAACAACTGCAAAACCTCGGCCCTGTTCTCCTGCGCGCGCTGCTTCAACTGCGGCATTCAATGCTAGCAAGTTAGTTTGGAAAGCAATCTCATCAATCACACCGATAATATCGGCAATCTTCTTACTCGCTTGATTGATTTCACCCATTGCAGCAATCGCATCACTGACAACAGAACCACCTTTTTCAGCTTCAGTTCGAGCGCTCTCAGCCAGTTGGTTAGCCTGCTGTGCGTTATCTGCATTTTGCTTAACCGTGCCTGTCATTTCTTCAACACTTGATGCCGTTTCTTCTAAAGAAGATGCTTGCTCTTCAGTGCGTTGACTTAAATTCAAATTACCTTGAGCAATCTCATTAGCAGACGTACTAATAGAAGACGCATTTTCATTTATCTCGCCTACCATCTTCATTAAATTACCAATTGATGAATTCACCGCATTTTGCATATTCAAAAACTGGCCATCAAATTCGCCATCCATTGTTTGTGTTAAATCTCCATCAGACAGGCTTTCAATAACCCGTGTTGATTCATTAATCGGTTCAACCACCGCATCCATCAAATTATTAATTGAAGAGGCAAGTCTATTCATAAAGCCACTGTAACTTTCTGCATCAAGTCGAGAATCAAGTTCACCGGCACTTGCTGAAGTAATTAATTTTTCTATCTGCCGTTCCGCATCTTTTTCTTCAGTAATATCTTTCCACTCAACCATATTACCCATGTAATTGCCTTCAGCATCCGTGATTGCTGTCGCATTGACACCAAATTCCAGTTCACCGACTTTAATTTCAGCATTTGCAGGCAAGCTGGTCACATCACCAAGTAATCGTCGTTGATGTGCCGGGTTTTTATGAAATTGATCAATATTTTCACCCACCAACTTATCAACATTGAGACTAGGCCAAATAGCGCGTAATTCATTTTGACGACGTCTTAACATTTCAACCACGGAAGGGTTTGCATAAGTGATATTTAAATCTTCATCACAAAGCATTAAGTTAGCTTGTGCGCCATCAACTGCAGATTGTAAACGCGCTACTTCAAGATCACGTTGGCGTATTGCAGTCACATCTTCCCATTCCAGCGTCGTACCAATGTAATTCCCATCAAGATCCATTTGTGCACTCACTACCAGTTTGAACTTGAGATCGCCAATGCTGATATCGGTCGTGTATGGCAGGTTGTTCGGATCATCTAATAGCTTACGTTGATGCGCCGGATTCTTGTGGAACATATCAATACACACACCCATTGCATTTTTTGCTTCGAACCCCGGCCAAACCTCGGCAAACTTGGACTCGTATTTTTCTAACAAAGCCATAGTCGAATCATTGACATAGGTAATAACGAAATCACGATCAATCATGATCATCGGTGATTGCGCACCGTCGACTGCGACTTGTAAGCGCGCCTGCGCCTGTTCACGTTGACGTAATTCAGTCACGTCCGCCCATTCCAGCGTATTACCAATGTAGTTACCCCGGGCATCCATTTGTGCAATCACATTTAAAGAAAATTTTAGACCATTAATTTCAATATCAGTCTGATAAGGCAAATTATCTGGATCTGCTAACAACTTACGTTGATGCTCTGGGTTCTTGTGGAACATATCAATACACACACCCATCGCATTTTTTGCTTCGAATCCTGGCCAAACTTCGGCAAATTTAGACTCGTATTTTTCTAACAAAGCCTTAGTCGAATCATTCATATAGGTGATAATGAAATCACGATCGATCATGATCATTGGCGACTGACTTGCATCAATTGCAATCTGTAACCGGGTTTGTTCATCTTCACGTTGGCGTAATTCAGTCACATCTTCCCATTCCAGCGTCGTACCAATGTAATTCCCATCAAGATCCATTTGTGCACTCACTACCAGTTTGAACTTGAGATCGCCAATGCTGATATCGGTCATGTACGGCAGGTTACTCGGATCGGCCAACAACTTACGCTGATGTTCCGGATTCTTATGGAACATATCAATACACACACCCATAACATTATTCGCGTCAAACGAGGGCCACACTGCCTTAAACTCAGCTTCGTATTTTTGTAACAACTTAACCGTTGCATCATTTGCATAGTTAATATTGAAATCGCGATCAATCGTAATCAACGGCGTTTGTGCGCCTTGTAGTGTTGATTTCACAACTTCCAATTGGCTTTTTAGTTCATTTATCTCATTTTCCGTTTCATCACTCATTGGTCCATCCTCCGAATCTTCGTAAGCTTCTAACATTGCTGTTGCTACCGTGTTTAATGCATTTGTCCAGGCCTGTTTAACATCATCTGTCCACAGATCTCCTGCAAATTCGCTCATTACATCAAGTAATGTTTCTGCCACTGCCGGGTAGTGTTCGGCAACAGCACCGTATTTTTGGTGACTCTTTCCCAAATTCGTTAAAGCGGGACCTAATGCTTCTGGCTTGCGTATATTATTGATAACCAGCGCCAATCCAGACAAAAGCTTCTTCTCCTGCTCTTTCTGATCAACATCAGCAAACATCGGCTTAACATCCGGATAACGTAAAAATAATTCGCTATAAAATTTCTCGACCATTCTTTCGCCTTTGTCGACAAGCTTTGCAAAAGTTTCCTCAAGTAGTTCTATTTGTTTTTGGTCTAGTTGGTCACTCATATTTATTTCCTCTGCTGCAGTTCTATTTCCTATTTAATGTGTCATTTCACTCTGATTAATATCGATATCTGCATCCATCAAGTGATCGATATCAAGCAGAATCAACATCTTTTCATCAACTGTGGCTAGTCCTCTTACAAACTCGGTGCTAACTGCACTACCAAAGTCTGGGGAAGGTTTTAATTGTTCATCAGTAACGTTGTAAACATCAGACACGGCATCAACAACAAAACCTATTGTTTTTTCATCTCCACTCGATATTGTTTTTAAAACAATCACCACTGTTGTATTGCTATATTCGACTTGTTCGAGTTCAAATCGACTACGAAGATCGACTATCGGGACTATCGTGCCACGTAAATTCATAACACCCTGTATATAGCCGGGTGTATTAGGAATTTCTGTAGAACTTTCCCATCCTTTAATTTCCTGTACTCTTAAAATATCCACGCCATATTCTTCACCTGCCAACATAAAAGTGAGAAACTGGTTTGTATCTTCTCCAGCTTCCAGACCTATAACGCTTTCTTCTCTAACTTCAGGATTCATAAACCCATCTCCTATGCTGCTTCAGTATTTATAAAGGATGATTTGTTAAATTCTGCTTCTTCACGATAAAGACTTATTAAACTTGTTACATCCAAAATCATTGCAACGGTTCCATCACCTAAAATAGTTGCACCAGATACTCCTTCAACTTTCTTATAATTTGTTTCCAGACTTTTTATAACAACTTGTTGCTGAGCCAAAAGGTCATCAACAAACAAACCTACTTTTTGACCTTCGGCTTCAACTACCACTAAAAGACCATCGTCAAGTTTCGTGCTATCGCAATTAATATTAAAAACAGAATGTAATCGTAAGATAGGAATATAGTCTTCGCGCAAACTATAAACCTCTGCATCGCCTGCTATTGATTTAGTACTTTCTGATTTCATTTGTAATGATTCAATAATTGAAATCAATGGCACAATGTAGGTTTGTGAACCTACACGAATAAGTTGTCCATCCAATATTGCTAATGTTAATGGCAAGCGTATGGTAAAGACTGAGCCTTTACCCTCTTCTGATTTAACTTCTACAGCACCACCAAGATCGTGAATATTTCGTTTAACAACATCCATCCCGACACCGCGACCAGAGACATTACTAACGACTTCTGCAGTTGAAAATCCGGCATGAAAAATTAATGCATTAATCTGTTGATCAGATAATGTTTCTCCTTCCTTAACTATTCCACGTTCAATCGCTTTACTTAAAATACGTTCTTTATTAAGACCCGCACCATCATCTTCTATATCAATGACAATATTACCGCCCTCATGATAAGCATTAAGATGAATTGTGCCTGTTTCCGGTTTACCTGCTGCAATTCGATCTGCTGGCATTTCAATACCATGATCGAGTGAGTTTCTTACTAAATGAACCAGTGGATCACCTATTTTTTCCATCACGGTCTTATCAAGTTCAGTTGATTCGCCTGATAGTTTTAATTCGATTTTTTTATTTAACTTACTACTTAAATCATGCACCAATCGAGGAAAACGGTTAAATGAAAAACTAATTGGCAACATGCGTATTTGCATTACATTCTCTTGTAATTCACGTGTATTACGTTCGAGTTGTTTTAATCCCTCGTTCAACTTATCAATATTATTGATATCAAATTCTTCACCAAATTGACCTAGCATAGATTGCGTAATAACTAATTCACCGACCATATTGATCAGCGCATCAATTTTATCGGTATTAACTCGAATAGAAGATGATTCCGTACTGGCTCCACTACGACGATCTGTTTTTCTTCTGTCCCTGGATTCTCTTCTTTCTGTAGCAGCTTCTGTTTCTTTTATTAACTCACTTTCTTTCGTTTCATTTGTTTGTTCCGACTCAATTTGCGCGATTGTTAAATCACACTCATCTTCAACCCATTCAAAAACTTCCCTTACATGGTCTTCATCTACATCTGTAGTCAGTGTTAAATCCCACGACAAGTAACACTCTTCAAGATCATATTCATTAAAGGGAGGAAGCTTATCAATATTAATTTCTGTCGTTATTTCAGCAAACTCTTCAAGCTCACGGAACATGCGTAATGGATCGTTACCCGTCTGGAATATACTATGATGAGGAATAAATTTTATTTGCCACCCAGAGCCTGATGACTTCTCGTCTTCAGAATCATTTGAATCGATATTTTCTTCTTTAGCGAAAGGTTTATTGCCTAATGCTTTTTCAAGCTCATTTTGAACAGATTGAATGTGTTCCTCGTCCATTTCAGTTTTATCTCTTGCCGCAGATAGCATATCGCGTAAGCAATCAACTGAAGTGAGTAATAGATTAACTTCCTCTTTAGTTAATTGATGTTTACCTGCACGAACTTCATCAAGTAATGTTTCAAGAACATGAGTGAAATCAGTTATCTCGTTGAAACCAAAACTACCACTACCACCTTTGATAGAATGCGCCGCACGAAATATTTTATTTATTTCTTCTTCACCGGGATCGTTAAAATCGAGTTCAAGCAACTCGGTTTCCATAATCTCGAGACCTTCAAAGCTTTCTTCAAAAAAGACGCCGTGAAACTGTGTCATATCAATTGACATTATTTATCTTCCCTAACAACTGTTATATTTTTCATGCGACAACTTTTTTAATTGTTGCAAGCAATTTATCCGGATTAAAAGGCTTAACTAACCAACCTGTTGCTCCGGCAGATTTTCCTTTTCCTTTCATATCACCCGAAGATTCCGTTGTTAGCATCAACATGGGGGTATGTTTGTAATTTGGTAATTTCCGTAACTCTGTTATTAATGTAATACCATCCATATTTGGCATATTGACATCAGTTAATACTGCATCAGGGCTACTTCCCTTGGCTTTGTTTAACGCGTCTACGCCATCCACTGCTTCAATCACATCGTAGCCTGCTCCTTTTAATGTGAATGACACCATTTGCCGCATTGAAGCTGAATCGTCGACTGCTAGAATTGTTGCCATAATTAATATCCTCAGTAATCAATTAAAATCCATGAAATAGCAATGGTATAAACCATTACTTTAATTGCTATCGGCATCAGAATCTTTTTCTTTAATCTCTAAATATTGAAAATATTCGATTATTTGGTTTTTACTTAAGGCATAATTTATGCCACTGGGATAAGAATAAGATACGATTAATTTTTATAATAAAATCATATGCTTATGGTGTTTGCAGGATACTAAAAAGCGCCTGTTGTTATGTAGCGGCAATTCGATGACGCTGACAGGAAAGCTTACATCAGATGCAAAGTGCTTGAATCTTGATCAAGCTAATACGGTATCGATAGTGGCGAGTAATTTGTTAGGGTCGAAGGGCTTTACCAACCAAGCTGTGGCGCCCGCATGCTTTCCCTTGGCTTTAATATCGCCTGCAGATTCTGTCGTCAGCAACAACACTGGCGTATGTTTGTAATTCGTTAGTTTTCGTAAAGACATTTTATAAATCAGAATTAACGATTTTTGTTTTGAAAAAAATATATTTAGCAATCATTTATATCGCCATTGTTCAGGTATAATTCCGATATGATTAAATTCCTTAGTAATAGTAAATTTTTAATCCCGGCGATGGTCATTCTGGCTGTGTTTGCGGCAAGTAGTGGGTTTTATATCTCGTTAAAACAGTCACAGAATAATCAGCAGCCCCCTGACATCGAGGGTTTATTTTGGCCAAACCCAAAACAAATACAGGACTTCAATACACTTGATCAAACAGGAAATTCATTTGGACTGAATCAAATAAAGGGAAAGTGGTCGTTTATCTTTTTCGGTTATACACACTGCCCCGATATTTGCCCTGTAACCATGGCAGTCATGGCCCAGACTTATAAACAACTCGCTATGGAGCATAATAATTTACAAATTATCTTTGTCAGCGTCGATCCGGAACGAGATAGCACAGAGAAATTATCGCAATATGTATCGTATTTTAATAAAGATTTTATTGGCCTGGGTGGCGATCCTGAAAAGGTAAATAGCCTGACGAAACAAATTGGTGTAGCTTATTTTCTAAATAAAGAAGATCAAACAGAAGATTATCTGGTTGACCACTCCGCTTCGATATTTGTCTTTGATCCAATGGCACGCATGGTTGGAAAAATATCACCTCCGCATGATGCAGAGAAAGTTATCGAACAATTCACAAAAATAAAAACATTTATCAACGGAACCCTCTAAAAATGCACTTTTTTGTTCGCCTCGTCCTTGAGGCTTACCCCTTTGGGGTTGCCACTCAAAATCGCTCCTGGCGATTTTGTCACGATAGCTGCGTAAACACACAGCTCACCTCTCCAAGGAAACTAGGGCACTTACTCTTATGTATAGGGATGTACTGTATGCCGGTTTTGCAGGAGCAAAAACCGGCCACAAAAAAATTACTATTTTTAGATGGTTCCTTGTCGCACAAAATTAAATTTCTGACATTATCGTTAACTCTTCTCTTTTCCTGTCTTATCTCTGCTGATGAAAATATTAATATCTCAGATATCTGGATCAGTGAGGCACCACCAACGGTATCCATACTGGCCGCCTATGCCAGAATTGAAAACATGTCTGAAGAGGAACAAATATTAATTTCCGTATCTAGCTCGACTTTTTCCAAAGTAGAATTGCATTTAAGCGAAGTCATTGATGGTATGGCAACAATGAAAAAACAAAGCTCGATATCGATACCCGCGAAAGATTTCGTAGAATTATCACCTGGAGCCTATCATCTAATGTTATTTAATCCGGAAGCACCATTAAAAGCCGGTGATAGTGCAATAATCAATTTTACTTTTGCCGATGGTAAATCGGCATCTGTACTGGCAACAGTAAAAAAGCGAAACAACGATGGACATGAACACCATCACCATAATCATTAATGATGTCTTTACTCTCATCGATAAGCACTCAAATTCTCGATTACATTAAAGTACTGCCGTTATATTGCATACCACAACATGGCTTAACGGCTATTGTTTATCGACTAACAAGAATTGAATACAAACCATGGAAGAATTTCTTAATAAAGACTTTTGTTAAATTCTTTAAGGTCGACATGGAACAGGCAATATGGCCTGGTGCAGAAGATTATTCTTCTTTTAATTCTTTCTTTATTCGCAATTTAAAACCTGAAGTCAGAAACAGGACAAAAGATCAGGGCAGTATTTTTTCACCCGTGGACGGTGCAGTCAGTCAAATTGGTGAGATTAACGAGGGAGATATCATACAAGCTAAAGGCATGAGTTATAGTTTGAACAGTCTACTGGCAAATGATGTCGCAAGAGTTAAACTGTTTCAGAATGGCTCGTTCATCACATTATATCTATCACCACGTGACTATCACCGCATCCACATGCCCGTCAGCGGCAAATTAGTAAAATCAATTTTCGTCCCCGGTGATTTATTTCCGGTAAATACCGCCAGCGTCAGAACTGTCGATCAACTATTCGCCAGAAATGAACGCTTCATCAGCCTGTTCGAAACCGAATTAGGGTTAATGGCACAAATCATGGTCGGCGCCACTTTCGTAGGCAGCATGGAAACCGTTTTCGCCGGACAAATCACTCCAACAAAGCATAGAGAGATCGCTATAAAGGAATATGAAGAAAAATCAGTAAAACTAAATCAAACAGAAGAATTCGGCCACTTCAACATGGGCTCAACTGTGATTCTATTGTTTGAGAAGGATAAAATAAGCTGGTTAGAAGATTTAAAAGAAAATGATCCTATCCAGGTAGGACAGGTAATAGGAAAAGTGAATACTTAAGAGACTACTTACGCAGCTATTTCAACATATGAAGAGCGACTAGTCGGTTCAGGAACTTCATAACCTTCTTGCTTAAGTCCATCAATATGAAATGCTATCGCCTCACGCATATTTTTCTCAGTATCCTCGGGAGTGCTACCCGTGGAGACACACCCTGATAAATCCGGAGAATAAGCTGAATATCCCGTTTCCGATTTCTCTATAATAATCAGATATTTCATTATTTTAGTCCCGCCTGTTTCAGAATACTATTCATTGTAGCTGGTGCGATGTTATTTTTCATTTTCCTAGTATAATTCAACAAATGTAACCCTTGTATTTTGGTTGCATATATGCAACCATTTTGAAATGAGTAAAATTGTTATCGATACCAGCGTATTTATTAGCACCCTTATTGGTAAAAGAGGGGCAAGTCGCGAAGTATTACGGCAGTGCCTTGAAGGACAGTATAAACCGTTAGTCAGCAATGCTTTGTTTCTTGAGTATGAGGATGTTAGTTCCAGATCTCGAATACAGAAACTTTGCCCATTGAGTAATAAAGAAATTAGTGAATTACTAAAAGCCTTTTACAGTATTTGTGAATGGGTGCCAATATATTACCTTTGGAGGCCGAACCTTAGAGATGAAGATGATAATTTTTTAGTAGAGCTGGCTATCGCCGGAAATGCGGAGATTATTGTTACGAACAACATTAAAGATTTAAAAGCTGCTGAATTAAGTTTTGAAAATTTACAAATATATAAACCTGAACAACTCTTAAGAGGTGAATAAATATGACTACTCTTACCATAAGATTACCCGACGATAAACATAGTCGTTTGAAGGCTTTGGCATCTCATAAAAAAGTGAGCATTAATAAATTAATAGAAGAGCTCTCCACGCAAGCATTAGCTGAGTTTGATAGCGAAGTACGATTTCGAGCTTTAGCAGCCACAGGTAATGTAAAAAATGGCTTGAATATATTAGATAAGCTTGATACTCACTTTAAAGGTTAACGAGATACTAAATATAATTTTAAAAAAGTAAGCAAAAAATCTTCTCCTAATGTCATGGCCTACGGCTCCCTTCGGAAGTAAACAATAACGAGGGTCGCGCATACATTCGGTTGATTATTCCAGTATTTCTGGTTCCAATTACTCTTCCAGAAAACACCACTACCAAATTCAGTTAGTAGATTCTCATTGGCATAAAAATAGCGTTAAAGCTTGTTATGCTTATGGTCGATAAACAAGGAAACAGTCGTGACATTATTATTCACGGCTAAAATTATTGAATTTACAAATAAATCGTTCAATACAAATAAGAACGCTAATTAAAAATAATTATGAATGAAATAATATTAAAATACTTCTACTCATGCGTCGGTTGTGTCGCTGTAACATTAGGTGTTATTGGTTTATTTTTGCCATTAATGCCAACAACATGCTTTCTGATAGTTGCTGTATGGGCATTCTCAAAATCAAATCCAGAAATTAGTCAGCGAATCCTCAATCATCCAAAGTTTGGCCCCACTATTAAAAATTGGATGGAACATAAATCTATCGACAGGAAAATTAAATGTAAGATAAGTACGTCGATTGTTATCGGATTTTCAATAACACTTTTAATAACAAATTCGTCATTAATAATCAGCGCATTCCTCATTTCTGGCATGCTAAGTCTATTGTTCTATATTAACTCTCGCCCTGAACGTAATTTTAATGAAAGAAAAGAACATCTGGGCAACCTTGAATTAATAAAAAATTAATAACGTGACGCTAATTCTTTATTTTAGATTTTGGGAACCTCTGATTAAGTCCCAATATACATTTCGTCGTCATTCTGGCGCATGCCAGAACCTAGTCAAAATAATAACTTACTGGATGCTGGTATTCACCAGCATGACGGAGTGCGTACTTGATCGGAGGTTCCTTAGATAATATTAAGGAAACCAATTGTAAAAAGTAATAATACTGAAAGGAAGAAGATTTAACCGGAAAGAGCTACTAAACACAAACTCATCAAAGCATTAGGCGTCAATCCCAAAAACAAAATTAACAAGCCATTAACACTTAACACTATTCGCATTAGTTTTGATGATTTAATTGCTGTCATTGAATCGGCTTTATCAAAATACATCAGCTTAATAATACGCAAATAGTAATAAGCTCCGATGATTGAAAATACAACGGCAACGGCAGCTAATTCGACAAAACCGGATGCAACCAGTTCTTTTAAGACAAACCATTTTGACCAGAAACCGAGAAACGGTGGAACACCTGCCATTGAAAACATTAAACAAAGCATAATGAAAGCAAACCATGGATTACGTTCTGACAGGCCTTTAAAATCATCCAGCATTTCTGCTTCAAAACCATTGCGTCCTAACAAGATAACCATACCAAAAGCACCCATGCTCATAAGGGCATAACTGATGATATAAAACATTGAGCCGGAAAAGCCGGAAACTGTTCCAGCAATAAGGCCAAGGAATAAAAATCCTACATGAGCAATGGTTGAATAAGCCAACATGCGTTTAATATTTGTTTGTGCAATAGCGATGACATTACCTACGCCCATCGATAACACAGCCAGTATCATTAATATGGATTGCCAGTCAGCTACTAATGGAAATAAACCATCAACCAATATGCGCATTGCCATAGCAAAGGCAGCCAGTTTTGGTGCGGTACTGATAAATAAAGTTACTGATGTTGGTGCGCCTTGATAAACATCGGGCACCCACATATGAAACGGCGCAGCACCCAGTTTAAATGCCATACCAATAATCAAGAAAATCATAGCAAAGACTAGATAGGATCGATTAATGGCATCACTATTAATCGTCTCTGCGATATTGCTTAATTGCAGATGTCCGGTTAATCCATAAATCATCGAAATACCATAGAGCAATAGTCCTGATGCCAAGGCACCAAGAACAAAATACTTCATCGCCGCTTCAGATGCTGAATCAGAATCGCGCTGCATGGCGACCATGGCATACAAAGAAAGTGATAATAATTCAAGACCAAGATAAACAGATAATAAGCTATAGGCAGAGGCCATAATCATCATGCCAAGTACGGCAAATAATCCCAAGACAAAATATTCACCCTGCAAAGATTGACGTTCTTTTAAATATTCATATGAATAAAGAAAAACAACAAAACTGATTCCACACATAAATGCTTTAAGTGTCGCACTCATGGCGTCACTGATAAAACCACCATTAAATGCAATAACGGTATTTTCCGGAAAGGCATTTATCACTAATATCAGCGTCAACAACAAGCTTGCCTGGGTAATTCTATACGTCCATAAATGTTGTGGATCATTACTAAATGCATCCACGATCAATACCAGACAGGCTAAAGTAAACAGGCTTATTTCGGGTATGGCGATGATTAAATCAGCATTCATAAAATTTTACCCTGTAATACATGTTCAATCAGTTGCTCTACCGTGACATGCATAAGCTCAAAAACAGGTGCCGGCCAAACACCGAAACTTAAAACAACGATAGCTAAAAGAAAAAATATAAATCCTTCTCTGGCATTGATGTCTTTTAATTCAGCAACAGCCGCTTTTGTAACGTCACCGAAGATCACACGTTTATACATCCATAAACTATAAGCTGCACCGAGTATCAAGGTTAATGCTGCGGCAAAGGCAATCCAGAAACTTGCCTGATAACTACTGACTATCACCAAAAATTCACCAACAAAACCTGATGTCCCTGGTAAACCTGAATTAGCCATAACAAATAACATCATAAAAGCAGCGAAATACGGCATGCTATTGACTACGCCACCATAGTCTTTAATCATTCGACTATGTAAACGATCGTACATAACACCAACACAGAGGAACATCGCCGCTGAAATAAAGCCATGTGAGATCATCTGCATCATGGCGCCTTCCATTCCCATGATTGCACCTGAATTTGAATCTGTTGCTGCAACAATAGCGAAAGGAATAAAGAAACCGAGCGTAACAAAACCCATATGCGATATTGATGAATAGGCAATCAGTTTTTTCATGTCTTCCTGAACCAGCGCAACAAAGCCGATATAAACTATGGCTATCAATGAAAGCGCAATCATTGCTTCACTAAAAAACAGGCTGGCATCCGGTGTTATCGGTAAACTAAATCTTAGAAAGCCGTAACCACCCATCTTCAACATAACTGCAGCAAGTACTACTGAACCCGCTGTCGGTGCTTCAACATGCGCATCCGGTAACCAGGTATGTACTGGCCACATCGGAATTTTTACAGCGAAGGCCAGAAAGAAAGCAATGAAGATCAATTTTTGCGCCGTTGAACCTAATGGCACATCATGCAAGGCTTCAATATTAAAACTGCCTGCCACAGAATATAGATAAAGAAAGGCAACCAGCATAAAGACCGAACCTAAAAAGGTATAAAGAAAAAACTTTATTGTTGCATAGACGCGATTCGGACCACCCCATATACCAATAATTAAAAACATCGGAATGAGCATCGCTTCCCAGAACACATAAAACAGAATGGCATCCAGAGCAACAAATACCGCATTCATTAAACCGGTAAGAATCAGAAAGGCACACATATAATAGGAAATGCGATCCTCTATCACTTCCCATGATGCCAGGATAACCAGAATCGTGGTAAATGTTGTCAATAGAATTAGAGGTAAAGCAATACCATCTACACCAAGATGATATTTAATATCAAACGCAGTTATCCAACTAGTTTCCTCGACAAATTGCATTCCGGCATAAGTCGTATCAAATTGACAATATAAAATGACGGAAAAAACAAAGGTAATAATAGAAACAGCAAATGAAAAATATTTCACTGTTTCTTCCTGACGATCGCCTGCAATCAAGACCCAGATACCACCGAGGATTGGTGTCCAGATAAGCATACTTAAAAGAGGTAAATTACTTAATGTCATATTTTTTATTATTTCTGCCACAGAGATCACAGAGGACACCCAGGCATGGATCGATTAAAGCAATAGAAAACGTATAATTCAGGTTTTCAAATGTATGTATAAAATATTTTAGTATTCTCATTTTTTCTCTGTGTACTCTGTGGCTTTAATCATTTATATTTTTTCGATCATTGCGTCCTGGTTCAAGATAAAACTCCATGCACAAATACACCGAGCAGTATCAGCAAGCCGATAATAATGGCAAAGGCATAATGGTAGAGATAGCCTGTCTGTACGTTACGAATAATATCCGAGATAACTCGCACCGTTCGAGCAGTACCATTAACAAACAAACCATCAATTATTTTTACATCACCAATTTGCCAAAGCAGTTGTCCTATTCCTGTTGTTCCTCTGGCAAAGACAAGTTGGTTAAAATCATCAAAACCATATTTATTAAGTAGTAATTTGTGAATAAAACCTATCTTGCTAACAAGTTTAGCGGGAAGCTCTGGAAATTTGATATAACATAACCAGGCAACGAATATTCCTGACGACATCAAGAGAAGAACTAGTGGATGTTTAAAGGCATGCAAAATAAATCCGCCTATACCGTGATAGTCTTGTCCCATTTCTGCTAATACATCATGTCCTGAAGAAACGACGATTGAACTTGCAAAATAACCTTCGAATAACATAGGTCCGATTAAAAAAGCGCCTAATATTAGAGAAGGGATCGCTAACACTGATAACGGCACAGTAACAACAGCAGGTGCTTCATGAAGATGCTTCCATGTTTCTGTATCCATTCTTTGCGTTCCATGAAATGTCATAAAAAATAAACGAAAGCTATATAAGGCAGTAACGAATACGCCAATCAAAACTGAGTAATAGGCAAACTCTGAGCCATACAATGTGGAATGATGTACTGCTTCAATAATGGCATCTTTAGAAAAGAATCCGGATGTGCCGGGAAAACCAATCAAAGCCAGAGTACCAATGAAACAAGTCAACCAGGTAATTGGCATCACCTTATATAAACCGCCCATCTTCCTCATGTCTTGTTCGTGATGCATCACAATGATCACGGCTCCTGCGGCAAGAAATAGCAATGCTTTAAAGAAAGCATGTGTGACCAAATGAAACATCGCCGCAGCGTAAGCTGAAGCACCTAATGCAACCGTCATGTAACCTAATTGCGAAAGCGTTGAATAAGCAACTACACGTTTGATGTCATTTTGCACCAATCCAAGAAAACCCATAAATAAAGCGGTGATTGAACCAATGATTAAAATAAAACTGAGAGCTGTTTCTGATAATTCAAACAACGGTGACATCCTCGAGACCATAAATATACCGGCCGTCACCATGGTCGCTGCATGGATTAATGCGGAAATGGGAGTCGGGCCTTCCATTGAATCAGGTAACCAGACATGTAGTGGCACTTGTGCAGATTTACCCATCGCACCAATAAACAGGCAGATACAAATCACCGACATTAATGACCATGCTTCATTACCGAATATCGTTATGGTTGTCTCTGCATGATCACCGACATTGGCAAACACTGTCGCGTAATCCAATGTATTGAAATACATTAACACTGCGGCAATACCTAATAGAAAACCAAAATCCCCTACTCTGTTGACCAGAAAAGCTTTCATATTGGCAAAAATGGCTGTTTCTTTTTTGAACCAGAAACCAATCAATAAATAAGAAATAACACCGACACCTTCCCATCCGAAAAACAATTGGAGGAAATTATTCGACATAACTAACATCAACATGGCAAAGGTAAACATGGAAATATAACTAAAGAAGCGTTGGTAACCCGGATCATCATGCATATAGCCAATGGTATAGATATGAATCATCCAGGAAACAAAGGTAACGACAACCATCATTGTTACAGAAAGTGGATCAACCAGAAATCCAATTTGAAAGTCTATGCCACCACTACTTAACCAGGTGTAAAGCGCTTGATTGTAATCTTCGGCTCCATCAAACATATGGTGCTTATAAGCAACCATAGAAAGAATACTGGATATTCCTACGCCAATAATTGTTACCCAATGCGCACCACTTCTTCCAATAACTTTGCCAAATAAACCTGCGATCAGAGAACCAATTAATGGCGCCAGGACAATGATTAAATAAATATTTTCCATGTTCTCAAACATTTATCATCCCTTCATACTATTTAAATCATCAACATTAATCGTATTTTTCTTACGGAATAAAACGATCAGGATAGCTAATCCAATTGCAGATTCCGCTGCAGCTACCGTCAGTATAAAAAACACAAACACCTGTCCATGAACATCACCCAGAAAGTGAGAAAAAGCAATAAAATTCATATTCACCGAAAGCAACATCAATTCGACACACATCAATAAAATAATGACGTTCTTTCTATTAAGAAAAATACCGGCAACACTAATACAGAACAACAATGAGGCCAGTGATAAAACTTCAGGTAAGGTAATCATGAATTTGATCCCTTTTCTTCAGTTTGCATTTTGATGATGTGTAATCGATCCTGCTTTTTAACAACTACTTGCTTATCAGGATTAATTGATTTATTTATTTTTAATTTATTCATGCCCAGAGAAATTGCCGCAATAATCGCAACCAATAAAATGGCGCCGGCGATCTCAAACTGATACAGATATTCTGTATAAATTGCTTTACCCAATTCTCGCGTATTACTGTAATTTGGATCGAGTTGTTGCATTGCTAAATAACGTTCTGAAAGAAAGTAATCCGAGCCTACAACGAGCCCCATTGCTATCACCATTAATACAGCGACACTTATACCTACAGGTAAATAACGCGCAAAACCTTCATCTACCGTCACCTTATTAATATCTAACATCATCACAACAAAAATAAATAAAACCATTACTGCTCCGACATAGACCAGCACCAGTGTTATAGCCAGGAATTCAGCTTGCAGTAACAACCAGATTGCAGATGATGCAAAAAAAGAAAGAATAAGAAATAAAGCAGCATGGATTGGATTACGCATAACCACGACCATAGAGGCAGAGAAAACCAGCAGACCTGCAAAAAGATAAAATACTATCTGCTCAATCATTGCCTATTATCCCGGTCACTTTTTCTTTAAAAATTATTTTTTTCATATTCATTGTTAATCGTTTAACGATAAAAAGCATCTTTGGAACGATCTTCAGCAATTTGTTTTTCATGCGCATCGCCCACTTCCAACAACCTTTCTTTGGTCATTAATAAATCATCGCGATTCTCGCCATGATATTCGAAGATTCTTGTTTCAACGATAGAATCAACCGGACATGATTCTTCACAGAAACCGCAAAAAATACATTTAGTCAGATCAATATCGTATTTTGTTGTGCGTCGACTTCCGTCATCACGTTGTTCGGATTCAATCGTTATAGCCACTGCCGGACAAACAGCTTCGCATAACTTACAGGCAATACATCGTTCTTCACCATTGGGATACCGACGTAGCGCATGTAGACCACGAAAGCGATGTGACTGCGGTGTTTTTTCCTCAGGATATTGCACGGTAATCTTACGTTTAAATAGATAGCGCCCGGTAAGCTGAAGACCCTTCAGTAGTTCCCAGAGAAAAAGACTTTGAACATAGTTTTTTATTGCAGTCATATGCAAACTCCTCTCATGTCTTTACCTTTCACTTTAACTAAACCAGGGAGGTACATTAGTCACCACCATTGCTGACACCACAACTAACCAGACTATGGTAATAGGAATAAATATCTTCCAACCCAAACGCATGATTTGATCATAACGATATCGGGGAAAGGTTGCCCTGAACCATAAAAACAAAAACATAAAAAAGGATGTTTTTATTAATAACCAATGTATCCCTTCACCAAGAAGTTGACCAATAACAGGGATAGAAAAAACCGAGTCTGGAACGATTCCTTGCAACGGTGACAACCAACCGCCACAAAACAGTAACGCTGATAAAACAGCAATCAAAATCATATTGGCGTATTCCGCCATAAAGAAGACCGAGAATGCCATGCCACCGTATTCGATATGAAAGCCAGCAACAATTTCTGATTCACCTTCGGCCACATCGAAAGGAGCACGATTAGTTTCTGCGACACCTGAAATAAAGTAAATAACAAATAGCGGGAATAAAGGCAGCCAGAACCAGTGAATAATACTGCCCGTCTGAGAATCAACAATATCACCCAGATTTAAACTTCCCGCGGCCACTAACACTCCGACTAAAGCAAACCCCATTGCAATTTCATAAGATACAATTTGAGCAGCAGATCGCATTGCACCTAAAAAAGCATATTTAGAATTTGATGCCCATCCAGCAATGATGACGCCATAAACAGCTAATGATGTCAGGGCTAATACATATAATAAACCTGCATTAATATCAGCCAGAACTTTAGTATCATCAAATGGAATTACTGCCCACGCTGCGACAGAAGGTGCTAAAGATAAAATTGGCGCTATAACATACAAGGAACGATTCGAACCGGAAGGAATAACAATTTCCTTTACCATTAATTTCACAGCATCAGCAATCGGCTGGCCAAGACCCCATAAACTAAAACCAAAGAAACCAACACGATTTGGTCCAATACGCCCTTGAATAAAACCGATCACTTTACGTTCAGCATAAGTAAAATAAGCAACCGTAACTAAAACGGGAACTAATATAGCTAGAATTTTTACTATTGTTTGCAACACAATCATTGCATCAGAGTGATAATCAACCGGAACAAACATTGTTGTTAACGGCAACAACAAATATTGGCTAATAAGTTGATAGATAAATTCCAGCATTAGCTTTTCGCTATCCTTATTGAGCCAAAAGCGGCACCCAGATTAATTTGCTCAGGATGTGCCGACTGGATTAATGCGCAATCATCCGGCACACGATCATCAATCATGACTTTTAAAGTAACACTGTTCTCATCCTGTTCCACTTTTGCGTTGTCATCATTAGATAATTTATTTTTCGATGCCAAAACTGAATTAATATGAAGCGCGCCATCAGATACATCTGACGTTTGTTGTAAAGAAACAGCTCGGCGACTGATAGTATCAATCATATTCATTGGTGTTTCTGTAATACGTTGTAAATCATTAGAGCGGCTATTAATAGAAACCGAGGTCTGCCACTTGTCCATGTTATCGGCCTTAATATCACCTATCTCTTTCATCACCTCATCATGTACATCAGAGGAAGACTGATAATCAAAACCATCAAGCTCAAAATAATTACCCAAAACTCTTAATACTTTCCAGGCAGGTCTTGCTTCACCCAAAGGAGCAACAACACCAGCAAAACTTTGGCTAGTACCCTCATTATTAATATAAGTACCGGATGTTTCAGTGAAAACAGAAATCGGTAACAACACATCAGCATATTCATTCATTTCATCACTTCGAAACGCGGTTAAAGAAACAACAAATTCGGCATCTTTTAATGCATCGCGTGCAATACGACTGTCCCAACAATCCAGCTCAGGTTCTACACTCATTAATACATAAGCCTTCAATTTCGCTTGCAACATTTCCTGAGTATTCATGCCCGCATTTGAATCTTGTTTGCCACCTGCTAATCGATGCGGCACTGCTCCCGCCAACCAGGCACCAGAACTATTTGCACTCTCTGATAAGTAACCCAGTTTTGAATGACTTGTTTTTGCAATCAACCCGGCAAGCGACCGCAGCAATGAAAATTGCGGGTGCGCCGTAGCAAGATTACCCAGTAATACAATGGCGTCATCTGCCTCGACAAGATTAGCAGCTACTGTTTTGTGAACATCGCTAACTACGGCTTTATCAATACTTTGTTTCACCTGTAGATCGAGCGTCTCATTAGACGACTCAAGTAGAACTTTTAATATGCCAGCCAATTCCATCGCCATCATGTCTGGCGCGACGATATTTTTAACTTCTAGTGGGAAATTAAAATCATAATCAACCGGATTTAGCGCCATTACTGATGCGCCGTGTAGAACTGCTTTACGAAGTCTATGATTTATAATTGGCTGTTCTTTTCTGACATTACTGCCTATTAGTAATGCTGCTTGTAAAGTATCGAATTCAGAAATACTTTGACCTAAATAAGGAAAGCTTGAAACTGTATCTTGATCTGAAAAATCAGACTGTTTTAAACGACTATCAATGTTATTCGAACCTATACCTCGCATAACTTTCTGCAATAGATACAGTTCTTCTAACGTAGATGAAGGAGAAGCTATTGTCCCTAGTTGAGCCAAATCATTTGAATCAATTAGAACCTGCAGACTGGTTTTGACCACATCGAATGCTGTTTCCCAATCAACTTCATGCCAAACACCATTCTCCTTAACCATCGGTGTTTGCAATCGATCTTCACTATATACCGCTTCGTAACTGAACCGATCTCGATCTGACAACCACACTTCATTAATAGTTTCATTATTCGCAGGCACAACTCGTTTGACCTGATTGCCTTTTACATGAACATGAATATTCGAACCGACTGAATCATGTGGCGCGATAGCATCTTTTTGTACCAATTCCCATGTTCTCGCTGAATAACGAAACGGTTTCGACGTTAATGCGCCAACCGGACAAAGATCGATAATGTTGCCCGACATCTCAGAGCCCACACTTTTTTCGATATACGTCCCTATCTGCATATTCTCACCGCGACCGGTTGCCCCCAATTCGCGTAAACCGGCAACTTCTTCACCAAAGCGAACACATCGTGTGCAATGAATACAACGTGTTAAATCCGTTTGGATTAATGGGCCAATATTCTTGTCCTTAACAACACGTTTCTTTTCCTGATAACGTGAAACATCCTGACCATAGCCCATGGCCAAATCCTGCAACTCACATTCACCACCTTGATCACAAATAGGACAATCTAACGGGTGGTTAATTAATAAAAACTCCATCACTGATTTTTGCGCATCGACCGCTGCTTTAGATCGGGTTTTAACTATCATCCCTTCCATCACAGGTGTCGCACAGGCAGGCAACGCTTTAGGTGCTTTTTCAACTTCAACTAAACACATCCTGCAATTTGCAGCGATAGTTAATTTATTGTGATAACAAAAACGAGGCACATAGATGTCATTCGCATCCGTGACTTCAATCAGCATTTGACCTTTCTTTGCTGTTAAGGTTTGTCCATCAACTTCGATTGTTATTGTTTCGTCTGACATACGTTTTTTAATTACTTATGTTTAAGTAGTCTATATTCAGTAGACAGAAAACAGCGAAAATCATAAACCCTTTTTATCCCACTCTGGCTACTGACTACTGCATACTGTCTACTATTACTAATCATGCTGCCTCATCGTCATTTTTTTTACTTGCACCAACCATGCAGCGTTTATGATCGATGTGATACTGAAATTCATCTCTAAATTGTTTAACAAAACTTCTGACCGGCCATGCTGCTGCATCACCAAAAGCACAAATAGTGCGGCCTTCAATTTTACTGGCGACATCATCAAGCTTATCCAGATCGCCTTGTTCGCCTTTGCCATCTTCAATTCGTTTTACAACACGGTATAACCAACCGGTTCCTTCACGACAAGGCGTACACTGACCACAAGATTCAGAATAATAAAAACGTGAAAGACGTTCTAATGCTTTGACCATGCATGTCGTATCATCCATTACGATAACTGCACCAGAACCCAACATTGATCCAGACTTGGAAACGGCATCGTAATCCATGTTTGTATCCAACATGACATCGCCATGTACAACTGGCATAGAGCAACCACCTGGAATAACTGCTTTTAGACCACGGCCATTAAGGACACCACCGGCCATTTCAAGCAATTTTGAAAAAGGCGTGCCCAAAGGTATTTCAAAGTTACCCGGGTTATTAACATGGCCACTGACAGAAAAACATTTCATGCCACCACTATTTGGCACCCCTTTATCAGCAAACCAGGTTCCGCCATTTTTAAGAATATTGGGCACTGAGGCAAAACTTTCGGTATTGTTAATCGTCGTCGGTCTGCCATACAAACCAAAATTAGCCGGGAAAGGTGGCTTAAATCGGGGTTGTCCTTTTTTTCCCTCCAGAGATTCGAGCAAAGCAGTTTCTTCACCACATATATAAGCGCCGGCACCAAGACTGGTATGAATATCAATACTGACATCACTGCCTAAAATATTTTTGCCAAGTAAGCCTTCGCGATACGCTTCTTTCAATGCATTATCAAAACGCGGGAAAGGCTCATCCAGAAACTCACCGCGGATATAGTTATAACCGACACTCGAACCTGTGGCATAACAGGCGATTGCCATTCCTTCTATGACGGAATGCGGGTTATAACGTAAAATGTCACGATCTTTACATGTACCTGGTTCACTTTCGTCAGAGTTACAGACAATATATTTTTGACCTGCCATATTGCGCGGCATAAAACTCCACTTCAGACCTGTAGGAAAGCCCGCACCACCACGTCCTCTCAATCCTGACTCTTTTACTTCTTCAATAACCTGTTCCTGTGGTATTTTTTCATAAATAATTTTTTTCAACGCATCATAACCACCCACCTTCACATAATTTTCAAAGGTCCATGGCTCATCAAACTTGAGCGTGGCAAAACAAACGTTGTTCATTTCCATCATCTTAATTAGTCCTAACAACCAGGGCAGTCTTTAAGTAAGCATCGTTGTTATGATTATTACTATTTGCCACAGAGAACACAGAGAAATACAAAGGGAATAACTTGTCAAACATATGAACTAGCTGAAAGCACCTGAGTATTTCTTTTATATTCATAATTTTTCTCTCTCTGTGAACTCTGCGTTCTCTGTGGCTAATCATTATCAATAAACTGCCTATTAGTCCAAATCATCCAGAATCTCATCAACCCTTTCCGGCGTCAGGTTTTCGTAATATATATGGTCGATCATCATCATTGGCCCACCACAACAGGCAGCTAAACATTCTTCTTCACATTTAATAAAAAATTTACCATCTGCTGTTGATTCGCCCGTTTTTATTCCCAACTTCTTTTCAAGATGATCAACAATGCCATCAGAGCCCATCAGCATGCAGGAAATATTGGTACATACTGAAATGCTGTGTCGACCAACAGATTCTGTTTCAAACATAGAATAAAAAGAAGCAACTTCATAAACAGCAATATTTGACATTCCAAGATAAGCTGCAACAGCATCCATCAATTCCGTTGTTAAATAACCTTCGTTTTGATGTTGCGCTTCACGCAACGCCGCTAACACAGCCGACTGCTTTCTGTCGTCAGGGTACTTCTTCAACCAGACATCGATCTCGGATCGTGTATGCTCGGATAATATTGTTGTTTTTGTTTCAGCCATTCGTTTCAGTAGTCAGTAGTCAGTAGTCAGTAGTCAGTAGTCAGTAGTCAGTAGTCAGT
>CAZGBJ010000022.1:0-27440 GCA_964523895.1 uncultured Enterobacteriaceae bacterium
TAATTAAATTCTTCGGAAGCCGCGCCGCGACCAATTTGCATCGCGACTTCTCGCCATTTACGTCCTTCTATGTATTGATGCATCGCGGCGGATTCATGTTCCAGTTCAGACATGCGTGCATTGATGATATCGCTGATACTAATTACACCAACCAGATGATCGTTATCATCAACAACGGGTAAATGACGTATCCGTTTTTTACTCATACTCGACATTAATTCGGCAAGACTGTCTTCAGGGTGACAGGTAATAACTTTGTGAGTCATAAATTCGGTCGCGGGTTTATGTAATATTGGTCCATCAGAATTAGCAAGGCCATTTACAATATCGCGTTCAGATAATATCCCGGCAATTTTTCCTTCTGGATTTAGTGCGACGACACAACCAATACGTTTGTCGGTCAAAATCTTACAGGCTTCGGCGATTAACGTTTCCGGTATTATTGTCAAGATCGCTGGATCTTTATTTTTTAATATTGTTGCAGCCGAGATAGAGGCATCTGCATTTTGTCGAAGTAATTTTTTAGCCAGATTCTCCGCTAATTGCGCAATAAAGATTGTAAGAATAGGATGGATTTGATGTTTATTCAGGAAATAACCTAATGGACCATAATTGGGTGTGTATTCATATCGTATTTTGATAACAATGTTTTTTTGTTTTTGCTCCATGCTTACCTTACGCTGTAGGTAAGTTACGGGTAAGGGATAATTCTCGGTTTGTACTTGCATAGTGAAATGCGATTGTGGCTCCCATTCCTTGCATTCTTCTTCCCATGAACGCCCACTCTTATGATGGATGCGTCTGACCATGCCAATGGCTTCACCTGAAACATGTTCAGCCCGAATAACATCAGGCGCAACATCAGCATAACATTCGGTGTTGGTGAGTATTTCCCAGATGGTTTCCGGATCACCTTTTACACGTTTATCAACTTCTATTTTCAGCATGCCAGATAATATTATTTAAGGAATCAGCTTTAATTGTAATCCCTATTTATAGCAAAGGATATGCTTGTTCAAAGTAGATATGCGATTTAGCATACGTTTACTATGGACTAGCCAAGTAACCTGCATCTTTATCGGACTTGGGTATATAATTGATTAGATGACATTCATGCCTAACAGTAAAAACAAGACAAAATGATCACTGTTTTAGAGGAACCTATCCCGTTTGGTGGTGGCATTCAATTAGCGCCCAATAAGGCAATCTCTCTTGAGCAAACGCTGCAAAAATCAATACTTCCTAGTCTTATCAAAATACCTTTGCGTCAGCATATTGGTTCACCCGCGAAGCCAATCGTTAAGGCAGGGGAACAGGTTTTAAAAGGTCAGGTCATTGCGCGACCGCAGGGCTATATCAGTGCACCGGTTCATGCCAGCACCTCTGGCATAGTGAAAGAGATTGCTGAACATCCTATGCCCAATCCTTCTGGTGCGACTTCTCCGTGTATTGTGATCGAACCGGATGGTAAGGAACAATGGCTTGAAGCAAGAGAAAAGATTGATGATTACTTATTATTAACCCCGTTTGAAGTACAACAAAAAATCCTTGAAGCAGGCATTGTCGGTTTGGGTGGTGCGGGTTTCCCTTCGGCAGTTAAATTAGTTCCGGGCTTGAGTCTTGATATCGAATTGTTGATTTTGAATGCAGCAGAATGTGAGCCCTATATCAGTTGCGATGAAATACTTATTCGTAATCAAACAAAGGATGTGCTTGCCGGGGTTGAAATATTGGCGCATGCATTACAGGTTGATGAATGTGTCATTGCAATTGAAGAGAATAAAACAGAAACGATAAAGATGCTTCAGGAAGCCTTGGAGCAACATGTTGGAATGGATATCAAATTAATTCAGATTTCCAGTCTTTATCCTGCTGGTGGAGAAAAACAATTAATCAAATCCATTACCGGTATGGAAGTGCCAGCAGAAGGTTTGCCGGTTGATGTTGGCGTGGTGGTTTATAATGTCGGTACTGCCGTCGCAACAAAAAAAGCGATTATTGATGCAGAGCCTTTAATTAGTCGAATCGTTACCGTTACCGGGCCGGGTATAAAGCAGGCTTGTAATCTTGAGGTATTAATTGGTACTTCATTACATGAAATTATTGAACAATGCGGTGGTTATAATGATGATTTCGAATATTTAATTATGGGCGGCCCGATGATGGGTTTTCGCTTACATAGCGATCAAGTGCCGTTGATTAAAACAAGTAATTGTTTGTTAGCTGCCGGTGAAAAATTACAAACATCAAGTCAGCAAGAAACATCTTGTATTCGTTGTGATGAATGTGCACCTGTTTGTCCAGTGAATCTACAACCACAGCAACTGCATTGGCATAGTAAAGAATTTAATACGGAGCGACTTCAGGATTATCGTTTGTTTGATTGTATCGAGTGTGGATGTTGTTCCTATGTTTGTCCCAGCCATATTCCTTTAGTCGATGAATTTCGTCAGGCAAAAAGTAATATCTGGAATAAGCGGCGGAAACAACTCGAAGCAGAGCAACACAAAAAACGTTATTTGGATAAGCTTGCACGTCAGGAACAGCAGAAAAAAGATAGAAATAAAAGTCGAACTGAAACTGTTGATGGAACGACGAGTGAAGACCTGACGTTAAAAAACAAACAAGATGAAATCGCTGCTGCGGTTAATCGCGTCAAGCAAAAGCGAAAAGAAAAAGATAATTAATTTATAACAAAAAAACAATCGTGCACCAACAGTAGGCGCTTTAGGCGAAGGCCTTTTTTATTCTGTATAAAACTTCTGGCTATACGCTAGTAAAATAGTTTCAGTTGCCCCAGCTGGTGTTACATCCAAATCGAAAATAATAGTTTCTTCATGACCTACAGGTAATTCACCAATATAGTAAATCGCATCTGGATCAGACTCTATGATTTCTCTAAGGTCTACATTTTTTAACTGACTACTAAGGTTTTTTGCAACAACATTGATTGAAGCTGATATTGATGTTAGTCCTTCAGCTTGTTTTTCCTGAACAGAAACATTCAGTATGGCCTGATTTTTACTTCGCGAAATTTTATAACCCCGTGCTACTTCTGCAGGCAGCAGGTCTGTTGTTAAGGCATTAATATGAATCGTGTAATTCCCAAATGTCATATCGTTTATATTGGCTTCATAAGCAATCCTGGAACCATCTGCTTGGCTAGAGCCGGTCTGCTGATCGCAGCCACTAAGAAAAATCAATGGTATCAAGAGGAATGTCAGTGTAACTGTGCTACTTATTCTCATTATTTCTATCTCCGTATCATCTCTGAAGAGCGACCATGTCAATATACTATAGTCGATGTTTAGATTAATGACGAGCAATGAAGTTCTATTATCGAGTCAAAGTTACAATAAAATGATTTTATTTAATTTTAAAATTTTTTAGAAAATAAGTCTTTATCTAATCTGGAGAAAACTTATGTTGAGTAAAAAAGATAAAGTATCTATGTGCATAGTTTGTGCGAAGGCATAGTAAATTGTCCATTATTGGTGCAGTAAATACTATCTCCCCAGTATGCAATAAACAGTAAAAGTATAATAATATCAATTAGATAGGTTAGTGGTCTGTATATTGCTATGTATTGATTTTTATAACTTAACAAGTTTATGGGAAGAGATACATGCGTAATATTATAAAAACATCATTAAACATATGCTTAACGTTCGGGTTACTTAACGTATCCTTTAATGTGGCGGCAGAAGAATCATTTATGGATGCATTAACCGGTGGAGATGTCGATTTTGGTGTTCGTCTTCGTTATGAAAGTGTTCAGGATGATGCCAAAGCCTCTGGTAAACGTGATGCCGATGCCTTAACCAATAGAACGACATTGGGCTACAAGACTGCTGATTTTTATAATGTCTTTGCACATGTCGAATTTGAAAATGTAGTCGATATTACTGATGACACACAATACAACGATGGTGAAAATGGATTAACGACATTACCCGTTATTGCTGATCCAAAAGGCACGGAGGTTAATCAAGCTTATCTAGGTTTCAAGATGATAGATAACACGTTGGTCAAAGTAGGTCGCCAAATAATTACCCCTCGTAATGCTCCATTTCATCGTTTTCTCGGTACCGTACTTTGGCGTCAGAATTGGCAAACACAAGATGCGCTTACGGTGACCAATACGACTTTAAAAGATACCGAGTTACTGGCCGGTTATATCTGGAAGAACAATACTATCTTTGGTACAGATCGCGATATGGAAGCGCCTATATTTAACATTAAATATAACGGTTTTAAATACGCTAAATTGGAAGGGTATTACTATGATCTGGATTTTACCGAAACAGCCGACTTAGCGAATGCCAGTACGACTTACGGACTTCGGGCGAAAGGATCCATTCCGGTGATTAATGATAAAACCAGATTTATTTACACCGGTGAATATGCAAGCCAAAGTGATACCGGCTCAAACCCAAATAACTATGATGCAGATTACTTCTTGGTTGAAGGTGGTTTTAAAGTACAACTTGATAGCGTTGTGACTTCTCTCATTGCAAAGGTTTCATATGAAGTATTGGAAAGTGATCAAGGCACACAGGGCACAGTCTTTCGCACGCCGCTTGCTACCGGTCATGCTTATCAAGGTTGGGCAGACAATTTCTTGTTAACACCTGCTGCGGGTATTGAAGATATTTATTTCACGATGGTGGCTACCGGTAAATACGATACGAAATTAATAATTTCTTATCATATGCTGGAAGCGGAAACAGGTCGTTTTGATTATGGCGATGAGGTTGATATTTGGTTAAGCAAAAAAATCAATAAGAAATATACCGTCGGTTTGAAGTATGCCGCTTATGATGCTTCTTCTGACTCGGGGAATACTAAAGCAACAGACTTATCTAAGTTCTGGGCTTATTTTGCCTATCAGTATTAGTAAATAAAAATGGTTCCAACAGTAAAATAATATGACAAATAATTATGATTAATCCGTTTCGCTGCACCGCACCATTTTGTTGCAACTAATCATTTTTATGCACCAATTCAGTTTTTAAAACAGGCTAAATTCTCGATACTTTTAGCCTAGAAAAAATCAGTTAATATTTTAAAAAACATATACTTATAATTGTTTTACACAGTTTGGCAAGGACTTTGCTCTAAGCTCTTTACTTAAACTGATTATGAGAAGGAGCGTTTATTCAATGAGTGTCGTGAAGCCATCATTTAATCTTTTATCGTTTACCGGTAAATTCAGGGTTTTACACTTAACCTGGTTTGCATTCTTTTTAACTTTTGTCGTCTGGTTTAGCCATGCACCATTGATGGCATCAATTCGTGAAACATTTGACCTGACTAGTCAGCAGGTAAAGATAATACTCATACTTAATGTCGCTTTGACTATTCCCGCCAGAATTATTATTGGAATGCTGGTTGATAATTTTGGGCCGCGTAAGGTGTATTCGTCGCTATTATTCCTTTCGAGTTTCGCTTGTATATTCTTTGCAACAGCCGATAGTTTTGAGACTTTGGTTGTAGCACGTTTTATGTTGGGTTTTGTTGGTGCCGGTTTTGTAATTGGTATTCGTATGATTAGTGAATGGTTTCCTGCGAAACAGGTTGGTCTTGCTGAAGGTATTTATGGTGGTTGGGGTAACTTTGGTTCGGCTGCTGCAGCATTAACCTTGCCTTCACTGGCTTTATTTTATGGCGGTGATGATGGTTGGCGTTATGCTATTGGAACTACAGGTGTAATGATTTTTATTTATTCTTTTATCTATTACCATAGCGTTACTGATACACCTGAAGGCTCTACCTATTTCAAACCTAATAAGACAGGCGGGCTTGAAGTAACGAGTAAAGGCGATTTCTTTTTCTATCTATTAATGAATATTCCTCTCTATGCTGCATTAGCAGTGTTGACATGGAAGCTGACAACATTGGCATTATTGACGAGTAATGTTGCGGTATTTATATATATAGGTTTGGTTTGTGTTTACGCTTTTCAAACGTACAAAATTTATCATGTTAATGCACATGTTTTTAAAGAACCGGTGCCAGAGGTTCATCGCTATAAATTTAAACAAGTTGCCATTCTGGAACTTGCATATATGGTTACTTTTGGTTCTGAATTAGCTGTTGTATCTATGTTGCCATTATTTTTCCTGGATACATTTGATATTTCAATAATCGCTGCGGGTATGTTGGCATCAGGTTATGCATTTATGAATCTGGTTGCACGACCAACCGGAGGGTGGTTTAGTGATAAATTCGGAAGAAAGAGAACGTTGATTATTACTATGTGTGGTTTGGCAATAGGTTATTTCTTAATGAGTCAGATCAATTCTTCCTGGGCCATTCCAGCCGCTGTTTTGGTAACTATGTGTTGTTCTTTCTTTGTACAATCAGGTGAAGGAGCTGTATTCGCTGTAGTTCCATTGGTACAAAGAAGGTTAACTGGACAGATTGCAGGTATGGCAGGTGCCTATGGTAACGTGGGTGCAGTTTGTTTTCTCACGGTTTTATCTTTTGTTACACCACAAATTTTCTTTCTTGTCATTGCCGGCTCGGCAATCGTAACGTTATTGGCGGTCATGTTTCTGGATGAACCGGAAGGATCTATGGTTGAGGTGTTACCCGATGGGACGGTACAAATGATAGAGGTGACATAAGGATGAAGGGTCATTTGTTAATTTATACGATGGTATGTTGCATCTTGCTTTATTAAAGTGACAGATATATTCATTCGCAAGTAAACTCTAAGGCTCGATTGATTTTATCTTTCGAGCTTTTTTAATTAAATAAAGAAAATAATTATGGCATCACAATTAAAAGTGTCCGTAGGGCAATATTCGGATAGAGGTAATAAGCCAACGAATCAGGATTGTTGTGGTATAGAGATACCGGATGAAGTGTTATGTCAATCAAAAGGTATTGCCATTGCTATTGCTGATGGCATCAGTAGTAGCGAATATAGTGAGGAAGCCAGTGGCGCTTGTGTTACCGGGTTTCTTGCTGATTATTTTAGTACGCCGGAAACATGGTCAGTTAAAAAATCAGTACAACAGGTTCTTACCGCTTTAAATAGCTGGTTATATAATCAGGGTTCGCAAGAACGAAACAGACATAAAGGTCACGTCTCTACATTTAGTGCATTAGTACTCAAGTCTACTACCTGTCATGTTATTCATATTGGTGATAGCCGTATTTATCAATTACGTGAAGGTTATTTAAAGCAGCTTACTGTTGATCACAAAACATGGGTTTCTAAAGATAAAAACTATCTAAGTCGAGCTATGGGTGCGGATACGCATTTGGAGATCGATTATAGTAAACAAACGATTGAGTGCGGGGATGTCTATATGTTAACGACAGACGGTACACATGAGTATGTTTCTGAAAAAGAACTATTAAAAATTATTCATGATAATAAAGACAATCTGGATAAGGCTGCTGAAATAATTGGTCGGCAAGCTCAAACAAATGGTAGCTTGGATAACATAACCTGCCAGTTGCTCGTAGTGGATGAACTACCTAGTCAAGATAAGAATGATGTTTATCAAGTATTAACGGAATTGCCTTTTCCCCCAGATCTTGCTGAAGGAATGATTATTGATGGCTATCGAGTATTGCGAGAGGTAAGCAGTAGTAATCGTTCTCAATTATATTTAGTAGAAGATACTGATACGGGAATGAAGTTGATTTTGAAAACACCTTCGGTTAATTATGAAGATGATCCTGCTTATATCGACCGCTTTATTCGTGAGGAGTGGATAGGCCGTCGAATTGCTAATCAACATGTCGTAAAAGTTTATGAACCGACTCGACGACGACGTTTTCTGTATTTAATTTCGGAATTTCTGGAAGGATCAACTTTGAGACAATGGATGCGTGATCATCCCAAGCCAGAACTCGATGAAGTTCGTTTATTAGTTGAACAAATTGCTAAAGGTTTGCAAGCGTTTCATCGTTTGGAAATGTTACACCAGGATTTAAAACCGGAGAATATTATTCTTGATCATGCCGGTACGGTTAAGTTGATCGATTTTGGTTCTACCAAGGTTGCTGGTATTGCTGAAATAAATACACCGTTGGATCAAACTAATTTATTAGGAACTAAAAATTACACTGCTCCGGAATATGCGAATGATCAACCGGGAACAAATCAATCAGATATTTTTTCTCTTGGCGTTATTACTTATCAAATGTTAACGGGCAAATTACCTTATGGCGAAATGTCTGCAAACTGGAAGACGACGGATTTTAAAGACACTCTAGTATACACACCAGTAACGGATCACAACGCAACGATACCAAACTGGATCAGTGCGACACTAAAGAAGGCTGTCCACCCTGTTCCAGCTAAACGTTATGATGAACTATCTGAGTTTATGTATGATCTGCGATATCCCAACCCAAAACTGTCTACTGAAGATCCCCGTCCTCTGATTGAACGAAATCCGGTCAGATTTTGGCAAGGACTTTGTGTCATCCTGGTGGGTATTATTATTTATCTATTAACGCTTCTGGCGCACTGAAAATATTAAAATTATTTATCTTTATCTATAGAATGAATTTTCTATAAGAATTTTGGTCAATAGATTCAATAATTGAAGTGGCGTAAGCAGAAGATGGTTAAAAGATTATTAATAGCTGGCATAAAATTAATTGTTCTATCATTTGCTTTTATTTCTACTGGATATGCTGATGTTAGGTTTTCCGAAACGAAATCAGAAGATACATTTCCAACCAGGGTTGCTATCGAATACAACAACGAGCAGCGGAATCTGTTTCTGACCGGTTCAACTATTCGCAGAAAATTTTTTCTGAAGATATATGCCATGGCTCATTATCTAGAACGAAAACCAGGCATTTCAGATGTTTCAGACGAGCAAATTTACGAGAATATTTTAGAGGATAACAGTACCAAGCAGATATCGATGATTTTCTTACGAGCGCTGACGGCAAAACAAATTCAAAATTCGTTGATTTCGGGTATTAAATTAAATACCAATGAAGAACAGTATTTACAAATCACGCCACAGCTTGAGGAGTTCATACAGCCCATAAACGGAGATGTTATAGAAAATGATGAATTTATCATCCGTTGGCTTCCTGATGGCACATTAGTTTCAATATTTCAGGGGGAGGAAATTAGTGCTATCAAAAATAATGGTTTTGCCAGAGCACTGTGGTCGATCTGGTTTGGCAATGAATCCGTTGTCGACAGAAAATCCCTGATTAAGGAATTGTTAACCAGTTCCTGAATGAATAGGCCTATTTAGCAATATTTATATGATAATATTGAAGAAATTAATTGCGGCGCTATACTGCCAGCCCAACAATACAAACTCAGAATTACACATATTTGAAGCCAATGAAAATTGTTAAAGGTGAACTTAGCTTAGGTCGATTTCTTGTCCCGTACCGTATCTATGGTGAGGCAAAGAAAACGATTATCTGTATCAGTGGCGCAAAGCAAACGATGGCCGCCTGGCGTACTTTCGTGAGTCATTTTGTGAAAGAATATTCGGTTGTTGTTTTTGATTTACCTGGTCAAGGCAGAGCAACTATTTTATCTGGCGCTCCTAGTATTACATTCGAAGAGCAAATTAACGTTTTACATAGTATTGTCAATGAAACCAACCGTAACGGAACAGTGATCTTGGCAGCAGCTTCCTGGGGAACAATTATCTCTGCTGCATTAGCGGCACGTCATCCTGAGCTAATCGATAAAATGATATTGGGTAGTTTTGGTGCCAAACCAAGTAAAGCCGTCATAGAGATCATTCGAGCAGGACAAAAACTGTTCGACACTAATAAAACAGACGATATAGCTCCATTGATGATAGAAAAATTTGGTCAACACATCCCTGCTACACAAAAGAAACAAATGATAGATCAGTTCCGCGGTATGAACCGGGAGCAATTCCTTAGCTTTTACGAACATTGTGAATTTGTCGAGCAGGCATCGGATATTGGGGACTTTGTTGATCTGGGTAATATTACTGCTTCTACACTTGTACTGAGTGGTGAATATGATGCCATCCTTGATCCGAGTGATATTGAAAAAGCCTCCGCAAGAATTCCTGATTGCGAATTTAAAATGATACCTGGTGCCGGACATTTTCTGCATTGGGAACGTGCCGATATTTTAAATACTTATAGTGAGTTCCTTGCCAGATAATAGTTTGGTCTCCTCTGGACAATCCATGTCCAATCTGGAATTAGCCTCTGTCGATAAGGTTTTATCTATCGAATCAAAAGAATTTTCTGACTCCTATTTTAAGACACTACAGCCACTGGTTATTCAAGAGTTAGCAAGGTCATGGCCAGCATCTAAAAAGTGGACACCTGAATTTTTCAAAGATCAGCACGGTGATAAACAGGTCAAGGTTTACGATGCTAGTTTTGTTGCTGCTGGAAAACATTACATGTCCAAACTGAAGACCATTCCCTTAAAAGAATATATTGATCAAGTGATGACCACGTCACAGGATCTACGCATGTTTCTCTACAACATAAAATCAGAAATACCAGAACTGGTCGACGATATTATTTTTCCGTCTTTAGTAAAGGGCTTTTCAAATAATTTTGTTTTTATGTTTTTCGGTTGCAAGGCATCTGTCACACAACTGCATTTTGATATTGATATGTCACATGTTTTTCATACAGTCATGTATGGAAAAAAGACGGTTTACCTATTTCCCTACGAACAAGGCAAGAACCTGCATCGATATCCCTTTACGTGCAGAAGTTATGTTGATGTTGAGCGCCCCGATTTTGAACAACACCCAAGGTTAAAAGAAGCACAAGGTTATAAAGTAAAACTTGAACCGGGGGAAACCTTATATATCCCCAGTGGTTATTGGCATCATGTCATTTATGATGAACCGGGTTATTCAGTTTCACTTCGTTGTAGTAACCAAACATGGTTGGGTAAATTACATGGTTACTACAATCTATTCATAATGGCTTCAATTGATACCGTGATGAATAAACTATCACCTAAAGCCTGGTTTAATTGGAAGGAACAACAAGCTTTAAAAACTTGTTAGTACACTACTAGTTAAAGACGTAAGCAATGTTGTATCAATAGAAGCTAATTATGTTCGTGCAACGTTAATACTTTTAATTGATCAAAATTTCTTCAGTTCTTCCTAAATTCCATTGATATTTATATGGGCACTTATTTGGTGCACTGCAATAAAACTTGCTCAAGTCCAGTGCAAATAAGTCAAATTAATATGAGAAATAATTTATATATTATTATATAAATCAATAAGATATAAATAATACGTCGTCTGGCACACAAGCTGCAATATCAGATAAACATTACTTTCCAATTGGTAGATTAATGAGTAAACAAAATCTGGTTGTCATCGGCAACGGTATGGTCGGACAGGCATTTCTCCAATACTTGGTCGAGCGAAATGCCCAACAAAAATTCAATATTATTACTTTCTGTGAGGAATCACGTCCTGCTTATGATCGCGTCCACCTGTCTGAATTCTTTAGCGGTAAAACAGCAGAAGAACTGTCTATGGTCGAAGATGGTTTTTTTGAACAAAACGAAATTACGATTCATATTGGTGATAAGGCCGATAAGATTGATCGTGAAAATAAACAGGTTGTTTCTGAAAAGGGACTCACTATAGATTACGATAAACTCGTTTTAGCAACCGGTTCATATCCCTTTGTACCACCGATGCCAGGACATGATCGTGAAGACTGTTTGGTATACCGCACGATTGAAGATTTGGAAGCGATTACCGCTGCAGGTAACAAAGGCAAGATAGGTGTTGTTGTCGGCGGTGGTCTATTAGGTCTTGAATGTGCCAATGCAGTTAAGAGTCTTGGCTTGGAAACACACGTCGTTGAATTTGCACCTAGGTTAATGGCCGTTCAGATTGATGATTCTGGTGGCGATATGCTTCAACGTAAGATTGAAGCATTGGATGTTTCTGTACACACTTCAAAAAACACGATTGAAATTGTTGATGGTGAAAGGCATCAACACAAGATGGTGTTCGCCGATGGTGAAAGCCTTGAAACAGACATGATTGTTTTTTCTGCTGGTATTCGTCCACGCGATGAGTTGGCGAAAGCGTGTGAACTTGAAGTAGGTCAACGTGGCGGTATCTCTATTAATAATCAATGTCTGACTTCAGATGAAGATATTTACGCTATTGGTGAATGTGCCTTATGGAATAATCAAATTTTTGGCTTAGTCGGTCCGGGTAATCAAATGGCCGCCGTTGTTGCTGATCACTTAACCGGAACCGATGCGGCTTTTACTGGTGCTGATATGAGCACCAAATTGAAACTTATGGGCGTTGATGTTTGTAGTATTGGTGACGCGCATGGTAGTTCGCAAGGTTCACTTTCATATTCATATGTTGATGAATCTAACGAAGTTTATAAAAGAATTATTGTTAGTGAAGATAAAACAAAATTACTCGGTAGCGTCTTAATTGGTACTTCAGAAGAATATGATACTTTACTACAGTATTCTTTAAACGGAATCGATTTGCCTGAACACCCGGATGATTTAATTCTTCCACAAAGAGACGGTAGCGCACCGATTGGTTTAGGTGTCGATGCATTACCTGCTTCAGCACAAATATGTTCTTGTAATAATGTCAGTAAAGATGATTTAGTTTCCGCCATTGATGGCGGTGTGATGGCCTTGGGTAATTTGAAATCTTGTACCAAGGCGGGTACCACCTGTGGTGGTTGTGCTGTCATGGTCGGTCAGATATTAAATAGTGAGTTAGAAAAACGTGGTATAGAAGTCAACACTGATATTTGTGAACACTTTCCTTACACACGACAAGATTTGTACATGATTGTTCGCTCAGAACAGATTAGCAGTTTTGAAGATTTAATTTCAAAACATGGTTCGGGACAAGGCTGTGATATATGTAAGCCAACGGTGGCTTCAATCCTTGCTTCTTGCTGGAATGAATACGTATTAAAGAATGAACATGCTTCTACTCTGGATACCAATGATCACTTTCTTGCCAATATGCAAAAAAATGGTACTTATTCAATTGTACCGCGTGTTGCCGGTGGTGAAATAACACCAGAGAAATTGATCGTGCTTGGTGAAGTGGCTAAAAAATATAATTTGTATACCAAGATTACCGGTGGACAACGTATTGATTTGTTTGGCGCGCGTGTTGATCAATTACCGCTTATCTGGGAAGAACTAATCGTTGCTGGCTTTGAATCCGGTCATGCTTATGCAAAATCATTACGTACAGTTAAGTCCTGCGTTGGCAGTACCTGGTGTCGCTTTGGTGTGCAAGACAGTGTCAGCATGGCGATTAATCTAGAAGATCGTTACAAAGGTTTGCGCGCACCACACAAATTAAAGATGGCTGTCTCCGGTTGCACACGTGAATGTGCCGAAGCACAAAGCAAAGACGTGGGCATTATTGCTACTGAAAATGGCTGGAATTTATATGTTTGCGGTAATGGTGGCATGAAACCCCGACATGCAGATTTATTCGCCTCTGATCTCGATGATGAAACATTAATTAAATATATTGATCGTTTCTATATGTTTTACATTCGTACCGCCGATAAATTACAACGCACTTCTACCTGGATGGATAATCTTGAAGGCGGACTTCAATATCTTCAGGAAGTTGTTATTGATGACAAGCTGGGAATTTGTGCTGAATTAGAAAAGGAAATGGCTAAGATTGTTAATACCTATCAATGTGAATGGAAGACGACCATAAACGATCCAGAAAAAATGAAACGCTTTAGACATTTTGTTAATAGCGACGAGAAAGATAATAAAGTTATTTTTGTACAGGAACGTGAACAAATCAGACCTGCAACAGAAGAAGAACAACAAGAATATGCAGAGACGGCATGATGAGCACCGTTAGTAAAACAGTAGAAATTGAAGTTTGGGAATCAGTTTGTCAGTTCGATGAACTGATAGACAACGTTGGCGTATGTGTTCTGGTGAACGAGAAACAGATCGCAATATTTCGTTTATCTGGTAGCGAGCAACTCTACGCTATTGATAATCATGATCCCTTTAGCAATGCCAATGTCCTGTCAAGAGGGATATGCGGCGATCTAAAAGGCAACCCTGTTGTTGCCTCACCTATATACAAACAACATTTTGATCTCGCTACAGGTCAGTGTCTTGAAGATGAGTCAGTGAAGTTAGCTGTCTATTCAGTGCGTGTTGTTGATGGCAACGTACAAGTAGAAAAACAATGAAAAAACATTACCACAGAGGACACAGAGAAAAACATTTAGCTATAAATGGTGAAAATTGTAACGGAATTTTATCAGGCATATTTATTTCTACTATTTTTGAATTAAATTTGTTGTTGTTCTCTGTGCTCTCGGTGACCTCTGTGGCTGAATTTATTATTAATAGGCACTGCCAATTGCTTCTGCATTGCCAGTATTTCCGCCATCCATGGCGGTCAATTATTAGAAGTAAGGATAAAAAAGAAATATGTTATTTGGACGCAGAAGTAAAAACCCGATAAAGATTGCAGACAAGAAAGTGCAAGAGTGGAAATACACCACTTGCGGATATTGCTCTACGGGTTGTTCTATGGAAGTTGGATTAAATCCGGAAGGCAAACCTGTCGCCACACGTGGTGTTGCCGGTGCTGATGTGAATCGCGGTAAACTCTGTGTTAAAGGTATTTTTGAACATGAGTTGTTTGAATCTTCAGGTCGAGGCACAGAACCACTTTATAGAGAAAAACACTTTGAGGATTATAAGGAAGTCAGTTGGGATACGGCATTAGATAAGACGGCAGATGAAATAAAACGTATTCAATCTGCCTATGGACGCGATTCATTTGCCATCGTTTCTACTGGTCAGATTATGACTGAAGAATTTTATACCTTAGGTAAGTTAGCTCGAGGTGTGATTGGCACAAATAATTATGATGGAAATACTACCTTATGTATGGCTTCCGCAGTATCGGGTTATAAACGTTCCTTTGGTTCAGATGGTCCACCGGGATGTTATGACGATTTTGATCATACTGAATGTTTAATGGCATTTGGTTCAAACCTTCCCGAACAACACCCGATTATTTACTGGCGTTTAAAAGAAGCATTAGAAAAACGACAATTTCCAGTCATTGTTGTTGACCCACGGGTAACCATGTTTGCGCAGTTTGCCGATATACACCTACCGATCACACCCGGTACCGATCTGGTTTTATTAAACAGTCTGGCACATGTTATTTTTGATGAAGGCTTGGCAGACCAAAATTATATTGATTCTTATACCAATGGTTTTGAAGAATTTTCAAAGTTGGTTGAAGAATACGATCCGGTGTCAGCTTCCAAAATTTGTGGTATCGATGAAGACACGATTCGGCATGTTGCACGTCTTTATGCCAATGCCGGCGCGGCGATGAGTATCTGGACCATGGGCATTAATCAAAGTACACACGGTTCTGATGGTGTCAGTGGCATTAATAACCTGAATTTGATTACCGGCAATATTGGCAAACCGGGCAGTTCCAGTCTTTCTATTACCGGTCAATGTAATGCTATGGGTACACGAGAATGGTCTTCTTGTTCCGGCTTACCTGGTTATCGGGCATTGGAAAACCAACAACATCGCGAACAGGTTGCAGAGTTTTGGAATGTGGATGAAAGCTTCTTCCCAGCCAAACGTGGTATGACCATGACCGACATATTTCCCGCAATAGAAACAGGACAAGTGAAAGGTCTATGGTTAGTGGCAACAAACCCCATGACCTCGATGCCAAATTCTGCACGGATTAGAAAGAGTTTAGAGAAACTTGAGTTTCTTGTAGTACAGGATTCTTATCGTGATGTTGAAACCACACAATATGCAAATCTGTTTTTGCCTGGTGCGGTATGGGCAGAGAAGGAAGGCTGTTTTACCAATACCGAACGTCGTGTGAACTTGATTAGAAAAGTGACGGAACCCCATGCTAATTCAAAACCGGATCATTGGATATTTTCCAACTTGGCAAAACGTTTTGAACGAAGTGAAAAGATGACATTCCCGGAAACAACATCTGAGATATTTGATGAGATGCGTGAGTTATCAAAAGGTGAAGGACGAATATTAGACATCTCTGGGATGACACATGAGAAACTGGCTGAACAAAAAGGCATTCAATGGCCATTTCGTGAAGGTGATGAGAAAGGTAATCAACGTCTTTACACGGATGGTAAGTTTCAATTTCCTGATGGCAAGGCAAAGTTATTGGCGATGCCTTACATAGAAAATAATGAACGTCCTAATGAAGATTTTCCTTTTTGGTTAAATAGTGGTCGTGTGGTTGAACATTTTCATACACGTACCAAAACCGGCAAGATTGGCAACATGAATAAATTCAGTCCGACACCTTATATGGAAATCAATCCTGATGCGGCTGAAGAGCTTGGACTTGAAAATTCAAAATACGTACGCCTGGTTTCACGTCGTGGTGATGCAGTAGTCATGGCGCAATTAACCCATCGTGTTCCAAAGAATATGGTCTTTATTCCCTTTCATTTCCATGATTGTGTTAATCGTTTAACACTGGGATTACTTGATCCTTATTCTCGTCAACCGGCATTCAAACAAAATTCGGTACGTATCGAACATATTGATCAGGGGCAGGCAGCAAAACTCAATGTAGAAATGAGAACGTTTTAAAATGGAATTTTCAGATAAGTCTGTTCACATATAAATTTATTATCAGGAAAAATTATGTTTGAAGTACGTGAAGATGAACCGATGTATGCTTTATTAAAGGCAGTTGAGGCGGATCAAAAAAATATTTATGGTAATGATATTGACCTAATAGAGAAAAGTGGTCAGCCCAAAGACCTGAGTTTGCGTATTAATGGCGATGAAGGTGTTGGTGAAAATCCAAACCGTTATAAACAACATGGTTTTCATTTCACGGCGGATAATTGTATTGGTTGTCATGCTTGTGAAGCGGCTTGTAGTGAAAAAAATGATCTGCCACCGCATTTAAGTTTTCGTTCCGTCGGGTATGTTGAAGGCGGGACTTACCCCAATTTTACCCGTATGAATATCTCCATGGCGTGTAATCATTGTGATGATCCTGTTTGTTTAAAGGGTTGTCCTACACGTGCTTATACAAAACATCCTGAGTATGGAGCGGTATTACAGGATCCCGATATTTGTTTTGGTTGCGGTTACTGTACCTGGGTGTGTCCCTACAATGCACCACAACTTGATCCAGTCGAAGGTCATGTTCAAAAATGTAATATGTGCGTTGATCGTTTGGAAGTGGGTTTAAAACCAGCTTGTGTATCCGCTTGTGTCGGTAATGCATTAAATTTTGGCGTCATTGAATCAACGCCGGAAAACAGAGAACAAAAGAAAACATCAATACCTGGCTTCCCTGATCCTGAGATTTCCAACCCGAATATTCGTTTTCAACAAACAAAAAGTATGCCGAGGGAATTTACCCGTACAGATTCAGCACCGATTAAATACCACAAGAAAGACAGTAGTGGCGTTTACAAACCGACGGTAGATAAAAAGAAGATTAAAGATCGTCAATGGAATCTTTCTAAACTAAGTTCACGCGAAAATCCGCTAGTTATTTTCACCCTGAGCACTCAAGCTGCTATCGGTGCATTTTTAATTACATTTCTTGGTGGCTTATTTGGAATTGAAAGTTTACAAACATTGAATGCATCAAATATCTATGTGCCTTTTCTTTTTTCAATTATTGGCTTACAAGCATTTGTATTATTGTTATCAACTCAGCATTTAGGTAAACCAATGCGGTTTTATCGAGGTTTTAATAATTTGCGACATTCTCCTTTAAGTCGAGAAGCTCTGGGTGTTTCAATATTTTTAAATTGTCTAATAGCGGTCGCCGTATTTTCAAGTTTGAATCATGGTTTCTTCAACTGGATAGAGGCAGGCACTCTATTTAATATCGTCGGTGGCACTATCCCATGGTTTGATTCATCGATGTTAAATATGACAATAAATACATTTGCTTTTCTTACTGTGATTTCAGGTTTGATTGGTCTTTACTTCATGCATTCGATCTATCGCATCAAGGCACGTCCATTCTGGAATCATTGGCAGGTACTCACTTCATTTTTTGGCACCATGTTCAGTTTGGGTGGTGTATTAATAGGTCTTGTTTGTATTCCATTGGCATTATTACTAGGGAACAACATTACAGGTCTTAGTAGTAGTTTGGCAGATTTTATCGCATTTGGTTTATTGCTTGAAGGCATCGGACATATTTTCCATGCACGGTATTTAAATAAAAAGGGTGGTGAAGGTGCAGCCTCCTATTCTTTATTAACAAGCGAATATGGGAATACTTATATTGCTCGTAATATCATATTAGGAATAAGTATTATTGCTGTCTCAGCATTAGCTTCAATCCAGACTCCGGAAGTATGGCAAGGTCTTGTACTCTGGGTATTTTTGGCAGGAGTGATATTAATGACTTCATTAGTCAGTCGTGCCTTGTTTTATATCATGGTCATTCCTACTACGATGCCAGGTGCATTCTTCTGGAAAAACAAAGGTTTTGAAGAACATGCACGAGAAACAGGGTTAGCTAAGTTACCGCAAGTAGGCGTAGCCATGTGTGGACATTAGATGAGTAAACTTTATGCAATATAAATATTACATAACAGATGTGTTTACTAATAAGCCATTTGACGGAGCACAGATTGCTGTATTTCCGAATGCGGATGGTCTCGATCAGGCAAGCATGCAATTGCTTGCAAGAGAGTTGAACCTTTCTGAAACTGCTTTTGTTTTTTCGTCAACTAATGGAACTGGTAAACGTCGGGTTAGAATCTTTACACCTTCAACAGAGATTGATTTTGCCGGTCATCCTATCATTGCTATCGGACATGTCTTGGCATCGATTGGAGATATAAAGCTGGAACAAAAACATACACCCTTATTAATAGAGCAAAATAGTGGTGTGATTGAAGCTAATGTGACACAAGAAGAAGGAAAACCATCGTTGGTTCAGTTTTCTTTGGAAACAAATCCCACTATTGATCGTTTTGTTCCTGTTGATAAGGATATTGCTGCCGTTGTTTCCCTGAGTGAGTCGGATATTGATAATTCTCAGTTTCAGTCGCGTTTGGTATTTACTGATCAGTCTTATTTAATTGTCCCTATAAAAAGTTATACGGCAGTCAGGAACGCAAAATTTAATTTCAGTACCTGGAGTCAATCAATTGCTCCGACCTGTATGGCAAAGGAAATACTACTTTTTTCAAAACAAACCGATGTGGAACACTCTAATTTTCATGCCCGTTTAACAGGACCTGATATTGGTATTCATGATGATCCTCCCATTGGTTCATCGATGCCTGCGTTTACCAGTTATTTATGTGATCACGATCATATAAGTGAAGGAACACATACGTTTGTCATTGATCGGGGTTCTGCGAAAATACGTAAGAGCGTACTGAATATTGAAATGGATAAAAAGAAGAATGAATCTCTGAAAATTCGTGTTGGTGGTCCTGCCGTCATTGTCGGTGAAGGAACAATGACCATTTCTGACAAATAACTCTCTTTAGTAGATTAAATATTTAGTATAGACGTTAAAAAATTTTTACGTGGCACATTACGTGCAGGATTTTAGAGATGGAAAAGCATTCTAAAATCGCCCTTGTTTTATTTCTTGGCTTAATAGCAAATCCCTTATTACTTCATGCAGATCAAGGATTGATCGAACCTAAAAAAGGTACAGTTTATTATGCGCTTCTGGATGGACTAAAATTACTTGCCGTTGGTGATATTGAACAATGGATAAGTCATTATTGTGATGGAATACGGTTTTGTAGTAATGCTGCTGATATAAATCATATTCGTAATCATCGGGCGAAATTGCAAGAAAAGATAGCGACTAGCTGTTTAAAAAAAGGCGGTAAAGCATTAGATATCGATCATGTTGTCGGTAATCCGGAAATAGATATTGCCGTGAAAATATATCTGGTCTGTGATGAAAAAGGTCCGCCAAGATTTTATTCACTAAGACGTACAGTAGATTATTGGTTTTTTATTAGTCTTTGAGTTTGTATTTTATTAAATAATTGATGAATTTCTGTTTCGGCAACATGTTTACTATAATGAGTTTTTAAAATTTTGATTTAAATATGAAAGCAGAATGTGTTGATATTGTTATTTCACCGGTTAAAGGCATGGATGTCTTGTCCAAGATTGAGGTTAGTCGCTTACTCGATACCAGTCAGAGTGGTCTGTATTCTACATTTAGAAACTGTGCTTTAGCTGTTTTAAACAGTGGCGTTGCTATTGATGATAGTAAACAGTTATTTGATAAATATACTTCATTTGATTTACGCGTTATTCAGGTAGAGCGGGGAATAAAACTGCAGTTAACAGCAGCGCCTGCCACGGCTTTTGTTGATGGTAAAATAATTCGTGGTATCAAGGAACATCTTTATGCTGTGCTTCGTGACATTGTCTATATATTTGATGAAATCAAAGATGATCCGAATGTCGACCTGAACACATCAGAAGGTATCAGTAATACAGTTTTTCATATATTGCGTAATGCCGATGTGCTACAGGCCGGTGTAGAACCTAATATGGTGGTTTGCTGGGGCGGGCATGCTATTGATCGCGGAGAATATGAATATTGTAAGGAAGTAGGGTACGAATTAGGTTTGCGTGGATTCGATATTTGTACTGGCTGTGGTCCCGGTGTAATGAAAGGACCGATGAAAGGCGCCAATGTTGCACACGCCAAGCAGCGTATTCAGAAAGGTATCTATCTAGGTATTAGCGAGCCCGGAATCATAGCAGCAGAATCGCCTAATCCTATTGTTAACCAACTGGTTATTATGCCGGATATAGAAAAACGTCTTGAGGCCTTTGTTCGTTGTGCCCATACCATCCTCGTTTTTCCGGGTGGCGTCGGTACTACCGAAGAAATCTTATATCTGCTCGGCATATTATTACATCCAGACAATGATCATATTCCTTTTCCCCTTATTTTTACCGGTTCGGAATCATCCAAAATTTATTTTGAACAAATTAATGAATTTATTTCATCAACTCTGGGTTCTGCAGCGCAGGAACGTTACCGGATCATTATTGACGATCCGCTTGCCGTTGCGAAAGAAGTGAAAAAAGGGATTGCAGAAGTAAAAGAATTTCGGATTGAACATGGTGATGCATTTTATTTTAACTGGTTATTAAAGATAAAGCAGGACTTCCAGTTTCCATTCGTCGCTAATCATGAAAATATGCGTGCACTTAAATTATATAAAGATATGGAATCACATACATTGGCAGCAAATTTACGCCGTGCCTTTTCAGGAATCGTAGCGGGCAATGTTAAAAGCGAAAGTATGCGTTTAATAGAAGAAAATGGTTTGTTTGAGATTCATGGCGATGAAGAAATCATGAATTCGATGGATAAACTATTGCTTTCTTTTGTAGAGCAAAAACGCATGAAAATTTCTGCCGAGAGTTATAAACCGTGTTATCGGATTATCAGGCAATAAAGCAATATCTTGTTCTATAATTAGGATGTAAACAGAAGTGGAGTCAATAAATAATAAAATGGTTCGTAAATACCTCACTTATAATCTGATTGTTGCAATAGGCTATTTCATAGCCGGTCAGGCAGGTTTGTTATTAGCAATTCCCCCCAGTAATGCAGCGGCGGTCTGGCCTGCCGCTGGTGTAGCGTTAGCTGCAATTCTAATACACGGTAATAAAATATTACCCGGGATATTGATAGGCGGCATTCTGGTTCAAACCTTCTCATTTCTTGATGCTTCAAGCACTGAAAAGATTATTTCATCTGTATTAATCGGGACTGTGATCTCGGCCGGGGCAATGTGTCAAGCCTGGATAGGTTCAAAACTGGTACAGCGGATTATTAAATATGATGTCGCATTATTAAGAGAACGTTCTATTATGTGGTTTTGTATTCTGGCAGGACCAGTTAGTTGTGTTCTTTCAGCGTCTATTGGAATTTTCACTTTATGGTTACAGGGGATATTGAATTTTAGTGATTTACCGCTTGCCTGGAGCACATGGTGGATTGGTGATTCTATTGGTGTTCTTATTTTTACGCCTATCATTTTATGCCTTTTTGGTAATCCGCGTGATTTATGGCGACAGCGAATATATAGCGTTGTAATACCGCTATCTATTTTAACCGCCGTTGCATTTATTACATTTAAACTTTCATACCAAAAGGAAATGCAATTTGTTGAAGATGAGTTTGAAAGAAATACGATGCAATTTACAAGTGAGTTAAATAACAGTATTAACTCACATATTGAAGCTACCAAAGAGGTGAAGAGATTATTTGATAATTTTGACGAAATATCAGAGGAAGTGTTTGCTCGTAATATAAAACCGATAGTATTACAAAACCCTGAGATACAGGCACTTGAATGGATTCCAGTTGTTCTACATAAAGACAGAAAATCGTTTGAAGAACGTTTGGGAACAGAAATAAAAATACCTGATAAAAATGGAGAAATGACTAGATCTCCCAATAAGGAGTTCTATTATCCTATACAGTATCTGGAACCTTACGTAGGTAATGAAAACGCATTAGGTTTCGACATAAGAAACAATCCGATAGCTTTAAAAGCAACTGAAGTAGCTTGTTCTTCTGGTGAGATAGCTGTAACCGATGCTATCAGACTTGTACAAGAAAAAGGAGAGAAAATTGGTGTAGTTTATTATGCTCCTGTGTACAAAAATATAGTGCCAGTTGAGAATAACGATAATTGTAAAATGTTATCCGGTTTTGTAGCCAGTGTATTCAGACTTGAAAATGAAATTAATAATATCCACAAAAAACTATCTGAATTAAAGATATTAGTGTCTTTAAAAAATAATTCGCAGTTATTTTATAGTGATAAAAAGGAAGATGGACATAACATACCAAACCAATTTCAATTTAAACGCAGTTATGAAATGCCTGTTGCAAATCAGCAATGGGAGGTGCTCTTTTCACCTGCATCAGGATTTGTCTCCCTTTATTCTTCATGGACAATATGGCTAATCATTATTGGTGGGTTATTGATTGCCGGATTATCAGGAATTGGTTTGCTAATGTTAACGGGACGTGCCTTACGCACAGAAGATTTAGTGGAACTACGAACAAAGGAATTAAATAGTGAAATAAAAGAACGTATGCAGGCTGAAGAATTGCTCTCCTTTCAGGCCGGTCATGATGCATTAACTGGACTCATTAATCGGCGCGAATTTGAACGCCGCGCAGAACGCTTGTTATCAACGATTCAGCAGGATAAAGACGAGCATGCTTTATGTTTTATGGATCTTGATCAATTCAAGATCGTTAATGATACTTGTGGCCATATAGCAGGTGATGAACTGCTGCGACAACTTTCGATTGTATTGCAACATGAGGTACGAAAACGTGACACATTGGCTCGCCTTGGTGGTGATGAGTTTGGTGTTTTAATGGAGCATTGCTCACTTGAACATGCTCATCGTGTTGCTACTACATTACAAAAAGCCATACAAGATTTCCAGTTTACCTGGGAAGGTAACAGTTTCAAGATCGGAGTGAGTATAGGTTTAGTCTCTATTACCGAGGTTGTGGCTGATTTAACTGAACTATTAAAACAGGCAGACGCCGCTTGTTATATGGCGAAGGATTTAGGTCGTAACTGCATCCATGTGTATCAATCCGAAGATGAGAACATGGCTCAGCGTCATGGAGAGATGCAGTGGGTGACACGCATCCAGAAGGTATTGAAAGAAGATCGCTTTTGTCTTTATGCACAGGCTATAGCGCCACTTGATAACAGTCAAGATAGACACTATGAAATTTTGGTCAGAATGATTGACGAGCAGGGAGATATTATTCCTCCTGGTGCTTTTCTACCCGCAGCTGAGCGTTATAATTTGATAGAGCAAATTGATCGCTGGGTAATTGAAAATACCTTCAAAACATTGGTAGATAATCCAGTCTTTTTAAGACAAATAAATTTCATTTCTATTAATCTCTCAGGTCAATCATTAACGAAACATGATTTTTTGTATTTCATCATGTCTCAACTGGATTCCTCGGGATTAGATGGAGACAAAATCTGTTTTGAAATAACAGAAACGGCAGCGATTGCCAATTTAAGTACGGCAATAAAGTTTATCGCTACTTTAAATGAATTAGGTTGTCGCTTTGCATTGGATGACTTTGGTAGTGGCCTCTCCTCATTTGGTTACTTAAAAAACTTTCCTGTTGATTATCTAAAAATAGATGGCATGTTTGTCAGGGATATTGTCGATGATCCTATTGATCATGCAATGGTGAAGTCTATTAATGATATTGGTCATGTTATGGGGATGCAGACTATTGCGGAGTTTGTTGAGAACGATGAAATCAAGGGTATGTTGAGAGAGATAGGTGTTAACTATGCACAAGGTTATGGCATTGCTAAACCACAGTCGATTATTGAAATAATAGATGATGTTTTAAAAGAAAAGACATAATACATCTTGTTATTTAACAGCTTAATTAATTTACATAAACAAATGTAAATATGAAAAAACTAATTATATTAATATTTATATCAGGACTATCTATTGAAAGCCAATCTACTGAACTGTTTGAATGGTCATCAAATAATATTCAGTTTCTTTCTGGCAGTGGCTTTGAATTAGGCTCAAGTCATCACAATACCATTACTTTAGAACATGCTGATGGCTGGAAATACGGTGAAAATTTTCTATTCCTTGATTTTATTCAAAGAGATGATATTGGTTTAGAAGTCTATGGAGAATGGTATCCTCGGCTTAGCCATAATAAACTTTCAGGCAAAGATCTATCATTGGGTTTAATTAAGGATTTTTCTATTCTTGGTGGCATTAATGCGGGTAGTGAACCTTCAAATGATCCCTTCGTCGCTTTTGCATTAGGTGCCGGGTTTAGTCTTGATATTCCCTATGCCGAATTTGTGCAGCTGGATGTCATGGCCTACAAATCGGATGAAGTAAACAGCACGGGCATACAAATAACGCCCTCATGGAGTATTCCTTTTAGTATTGGTCGATTGAATTTCAAGTTCCGTGGTTTTCTTGATTGGCAAAGCGCCAGTGCAACAGGCGGTGAGGATTTCATATTAACTCAACCGCAGTTGTTACTGGATGTGGGGCATTTATTGAGCCATAAAAATAAGTTATATGCCGGTGTTGAATATTGGTATTGGCACAACAAATTTGGGATTGATGGAGTGACAGAACAATCCGCACAAATTACTTTATTGTATTCATTCTAGGTAATTGATTAGTTGGCTGGGGATGAGGGACTCGAACCCCCGCTGACGGAATCAGAATCCGTAGTCCTACCATTAGACGAATCCCCAAAAAAAATAGCAACAAGCCATTAGATACAAGCAACTAGGCATTAGTATATTCTTGCAATTTATTGATTTTGACAATGCTTTATTAGACCAAAAAGAATTTTTGATATTTGCAAGGATTCATCAATGAGAATTTTAGCTGGTTGCTTTTCTATGAAACCAATCTCAGAGCCAATAATAAGTTGTGTTCGAAGTTCAGCGCAGGATCCTTTTGCAATTTTCAGATAATGAGCAAATTGCCGTTTAGAGTGTCTTTCGTAACCTTCTGCGATGTTAGATGGAATTGATACTGCGGCTCTGGTTATCTGATCTTTAAACCCATAATCCTTGCAATGAGAAAAGTTGTGATAAATTTTGATTGCGAGATTTTTACTTCTTTTCCAGACTTCCAGTTCATTAAGAGCATCCATGCTACCTCCTTGTAGCTAGTTGCTAATAGTAATAGCTTGTCGCTTATCGTTTCGAGTATTGTGGACGCTTACGTGCTTTGTGCATACCCACTTTCTTACGTTCCACTTCACGAGCATCACGAGTAACAAAACCGGCTCCGCGTAAAGTCTTTCGTAAAGTTTCGTCATATTCCATTAGTGCGCGGGTAATGCCGTGACGTATTGCGCCTGCCTGGCCTGAAATACCGCCACCTTTAACAGTGATATTGAAATCAAACTGATCCATCATTTCCAGGGTTTCCAGAGGTTGACGAACAATCATTCGGCCGGTTTCACGACCAAAATATTGGTCAAGTGTACGGTTATTGATGGTGATTTCGCCGCTTCCGCGTTTCAGGAATACGCGTGCTGCTGAGCTCTTACGTCTTCCGGTACTGTAATAAACTTCGTTCGCCATCCCTTAAATCTCCAATGCTTGAGGTTGTTGAGCTGCATGTTGATGCTGAGCATCTGCGTATACTTTAAGTTTACGGAACATATCCCGACCTAATGGGCCTTTCGGAAGCATTCCTTTTACAGCTTTTTCGATAATTTGTTCGGGTTTTTTAGCAAGCAGTTTTTCAAAACTGATGGATTTGATGCCACCTGGAAAACCGGTATGGTGATGATACATTTTGTCGGTTCGTTTGTTACCACTGACACGGATGTCTTTCGCGTTAATTACGACAATGTAGTCACCTGTATCCATATGCGGCGTATATTCGGCTTTATGTTTGCCACGCAGACGTCGAGCAATTTCAGTTGCCAGACGACCTAAAGTCTTGCCTGTAGCGTCTACGATGAACCAGTCACGCTTAATATTGGAAGGTGTTGCTGTAAAGGTTTTCATACTAATTCCTGAAAATCCGGTCACCCGGCTAAAAAAGAGGGGGAATAGTACGGATAGACCCCTAGTCTGTCAATAATATAAGGGCGATATTCCTTCTAATAATGTTGAATATTTCCGTCTTTCGCGCGAGGACATTTTAACTAATATACTTTATTATAGGGACTTATTTGAGAAACAGATAAAAATTCAATGAAATCAAGAGAATACAGTGCATTAGACCGTGGAATTATGCTGCTTGATTCTGTCCTTGGAAGTCTCTCTAAACCGAGTACGGATAAGAATAAAAAACCTTCCCCAGCTAAAGTCCATTCTGAATCAAATATGGGTGAGAATGAGAAGAAACACGTCTCAGCATTGATGCGTGTGAATCATGCTGGAGAAGTGGCTGCACAAGCCCTATATAAGGCTCAGGCATTAACAGCCAAAGATGATGAACTTAAGAAAGCGATGCAACAATCAGCTGACGATGAAATCGATCATTTAGACTGGTGCGAATCACGAATAAAAGAACTGGATGACCATACCAGTTATCTCGAACCCGTTTGGTATGCGGGATCTTTTGCCATTGGTGTTGTTGCCGGTTGTTTTGGCGATAAATGGAACCTGGGCTTTTTGGCAGAAACTGAACATCAAGTGGTGAGGCATCTTGATAAACACTTGCAACAATTACCTGTGAACGATAATCGTAGCCGAGCTATTTTAGAACAAATGCGTGAAGATGAATTACATCATGCGATGACTGCTGAAAATGCAGGTGCAGAAAATCTACCTAAAGGGGTTAAGCGATTAATGAGTTTAACTTCAAAGGTGATGACGAAGACGGCTTACAAAATTTAGTTGAG
>CAZGBJ010000022.1:27540-29502 GCA_964523895.1 uncultured Enterobacteriaceae bacterium
AAATGTCTTTAGCAAATTATGAACCGTGGGGTTTACTAGAAAGATTGGGTCAACTGGCTTATGCAGATAAATCATTGTCGAGTAACGATAATGATTATTCAAATATTTCTACGAGTCATTGGCGTCCGGCAGTAGATATTAAAGAAGAAGCGGATCGCTTTTTAATTACTGCAGACTTGCCTGGCGTTGATCCAAAAGATATTGAGATTACGATGGATCATGGTGTGCTTACAATCAAAGGTGAACGTCAGTCGGAATCAAGTGAAGAGAACGAAGCTTATAAACGAGTTGAACGTGTAAGCGGTGCTTTTTATCGACGATTCAGTTTGCCGGATACAGCAGACGCTGAACGTATCGAAGCAAAGGGTAAAGATGGTGTGTTGCAAGTGACGTTACCCAAGCATGAGAAGGTTCAGCCTCGTAAGATCGAAGTTAAAAGCTGACAATTGATAGTAGTTTAATACATACACAGGCAGCGAGAGCTGCCCGTGTATTTGTTTTTATTTTACTAATGTCTTTTGAACTTTTGTGAAACAATGACTCCTAACTATAAAAATACAATAAAACCTACGGAACAAACATGAAAAATATTTTTAGTCGATTATTCTCTCGTTTCTTTTTAATTTCATTTTCTTTTATTGCTCCGGTGGTAAATGCTGCTTTGCCAGTTCAGCTTGATGGTAAAGAAATGCCTAGCTTGGCTCCGATGCTTGAAAACGTGACGCCAGGTGTTGTCAATATCGCAACTGAAGGCAGTGTTCAAATGCAACAAAATCCCTTGTTTACTGATCCTCGGTTTCGTCGATTTTTTAATATACCGAATCAACCTTTAGAACGTAAAACAAGCAGTCTCGGATCCGGCGTCATTGTAGATGAGAAACGTGGTCTGGTTTTAACTAATAATCATGTCATAGCAAATGCACATCAGATAACGGTGACCTTACGTGATGGTCGTCAACTTGAAGCTGAAGTTGTTGGTACAGATCCGGCAACGGATGTCGCGGTGATTAAAATTCCTGCTGATAATTTAACTGCAGTAAAGACAACAGACTCGGATAGTTTAAAGGTTGGTGATTTTGTTGTTGCGATTGGGAATCCATTTGGACTAGGTCAAACGGTGACCTCGGGTATTGTCAGTGCTTTAGGCCGCAGCGGACTAGGTATTGAAGGTTATGAAGATTTTATTCAAACAGATGCGTCGATAAACCCGGGAAATTCTGGCGGTGCATTGGTTAATCTTCGTGGTGAATTAGCCGGTATTAATACCGCTATTATATCTCCTCAGGGTGGTGGCAATATTGGTATCGGTTTAGCGATTCCAATTAATCTTGCTTTGCAGATCATGGAACAAATTATTGAAACGGGCGAAGTAAAGCGTGGTTTTCTTGGCGTTAGTATGCAGGATCTCAGTCCATCATTAGCGGAAGCATTTGGTCTCGAAGGGCAAAATGGTGCAATCATAAATGAAGTATTAGCTGCTTCACCTGCAGAAAAAGCGGGTTTGCTTGCTGGAGACATTGTTATTTCAACTGATGGTAAACAGATTAAAAATGCAGCTGATTTAAGAAACCGTATCGGCTTATTGCCTGTCGGTGAAAAAATTAAATTTAAAATATTACGCGATGGAAAAGAGTCTGAATTTATTGTTACGGTTGATGAAAAGAGTCAGACAGCTACAGCGCCAAAAGCTAAAAACGAATTATTACAAGGTGTCACAGTAAGCGATATTGAAAAAGGAAATCCTTATTTTGGCAAGGTCGAAGGTATTGCTGTTTTGAATGTACAACGTGGCAGTATTGCCTGGCGTGGTGGTCTCAGGGCAGCTGATATTATTACTTCAGTGAATAAAGCGCCGGTTAAAAGTTTGCAGGAATTTTTATCTGCAGTAGATAAAAAGAATGATTCACTTTTGCTCAGAATAATTCGTGGGAATGCAGCTGCGTTTCTTGTGCTGAAAAAGTA
>CAZGBJ010000022.1:29602-41536 GCA_964523895.1 uncultured Enterobacteriaceae bacterium
AAGAACTAATTTGCAACTAGCAATTGATTCTTTAATAAGTTCAACTGCTTTCATTCTTGGGAAAGATTTGCGGTAGGCAATAATAATTTCGCGATAAGGCACGGGGTTATTGAAAGGTCTGTATTCAAGTAAGTTGTTTAAACCGGTTTGGGTGTCTATAGATAAGCTGGGCAATATTGTAATACCAACACCGGCGGCGACCATTTGCCGAATGGTTTCAATCGAGCTGCTCTCGAGTGTTTTTTGCATCGTTTTGTTTGTGCCTAGAGGATTAACACAGGAAGGACAAAGTTCCACGATTTGTTCGCGAAAGCAATTTCCCGCTTTTAATAACAGCATGGTGTCGCTTGATAAATCACTTGCTTTAAGTTTTTTCTTTTTAGCTAAAGAATGACCACTTGGTAAAGCAACCTGAAATGGCTCTTTATAAAGCAATTCAGTAGAGATCCCTGATTCTTTAAATGGATTTGAAAGAATAGCGATATCGATATCACCAGATTTTAGTTTGGTAGTCAGAATTTTGGTGAAATCTTCTTCAATAATTAGAGTGAGCCCAGATGCTTGTTTATTAATAACAGGGATAAGCTTTGGTAATAAATAAGGGCCAATGGTGTAAATTACACCAAGTTTCAAATCGCCCTTTAATTCATTTTCATTTTGTTTGGCAATTTCCTTTAGACTATTAGTTTCATTTAAAATCAATTCAGCCTGTTTGATGACAGCTTCACCGATAGGGGTAATTGAAATTTCATGTTGATGCCGTTCAAATAATATAATACCTAATTCCTCTTCAAGTTTTCTTACGGCAACACTCAGAGTAGGTTGACTGACAAAACATTTTTCTGCTGCACGTCCAAAGTGCAATTCTTTTGCAACGGCAACGATATAACGAAATTCAGATAGAGTCATTATCGTGTATTAATTGAAACAACATTAGGTGCTTTGTTCTTTGACTGAACATCAGTAGTGGAAATAATTTTATTCAATAATTCAATATCGACATACGATTTACTGTAGCCAGTCCCTTGAGATACTGTGAATGCATCATCAGGTTCACCAAGATGATCCGCGACTAGCGCTGCACCGGTAAAATTATTATCTATTGTATAATCATGCGTGGTAATGATGGTTTGTAAACCAGCAGTAAGTGCAGACAGATTTCCGTTTTGTGTGTCTTCAATAGCAATACAAGTATTAGCATTTAGCCCAAGTCCCGCGAGTACGCATTGATAAACAGCAGGAGAGGGTTTTTTATCCTGCACTGTGTCACTGGTTACAATAGAATTAAATAATTCATTGGGTTCAATATTTAATGTTTTATTAAATAAGGTTGTAAGATTGGCCATCGATGAACTGGTTGCAATCCCAAGTTGTATTCCTTTGTCTCGAGCTTCGTCAATCAATCTGATCACCCCGGGGCGAAGTTGAATATCACCACTTGCCAGTATTGAACGGTAACATTCTGATTTTTGTTTGTGTAATTCCAGAACAAAACGTTCCGGGTTTTCAATTTTACTTTTTAGCACTTCATCTTCATGCAGAAATTTTTTGAAGCGTTCTTTGCCGCCAGAGATAAAAAGTATTTTACGATAATCATCCACTGACCAGTGCCAGTTGATATTAGATTCTTCAAAGGTTTGATTAAAAGCCTGACGATGGATTTCCTCGGTGTCCGCAATGGTGCCGTCTACATCGAAGATAATGCCTTTTAGTTTCATTTATGGCTGGTGAAAAAAGTGTTATTTTTTAGGTTGTTAACATGGATTATAAACAACAATAATAATGATGCAATGCGGTATTGCGGCATTTATATTACAATTTCGATCAGGTACGACAATGGATCATTTCAACATGATAGATATTTCAATAAACGAGCAAACATTACTTGTGATGGCTATTGTAGCCATATTGGCTCTGGCTATTTTGTGGCTATTATCCAGGAGTAAGCTAAGTCAATTATCAAATGATAATATTGAGCTGCAACGTAAGTTGGCAGTAGAAACGGAACGTGCCGAGAGTAAAGATTATCGTATAGATGAATTAAATGATGCGCTAAGAGAACGTGAAGCTTCGAACAAAGAACTACAAAATAATGTCGAAGACAATAAGATCACAATTGCAGAATTTCGTACCAGGCTTGATGAAGAAAGAAAGCAATCAGAAGAAAAAATGATTTTATTGGAACAGGCTGAAAAGAAAATGACAGATGCTTTTGAAAACCTGTCTAATAAAATTCTGGAAGAAAAGAGTAAACGATTTACTGAACAGAACAAGAGCAATATTGGTGAAGTGCTTAATCCACTGAGAGAACAACTTGGAGACTTCCGTAAAAAAATTGAAGATGTTTATGACAAGGAAACAAAAGATCGTTTGTCTTTGTATCATGAAATTACCAGTCTGAAAACATTGAATGAACAAATGAGTAAGGATGCGATTAGTCTTACTAATGCTTTAAAGGGTGAAAGTAAAACACGGGGTGACTGGGGCGAGGTTATTCTGGAAAAAGTATTGGAGCAGTCCGGTTTAACAAAAGGACGAGAATATGAAATGCAGGAAAGTTATCGTGATGAAGAGGGAAAATTATTTTATCCAGATGTCGTTGTACATTTGCCAAATAAAAGAGATGTCATTATTGATTCAAAAATATCGCTGAATGCTTACGAACGTTATTATTCAGCAGAGGATGACCAGGAAAAACAACTGGCAATTAAGGAGCATCTTACCTCAATAAAATCTCATGTCGATGACTTAAAAGGAAAGAATTATGATGAATTAGTCGGCGTTAATTCGCTCGATATGGTGTTAATGTTTGTCGCAATAGAACCGGCATTGATGTTGGCCTTTGAGCAAGATGATAGTCTGTTTCAACAGGCATTCAAAAATGGTATTTTTTTGGTAAGCCCTTCAACATTAACCATGAACTTGCAAATAATCCAGAACATGTGGCGTTATGAATACCAAAATCAAAATGCGCAGGAAATTGCAAAGCGGGCAGGGGATATGTATGACAAATTTACCGGCTTTGTAGAAGAATTAGAAAATGTTGGTGATAAACTGGATAAAGCTAAAGAGGCATATAGTACAGCACATAAACGTTTGATAGATGGAAAAGGAAATCTGGTTACCAGAGCCGAAACTATTCGTAAGTTGGGTGAATTGAAAACAAAAAAGCAATTGTCTGATGACATTGTAAATAAAGCACTTCCAGATAGTTAATGCGATTTTTCAAATTCACCTGAATTTAATTCTATGGAAGACAAACAGGGTAAGAAAGGTGTCAAAGGTCGAGGAAGTGCGAGCAAACCAGATGCACGTTACCTGAGTCATACCCGACATGAGATTGATGATGGCTGGAATTCTATTGAAGAGGAAGTTAAGCCGGTAACAACGGTCACAATTGAAAAACCAAAATCAATTGTTTCCAGAAACAAATCCCCCGATCTTCCTTTTGAACAATCAATCAACGCTTATCGGGGTTGTGAACATGGTTGTATTTATTGTTATGCCAGACCATCGCATGCTTATCAGGATCTCTCGCCAGGTCTGGACTTTGAAACAAAGTTATTTGCAAAACCAGATGCAGCTGAGTTATTAAAAAAGGAATTGTCTGTTGCTAATTATAAATGTTCGCCTATTGCTCTGGGAACAAATACCGATCCGTATCAACCGATTGAACGAGAATATCAAATCACCCGGGAAATAATTGAAGTACTAAAAGAACAAGATCATCCATTAACGATAGTAACTAAATCGCATTTAGTTGAACGTGATATTGATCTACTCGCACCCATGGCAGAAAAAAAACTTGTGCAGGTTTTTATCTCGATTACGACGCTGGATCATCAATTGATGCAAAAGATGGAGCCAAGAGCGACAGCGCCAAAAAGACGTTTACAAACAATATCGAATTTAACAGAGGCGGGAATACCAACAGGTCTGATCTGTGCGCCAATCATACCGGTTATTAATGATAGTGAATTGGAAACGATTCTTGAAAAATCAGCCGAGGCGGGAGCAAATACGGCGGCTTATATGTTAATTCGACTTCCTTATGAAATTAAAGATCTGTTTAAGGAATGGCTAGAGTCGCATTATCCATTAAAAACATCACATGTTATGAATATGATTACTGATATTAGAGCGGGCAAACAAAATGATCCGGAATTTCATACACGTATGACCGGTACAGGAGTGTATGCGGATTTAATTAAGAAACGGTTTTTAAATGCCTGTAAAAAATATAACTTGAATGTAGGTGAGAAAGTTTTTTTGGATACGACTCAATTTATAAAACCGGTGTTATCTGGTCAGCAGCAATCACTATTTTAATTATTTTATAGGGTGTTTCTAAAAATAGTACATTTTTAGTAGTGCCCTTACCCTATCGACGTAATATTGCCAACCAACGATAAAAATTCAGCAAGCTTGCCAGTGATGCTGAGACATAGGTTAATGCTGCTGCCGTGAGGATTTTTTTAGCAATAGGCATCGCTGATTCAGGAAGATAGTTTCCTTCGCTTAATATAGGCAATGCGCGATTGAAACTGGCATCGAATTCAACTGGTAAAGTGAATAGATGTAAGACAATAGGCAGGCACATAATGGTAAGACCAGCTAATAACATGATCATGCTAACAGCGGGCAACTTCACTAATACCACCGTAAACGGCAAACTGATTAAAATAAAAGATGCAATTTTTTCTGCAATGGCTGCCGTAGTCGCTAATTTAGTTCTTAATAGTAAGGGTTGGTAATGTGTATGGTGTTGCAGGGCATGCCCAAATTCATGTGCAGCGATGGTGATAGCAGAAAATGATTTTCCTTCATGATTTATTTCTGAAAGACGAATCGTTTTTGACTCGGGGTCATAATGATCATTGCCATTCTCTGTTTGCTCGACGCTGACATCGTTTAATTCAAAGCGATTAATAAGGTGTTTGGCCAGCTCGCTTCCCGTGCCCGGTAGTTCTTCAATATCCTGACTGTATCGTTTTATTACTCTCTTTATCCAGAATTGTGGAAAAAATACAATAATTATCAATAGTAGTATGACTAATGCTGGCAGCATGTTCGGCTCGTGATAGTATTTATACCCATGATACTTGGAAATACATATTCATAGCACGTCCCTTTTCATCCAAGGCGGCGTTGCTCCTCTTTGCAGGGAATGACCATGCGCATCGTCGCGTCTTGCCCTGAATAAAAATGGACACACTCTGAATACGCATTTCCAAGTATCACGGGTATACATCAAAAAGTAATGCGTTCGAATCATATGAGTAGTGTAAACAATACTTAATTAAAATGCAGACGCCATTAGACAAATATACTAATGATCTTCTTAATGAAGAGTTCAATGCCGATCCTGCTCAAAAAGCGGCAGTGATGCAATTACAAGAATTGTTTGAAAAATTAACTGAGCAAGCACAAAAAGAAAATGTGCTAATAAGAAAAATTAAGTCTTTATTAAAAATAAATAACAGGAAACAGATCAAAGGCTTGTATTTTTGGGGTGGTGTCGGTCGTGGTAAAACCTATCTGGTGGATTGTTTTTATGAGTGTTTGCCATTTGAAAATAAATGTCGTATTCACTTCCATCGTTTTATGCAAAATATTCATAAAGAGCTTAAATTGCTTGAGAACGTTGAAAGTCCTTTAAAAATTATAGCGCAACGATTTTCTGAAAAGACGCGAGTTATTTGTTTTGATGAGTTTCATGTCTCAGATATCACCGATGCAATGTTACTGGGCGCTTTACTAGAAGCTCTGTTTGAACGTGGCGTTGTACTCATTACTACGTCTAACCAACACCCTGATCAGCTTTACCAGGGCGGTTTACAAAGAGAACGATTTTTACCAGCAATAGAATTATTGAAGAGTTATACAGAGGTAGTGAATGTTGATTCCGGTATTGATTACCGATTGCAGTTTCTTGACCATGCGGAAATATATCATGCGCCTTTGGATGACAACGCCAATGTCATGCTCGAAAATGATTTTAGTCATGTTTGTCCTGATGAAGGTAGTAAGGATACCCTACTTGAAATTGAAGGACGTCCAATTCAGACAGTACGTTGTGGTGAAGGTGTAGTCTGGTTTGAATTTAAAGCCTTATGTGACGGTCCACGGGGTGTGGCAGATTATATTGAAGTTGCCAGGCAGTATCAGACCGTATTACTCGCCAATATTCCTGTTATGAATGATCACGATAATGATATAGCTAAACGCTTTATCACATTGGTTGATGAATTCTATGACCGCAACGTTAAACTAATTATTACCGCAGCCTCTGATCCTGATGGACTCTATACAGGAAACCGATTATCTGAAGTCTTTAAACGCACAATAAGTCGATTAGAGGAGATGCGTACGCACGATTATCTCGCCAAACAACACATCCCATAATGGTATCCCTGATATTCCACTAAATAACTGTTTTAGATGGATTTTTACTTATTTTTGGCAAAATTCGCGAAATTAATACAATTTTTCTAGTAAGTTACAGTATTTATTTGACATATAACAATATATAAACTATATAACTAATTAATATTTATAAAGAAATAGTTTTTATAAATAGGGTATTTAATTAACTAGAAAAAGGAATGTGTGTTGAATGCTTTAGCAGCAAATCTGGAACGTGATATGGAATCAGATATTGTTAAAGTGCTTGAGTATCGCTATGGGGACGGATTGGTGTATTTACCAAAGCATCAACCCGAAAGCTTATTTAATATGGCGAAAATCAAGGGCTTTGTAGATCAAGAGGGTTATCTGACTCGCAAGGGCAGAACATTGCTCGCGAGATATCAGTTCGCTTAGTTCTTAAGCTATTGTTTTTACTGCCCAAAAATTTTGTTTGGGTCATTGTTGTTTATTCTCCCGTTTTTATTCCATTATTTGACATAGATTATCTTTTTAATAACCAAGACGAATAAATATAGTAAAATTTATTCCTTTCTCATCCAGGTATGAACTGATATCTTTCGCATCCGCTAAAGCATCAAGACATTAACTAAAATATAAAATGTACAAGTACGATAATTACGATCAGAAAATCGTTGACGAGCGAGTCAATCAATTTCGCGATCAGACAGAACGTTTTCTTGCCGGAAAATTGAGTGAGGATGAATTTAGACCGTTACGTTTAATGAATGGTCTTTATGTTCAACGCCATGCACCAATGCTGAGAGTGGCTATACCTTATGGTTTGCTTTCAAGTGAGCAATTAAAAATGTTGGCGCATATCTCCAGAAAATATGACAAGAATTATGCGCATCTCAGTACCCGACAGAACATACAATATAACTGGCTTGCACTGGAAACCGTACCGGATCTGCTGGCGGATCTTGCCAGCGTTGAAATGCATGCAATCCAGACTAGTGGTAATGATATTCGTAACACGACTTCAGATCAGTTTGCCGGTATAGCTGAAGATGAACTAGAAGACCCAAGACCCTATTGTGAAATCATTCGTCAATGGTCTACCTTTCATCCTGAGTTTTCATTTTTACCAAGAAAATTCAAGATTGCAGTATCAGGAGCTTCACATGATCGAGCAGCCGTTAAGGTTCATGATATAGGTCTTTATCTGGTTAAAAATGATACCGGTGAAATCGGCTTTAATGTCATTGTCGGTGGCGGATTAGGACGTACTCCATTCATTGGTCCAAGTATCAAACCTTTTCTGGAAAAACAGGATTTACTTTCTTATCTTGAAGCTATCTTGCGTGTTTATAATCGTTTTGGCCGCAGAGATAATATGTATAAAGCGCGTATCAAAATACTGGTTAATGCGCTAGGCAAAGAAGAGTTTGCCCGACTAGTTGAAGAAGAATGGTTGCAAATAAAAGACGGCGCCATAAAGTTGGATCAAAAAGAAATTGATCGTGTTAAAGCTTATTTTACCGCGCCTGATTATGATGAACATGCGGCTGATGACAGCAGTTTTTCTGCAGCACAGGAATCTAATACAGCATTTTCAAAGTGGGTCAGCCGAAATTTATTTCCACATAAAATACCAGGTTATAAAGCCGTTGTTATTTCATTAAAGGCCGCTGACATTGCTCCCGGCGATGTAACAGATGAACAAATGGATCTTATTGCTGATCTGGCCGAACAATACAGTTTTGACGAAGTTGTTGTTACTCATGATCAAAACTTCGTTATGCCAAACGTTAAACAAGCGGATCTTTTTCCGCTTTGGGAAAAGTTGAACGCGAAAAATCTGGGCACAGCTAATATTGGTTTACTAACTGATATGATTTGTTGTCCCGGCCTGGATTTTTGTTCATTAGCGAATGCCGGTTCAATACCGATTGCAAAACAGATTAATGAAAAATTTAGTGACATGGATTATCTGCACGATATAGGTGAAATAAAACTGAAGATGTCGGGTTGCATGAATGCCTGTGGTCATCACCATGTCGGGCATATTGGAATTTTGGGAGTTGATAAAAAAGGAGTTGAATTTTATCAACTAACACTTGGTGGTTCATCAGAAACCGATGCGACATTAGGTGATCGTCTTGGTCCTGGTATTGCTCAAGAAGAAGTTGCCGATGTCATAGGTAAACTACTCGATGTTTATGTTGAGCAACGTCAGGAACAAGAACGTTTTCTGGATACCTATCGTCGAGTTGGAATGTCACCTTTTAAGGAAAGAGCTTATGCGAGTAATTAAAGATAAAGTAGTCATTGATGATGACTGGCAGTTAGTGCGTGAGCTTGATTGTTCAAAAGCTATACCGGAAGGAAAAGTCATTTTGCCATTTATTGATTGGCAAGCAAGTCGTGATGAATTATTAAAACGTGATACAGAACATGCTGTCTGGATTGATGGTGATATAGAAATTGAAACCTTACATGATGATCTGCAACATTTTTCAATGATTGCTCTGGATTTTCCGGCTTTTAAAGATGGTCGGTCTTATTCACACGCTTCCATTCTGCGTAATCGTTTTGCTTATGAAGGTGAGTTGAGGGCAATAGGTGATGTGTTACGTGATCAATTGTTCTACATGCAACGTTGCGGTATTAATAGCTTTGCAGTGCGTGAAGATAAAGACATAGAAGATGCACTCAAAGGCTTACAAGATTTTACTGTTCGTTACCAGGCTGCAGCAGATGATGCGATGCCTATCTATAAGCTACGTTAATTTAGATAAACTAGGGGATCTCTGATTAAGAATGTTCACCGTCATGCTGGTGAATACCAGCATCCAGTAAGTAATTGTATTGACTGGATTCTGGCCTGCGCCAGAATGACGACTAACTGTATTTTTAGACTTAATCAGAGCTTCCCTAGATAGTTAGTACGGTTACTGACGGCGTATTCCTCATATTATCGGCATGGAAGCCACGTACTAATAATACCTTTTCTCCTGTTTTAGCCAGACCTATATCACTTACAACTTCACGAGCCAGTTCATTCGGATTTACCTTGCCCGCATTTTCTGAATAGATCGGTATCACACTCCAAAGCATTGCCATCTTTCGACAAACATCCAAACGATTTGTTATTGCAACAACCGGTGCAGCAGGTCTGGCGGAACTCATGGTTGCTGCAGACATGCCGCTATTAGAAATAACCACAACAGCATGGGCTTTCAGATCCTGAGTTAGTTGAGCCATTGAATTGGCTACGGCATCCCAGATAGGTAAGGCCATTTGAGATGAGCTATCAGTTACTTTGGCGCCATAGGCATTATGTGACCAAAGGTAGGATTCAGTTTGTCGTGAGATTCGATCCATCATTGAGACGGCATCAACAGGAAAAGCACCGACAGCCGTTTCACCGGATAACATGATGGCATCGGTACCCAAATTAACAGCGTAAGCAACATCGGTTACTTCTGCACGAGTTGGACGTGCCATTTCAATCATCGATTCCAGCATTTGTGTAGCGACGATGACAGGCTTGAATTTTTGACGGGCTAAATCGATGAGTTGATGTTGTGCTACAGGGACTTGTTCTGGATTAAGTTCAACACCTAAATCACCGCGTGCAACCATGATTCCATCTGCGGCATCAAGGATCGCGTTTGCATTATCAAGCGCCTCCGGTTTTTCTATTTTTGCTATGATTCGAGCATCACTATTAGCTGCATCAATCAATTTTCTTAGGTCAAGAATATCTGCTGCCGTCCTTACAAATGAAAGTGCCATGAAGTCGACACCTAATTCAAGTGCTAGTTTGGCATCGGCGACGTCTTTTTCAGTTAATGACGGAGCAGAAACTTCAACACCCGGTAAATTAATACCTTTGTGGTTACCTAACTTCCCGCCATAAATAACAGTACAGCTGATTTCAGTTCCTTCAATTTTATCAACTTCCAGCTCAAGTGTGCCATCAGCGAGTAAGATACGGTCGCCAAGTTCTACGTCATCGGCGAGGCTGGCATATTGAGAAGGAATTAAACCAGGCTTTCCTTCAACGTCACGTGTTGTCACAGTGACGGTATCATTATTTTTTAATTCAATGCCGTCCTTTTTAAATTTCCCCGTGCGTATTTTTGGGCCACAAAGATCAGCTAGAATTCCGACAGGTTTATTCAGCTCTTCAGCAATTTGTCGTACTCTGGCATACGTTTCCTTATGGTAACTATGATCACCATGAGACATGTTTTGTCGAAAAACATTAACGCCTGCTTTAATTAATTTACGAATCTGTTCAGGTTCACTACTTGCCGGACCCAGCGTAGCAATGATCTTGGTACGTCGATTTTTAAGTAAGTTTATCTCGGTGGTGATAGACATAGTATTTCTCTTATTATTTTTTTGACTTCAGACTGTTGATAGCGGGAAGTATAGCGCTATTTATCTTACCGGGTCTTAGTAAATCCAGCTGACCTGAATTATTACATAAGCGTGTTAAGTATAAGTTGTTGATAAATAAGCTTTAAAAATTATCATGTCATCAAATAAAGACAGCCCAGGGAATATTTCCTACAATATAATGTATTCACCCGAGGATGAAGGTGAATTAAAACTTAAATAAATAATAACTTATAAAGAACACATATTATTGTGAGTAACAATATTCTATTCAGTATCGATTTCTTCCCTCCTCGGGTTTTGTTTTTTCAATTTAGCTTTCTAAGAATCGGCAAATGAAAGATAAACGCCGAATAATTTCCAGTAAAAATAACCCTGAGCAGCAGCAGGAGCTGCAGGATATTTTTGAAAATGCGCTGGAGTGTGTGGCTCGGTTAGATATATCCGGGAATTTTCTTAGTGTTAATTCAAATTATGCCCAGGCTTATGCTTTTCAAGCAGAAGAAATGGTGGGGATGTCATGCAAGGAGACGGTGCATATTGATGACAAAACTATTTTTGAAGAGAGCTATCAACAGATGCTGGAACAGGGACGAGCGGAAATTGATATACGTGGGATAAAAAAAGACAGCACAATATTTTATAAGCACGTCGTCATGGTAAAAGGACTGTCTGACGATAAATCAGCCACTGCTCATTATTGTTTTATACAGGACATCACAGATCGGATATTAAATCAGCAGGCATTACGTGATCAAGCGGAATTACAATCAGAGCAATTTCATTCATTAATAATAAATATTCAGGGTGTTGTTTACCGTTGTAACGTCATTAACAAATGGCGATTTGATTTTCTGGATAAGAAAATTGCCGAGATCCTTGATATTTCTCCGGAAGATATTCCTGCCGATGCACAAACGCTTTTTCTTAAATTTTCGCATAAGGAAGATATCAAAAAAATCAAGGAAATGATCAAAGAAAAAATCCCGGAAAATAGCGAATATGAATTTGAATACCGTGTTATTTGCAAGGATGGCAGTACCAAGTGGTTACAAAACCGGGCAACTTGTGTGTTTAATACTGAAGGGCAATTAGAATATATCGACGGTGTCCTTTTTGATATCACCCGTACGAAACAACTGGAAGTCGATCTTGTAA
>CAZGBJ010000023.1:0-37660 GCA_964523895.1 uncultured Enterobacteriaceae bacterium
CTTCCTCATGCTGTCCTCGATAGTACATTTTATGTATTATCTGGGACAGCCCCAAACTTTTTACATTGAATAAAAAAAGGAGCCTATGGCTCCTTTTTTATGTCACTACTCCAGCCTCAAACTTTTCTGATATGCCTCTTCGGATAATTTATCCCAGGCTTGATAACGCGTTCGAAAATTTTCATACGCATCATAGACGCGTTTAAATTCAGGACTCGCTGCCGCTTCTTCATCCAGCGTTACTTTTGTTAAACGTCTTAGCTCTTTTAAAACCTCTTCAGGAAATTCAAGAATCTGTATATTCTTTTTCGTTTTTAATTCTATTAACGCCGCTTGATTATGGAATTCCATTTGCGCATAAATCCATTCACTGGTTGCTGCCGCAGCAACTTCTACTATTCTTTGTAAATCTTTAGGTAACTGTTGCCACTTGGCATCATTGATCATTAATTCAAACACCGTACCCGGTTCATGCCAACCAGGATAATAATAATATTTAGCCGCACGATTCAAACCGAGCCGCATATCATGAAAAGGCGCTACCCATTCCGTCGCATCAAGCGTACCGCGTTCCAATGCCGTGTAAATTTCACTACCCGCCATTAATACTGGATTACCACCGGCCTTTTTAAACACTTTGCCGCCCAGACCAGGTATGCGCATACGCAAGCCTTTAACATCTTCCAATGAATTTATTTCTTTATTAAACCAACCGCCCATTTGCACACCCGTGTTGCCCATAGGAAACGTTGTTAAATTAAACGGCTTATAAATTTCCTGCCAAATCTTAAGTCCACCACCATTATACAACCAGGCATTCATGCCTTTGGCCGTCATGCCAAATGGCACCGAAGAAAAAAATTGTGCTTCCGGAACCTTACCTGCCCAGTAATAAGCTGAACCATGCCCCATCTCAACCGTGCCTTGTGAAACAGCATCAAAAACTTGCAAGGCAGGAACCAATTCACCACCGGCATAAACACGGACATCCAAACGACCATTACTCATCTCACGAACATCATCTGCAAATTTAACTGCGCCTTCCTGAAAGATAGGAAAATTAGCTGGCCAAGTAGTCACCATTTTCCAATTAAACTTTTTAGAAAGATCAGTGCCAGCATCACTACTCTGATTAGATTCAGTACCACTACCACATGCAGTGATAAACACACTGATCAATAAATATAAAAAGATATTTCGTTTGTTCATAAATAATTACCTTTAATTAACTGCTATATGTCATTTATTACGCTACTTTGATTCAAGTTGATCTGAAAACCAATTAACTCTATCAACTACATCTTTACCATCGTTTTTATTCCATAACTCCGGGTCTGAATCAAAATCTTCTCTAATATTAATTATTGTATTTCTACAATCATCGTAATTACCTAATTCATATTCAATTTCTATTTTTAATGCTTTGTGTAAAGAGGTCATAAAATTAAAGACATTTAAAGATAGAGCATAATCAACATGTAATTTTGCTTCTGAATATTTTTCTTCCTTAACTAGTCTACAAGCCTTGCCATATTTTCGACTAGCTCTGAGAGTATTAATATATTTCTTAATTAACAACACAACATATCCATTCTGTAGGGGTGTTTTAAAAATAGTAATTTTTTCGTGAGGGCGAGGAAGCACCGCGCGGAGAACCGGAATGTATATGTAATACATGAGGAGATCCTACTCTGTGAGTATTCGAGCACGGAGCTGACGACGCTACCATGAATCATTAGTAAGGAACGGCACATTGTATCGCGGAAAAAGTGCATTTTTAAGGCATCCTTTAGGTGGGTTGAAGATTAGCATACTGCGCTACGAGCCACTTGGCCCCCGCACGTTCAAAGTTTACCTGTATCCGCATATGGTTACCGCTACCTTCTAGATTAAGCACTGTACCTTCACCAAATTTAGCATGTCTTACGCGTTGTCCTAATGCAAGTTCTCCATCTTCGCCAGAAGGTCTTGTAGAACTACTGCTAAACAAGGCTTCCGTCACATTACCACTCAAGCGAATATCATTGAGTAACTCTGATGGTATTTCATCGATAAAACGTGACGGTTGCGGGTAGTAGTCTGATCCGTGTAAACGTCGATGTTGTGTGTAGGTTAGTGTCAGTGTCTTTTTCGCACGAGTAATGCCAACATAACAAAGCCGACGTTCTTCTTCTAATTGTATCAAGTCTTCACTACTACGCTGATGTGGAAATAAACCTTCTTCCATACCGACCAAATAAACGTCGGGGAACTCCAGTCCTTTGGCAGAATGTAATGTCATTAGGTGAACACAGTCTGAGCTATCACCGGCTTGTGTTTCTCCCGACTCTAGTGCGGCATGAGATAGAAATGCAGACAAGGCATCCATCTCTTCCAGTTCTTCTTCATCACCAATTTCAAACTCACCGGATGCCGTTACCAATTCCTCAAGGTTCTCAACTCGCGATAAACCTTTTTCGCCTTTCTCTTTTTTAAAATGTTCGATTAAACCACTCAACTCTATAACTTGTTCAACATGTTCATTTAATGTGGCTTCAGATTCCGCTTGTTGCATCTTCTGTATTAAATGAATGAAATGTTGTAATGCATTTAACGCCCGCGCATTCATTAATTTATGTTCAACAATCTGTAATGCCGCTTTCCACAAGGAACAATTGTCCCTTCTTGCAGTAACACGTAACTCTTCAACCGTTCTATTGCCTATGCCACGCGTCGGTGTATTGATAATTCGTTCAAACGAAGCATCATCTTCAGTAAAGCGAGCAAGGCGAACGTAGGCGAGGGCGTCTTTAATTTCGGCACGTTCATAAAAACGCATGCCGCCATAAACACGATAGGGAATACGTGCTTGCATTAACGCTTCTTCAAGTACACGCGACTGGGCACTAACACGATACAAGACAGCATAATCAGTAAACGCTTTGCCTTGCTCGGGCGCTGGTTTAATCTGATCAATGACATAACGCGCTTCATCAGTTTCGTTATACGCCATATAAACGCCGATAGGTTCGCCGTCTTTCCCATCAGTCCAGAGATCTTTGCCTAAACGCGCATTGTTATTTGCAATTAATTTGTTCGCCGCTTTAAGGATGGTTGCCGTAGACCGATAGTTTTGTTCGAGCTTTAATAATTGTGCATTTTTAAAGTCACGTTCAAATGCTTGCATGTTTTCAACACGGGCTCCGCGCCAACTGTAAATCGATTGATCATCATCACCGACAGCAAACAAAGTGTTATCTTCACTGGTTAATAATCTTAACCATCCATATTGTAGCGAATTGGTATCCTGAAACTCATCAACCAGTACATGTTTGAAGCGATGTTGATAATGTTCGCGGATCGCACCTTGATCACGAAATAATTCGAAAGTTCTTAATAATAATTCGGCAAAATCTACCAAACCTGATCGCTCGCAAGCCTCTTGATAGACCTTATATATCTGTACCATTTGTTCCGTTGTCACATCATCGTGTGCATCTATATTTTCTGGTCTTAGACCCTCGTCTTTACGTGCATTAATAAACCATTGCGCTTCTCTCGGTTTAAAATTTGATTCATCCAGGTTCATGGCACGGATAACGCGACGGACGGTACGGTATTGATCTTCGCTATCCAGTATTTGAAAACTTTCCGGTAAATTTGCTTCTTGCCAATGCGCACGTAACAAGCGATGAGCAAGACTATGAAAAGTGCCTACCCACATACCGCGTGTGGGTTGGTCCAGAAGATGTTCTATTCGAGAGCGCATTTCTGCCGCGGCTTTATTGGTAAAGGTTACCGCCATGATACTGTAAGGACTAGCCTGACCCGTTTCGATATACCAGGCGATACGATGTACTAATACTCGGGTTTTGCCACTGCCGGCGCCTGCCAGAATCAGTAAATTACCAGCTTCTGCGCCTACAGCTTCACGTTGGTCTGCATTTAGTGATTCGAGTATGTAGGATATATCCATGCAGCGGATTGTACGCATAGTTGGCTAGATCTAAAAATGCGGCTCATTTCTAAACTCATACTTAATGAGTTGATCTAGTTGCTAATTGGCCTGAGTGCTAGAATAGTTAATTTACAGATAAATAATAAATTATAATGGAAGCCGTGAGCACTACTATATTGACAGATAATCGCGATGAACTGACACGCATTATTGATTCCGTATTAACCCATGCTAGAGAAATGGGGGCCAGCGCTGCGGAGGCCGACATTGGTACCGGATCTGGTCTGTCTGCCAATGTTCGCAAAGGCGAGATCGATAAACTCGAATATGAACGTGACAAGGGACTTAGTATTACTGTTTATATTGATGGCCAAAAAGGTAATTCCAGCACCTCCGATTTTAGTGAGGCCGCAGTTAAAAAATCGGTAGAAGCAGCGATTAGTATAGCTAAATACGCTAGCCGTGATGAATACGCAGGTTTGGTAGAAGCTGAGCTAATGGCAACGGAATTTCCCGATCTGGATCTATATCACCCCTGGTCACTTTCACCCGAAGCAGCCATTGATTTGGCAATTGAATGCGAACAGTCTGCCTTTGATTATGATAAACGTATTTCAAATTCTGATGGCTCTGTAGTCAGCACCTATTCCGGCTTAAACCTTTATGGCAATACCAATAATTTTATCCATGGCTGGAACTGGTCCAGTCACACCATTGACTGCACCGTCATTGCTGAAGATAGCAATGGAATGCAACGCGATGGCTGGTATAGCAAAGCTCGCGATTTTAATGATTTACAATCGACCCCTGACATTAGTCAGGAGGCAGCAAGAAGATCCGTTGCCCGACTAGGTTCACGTAAATTAAGCACTCGCCAGGCTCCTGTTATTTTTGAAGCGCCGGTTGCTTCCGGTCTTTTCTCAGCACTCATTACTGCAATTTCAGGTGGCAGCTTGTATCGTCGTGCCAGTTTCTTACTAGATAAAAAAGGAGAACAAATCTTTGCTGATCACATCAACATAAAAGAACAACCCTATATAAAGAAAGCGCTGGGTAGCGCACCATTTGATAACGACGGTGTCGCAACTAAAGAACGCGATATAATAAAAGAGGGTGTCCTTCAGGATTACGTATTGAGCGGTTACTCGGCACGTAAACTTGGCTTACAAACGACGGGCAATGCCGGTGGCGTACACAATCTTGTCATTGAATCCGGAAAGAATACTCTGGACGAATTGATAAAAAATATGGAGTCGGGATTATTAATCACAGACATGATTGGTTTTGGTGTCAATCAAATAACCGGTGACTACTCACGTGGCGCTTCCGGATTTTGGGTAGAAAACGGTGAACTGGCATATCCGGTTGAAGAAATAACCGTTGCCGGAAATTTAATCGATATGTATAAAAATATTATTAGCATTGCAAATGATGTTGATCCGCGCGGCAATGTTTTAACAGGTTCGGTCATGATGGATACTATGACTATTGCAGGAGAGTAACGATCGATTATGAATATGAAGGAAGCTACAAACTCATCATCACTTGACACTAAAAATATCGATAATGCTGTTGATGTTATAGGTAGTATCATACTTGGCAAAGAGAATGCCATCCGGCTCGCACTAGCCTGCTTGATCGCTAAAGGGCATTTGTTGATAGAAGACACACCGGGCGTTGGAAAAACAACACTGGCACATACTCTGGCTAAAGTACTTGGACTGAATTATCAACGCATTCAATTTACCAGTGACTTACTGCCGGCAGATATCCTTGGTGTCTCTGTCTATAATCGTGACACTAGCAAATTTGATTTTCATCAAGGCCCGGTTTTTTCAAATATCATTCTTGCCGATGAAATAAATCGTGCGACACCAAGGACGCAAAGCGCATTGCTTGAAGCAATGTCTGAATATCAAGTAACTATAGAAGGCGAGACTCGAGACTTACCTCAGCCATTTTTTGTCATTGCAACACAAAACCCGAACAATCAAATTGGCACTTTCCCATTACCTGAATCGCAACTGGATCGATTTCTGATGCGTATCGAATTAGGTTACCCGGATAACAATGCTGAACGTGAATTACTAAAAGGCAAAAATCGGAAAGATTTATTGGAGAATATTCAAACTACGTTATCTGTTAGTGAACTCATTCAATTACAAAAACAGCTTGAACATATTCATGTTTCTGATGCCTTACTTGATTATATACAAAACCTGCTTGATTTCAGCCGCACTTCTAACAAATACATTAATGGTCTATCGCCACGCGCGGGTATTAGCGTGTTAAATGCTGCTAAAGCATGGGCAGTGATAAATGCACATCAACATGTTCTGCCTGAAGATGTGCAAGCTGTTTTGCCCAGTGTTGTCGGTCACCGCTTGCAGTTCGTCTATGAAATCACTGATGAGAAAGCATTACAACCCGCGCAGCATTTGCTCCAGCACGTGCCTATTCCCTGATAATGGGAACCCAGGTTTTTTTAGAACGACTTCCCGCCGATCCTTCCAACATAATCGGGTTTCAATCAGCACAACTGAAGCGTCATCGCGTTTATATCTTCCCGACTACTCAAGGCTGGCTGTATGGCATGATGTTAATTGTCATGTTATTAGGTGCTATTAATTACAATAATAGTATGGCATACATGCTTTGTTTTTTACTTGCCAGTCTCGGACAGGTTTGTATGCTACACACTTATCGAAATCTAAGCGGTTTGATAATTACTTCTTCAAAACCAAAAGCCGTATTTGCTGGTCAACAAGCACTATTCCCGATACAACTGGACAATCGTCTGGGACTGGAAAAGTTTTCACTACAAATAGAACAACGCAAAGAAATTAAAAAATTATTTCTTAAAAGAAAAGAAAGCCAGATAATTTCTATTGGTATTGATGCGGGCAAACAATCAGTCTGTCATTATCCTGTCCAATCTTCTCAACGCGGCATATTAGCAAGCGAACGTTTGAAAATATCAAGCAATTTTCCGTTAGGACTTTTTATAACCTGGTCTTATTTTGAAACAGAACAGGAGTGTTTAGTTTATCCCGCGCCTCGGGGCCAGAAGCAATTACCTCCACACACTCTAAACAAAGACGATGCCAATTACGGACTACAATCCGGCACGGATGATTTTATAGGCTTTAGAAAATACCGACCTGGTGACCCCATCAATTCAATTGCATGGAAAGTATTCGCAAGGGAACAAGGCTTATTGGTGAAACAATTTAGCGGCAAGGGATCACAAACACTGATATTTAACTGGGAATCTGTTTTACATATTAACTCCATCGAATCACGACTATCCCAGTTATGTTATTGGATATTGTTAACCGAACAAACATCCCTGTATTACGGACTGGAAATACCCAGCATCAGCATTGAACCGGGTCATGGCACACATCATAAAGAACTCTGTCTGGAAGCATTAGCACGCTACGGAAATTAACAATGGTTAAACGTAATTTAAACATTCATCAAATAATGTGGCTAGCACTTGGTGTTGTATTGGCCAGCTTACCACATTGGCATCGCTTGCCCCTCTGGATCCCGATATCACATGTCAGTTTATTGGCTGCTCGTATTTATATTCCTTATCAACTACCTGCTTTTTGGTCACAACAAAAAGGCACTATAAATATTATTCGTTTAATCATTATGTTTACTGGCGTCGCTAGTGTATACGGAAGTTACGGCAGTCTCACAGGGCGTGATGTTGGCGTGGCACTTCTGGTTTTATTAGCCGGATTTAAGATTTTTGAAAGTAATTCAAAACGAGATTTTTACATTAGTAGCTATCTTGGTTACTTCCTTATTATTACAAATTTTTTCTACACGCAGACTATTCCAACTGCAACTTATATGATGTTTGTTATCATTATTATGACGACCGGATTAATTGTGTTTAACGATACTGAACAACAGTTGACACTTTTAAAACGCTTTAAATTATCGACAACACTACTAATTCAAGCGATTCCATTATTACTGATTCTGTTTATCCTGTTTCCGCGCGTCAATGGCCCATTATGGGGAATACCCAAAGATGCTTTTGACGGAGTTACCGGAATTGACGACCAAATGTCACCGGGGACAATCAGTAAGCTTGTTCAATCAAATGATGTCGCTTTTCGTGTTACATTCAAGGATAAGATTCCTGAACAATCAAAACTATATTGGCGTGGCCCGATACTTTGGCATACGGACGGTCGCAAATGGACTACGGGCAAAAATAAATCTGATCTTGAGCCTTCTATCGTCGAATTTGGAGGTGAACCAATACATTATGATGTAACGATTGAGCCAAGTAATAAGAAATGGCTATTTGGTCTGGAGATGGTGTCAAAGCCACCTGATAAAACCTATTTTACACATGATTTTCAGTTAAAAACTTACGAAGAAATACGCACGCGGAAGGCTTTTAGCTTAAGTTCTTATAGTACATTCCGTTTAAACAAGGAAAAGAATTCTAATATAGAACGCGGCTTGATGTTGCCAGGAACCAGTCATCCAAAAACACGTGAACTTGCGTCAAAATTACGTGACGAATTCAAAGAACCGGCACTAATCATTAAAGCTGCACTTGAATGGTTAAAAGATAAAGATTTTGTATATACATTGGTGCCGCCTTTAATGACGGATGATATGGTCGATGAATTCCTGTTTAACACTCGCCAGGGCTTTTGCGAACATTATGCCGCCGCATTCACAATTATTATGCGTGCAGCAGGTATCCCGACACGTATCATTACAGGTTATCAAGGGGGTGAGATTAATCCTGTTGGCAATTATTTAATTGTTAGGCAACATGATGCTCATGCCTGGACTGAGGTGTGGCTTGAGAATAAGGGTTGGCTTCGTATTGATCCAACGGCAATTGTCTCTCCCATTAGAGTCAGCGAGGGCATTAATGATGCTTTGCCCGAGGCAATTATTAATATTCCATTGGGGCTGGAAAACAGTGAAACAGCATTACGTCTTTGGCAAGAGTTACGTAATACCGCTGATATGATCAACTACAAATGGGCCCAATGGGTATTAGGTTATAGCCCCGAACAACAAAAGCGTTTCCTGCAACATTTAGGTTTTAATTCAATAGACTGGAAAAACTTAACATTTTCCCTATTTGTTTTTCTTGGCATTATTGTTGCTGCTATTGCGATATATATTTTCAGAAAAACACCGGAAACAATTGAGCCAGCAAGAAAATATTATGATATCTTCTGTAAGAAAATGGCTGCCGTGGGTTTGGCAAGAAGATCTTATGAAGGCCCTGTTGATTTTGCCCAACGTATTTTAACAACAAGGCAAGATCTTGAAAGTGATACACAAAATATAACAAATTTATACGTGCTTATTCGTTACTGTTCCGATGACAACAAGTTATTACAATTAAAGGCGGCCATTAAATCATTCACACCAGCCAAAATAATCTCGAATTAGAAGAAGAGACAATGAGTGATTCTTTAACGCCATTACAAGCGTTAGAGATCAGTGATCAAGAATTATTTAATGATGTTAATTTTTCTACAATCATGCCCCTTCTATCCGATTGTGCTACTCGTAATTTGATTAAAAACGAGATTCTGATTAAAGCGGGTGAAACAAACACCAATGTTTATTTAATTTTATCAGGGTCGTTCAACGTTCATCTAACAGCCGATAGTTCTGATACGGTAACCGTACTTAAACCTGGGCAAAGTATTGGTGAAATAGCCGTTATTGATCATCAGCCTGCTTCTGCTTATGTCTCTGCTGTTGAAAACTCTCGAGTGCTTATCATTGATGAAGAAGTAATGTGGTCATTAATTGGTAGCTCACATGCTATTGCCAATAACTTACTCGTTGTTTTATCGCAACGCTTGCGCCATGGAAATTCTGTCATAAACAAAATTAAGGGATTGCTTAAAGAATACGAACACAATGCTACTGTTGATGCATTAACCAGTCTTTATAATAGACGCTGGCTAGATAGCACAATGGTACGTGTTATGCACCGCTGTCATAAAAACAATCAAGTACTATCGGTAATGATGCTGGATATTGATCGATTTAAAGATTACAACGACAATTATGGCCACCTTGCTGGAGATATCGCTTTACGTACCGTCTCACAAACCATAAAACAATATTTACGACCTGAAGATATGGTAGCTCGTTATGGTGGCGAAGAATTATTTGCCTTATTACCTGGTATGAATATCAATAGTGCTTTGACTATTGCTGAACGCTTACGAGAAGCAATAAAACATACTGAAATAACAAACGAAGAAGATCAGCCCTTACCTGGTATTACAGTATCAATTGGTATTGCCGAAATGGTAGATCATGATGACCCGCATAAATTGATCGAAGCTGCTGACAAAGCAATGTATCAGGCAAAACATACGGGGAGAGATAAAGTTTGTAGTTAGGAGTGATCTTGCCACAGAGGGCACAGAGTACACAGAGAAAAATATAAAGGGCAGGTAAGCACTTAATATTCTTTCTTAAATAGATAATTGGAATTCAATATTGTTTTGTTGTTGTAGCTTTAGTTTTTCTCTGTGTACTCTGTGCCCTCTGTGGCTTATTTAATATTTAGCTTTTAAGGTTTAACTATTACGATCTTGAAATTGTACTTGATGCAATCTAGCGTAATGATTTTGAAGTTTTAATAAAGCCTCGTGATTACCTTGTTCAACAATCTGTCCCTTGTCGAGCACAATAATACGATCTGCATTTTCTATAGTAGATAATCGATGCGCAATAATTAAACAAGTACGGCCTTTTTTAACATTTTCCAGTGCAGATTGAATATGTCGTTCTGAACGCGTGTCGAGTGACGAAGTTGCTTCATCAAGAATTAACAGTGGTGAATTTTTTAATAATGCTCTTGCTATCGCCAGGCGTTGGCGTTGCCCGCCTGACAGACGAGTTCCATCTTCTCCAATAACCGTTGACATTTTTTCTGGCAATTCATTAATAAACTCTGTTGCACACGCTGCTTCTGCTGCTGTCCATACTGCATCATCCGTAACATCTTTTAATTCACCATAGGCAATATTATTTCTAATGGTGTCATTAAATAGCACGACATCCTGACTAACGTAGGCAATATTTCTACGTAATGATAACAACGATAATTCTTTAATATCGATATCGTCATAATATATTGAACCTGACTTAGGTTGATAGAATCGAGGCAATAAATTAGCCAGGGTTGTTTTACCACTACCAGACTCACCAACCAAAGCAATGACTTCTCCCGGAACGATACTCAATGAAATTTTCTGCAATGCATTGGTCTCAGCTTCAACATAAGAATACGATACATCTCGAAATTCAATTTTAGCTTTTGCATTATTTAACTCTTTATTGCCAGACTGAGCTTCAATATCAGTATCAAGTAAGGCAAAGACACTTTCGCATGCCGCTAGACCCTTTTGTATATGCTCATTAACACTAGCCAGTCGTTTTAGTGGTCCCATTATCATCGCAACGGCAGCAAAAAATGAGACAAAATCACCCGTGTTTAAACTATCAGACATTGCTTGTTGAGTGGCGATATAAATAATAATGGCAAGAAGAATTGCGGTAATCATTTGTATCGCTGGACCTGTTGCTACTGATGCCTGCACAAACTTCATAGCAAAGCGACGATGCGCGTTAATGGTATTAAAGAATCGCTGTTTTTCTACCGCCTGACCACCATACAACTTGATAACTTTTTGTGCATCGAAACTTTCCGCAAGGACATCATGAAGATCGCCCATCGTATCCTGAACCTTGTTGCTCATTTTACGTATTCTGCGTTTAATAATCGTCACAATAATGGCAATAACCGGTGCGGCTAATAAGCATATTAATGCCAGCATCCAATTAACATAAAACATCCAGCCGAGTAAACCGATCACGGATAATGAGTCTCGAACCAGAGTTGAAATAGCGTTAGTTGAGGCTTCTTTTATCTGGGTGACATCATAAGTAAAGCGTGACATCAAACTACCGGAACGTTGCTGATCATAAAAACAGGCGGGAAAATCAATCATACGATCAAACATCGCTTGTCGTAAATCCATGATGACCTTATACGCCACCCAATTTAAAGAAAGATTACTGACATAAGCCGCGATACCACGTATTGCAAATAGTCCCACAAATAAGAACGGCATAAGCTTTATTGTTTCCGGGTCTTTATCGATAAACGCGCCATTGAGTAAAGGCTGCATTAAGGCAGGGATTGCCGGATCGGTCGCTGCCAGAATTATCATGCTAACGATGGATAATAAGAAAACCCGCCAATAGGGAATAACATGGCTTAGTAGCCTTCGATATAAAACAATATCTGTACTAATTGACGAACCCAAACTATTCTCCCTTGTAAATCAGTATGTTACCTTATAATGCCCAGAGCTTAAAATTGTGCAACGAGTTGAATTATTCGAAATAAGAATAATAACAGGCTTCGATTGAGTATAATCAAACACTATGTCACTTAAACACCCAATAATTGCAATAACTGGTTCTTCAGGCGCGGGCACTAGCGTAGCCAAGAGCGCATTTGAGTATATGTTCAGAAAAGAGGGTGTTAAAGCCGCTATTATCGAAGGCGATGGATTTCATCGCTATGATCGTGCCGAAATGGACGAGCAAAGCACCAAAGCTGAGAAAAAAGGTGCGAACCTGACTCACTTTGGTCCAGAAGGCAATCTATTTGAGGAACTTGAGTCATTATTTAAAGAATATGGTGAAAACGGAACAGGAAAGCGTCGCTATTATGTCCATGATGAAAAAGAAGCTTCTCAACACGGTCTCCCTCCCGGCAATCTAACACCTTGGGAAACAATAGAAGAAGATAGTGATTTACTTTTTTATGAAGGCTTACATGGTGGCGTGGTTACTGATAGCGTAAATGTTGCACAGCATGTTGATCTGTTAATCGGCGTTACTCCTATTATTAATCTCGAGTGGATGCAAAAAATTCATAGAGATCACGCAATCAGAGGTTATTCTGCAGAAGATGCGACCAAACTTATTATGGATCGTATGTACGACTATACGCATTACATTACACCTCAATTTTCCCATACCGATATTAATTTCCAGCGTGTCCCTACTGTCGATACTTCTAACCCATTTGAAACGGACTATGTTCCCAGTAACGATGAAAGTTTTTGTGTCATTCATATTCGTAACCTAGATAGAATTGAAGTCGACTTTCGCCATCTTTTGGAGATGCTCGAAGGCTCGATAATGTCGAGTCCAGACACCATTGTCGTTCCTGCAGGCAAGAAAGTTTTCGCCATGCAACTTATTTTGACGCCATTATTGCGAAAATTAATTGCCCAAAAGAGTGCTTAATCACTTCATTTATATGAGAATAGCCTTAGCAAATCATTATTAATAACACTATGCGTACTATTTTAATTCTAAATCCGAAAGGCGGAAGCGGGAAAAGCACACTCGCAACGAATATCGCCAGCCATTTTGCTATTAAAGGTAAAAATGTCACTCTTGCAGATTGCGATCCACAAGGTTCAAGTCAAGACTGGCTTTCGGCAAGGTCGGATAACCGCAGCCCTATAAACTGCGCAATATTAAAAAGAGACCGTTTGGAAGTACCTAAAGGAACTGACATTTTGATTATGGATACACCTGCCGGTGTCACTGATAAGCGATTACAGAAATTTCTCAGTCAGGCACAAACCATGGTTATGCCTATCATTGCTTCTCCGATAGATATTCGTGCTGCCGAACGATTCCTTGATGAATTGTTTTCGTTGAAGGGAGCGATTAATAATAAAATTAAAATCGCAACCGTCGCTAATCGCGTACGAGAAGATACACTGGTGGCAGCAAAACTTGAACATTATTTGGATCATATAAAATTGCCGAATGGGAAGAAGCTGCCCTTCATGACTATGCTACGTGCAAGTCAAAATTATATTCGTGCGGCAGAATGTGGCTTAAGTATTTTTGAGTTAGCTCCATCAAAAACGTATTATGACCGGGAACAATGGGAACCATTACTTCGCTGGTTAAGTAGTAATAGAAGCATTCCAAAATAACTTATTCTTCGTAAATATATACATTTTTCTCGGGATAGCCCGTCTCACTTCATATTAATTTTTTATGTCATTTAAAATCCAACTTACAGAACAAGACGTTAATTTCAATATTGAAAAAGAAGAAACTGTGCTTGAAGCTGCTTTACGGCAGGGACATAACTTGCCCTATGGTTGCCGTAATGGTGAATGCGGAACATGTAAAGCAAACGTTATTAGTGGCAATATTATTTATACAGGCAGTTTGCCTGAAGCTCTCTCAGAAGAAGAACACCAACAAGGAGTCGCATTGCTTTGTCAGGCGCAGGCAACCAGCAACTTATCAATAAAAACACACACGGTTGAAACTCCGGCCGACATCAAACTTAAACAATTTCCTTGTCGTGTAACGACATGTGAAAAACTTAATGATGATGTCATTCGACTAATCCTTGAATTACCAAAAACAGATCGTCTTCAATTTTTAGCAGGGCAATATATCGATATACTGATGAAAGATGGCAAACGCCGTTCGTTTTCTCTTGCTAATCCACCTCACGAAGATCAAATACTGGAACTTCATATTCGCTATTATGAAGGCGGACTGTTTTCTGAATACGCTTTTAAAGATCTGGAGAATAATGCTCTATTTCGTATTGAGGGACCATTAGGTCAATTTACCTTACATGAGTCTGACAGGCCTATCATTATGATTGCTGGTGGTACAGGTTTCGCGCCGGTAAAAAGTCTGGTTGAACATTCACTGAAAAAAGATGATAAGCGTCCGATACATATTTATTGGGGTGCACGTACAGAAACCGATCTGTATTTTGACGAAATTGCTAAACAATGGTCAATGGATCACAAACACATTGAATACATTCCCGTACTATCAGATACCGAGAATTTAAATGGCTGGGAAGGTAAAACAGGTTTTGTTCATGATGCAGTACTACAGGATCATGCTGATTTATCAGGACACGATGTCTATGCTTGTGGCCCACCACCCATGATTAATGCCGTCGTAGAATCATTTCCCGAACAGGGTCTGGATCGAGAACGACTCTTTTCAGATTCATTTGAATTTGCAGCAAATTAACTGTTCATTCCCGTTACCAGGGCAAGTCCTTTCTCATAACAGACAGCAGCTTCTTCGGTATTTCCTTCATGTTCGAGTAACTGTGCAAATTCATAATAAGCTTCAGGAATAGCTTGAACGTCAATACTTTCTTGCAAATAATCTCTGGCCTTACCCCATAATTTATTTCGCATACAAATTCTACCTAAGGACAATAATAAAACAGGATCGCGCGCATGATTTCGTAGCCAGGACTCCGCTACAGCAAGTTGTTTATTTGTATCTCCAGCAACAACCAGCCCATACAAACGAATTAACATATTATCCCATTGTCTTTTTAACGCACCTCTTAATAATATTTCACAATCTGCTGTATCATCGAATTTTAATCGTTCATTGATATAAACTTCTATTAAATAAAAGTGCTGTTTTAATTTACGTGGAATGTTCGACCAAATCGAGTTGAGTTTTTCCTTATTATTCAGGTTTCCTGCTTCTTTTAATAAACCAGCATAGGCATCGAGTTGTTTTGCCTGAATCTGTTCACGTGGATATAAACTGGTTTTTTCTATTGAAGGAATTAACTTTAAAACAGATTGCCAGTCGTTAAGATCAATATATGTATCTAATAATAATTGTTTAACCTGAGTTTGATCGGGTTGTTTGTGTTGTAAACATTTTAATGTCGCTAGCGCTTGTTCAGTTTGTTCCTGATTCAATTGTAGTTCAGCTTGTGTTATGCCAACAGCAATGCTTGCATCGGGATTATTATGATAAGCAAGCCGTAAATACTCATCGCGACGATCGACTGCTCGTAATTGTTGTGCGGCACGCGCAGCACAAAGATAATTAACATAAGGCTCGCGGCTATAGGGTGCAGCCTTACAGAAATCATGCTCAGCTTTTTTCCAACGTCCCTCTGTCATGTGAATCAAACCTTGCGTTAAATATTTTTCAGCGCGTCGTTGATTTCTATGTCGACGCCATACTTTTATATCTTTTGGCATTTGCCAAAAACGTATTAGACCACGTATAGAAAAATAACAAGTCAGGAAACTTAAAAATAAAATAATAACAAACAAAGTAGCACTGGTTTGTATTGTCCAGCCCGAAATTGTCATCATGACATAGCCGGTATCAGAGCCCGCCAGAGAACCAATAGCAACAGCAAACAATAATGCCAATAAGCTTAGTAGCAATAACTTCATTGTAGCGGAATCAATCCTTCTTCATCGTTGACGCCATGATCCTCATATTGAGATCGACTAAGAGCACGTACCGATTCAAGTGATGAATTAATATCTACTTCAGGGAATGTTAGTTCCAGTTTTTTCATGCGGGACAATGCATCATATATATTTTGAACAGCCGCATTTGATAAATCGAAATACTCATTCAACCAGAGCTGTATATGGACGATTGATGCATGTAAATTGTCTGTATCACGATTGAATACAGCAAATCGCGCATTGGCCAACTCAAGCTTCAGGTTTGCTTTGAGAAAATAAATCTCATCTGGCAACAAACGTGCTTTACTGACATTCTGATCACGCGTTATTACAATCAAGCTCTTCAATTCCTTAAGGACAAGCATAAAAAAATGTTTTACGCCTTTTATTTGTTCTTCTCCAGGTTCGGAATTTATTTCTGTTTTATCCAATACAATATTTTCTTTTAATGCCAGCTCATCAACACGACTAATTAAATCAGATAGAAACAAACTTAAACCACTTAAGTCTGCCTGGTTTAAAGATCGAAGGTCATTCATGTCTGCTACTAATTGCTCTCGAACACTTAATACAGCAGGGTCCCTAAAACCATTTAATCGCGAATCTGCTGCCTCCATTGCAGCCAATGCTGTGGCAACATCATGGTCAAGTTGAAGGTTGTAACTGGCGATAATGAGCAGGTGTTCAATCTCTGCCAAAGCATAATCTTTATTAATGTGAATTTGCTGCTCTTGTGGTTGCGAAAATGAGTGTGAAAGAACATCCTGTTTTGATTCAAGTTCTTCCAGCTTTTTTTGCATGCTGGACAATCTTGATAAAGTCTCTTTTATTTGGTTATCGATATTCTGATGCGTGCTGTTTATTTTTATGTTGCTTTGATTAGACCCCTTTTCAATATTATTAAGACGATCATTTAAAAAGAAAAAAGCAATAGAAAAAATAATAATAAAAACGACTGACACAATAAAAGAAAGCCAGTTTGTTGATTTTGATTTATCTGCAGAAACAGCTTTTTTATCGTCAGCTTTATTTTTCCCGACTATTTCTTTCTGAGATTTATCTGCCGATACTTTGTTTTCTTTTTCTACGCTCATATATTTCTAGTCTCCAACAAGTCGCAAAAGTGCTGACACAAGACCTTCATCATTTTTATCTTTTGCAATTTCTTTGTTCGCAATAAACCCCAGCTCTTTTGCAAGATCGGCAGTACGCGCTGACATAACAACTAGCGGTAGTTTAAACAACTGTTCTTGATTGGCTTCTAATGTTAATTTTATCAAATTATTAAGCCCCTCATTACTACTTACAATAACAGCTTCCGGCTTCAAGTGTTGCCATATTTCATGGCGTTTCTGTAATTCGTATTCAGGCAAACAACGCGCATATACTTCAGCGTACTCAACAAAAGCCCCGCGCGACTTTAACACTCTTGCTAATATTTCACGCCCACCAACACCACGCACAATTAATATTTTTCTGTGCTGAACGAATTCGCTTTGCAATTCCGGTAGTTGCAATAAGCTTTCACTATCTGCCTGAGCGCCTGCGTTTAATACATTGGTCATATTCACATCAGCTAAAGCTGCTGCCGTGCCAGCACCAATGGCTAACCACTGACTATGTTCTGGCAATTCAGTTTGTTTAATATAGTGACCGAATACCATTTTAACTGCATTACGACTAACAAATATAACAAAATCATACTCGTTAATATGCTTAAAACAGTTTGATAATTTTACCGATCTTAAGACAGGCTTGATTTCGATAGTAGGAAAAAGAATATTCTCTCCGCCAGCATTTGAAACCAATTCACATAAATGGCCGGCTTGATGTTCAGGCCGAGTAATTAATATTCGTTTGTTGTTTAGCGACACTGACAAAATAAACGTTATTTTATAAGTTCTTTTAAAATTTTATCACCGCCTCGTTCTAACAATATTTCGGCTAATGACGTACCAATATTATCGTTATTTTTAATATTTCCTTTCTGAACCGACTTAATCACTTCGCTACCATCGCCTCTTGCAATTAAACCAACAATCTCAACATTATCACCAATAAGTGACGCTTGCGCAGCAATAGGTAGCTGACAACCACCAAACAATCGACGACTAAAAGCACGTTCAGTCTGAACACATAAGGATGTTTCCTGGTGATTTAAGGGCATAATTAATTCATGCACAACATCATCTCCGGCACGACACTCAATACCTATAGCGCCCTGGCCAATTGCTGGCAATAAAATGGAAGGAGGTATAAATTGTGTTATTCGTTCGCTTAATCCCAATCGTATAATTCCTGCTGCTGCAAGTAGAATGGCATCATATTCACCCACATCCAGTTTGCCTAAACGCGTACCAACATTGCCACGCAAATCTTTTATTACTATTTCAGGGTGCAACGCTTTAACTTGTGACTGCCGACGCAGACTGGATGTGCCAAGCACAGCAGCAGCAGGAAGATCTTCTACTTGTTTATAGGTATTTGATATAAATACATCTCTCGAATCCTCACGTTTCATAATAACCGGCAACGCCAGTTTATCCGGCAGATCAATCGTGACGTCTTTCATCGAATGCACCGCGATATCAGCTCTCCCATCTAACAGTGCCTGTTCAAGCTCCTTGATGAACAGTCCTTTCCCGCCAACAGCTATCAATGGCGCATCAAGAAAACGATCACCTTCTGTTTGCATGCTGACTAACTCAACTGATAAATCAGAATGAGTCTGTAATAACAATGTTTTAACATGCTCAGCTTGCCATAAGGCAAGCGGGCTTTTTCTAGTCGCTATTTTTAGTGTTTTCACAGTGTGTTTCTATATTCAATGATGTGTTATTGATGCATATGGTGTTTATTATCATACACTTTGGGTATTATTCAGAGAATTATTTATAGTAAAGTAATCTAATAATGAAACTTGGAATACTCATGGATCCCATTAGTGGGATTAACATAAAAAAAGACAGTTCATTTGCCATGCTACTAGCCGCGCAAAAACGTGGTTGGGATATTGATTATATGGAGATGGCGGATATCTATATTAACGATGATGTTCCCATGGCAAAAATGCAACGCCTGAAAGTAGACGAGAATCCTGAGAACTGGTTTGCCTTGTCAGAAAGCCGAACTGAAGAGCTCGCCAGTCTCGACATTATTTTGATGCGTAAGGATCCTCCTTTCGATCTTGAATACATCTATTCAACTTACATACTCGAACACGCAGAGCGACTGGGAACATTGGTAGTAAATAGTCCGACAGCGCTTAGAGACGCTAATGAAAAGTTTTTTATTAGCCATTTTGCAGATTGCATCGCACCGACCCAGGTTAGTCGCAGTATGGATATTTTGTCTGATTTTATAAAACAACATAAAGACACCATTATAAAACCACTGGATGGCATGGCAGGACAAAGTATCTATCGAGTCAATGAATCAGACCCCAACTGCAAAGTTATTCTGGAAACCATGACCAAAGAAGGCACAGCTTATGTCATGGCACAAAAATTTATTCCGGCAATTTCTGCAGGAGACAAACGTATATTACTGATCGACGGTGAAGCTATACCTTATGCGCTGGCAAGAATACCTGCTGCAGGTGAAGTTCGTGGCAACCTGGCCAGAGGAGGCACAGGGAAAGGGATTGAACTAAGCGACCGTGATCGATGGATATGCGAACAAGTTGGCTCGCGCTGTCGTGACATGGGTTTATTGTTCGTTGGTCTGGATATTATTGGCGATTATTTAACAGAAATAAACGTGACTAGTCCCACCTGTATTCGCGAATTAGATAGTCTGTATAATCTTGATATAGCTGGACAACTTATGGACGCTTTAGAAAAACGGAGACAAGCAGTATAAATCGTGAATTCTTTAATTACAGGTAAACATAGCTAAACGTGGCAACTGTAGAAGCTGTTAAACCTATTATTACCCCGCTGGATCGACTTGGTCTGACCTTGAGTCTTGCCATATTGTTCCATGCACTCCTCATTCTAGGGATTACCTTCGCTAAAGAAGATCGTTCACGCGCACGTTTCAATACAATGGAGATTGTTTTAGTCCAGCAAAAAAGTGCTGAACCAAAAGAAGCAGATATGTTGGCACAAGCAAGCCTTGAGGGAGGAGGAAATGTTGAAGAGCAAGTAACTCCTTCCGCACCGATGCCCGCACCTTTTCCGGATCCAAAGCCGGACATAACCATGCCACAACCTGCCGAAGTTGAACCACCACAACCACCTGAATCGGCAACAACGGAAGCCAAAGTAGCCGAGCCATCACCCGTAAAAAAAGACGTTATTGAAAAAATAACAGCGGAAGACATTGAAAGTCCGAATCCAATGGTGGAAAAAGTCGAGACACCAAGTAAAGAGAAAAAAATCGCAGAAGCGAAAGAAACTAAATCAACAAAAAGAGTAAGCACGCCTGAAAAGAAAAAAAACCGGATTAAAGAAACCATTAGAAAACCGATAACGCCCACGGCAACACAATTATTAACAAACAGTTTTAAAATTGCTTCTTTAAGTGCCCAAATAAGACAAAAAATGGAAGCCAAGGCAAAACGTCCAAGACGAAAATTTATCTCGGCCAGCACAAAAGAATATAACTATGCTGCGTACATGGAAGCCTGGCGATCAAAAGTAGAGCGTGTCGGTAATTTAAATTACCCGGAACAAGCACGAAAACAGGGACTATCAGGCAACCTGGTATTGGATGTTGCATTGAGACCAGATGGTTCTATTGACGAGATTACTATACGTCGTTCCTCCGGGGAAAAACTTTTAGACGACGCCGCGATCCGAATTGTTGAACTATCTGCACCTTTCTCACCCTTTCCTCAACACATCAAGGATGAAACCGATATTTTACATATCATGCGCACTTGGCAATTTCTGAATAATAAAGGTTTTAAATAAAGAACAACTCAAACCAGTGCTTGTGAAAAGGCTGATTCCTGCAAATACTTGAATACCCATGATGATTGAAAATGCTTATTCAGGTATCATGGGTATAAATGCAGCAAACAGATCTTACTAATCAGTTTTTGATTTCAATGCCCAGTCTCAAAGATCCCAATTTTGAGAAAACCGTCACTTATATCTGTGTCCACAATGAAGAAGGGGCCATGGGAATTATCATTAATAAACCTTTGGATATTGGCCTTGGGGAAATCTTTGAACAGATGGAGATTCCTGTTAATAACCTGGACGCAAATAACAAAATTATTTTCCAGGGTGGACCGGTACATACGGATCGAGGCTTTATTTTGCATCAGACACATAAAGAGTGGAATTCATCTATCGTCGTTTCAAATGAGCTCTGTGTTACAACATCAAAGGACATTCTCGAAGCAATAGCAGATGGGGAAGGTCCAGACGAATCACTTATCGCATTGGGCTATGCTGGTTGGTCTGCTGGGCAACTCGAACAGGAATTAATGGACAATGTCTGGCTAAATGGATCAGCTGATTTAGAAATTATTTTTAATACTTCGCCAGAACAATGCTGGCAATCCGCTGCCAATCATATTGGTGTAGATGTCGATAAATTATCATCTGATATTGGTCACGCATGAATATAACTTTGCTCTGCTTTGATTGCGGCAAAAAACGGATAGGTACCGCTGTTGGCCAAACCATTACTGCAACAGCAACAGCACTTGAAACAATAAAAACCATCAATAACAAACCTGATTGGGAAAATATTTCATGCTTAATCAAGGAATGGGACCCAGACAAACTAGTCGTCGGTAAGCCACTACAGTTGGATGGTTCACGCCAGGAAATGACCGAGATTGCTGAACGTTTTTCGCGTCAACTTGAGGGTCGCTTCCAACTTCCCGTAGAAATGATTGAAGAACAACTCTCTTCCTATGAAGCCAGACGAGAATTAAAATCGACTTACGACCTCGATGCAGTGGCAGCCAGACTTATTCTTGAGACATGGTTGAGTGAGAATAATTATGCTGAGTCATCGACAAATCGTGGCAAATAGGGAAAACTAGCGTCCATGTCTGACGCAATAGATATTGATCAACTACTAAACGAGATGGCTTGTGCCACACAGGCTTATTGCAAAGCCAGTGCCTATGACAATCCACTTATGATTGGTATACAGCGTGGCGGTGCCTGGATCGCAAAACGACTCCATCAAACACTTAAGCTTGCAGATCCATTAGGTGAATTAAACATAGCATTCTACCGTGATGACTTCAGCACATTAGGTTTACACCCTGAAGTAAACCCTAGTAAATTACCTGCTGATATAAATAATCGTCACATCATTCTGGTTGATGATGTGTTATTTACAGGCCGGACAATTCGTGCAGCAATGAATGAGATTTTTGATTATGGGAGACCTGCCAGCATTACACTGGTTGTTATGATTGATCGTTGTGGAAGAGAACTACCCATTCAAGCCGATATTATTGGAAAAACCATTACGCTAAATGAGGGAGAACATGTTAAGCTCTCCGGACCTGAGCCCCTGACCTTATCCATAGATAATGTTAAAGGCACTGGAACACAAACTACGGGATGACTGGAAACATAATTCAACTCGACAATAACGGCAATCTAAAGCATTTTCTTTCTACAGAAGGTCTAAGCCAATCATTACTCCTAAATATTCTTGATCACGCTGAATCTTTCGCCAGTGTTGGTGAAAGGCATGTAAAGAAAGTGCCCCTGTTACGCGGCAAGACTATTGCCAATTTATTCTTCGAACCCAGTACACGAACACGCACCACCTTTGAACTGGCAGCAAAAAGACTGTCTGCTGATATTCTTAATCTGAATATTTCAACATCGGCAACCAGCAAAGGAGAGACACTCAGCGATACTTTGCATACGCTAGAAGCGATGCACTGCGACATGTTCGTTGTACGTCATGCTAACAGCGGTGCAGCGCATTATATCGCAACACAAGTCGCACCTCATATCAGTGTTATCAATGCCGGTGATGGGCGACATGCCCACCCAACTCAGGCAATGCTGGATATGTTTACCATACGACGACATAAACAAAGTTTCGAAAATCTGCGTGTCGCCATTGTTGGAGATATCCTCCACTCACGCGTGGCCAGGTCTGAAATTCATGCCTTAAATACATTAGGTGTTCTGGAAACAAGAGTCATTGCTCCTCATACCTTAATCCCCAAGGGCGTCGAAGATTTAGGCGTACATGTTTATCACGATATGGATGCCGGACTTGAAGGTGTTGATGTTGTCATGATGTTACGACTTCAGAAAGAACGTATGCGCGGCGCACTATTACCCAGCGAGCAAGAATACTTTCAACGCTATGGTCTTACCGACGAACGCCTGGCTTTAGCAAAACCTGATGCCATAGTCATGCACCCAGGCCCTATTAATCGTGGCGTTGAAATTGATTCCGGTGTTGCTGACGGCGAACGTTCAGTCATCCTGCAACAAGTCAGTCATGGTATTGCTGTACGTATGGCCGTGATGGCGATGACTATGGGTCGGAGTAATGATGATATGGGTGGGTCAAAATAATGCGCATCCATATTAAGGGTGGACGTCTATTCGACCCAGTAAATAAACTTGATGCTAAACAAGATTTATTTATCGCTGAAGATAAGATTGTTGGCATTAAAAAGAAACCTGATGGTTTTGATAGTGACTTACAAATCAACGCAAAAGATAAACTAGTATTACCCGGCCTGGTTGATCTCTGCGCAAGACTACGTGAACCCGGCCTGGAACATAAAGGAACTATTCAAACGGAAAGCTTTGCTGCGAATAGTAGCGGCATAACATCTATATGTTGCCCTCCTGATACCGACCCGGTTATTGATACACCAGCAGTTATAGAATTAATACATCAACGATCACGAGATGCAGGACGAACCAATATCTATCCATTAGGTGCTTTAACTCAAAACTTAAACAGCGAACAACTTGCCGAAATGCATATACTAAAACAGGCCGGTTGTATTGGTGTCAGCAACGCATATAACTCTATCGATAACGCTGAAGTATTACGCCGCGCTTTTGAATATGCACATAGTTGTGACCTTACTGTATTTTTATACGCTGAAGATAATGCATTAAAAAATAACGGTGTTGCTCACGAAGGCGCCCTAAGTACCCGGCTTGGACTACCTGCTATACCTGAAAGCGCAGAAACAGTAGCAATAAGCAGAGCGCTATTATTAGCCGAGCAAACTAATGTTCGTCTGCATTTTTGCCGGCTTTCAACTGCGCGCGGTGTTCAATTAATCAAAGCAGCACAAAAACAAAACTTACCAGTAACAGCAGACGTGGCGATTTGTAATCTACTGCTCACAGAAATGGACATTGCTGATTACAATAGTGATTGCCACTTGCAACCTCCTTTACGCAGCGAACGCGACCGTACAGGATTAATTGCCGGAATTAATGACGGCACGATTACCGCCATCTGTTCAGATCACCAACCACACGATGCTGATGCAAAAGCGACGCCATTTAGTTTAACGGAGTCCGGCGCTTCGACAATAGAACATTTATTACCCTTAACAATGCACCTGGTAAACCGTAAAGAATTAAAACTAGAAAAAGCAATTTCATTACTTACTTCGCAAGCAGCTAACATACTCTCGATAGAGAAAGGCACATTAGAAACAGGTAAAGATGCTGATATTTGCATCCTTGATATAGATGCTAGTACCAGTGTTAGTAAAGATAACTTACTTAGCGCCGGAAAAAATTCACCCTTTAACGGCTGGGAACTACAAGGCTCCGTTTCCCATACATTGCTAAATGGTAAAGTTGTATTTGATAGAAGTAAGCTTAAATAAAAACTAATTAGCCACAGAGAACACTGAGTACACATAGAAAAATCAATTAATATGTATGAAATATTTTTTATTAAAATAATAGTATTTAATACTTATGTTCTTTTTTATTTAACTCTTTTGCCCTTCTCTGTGTGCTCCGTGCCCTCTGTGGCTTTTTAAAAAATATGTTTAAGGATTAATAATGACCCACCCAGCAACACGCAACACATTGTATGTAGAACAAGCAGAACTACTGTCGCAAGATGCTTATGCCGATGAACAATATCATCTTCGTTTACAAGCACCTGAAACAGCAACACATGCCAAGCCCGGACATTTTATTCATATGCAGTGTGATCCGGCTTTAGCCATGCGCCGACCAATGTCGATCATGCGTAGCAATCCGAAAACCAAAATTATTGATGTACTTTATAAAGTTCATGGTCAAGGTACAGATTTACTATCTAAGCAACAAGTCGGCGATAAAATTGATCTGATTGGTCCTATAGGCCAGTCATTCAAAATGGACAGTTATAAAAAACGTCCTTTATTAATAGGTGGTGGCGTAGGTATTCCACCAATGGTTTTTCTTGCAGAACATATTAAAAATACGACAAAAAACATAAGCCCATTAGTCATTATGGGATCGGAAATTCCTTTCCCATTCAAGAGTCGTCCTTCACAAATCATGTTGAAAGAAATGCCAGCGGATGTCATTGCCAGTATGCCTTTGCTAGATGACTGGGGCATCGCAGCACGTTTAACCAGCTTACAAGATTACCCCGGTTGCTTTAATGGCTATGTGACTGACCTGGCGCGGCATTGGTTAGATAATCTTGACGATAAAGAACGCACAGAAGTAGAAATTTTTTCATGTGGCCCAACACCAATGCTTAAAGCTGTCACACAGTTAGCAAAAGAATATGAACTGCCCTGTCAAGTATCACTGGAAGAATATATGGCTTGTGCCGTTGGTGGTTGTGCCGGTTGTACGGTATTGATCGAGACTGACAATGGCCCAGCAATGAAACGTGTTTGTGTTGATGGCCCTGTATTTGAAGCAGAAAGTGTAATCCAGTTTCAAAGCTAGTGACATGTCACATGAGTCAAGAATTGTCACCAGTAAGCAAACTGGTGTACATAAAGATCTTGAAAGTGGTATAAAAAAACACCTCGCTAATCCTTTTAGAAAACCCTACCGGCCATTTAGCGCTGATATTTTTCATCAAGCGAATGAAATAATAAATAATTTAAACCTGCCGATAATACTCGATTCCGGCTGTGGAACCGGAGAAAGTAGTCACATTTTATCTCAACAAAATACCGATGCATTAATAGTAGGTATCGACAAATCAGAAAAACGCCTGGATGGTTATCTTAAAAATGAAAACTTTTATGATAAAGATAATTTAATTTTAATAAGAGCTGACGTCATTGATATCTGGCGAATGATTAAACAGTCAAGCTGGAACATTAAAAAACACTATTTACTATATCCGAATCCCTGGCCAAAAAAAGACCAATTAAAACGCCGCTGGCATGGTCACCCTATATTTCCTGAAATGTTAAGTTTATGTGATCACATTGAATTAAGAACCAATTGGCTAATTTATGCAGAAGAATTTAAATCAGCATTAGAGTTGGTAACTGCTAAATCTGTTTTATTAGAGACAATTGAAGTAGATCAGTTTATTAGTCCATTTGAGAAAAAGTATTTTGAAAGCGGACATGAGTTGTTCCGGGTAACTACTTCGTAGTTATCTTTAAAGTTCTTATTTCGTCTGATGACGAGTCACTTTCTCTTGAGCACGCAAGAGAAAGTGACTTGCTATCAAGCAAAATAATATCTTAAACATTTACATATATAGTCCGACAGCCTATATTTAAAAACTCAGAAAAAATATTCTTAAATAGGAAAAAGCAATGGCTAGTGGTTGGGCTCCTGAAGGGGCTGTTCAGGAACAAATTGATGCGAGTATAAAAGATGCGATCAAACAGGCTCGTAGTGAGATGCCTGCTGGTGAAGGTTTAACGCACTGTGAGGAATGTGAAGGCGCTATTCCAGAAGCACGCCGTCAAGCTATATCCGGCGTGCGTTTGTGCGTCAATTGCCAGGCACAGCGCGACGAGAACAAAGAAGTTTTCACTGGCTTTAATCGGCGCGGCAGTAAAGATAGCCAATTAAGATAGTCATTATCCAAACGTAACTTCATACGTCATCCCGTCTTTGCTCTTTCCTGATTTTCCTCTTTGTGAAGAAAAATAGAGACGCTTTCCATTTGGAGAGAATGCGAGACCCGTTATTTCCGATCTGTTTTGACCAAATACTTGCACAAGAATATGCGGCTGATAATTATGATCCAATGCAATAATTTGCATATTATCACCATCTTCTGCTATCAATAGTTCGCCGGATTGTGACACGGCAATATTATCAACGCCTCTAAGCAAGGGCTGTTGATAATCTGCGGCATCATAAACTTTTGATATCAAACCAGTATTAATATGGTACTGCCAAACGATATTATCTATTTTTGTTGTGAAATAAATTGCTCCATCATGATAGATAATGCCTTCACCGCCTCTAAATCGAGCAACTTCTTTAATTTGATAACGTGTTGGTTTTGTTTTAGCTAGTGGGTCGTCTATCTTTTTCCATAACAATACATTCTTGTTTGCAACCGCAACTTCAAGAACACCGGTTGATAGAACCCCTTTTTTATCCGGTTTAAATCGATACAAGCACCCGTCTTTCACATCTTCCGTCATGTAACAAGCATGAGACTTTGGATCAACAGCAACGGCTTCATGATTAAATGAGCCCATTGCTGGTCTTGCTTGTGCTTTTATCTTGCCTTCTGGATCACATTCATAAACTTGTCCTTTATTACCGTTTTCTTCACAGGACAACCAGGTATTCCAGGGTGTTTTCCCACCGGCGCAATTAAAAGTTGTGTTTCTCAAAATAGGGTACGCATCAATAATGTCACCCTTGCTATTAAAACGAATAACACTGGCACCACCTCGTTGTTTTCTCATTTCACTATTGGAAACGTATAGCCAGCCATTAATGTCGGTCGAATAACAAGCGCCGCCATCCGGTGCGCCATGCCAAAAAAACGATTGAGTACTAATCACTGGCTTGTTTGATTGAGCAACGAGTCGTATCGAGCTACCTTCTGGTATTGCAATATTATGCGTTTCATCAAGATATAGCTTTTTATTAAAGGTGACAGGGGTATTGAAGCCAATACGTGGCACTGCCAGACTGGCAAGACCAAGCATTGCGTACTTGGTAAATTTGCGGCGAGATAGTAACGACTTCATTAATCGTATTTTATACGAATAATATGAACTTATTGTTACAAAATATTAATTAACTATATGTATTGAACCTTAATAATCTGGATCATACATGTAATCTTTGATTATCTTTTCCAGATCTTTTGGTCTTTCTGTTTTTGTTGTCTTGCCAGCATAAGCATGTTCCGCGACAGCCAAGGCAATATTGTATGAAACTTCACGTATAGTATTCAATGGTGGGTAGATCATGCCTTTATCCAGCTCATTCTGACTTACTTGCTCTGCTAATACTTGTGCTGCTGTCAAAAACATATCTTCTGTAATAACCGAGGTCTCGCTAATGATTGCTCCCAAGCCTATGCCGGGAAAGATATAGACATTATTGCCCTGGCCAGGGCTAAATTCCTTATCACCATAATTTACCGGCGCAAAAGGACTGCCACTGGCAAAAATAACTTTACCTTGGCTCCAATCATAAGCCTCCATTGCTGTACATTCGGCACGTGAGGTTGGGTTGGAGAGAGCAAAAATAGTAGGGCGTTCATTTACTTTCGACATTGCTTCAACGACATCATGAGTAAACGTATTCGGCGCGCCCGTTGCACCGATTAATACATTCGGCTTAATTTCATTGATTGCATCAATAAAACCAAGCGGTTCATGTTCATGCATATAAGGCTGATTATGCGGCAACAAACCTTTGCGGCCTTCTACCAGCAAACCTTCAACATCAACAAACCATAAGCGTTGTCTGGCTTCACTCTCTGATAGACCTTCCTGTTGCAAGGCGTAGCATAATAAATCAGCAATTCCTGTTGCTGCTGATCCTGCGCCTAGAAACATAATTTTCATATCCTTGAACTTTAATCCCGATATCCGTGTACTGGCATGAATACCCGCTAATGCAACACCGGCCGTACCTTGAATATCGTCATTAAAACAAAGCAACTCATTCCGATATTTATTCAGTAAAGAGTATGCGTTAGGTGTGAGAAAATCTTCAAACTGAATCAAGGCATCGGGAAAAGTCTCTTTTGCAGCCTGTATAAATTCATCGACAAAATCATTGTAAGCATCACCGATCACTCTGTCCTGATTTAAACCGAGATAGTAGGGATCATGACGATATTCAACATTGTTTGTTCCAACATCAAGCATGATCGGTAAACATTGATGCGGCTTAATTCCTGCACAGGCAACATACAATGCTAACTTACCAATAGGTATGCCAATGCCATTGGTGCCCAAATCACCTAAGCCAAGTATGCGTTCGCCGTCGGTTACAACAATGACTTTTATATCTCTATATGGCCAATTTTCTAATACGTCTTTAATTTCACCTTTGTCTTCAGTCGTTATGTACATGCCCCTCGGTCTACGAAACATATGCGCATATTCTTTACAAGCCTGCCCCACTGTTGGCGTATAAATTAAAGGCATAACTTCTTCGATATTATTAATAACTAACTTATAAAATAATTGTTCGTTTCTGGCTTGTAGTGCAGTTAAAAAAACATACCTCTCAATATCATCATGCTTACAACGCATGTTTTTAAGTGTTCTTTCTATTTGAACTTCAGGCGAAACAACTTTTGGAGGGAGAAGACCACGTAATTTATGTTTTTTACGTTCTTTCGCGGTAAAAGCAGTACCTTTATTAGTTGATGCGCTATTAAGCGCCATAAATCCAGTGAGTGGTTTCTTCTCATTCATGACTTATAAGACCTGTTACATTCCTGGAAAATTATCTGCATGTTTTTCTACCCATTCCTTTGCCGCTTCTTCACTTGATAATTCTAGTCCTTCATTATGTAAGAGTTCATTACGATAATGTTCAATATGACATATCTGTTCTACCATACGAAGCAAGAACATCTTGTCTTTACTAACAATAAATTCAACACCTACTTCATACATTTCACTACTTGGTTTACACCAAACAGCTTTACCACTAATTTCAAAAGAGGGGTCAACACACTCTATCGTCATCTTCACCGAGCTACCTTTATCAATAGGTTCAGAACATAAGCAACTAACTCCGCCAAAACTGACGTTATTTAATGTATTCATTCCGGGACTTGCCTCGCCATCCTGTTTGCTCAATTGAACAGGAACACTGGATGGGTGACGAATAAACTCTCTCAATGGCTAACTCCAAATAGCAAAAAATGCATCCTTAGTCGAATGGCACTTACTTAAGGACGAACGCTATGAAATATGCCTGTAACCACCTATTCTTCGTCTTTCTGGCGAAAGCCAGAATCCAGTCGATTCCAACGAGTCCGCTTTGCGGACACTTTTATTTACTGGATGCTGGTATACACCAGCATGACAGCATTTTTCCTTAAGTAAGTGCCATTCCATCCTTAGTCCTTTATCGGCAGAAATTTCACTTTATTAAATAAAAAAAGGCCGCTAGGGCCTTTTAATGAATTGAGCCAATGGCTCTTAAGCTAATAATAGTTAACCAAAACTAATTTTATTTTCAAGGTTAGTTCTTGAGTCGGCATTGTTCAATGCTTCTTCCAACTCAATTCGACCTTCTTTATATAAGTTAAATAACGCTACATCAAAAGTTTGCATACCTTTCTGACCACTTTCTGCCATGGCCACTTTTAGTTCATCAATATCACCTTTGAGTATGAGCTCTTGAATGTGCGGCGTATTGATTAATATTTCAATTGCCGCACAACGCTTGCCATCAACAGCTAATACGAGTCGTTGTGAAACTACTGCTCGTATGTTTAATGATAAATCCATAAACAATTGTTTATGCATATCTTGTGGAAACATATTAATGACGCGTTCCATAGCCTGATTCGCATTGTTCGCATGTAAAGTGGAGATAGCCAAATGACCGGTATTTGCTAACTCAAGTGCAGCTTCCATAGTTACACTATCTCGAATTTCACCAATCAAAATAACGTCCGGCGCTTCTCGCAGCGAGGCCTTGAGTGCATTAGCGTAGGATTGTGTATCAACACCAACTTCGCGCTGGTTCACAATTGCTTTTAAATTAGGGTGACTAAATTCAACCGGGTCTTCAATTGTTAGTATATGACCTGCCATATTTTGATTGCGATGGTTGATCATCGCCGCCAGTGTTGTTGATTTACCAGAACCGGTTGCGCCTACCATCAGTATAAGACCGCGCTTGTTCATAATTAACTCGGACAATATTTCTGGCACACCAAGCTGACTGATCGTTGGTATTTCATTTGGGATTCGACGCAAGACCATGCCAACTTCACCACGTTGACGAAAAACATTGACTCGAAAGCGTGCCTGATCTGCCAGAGGAATTGCAAAGTCACATTCCATTCTTTCTTCAAATTCTGCAATCTGCTTTTCATTCATTATTCCGTAAGCCGCAGCTTTGGTCAGCTCACCGGTAAGCACTGTCTTACCAACTGATGTAGCTTTACCTTCCATTTTAACCTTGACTGGAGAATCTGTAGTCAAAAAAAGATCCGAGGCATCTTTTTCAACCATTAGTTTCAGATAGGGAGTAATGTCCATGCTTGTTAAGTACCGTTGTTATGTTTCTTATTATTAATTATGCATCTGCGATACAATAATAGTAAATTTATTAGCGCACCATTCCTGATTCTTCATCGGTCTCTTCCAAACTTAAATGATCGAGACCTTCTTCCATATCCTTACCTTTAGATGCTTTTCCTTCTAGTTTAATACGTAAACGTAATTCATTCATCGAATCGGCTGATCTCAAAGCGTCTTCCAGTTTAATTTTATCTGCTTCGTATAAGTCAAATAAAGCCTGGTCAAAGGTCTTCATTCCCAACTCATTTGATTTAGCCATAATCGCCTTAATTTCATGCACTTCACCTTTTAAAATTAAATCTGAAATCAATGGAGAGTTTAAAAGTATTTCAATAGCAGCAGCACGACCTTTGCCATCTACGGTTTTTAATAAACGTTGCGAAATAACCGCTTTTAAGTTCAATGATAAATCCATCAACAATTGCATTTTACGTTCTTCCGAGAAGAAGTTGATAATACGATCCAATGCCTGGTTTGAGCTATTCGCGTGCAGAGTCGCCATTGCCAGGTGTCCCGTTTCAGCAAAGGCGATACCAAATTCCATCGTATCCTTGTCTCGTATTTCACCTAGCAGAATCACATCCGGGGCCTGACGAAGTGTATTCTTCAAAGCAATTTCCCAATCATCGCAATCAACACCAACCTCACGTTGCATAATGATGCAATTTTTATGCGGATGAACATATTCGATAGGATCTTCAATTGTAATGATATGGCCATAGGTATTTGCATTACGATAGTCAAGCATTGCTGCCAACGATGTTGATTTACCAGAACCCGTACCACCCACCATGATAACCAGACCATTCTTGGTCATAACCACATCTTTAAGTACTTCCGGCAGACCTAATTTATCTAGGTTGGGCACATCCGTTTCGATCACTCGCATAACCAAACCACAAAATGTCTGTTGTATAAATGCATTAGCACGGAAACGACCAATACCAACCGGCGCTACTGCAAAGTTACATTCCTTGGTCGCTTCATACTCCTTTAACTGCTTGTCATTCATGACTGCATAAGCAAGTGCTTTGGTATTTTCTGGAGTCAATTCGGTTTTGGAAACGGGCGTCATTTTGCCGTGTACTTTCATCGCTGGTGGGAAACCAACTGTGATAAATAAATCAGAACCACCCTTCTCAACCAACAGCTTGAGAAGATCACGCATAAATTTTATCGCCTGTTCTCTTTCCATCTAACCCTCTCCCGATTAAGGAATTAGTATAACTCTAGTATTAGGATGCTCTAGAAATTATCTTTATTTGCTGCTTTCGACATCGCTTCCTGACGCGTTACCACATTTTTTTGTACAAGTTCCTGTAAGTTCTGATCCAGCGTCTGCATACCAAAGGCTTGCCCGGTTTGAATGGCTGAATACATTTGCGCAATTTTGTTTTCTCGAATCAGATTACGAATAGCCGGCGTACCAATCATAATTTCGTGTGCAGCCACACGGCCACCGCCCGATTTCTTCAATAAGGTCTGTGAAATAACACACTTTAATGATTCAGATAACATCGCCCGAATCATATCTTTCTCAGCAGCAGGAAATACATCGACAACACGGTCAATGGTTTTTGCCGCAGAACTGGTATGCAAAGTACCAAATACCAGGTGACCTGTTTCAGCTGCAGATAGCGCTAATCGGATTGTTTCAAGATCTCGCATTTCGCCGACCAGAATAACGTCTGGATCTTCACGTAAGGCTGAACGTAATGCTTCGTTAAATCCAAGCGTATCACGATGCACTTCACGTTGGTTGATAAGACACTTCTTACTTTTATGTACAAATTCGATTGGATCTTCAACTGTCAGGATATGACCGTATTCGGTATCATTTTTATGATTCACCATAGCTGCTAAGGTGGTTGATTTACCAGAACCCGTTGGGCCAGTAACTAAAACAACACCTCTAGGTGTATCAGAAATCTCTTCAAAAATTTTCGGGGCATTCAATTGTTCTAGCGTAAGAATTTCAGAAGGAATAGTTCGAAATACAGCGCCGGAACCTCGATTCTGGTTAAAAGCATTGACACGAAAGCGAGCCAGACCGGGGATTTCAAAAGAAAAGTCACACTCCAGAAATTCTTCATAATCCTTACGCTGTTTATCGTTCATGATGTCATAGACCATATCATGAACATCTTTATGATCCATGGTAGGGACGTTGATACGGCGCATATCGCCATCAACACGTATCATTGGCGGCTCACCTGCAGATAGATGCAGATCCGAACTACCGTTTTTAACACCGAAGGCTAAAAGTTCACCAATATCCATTTATCTCTCCCATTTAGGTAATGACATAGATGACTATGCATGTTGCAATATTATTCTCTGTTTTTTTACTTGCAAAGAGGGTGAAATCGATAAACTGAGATTAACGCTCATTTCACCCGCATACTGTTGTTAATATTACTGATATTTTAAATTATAGACTACTTAATAATAGCCTCTTTTTATGAAAATCACTGCCAATCTAGCCCAAATCCACAATGAAATAAGTGTTGCTGAAAAACAATTTCAGCGTGATGAAGGCTCAGTATGCTTATTAGCCGTTAGTAAGACACGAACTACTGACGAAATCATAACTGCCATAAATGCAAACCAACGCCATTTTGGCGAGAATTATTGTCAGGAAGCTATCGAAAAAATAGAGGCCATTAACCGATCTGACATAATCTGGCATTTCATAGGCCCTATTCAGTCAAATAAGACCAAACAGATTGCCAGTCACTTCGACTGGGCGCATACCGTTGAACGAATAAAAATAGCCCGTCGTCTGGACGAAATGCGACCTGAGAATTCACCGCTTTTAAATATATGTGTTCAAATCAATATCAGTGGAGAAGAGAGTAAATCAGGCATCCCTATCGATGATGCAGCAGATTTTATTAACGAACTCGACCAGTTTAAACGTTTAAAAGTACGTGGTTTGATGTCATTACCTGCACCTACTAGTGATTTCACCGAACAAAGACATGCTTTCTCACAATTAAAGAAAAAACTACACGATTTGAATCAACATAGACTAAATCAAAACAGGCCTGAGCTGGATACGCTATCTATCGGCACAACTCAGGATATGCAGGCTGCCATTGCAGAAGGCGCAACTATTGTACGCATCGGCACGGCTATTTTTGGACCACGCCATACGTGAAAAATGAAAGGTGAAAGGTTAAGGGCGAAGCGTAGTAATGCTTGAAGCAACATCAGAGCATATAGTTCACAAACTTGGCGAATATTACTCAATAGGCCAAGGGAACCTGATATTTTATTTATACACCGTTATACTTTTCACTTTTCACACTTTGACATTATTTTAATATGGAAGACTGCACCATTGCGTTTATTGGTTGTGGCAATATGTCACGAAGCCTGGTGGGTGGTTTAATTGCCAATGGCATAAAACCCGAACAATTACTTGCTTCCGATCCTGACGAGGGTCAACGGAATTCCATTGCCGAACAATTCAAAATCTCGGCACTTGCGAACAATAACGAGGCTATTGCTAAAGCTGATGTGATCCTGCTTGCAGTAAAACCGCAAGTAATGCATAAAATTGTTAGTGAAATTGCCGACGATGTTAAAGGGACGTCTAAATTAATTATCTCTATAGCTGCTGGCGTAAAACTTGATTCAATTACAGAATGGTTGGGTGAGTCTTCCGCAGTAATTAGAGTCATGCCCAATACCCCTGCATTAATTCAGGCAGGCGCAGCCGCTTTATTCGCCAATAAACATACTTCGGAAACACAAAAAAATACGGCTGAAACAATGATGCGTTCTGTAGGAACAGCAATCTGGCTGGAAACAGAAGAACAAATGGATGCCGTCACAGCATTGTCTGGCAGTGGCCCCGCCTATTTTTTCTACTTCATGGAAGCAATGGAAAAAGCAGCGATAGAACTAGGACTAAGCGAAGAACATGCAAGATTACTTACCATTGAAACCGCAGTAGGCGCTTCGAAGATGGCATTATTATCGTCATCCGATCCGGCAGAACTAAGAAAACAAGTAACGTCTCCTGGCGGCACAACCGAACAAGCTTTAAATACGTTTATGAAAGGCAAAATGGATGAGTTAGTACAGAAAGCAATGGAAGCAGCAAAACAACGTTCCATTGAATTATCACAATCATTTGATAAATAAATATGGGCGGAACTTACTTTACACAAGCAGCTGTTTTTCTGATTCAGATCGTTTTCGGCCTTTATATCCTTGCTGTTTTATTACGTTATTTATTAGCAAGAGTACGCGCAGATTTTTACAACCCTTTATCCCAGTTTCTCGTTAAGGTAACTAATCCGGCAATAAAACCGTTGCGACGCCTGGTTCCCGGTTATTTTGGCATTGATTGGCCATCAATAATTTTATTGTTCTTTATTCAAGCACTAGAAATAATTTTAATTTCACTTGTTGTAGGCGGGCACACCCCATCACCAATGGGATTATTTGTTCTTACTATTGCTTATCTACTGAAAGAAGTAATCTACGTATATATGTTTATCATTATTATCCAGATTGTTATCAGCTGGGTTAATCCCGGCGCATACAATCCGGTTACGGTAATCATGTATCAACTAAGCGAACCCATATTAAAACCCGCTCGTCGGTTAATTCCTTCAGCCGGAGGCTTTGACTTTTCACCGATGCTTGTCATCATCGGTTTGCAGTTATTAATTATCTTGCTTGTTTCGCCCTTGATGGATTTAGGAAGACAACTCTCAATGTAACTTTATATCGATATCTTTTTATCAACGGCGAGATAAAGAGTTGTTAGGTTACTCGTAAAAATAGAATTCTTATTAACTTTGCTTTTCGTCTTCACGACGCCTCACTTTTCTTCAAAGAAAAGTAAGCAAAAGAACCTCTTCCTGATACCTTGCCCTACGGGTTCTTGAGTTAGGTAATATCGATTACGCGTCGTGCATAGGGTCGTCCCTGACCCAATGCACTAAAACAGACGTCCTCGACTCTGTCTCCTGATTCGTTCTACCTCCTGCATCCATGCAGTCGTGTCTGTTTTCCCCTATCAATATTACCTAACTCGGCAAGGTATCACGGAAACAAAAGTGATCTGTTAACTACAATTTCATAAAAATACAGTACATGTCATCCAGCTTAACATTACAAAAATTAATGAGAGGCTAATGTTTAAAAATATTTTGTGCGATTTACTATATGCATCATATCTACTAATTTTAATATTTTTATCATTTGTAGTTGGTCTATTCGTTCGATAGTGCCACTCCATAACATTAAAAATGTCAGAGGAAACCAAAGATCTTCATTGATTGAATTGTTCCAGTACAACATGCCAACAAGCAACACAATAGCTATTAATATTAAAATCCAGAAAAAACCTCCAATTAAATTTGCGAGGCATTTATAAATATCTGCTATAGATTTGATATTTCCCATAGCAGTCAACCTATTGTGAGACATCTTCATCGTAATTCCTTTTATAAAGAGAAATGAACAGGGTTAAAATAGTTTGATTTTTATGATAATTCCATACTCATTAGAATATAGTGTGTTATCTCCCGTGGTGTTTTGCCGAGGAGGTGGGATGTTATCGGGGCAATTGTGCATGGATGCACAATTGAGCGCATTCATTCAGGGACGAATGTATGCGCGACCCGAATAACAGCACGCCGACGAGGGGAGCCGCAGGCCAAAGCATCAGGGTGTGTACGAACAAGGACATAGGTAACAAAAAAGTACAGGCACATGGGTTAC